>JAFBAL010000036.1 GCA_019247845.1 Alphaproteobacteria bacterium | reverse complement strand
CGGCGTTGATCTCGATCTTGATGCTGTTGTCGACCACCGGAAAGATCGCGACCGACGAGAACGAGGTATGCCGCCGCGCGTTCGAATCGTACGGCGAGATTCGAACCAGGCGATGCACGCCGGCTTCGGTCTTCAACCAGCCATAGGCATTGTGGCCCTTCACGAGCAAAGTCGCCGATTTGATGCCGGCGCCCTCGCCTTCGCTCTCCTCGATCAGCTGCAGCTTGTAGCCGTGACGCTCGGCCCAGCGCGTGTACATGCGGAACAGCATCTCGGCCCAGTCCTGGCTTTCGGTGCCACCGGCGCCCGCATGGATCTCCAGATAGGTGTCGTTGCCGTCCGCCTCGCCCGACAGCATCGACTGAAGCCGCAGCTGCTCGGCGCGCTGGGCAAGCGGTGCGATCGCTTTCTCGCCCTCGGCCACCATCTGGGCATCGCCCTCGGCCTCCGCCATCTCGATCAGGCCGAGCGCGTCGGCGAGCTCGTTCTCGAGGGAGCGCACCGACGACATCGCGCTGTCCAGCTTCTGACGCTCGCGCATCAGCTTCTGGGCGTCCTGCGGGTTGTTCCAGATCGAGGCGTCTTCGGCCTTGGCGTTCAGCTCGTCGAGGCGGCGTTGGGATTTATCCCAGTCAAAGATGCCTCCTCAGCAGGGCGATGGCCTGCTGGATGTCGTCGACGGCGCGTTCGGTTTCGGGTCGCATGCGGTGGATATAGAGAAGGCTTAGGCTCAGCACAATCCGCGTCGGTGCAATCCGTGACGGCGAAATTCCCGTCAGTACAATCCGCCCGTGCCCTCGCCGACGTCGCCCGGCGTGGTCTGGGTCTGCGCCGCCGCCGAAGCGCCGATGATGCCCGCGCCCGGCGCGTTCGGCTCGCCCGGCGCGGTGCCGGCCTTGAAGGCTTCCTGGATCATGTTCGGATCGCCCGCGCTGGTCGGCTGGCCGGTGACGGCGTTGGTCGGGATGAGTTCGATGCCCGGCGCGACGCGGAACGGCGTCGGCGGCGCATCGGCAAGCGCGCCCTTCATGAAATCGCGGAAGATCGGCGCCGCGACCGTCGCGCCCTGCTCGGAATGGCCCAAGGTGCGCGGGTTGTCGAAGCCGACATAGACGCCACAGGCGAGGTCCGGCGAGAAGCCGACGAACCACACGTCCTTGGCGTCGTTCGAGGTGCCGGTCTTGCCGGCCAGCGGCTTGCCCACCGCCAGGATCGAGCGGCCGGTACCGCGCTGCACGACGCCTTGCAGCAGCGAGACGATCTGATAGGCGGTGCGCGGATCGATGATCTGCTCGCGCGGATCGGCGAGCAGCGGCTCCTGCTGACCCTTCCAATCCACGACGTCGCAGCCCTCGCAGACGCGCCCGTCGTGCCGCCAGATCGTGTTGCCGTTGCGGTCCTGGATGCGGTCGATCAGCGATGGGCTGACTTTCTTGCCGCCGTTCACGAACTCGGAATAGCCCGTCACCATGCGGATCAGCGTCGTCTCGTAGGAGCCGAGCGCGTTGGCGAGATAGGGCGGCAGATGATCGTAGACGCCGAACTTCTCGGGATACTCCACGACCTTGTCCATGCCGACTTCCTGCGCCAGCCGCGCCGTCGCGTTGTTCAGCGAGAGCGCGATGGCGCGGCGCAAGGTCACCGCGCCCAGGAACTTGTGGCTGAAGTTCGCGGGATGCCAGAGCCCGAGCCCCGGCCCCTGGTCGATCACGACCGGCGCGTCCATCACCTGGCTCGACGGCGTGAAGCCGGCATCCAGCGCCGCGGCATAGACGAAGGGCTTGAAGGCCGAGCCCGGCTGGCGCATCGCCTGCATCGCCCGGTCGAACTGGCTCGACGCATAGCTGAAGCCGCCCGACATCGCGAGCACGCGGCCGGTATGCGGGTCCATCGCCAGGATCGCGCCGTTCACCTGCGGGACCTGGCGCAGGCCGAACTCGCCGGCCTTGTCCGTCGGCTCGACATAGACCACGTCGCCGAGCTTGACGACGTCCTGGGGCTTGGCGACCGCAGGCCCGACATACATGCCGGGCATCTGCTTGCGCGCCCAGGTCAGCTCGGTGAACGGGATCGTGCCCTCGGCGCCGCCGGCGAGCCCGATATGCACCGAACGGTCTTCGTTGAAGCCCAGCACCGCCGCGACCTGCCAGGTCTCGATGCCCGACTGGTTCACCGCAGAGGCAAGCTGCGTTTTCCAGTTCGCGGTGTCGCCGATATTGCTCGCAGCACCCCGCCAGCCGTGGCGGCGGTCATAGCGCACCAGGCCGGAGCGCAGCGCGCTCACCGCATAGTTCTGCAGCCGCGTGTCGAGCGAGGAGCGGACCTGGAGCCCGCCGTCGTAGAGCCCCTTCTCGCCGTACTTGGTGTAGAGCAGGCGGCGGACCTCTTCGACGTAGTAGTCGACGTCCTGCGCCTGGCTGCCCAGGGGGCGGGTCTGCGTCACCAGCGGCTCGGCGATCGCGGCCCTGGCCTCGGCGTCGGTGATATAGCCGTTGTCGGCCATCTGTCCGATCACCCAGTTGCGCCGCTCCACCGCGCGCTTCTTATTGCGCACCGGATCGAAGGCGCTGGGCGCCTTGGGCAGCGCCGCCAGGAACGCGACCTCGGCGATGTCGAGCTCGTCGAGCGATTTGCCGAAATAGTTCAGCGCCGCGGCCGCGACGCCATAGGAGTTTTCGCCGAGATAGATCTCGTTCAGGTACAGTTCGAGGATCTTCTCCTTCGAATAGGTCGAGTCGATGCGGACCGCGAGGATCGCCTCGCGGATCTTGCGCGAGAACTTCACGTCGCTGTTGAGCAGGAAGTTCTTGGCGACCTGCTGGGTGATGGTCGAGGCGCCTTCCAGCCGCTTGTGCTCGATGACGTTGAAGACGTCCTTGACCGCGGCGCGCAGGATGCCGCCCGGATCGATGCCGGGATGGCTGAAGAAGTTGCGGTCCTCGGCCGAGGTGAAAGCATCGACGACGCGTTTCGGAACAAAGGCGATGGGCACGAAGATGCGCCGCTCGCGGGCATATTCGCCGAGCAGGGTGCCGTCGCCGGCATAGACCCGGGTCGTGACCGCGGGCTGGTAGTTCTGCAAGGTCTCGACGCTCGGCAGTTCGCGCGTCACCGACCAGACATAGACGACGCCGGTGAGCAGCAGCACCGCGAAGAGCGCGGTCAGCGTCAGGCCGGAATAGAACAGGATGCGGCCGACCCGCGAGCGCTTGCGGCGCGCGCGCGGCGGCGGCTGCGACGGCGCATAGGGCGCGTCCGGCCCCTCGTCCATGGCGGGATCGTCCAGGCGCGCGCGCGGGCGCCCGAAATTCGGCTCGATTCTGCGGGGATCCCTGGGGTCGCTCATGATGTTCCGATTATGTACCGGCGCGCGTCTTCCGTCACTCGGATACCGGAGGGGCGGCCCCGGGGGCAGCCGCCGTTGCCGGGGCAAAATGCCGCTCCACCGCGGCCGCGATGGCGGACGCCACGCCGTTGCGCCAGCGCGCCGTGTTCATCTGCGCCGCGTCGTCCGCATTGGACAGGTAACCGAGCTCGATCAGGACCGAGGGCACGTCCGGGGCCTTCAGGACCACGAAGGCGGCAGAGCGGTGCGGCTGGCGCGGCAGGATGTCGGTCGCGCGGCCGAGCTGGCCAAGCGCGCTTTCCGCGAAACGGGACGACTTGTTCATGGTATCGCGCTGCTCCAGGTCGAGCAGGATCGGCGCCACCGCCGAGTTCTCGCCGCCGAGATCCACGCCCGCGATTATGTCGGACTGGTTCTCCTTCCGGGCGAGTGCCGCGGCTTCCTTGTCCGAGCCCGATTCCGACAGCGTATAGATCGACAGGCCCGAGACGCTGGCATCCGGGTTGGAGTCGGCATGCAGCGAGATGAACAGGTCGGCGCGGTGCGACCGGTTGATGTCGACCCGCTGGCGCAGCGGAATGAACACGTCCGTGTCGCGGGTCATATAGACGGTGTAGTTCGGATTGGCGCGCAACACGCGGGCCAACCTCAAGCCCTCGTCCAGCACCAGGTCCCGCTCCATCAGTCCGTTCACCCCGCTGGTGCCGGAGTCGATGCCGCCATGGCCGGGATCGATGACGATGGTCTTCCTCGCGCTCGAGACCTGCGCCGGAGCCTGGGACGGCGGCAGCGAGGCAACGCGCTCGGCCTGCGCTTCGCGGGCCTTCAGGTCCGCCGGCCAGCCCGAGGTCTGGTCGAACCTGGCTTGGGCGGCCGGGAACAGGTCGATGACCACGCGATAGCCGAAGCCGCCTTCCGGCGGGATGACCAGCGGGCTGGATATGCTCACCGGCTGATTGAGATCGATGACGAAGCGCGAATTGCCGGGCCGGAACAGACCGTAGCGATAGCCTTTGATCGCGCCATGTCCCGTCGGCCTGGGCGGACCGTCCAGGTGCCACTGCACCGCCGGCATGTCGATGACGACACGGTTGGGATTGTTGAGCGTGAAGGTGCGTAAGGACAGCGGATCGGACAGCTCGACCACGAAGCGCGTGCGGTCGGCATGCTCGCCGATGCGCGCGCTCATCACGATGGGCAGCTGCGCGCCGGCCTTGGCAGCGGCGGGCGCGGCCGGACGGTCCTTCAGCACGTTGGCGATGATGTCGTCGACGCTCTCGGGCGTGCCGCCCTGGCCCCAGGCGCCGCTGCCGCACAGGGCAAGCGCCGAAGCCAATATCAACGCACGCGCAACTCTGGGCATCGACCAACCTTCCGCGACCACAAAGAATCGGTCCGAAGCATTGATCCCTGGTTAGCACAAAACTATGGCGAGGCTTCAGAACTTCAACCCGTCATAGTCCAGGTCGGCCTTGAAGCCCATATAGAAGAACCGCCCCAGCGGCTCGACCGGCAGGCCGTTCCAGCCGATCGCGGGCTTCTGGTAGAAGATGTTGTCGATGCCGCCATAGACGTCCCAGCCCTTCGCGAACTCGTAGTCGACCTGCATCGACTGCACGAAATGCGCGGGGATGTGCAGGTATTGCGGCGCATAGACGTCGGGCTCGGACGCCAGGGTCTGGCGGTCGACCGCGAGCACGTCGTTGTACCAGTCGATGTTGTAGTCGACCGTCACCGGGTCCCATGTCCAGACGATGTCGAGATTGGCCTGGGCGCGCGGCGCAGGTCCTCCGTCGACGCCGCCGTCGAAGGTGTTGGCGGATTCGATCGCCGCCTCGCCCGGCAGCGGAACCGTCGACAGGCCGTCGAGCCACGACCCGATCAGGTGGAAGTCGAGCGATCCGACGTCCTTCTCGACGACGTCCTTGGTATCGAGGTGATAGCTGACGCTCAGGTCGATGCCGTCCGTGGCGAAGGACGCAACGTTGATCTCCTGCGCCGTCACCGAGCTGATCGAGCCCGGATGCGCGCCGGTCAGCGTGCGGGTCACCGCGTTGCAGAACGGGTTGTCGATGGTCGACAGGTCGACGCACTCGTTCGACACGTCCTGCGCGCTCGGCGCCTCGATCGCGTTGGCGATCCGCACCTGGTACCAGTCGACCGAGAAGACCAGCCCCGGCACCCAGTCCGGTTGCACCACGACGCCCGCGGTCAGGGTGCGCGCCGTTTCGGGCTTGAGCGCTTTGTTGCCGCCGACGATGTTGGGGATGCTCTGATCGAGCTGCAGGTTGTCCGGCTTGTAGGGGATGCCCAGCCTGTCGAAGATCGCCACGCAGTTGGCTTGGCGGAACGGCGTTCCCAGGTTGACGTAGAGCGAGCCGCAGGGATCGTTGACGAAGCCGAAGCCGTGCTCGAGCGGCGCGAACAGCTCGCCGATGTTCGGCGCGCGCACCGCGATGGCATTGGTGGCGCGGAACTTGAGGCCTTCCACGGGCGACCAGATGCCGCCGTATTTCCAGCTCGTGCTGTCGCCCGCGGTCGAATAATGCGACTGGCGCACCGCGCCCTCGATCGACAGCTCTTTGGCGAAGGGCTTGTCCTCGAAGATGGGCAGAGAGGCTTCCGCGAAAGCCTCGCCGACGTCGAAGCCGCCATGTACGGCCGTCACGCCGCCCAGCCACACCAGCGGCGAGCTCGACAGCGCGTCGGGATTGGAGTCGCTGCGCTCGCGGCGGTACTCGCCGCCCAGCACCACGCTCAGCGGATGCGCGAAGCCGAGGGTCGTCTCGAACAGCGGAATATCGGCGCTGACGAAGCCGTTGAGCACGGTCTGGCTGATCGCGCCGCGGATGTGGGTGTCGGCGGTCATGAAGGCGATCGCAGCACGATTGTCGGCCTTCGGATCGAACGGGTTGAAGGCGGCGCAGCCGGAATCTGGGCCCGTCGTGAAGGTGAAGGGAAAGTCCCGCGCATCCAGCGTATCGGTGTCGGTGAAGCCGTAATTGCCGCGGAAGAACCTGTGCAGGTCCGGCGGCGTCGCTGAAGGATCGAGGTTCGAGCGGCATGTCGGCTTGCCGGTCGCGGGATCGATCACCGAATCCAGCGCCGCGAAGAAACGATCCTCGATGCGGTTCTTGAGCTGGACGTCGTCGACGTCGGTGTGGCCATAGACGGCGCTCACGTCGTAGCGGAACTTGTCGAGGAAGGCCGGATCGGGAATGTCGCCGCTCAGATCGAGCACGCTGCGATAGGTGTCGCGCGTGACCCTTTCGCCGTTGTGAAGCTGCAGATAGTCCTCGGCAAGCAGGCCCTCGTGATGCTTCGTCGCCTCGATGGCCGCCGCGACGTTGGGAGTCAGGAACGCGTTGTCCGGCAAGAGGACCGCCGTCTCGTCGAAGGTAGGATAGGAGGTCGACTTGGTCTGCACGCCGGCGAATTGGAAGCTGCCGTTCAAGCGGAAGAAACGCGAGAACTCGTAAGTGCCTTCGATCCCGGCGATGTTGCGCTGGGCGATGGGCTGGAAGTCGCCTTGAAGGTCCTGCGCGAACGGCATGCCGTCGGAGCCGATCGCGAGCCCGCCGCCGAGATAGGTTCCCTGGTTGAAGGCATTGCCGTTGCCCAGCCAGTTCGGCAGCCCGTGCTTGTTGGTGGTCCGGTCGAAATCGGTGGTGATCGCTCCGGTGGGCGCGGAGAAGATGAACTGCCCGTCCCAGGTCGGGATGAAGTCCGCGATCAGGTGATCCTTGTCGCCCTTGTTAGCCGGATTGGGCACGAAGGTCGAATAGCCGCCGACGTCGGTGAAGTCGCGCCGGTCGAAATAGAGATGTTCCTGGTCGCTGCGCTCGTAGACGACCGAGACGTTGCCTTTGTCGTCGTCGAAGTTGCGTCCCGCCGCGATGGTGCCGAGATACTTGCCGCCGCCGCCGTCCTCGGACGTCCCCATCTGACCCTTGATGTGCACACCGTCGAGATTGTGCTTCATCACGAAGTTGACGACGCCCGACACGCCGTCCGCGCCATAGACGGCCGAGGCGCCGCCGGTCGTCACGTCGACGCGGTCGGTGAGCGAGATCGGGATCGAGTCGATGTCGACCGCCGCGCTGCCGGTCGATTCCGACACCGTGCGGTGGCCGTCGATCAGCACCAGCGTGCGCACGTAGCCCAGATTGCGCAGATCCAGCAGGTTGAGGCCGCCGAGCGACGACAGGTCGTTCGCGGCCGGCGTGTTGTAGCCGCTGGTCTGGAAGTCGCCGAGCGAGCCGGCGAGCGAGGGCACGCGCTTGAGATAATCGGTCAGGTTGGTCGTGCCGCTATGCTGGATCTCTTCCGAGCTCAGCGTCGCCACGGGGCTCGGCATGTCATAGGCGGGCCGCGGGATGCGCGAGCCGGTGACCACCACCGTCTCGACCGGCTGGTCCTGCGCCGACGCGCTCGCCGGAAGAAGAATGCCCAGCGTCAGCGCGGCGGCGATTGCGGCCCTCGTCATGCCATGCCCCCTCAATTGCCCTTTCGGACATCCGGACCGGCATCGCCCCCACGGCCGGCACGCGGGACGCAGTGTCGCCCCGAATCTGCAAAACGCAAAGGCCGCCGGGGCCACGACCTCGTGACGCACCGTCACAATTTCGTCAGGGCCTCGATCTTCTCCAGCGCATCGCGAAGCACGATCGCGCCGTAGTCGGGATTCATGTGCGTGTGCAGCGATTTTTCGGCCGCCACCTGATCGGGCTTGAGCAGGTAGAACCGGTTGCGCGTGGTGAGCCCGTTCTCGCCCACGGTTTGGGCGGGCTGCGGAAGAAAGATCGCTTCATGCTCGCCCGCCACGTTCTTGCAGGCGAGGTGGTAGCTCTGCGCAACGGTGGCTTCCATCTCGAGCGCTTTGAGCCTGTCCCAGAACTCGACGTGGCGCTCATGGGCGGGAAGCGGCGTCGCGATCATGAACATCGGAGCCTCGGTCAACGCGCGCAGCTTGGCGGCGACCTCGATCGCGATGGTGTCGCGCAAAGCGGGCTCCATGGCCGCCACCAGATCCTCCACCGTCCGGCCGACCGCCGCCTTCTCGGCGCGCCGCTTGGCCGCATAGGCACGGAATGCCCGCATGGAGCTCAATTCCAGGCCGCAGAGCACATAAACGTCGTAGACCGGCTCGATGTCGCCCTCTCCGCCGCTGGTCAAGGCCAAGCGTTTGCGGATTCGCGGGTCCGGGCAGACCAGCTTGCCGTCCTGGACCTCGAAGGTGATCGAGAGGCCCGCGGAGGCGAAAAAGACCAGGTCCATGGTGGGAAACCGGGCCTGAATCCGGGGCCAGCCCAGCTTCAGGGCGGCCACATGGGAGTTTCCGATCAGGCAGACCTTGGTCATGGCTGGGGCTTAATTCCTTGTTTGTTTACCCAATATTGACCATAGCGGAGCCTAGGATCGAGGCCAGAGGTTCCCCTTGCCGTTGTAGGCGGGGCACCCTACAAGGGGTCCATATGCTGCTTCGTTTCGGGCCTTTCGCCCATCGGACGGACAGCCGGCCACCCGAGGCCAAAGGACGTACCGCCGGCTTGCCGGCAAGACTTGCGATTTTTCAATGACCGACAGACTTCGCGCATGTTTCCCCGACCCGGCGGCCAGCCCCCGGCGGAGGTCTTTGCGCGCCCTGTCCCCAACAACGCGGCCCATCCATCCATCGTCTGCGCCACGAAGCGCGACGGGCGGATCTGGCACGCGCGGAGAACTCGATGCCCAAGCGCATGCTTATCGACGCCAGCCACCCGGAAGAGACCCGGGTCGTCGTACTCGACGGACAGAAGGTCGAGGAATTTGACTTCGAGGCCGCCGCCAAGCGGCCGCTCAAAGGCAATATCTACCTGGCCAAGGTGACCCGCGTGGAGCCGTCGCTCCAGGCGGCCTTCGTCGAATATGGCGGCAACCGCCAGGGTTTCCTCGCCTTTTCGGAAATCCACCCCGATTATTACCAGATCCCCGTCGCCGACCGTCAGGCGCTGCTCGCCGAGCAGGAAGCCGAGGCACGCCGCCGCGCCGACGAGGAGATCGAATCCTTCGACATCGCGCCGGGTCCCAAGCCCGAGATGGCCGAGGACGAAAGCGAAGAGGTCGAGGCTTCCGCGCCCGAGGACGAGATCGCGACGGAGCCGCCGCCGGACGGCCTCGCCGAAGAAGGCATCGTCGACGTCCAGGCCGCGAGCGCGCCCGACGACGACATCTTCGACAATCACGCCGCGCATGAGGAGCCCGTGGAAGACGATGCCGCGGAGCACATGGACGCCGCGCCTCAAGACGAAAGCGCCGCGCTGCAGGAAGCGGCGGAAGCGACCGCCGCCGATCCGCATTCCGAGGGCGAATTCGAGTCCGATGCCGAGCAGGCGACCGAAACGCCGGCCCAACACGGCGAAGGCGAGCAGCCGCAGCAGTCCAAGCCGCTTCAGGCACAGCGCCCGCCTCAGCGTTTCCTGCGCAAGCGCCACTACAAGATCCAGGAAGTCATCAAGCGGCGCCAGATCATCCTGGTGCAGGTGGTCAAGGAAGAGCGCGGCAACAAGGGCGCGGCGCTGACGACCTATCTTTCGCTCGCCGGGCGCTATTGCGTGCTGATGCCCAACACGCCGCGCGGCGGCGGCATCTCCCGCAAGATCACCAATGCCAACGACCGCAAGCGCCTGAAGTCCGCGGCGCAGGCGCTCGAGCTGCCCGAAGGCATGGGCCTCATCATCCGCACCGCCGGCGAGAGCCGCACCAAGGTCGAGATCAAGCGCGACTACGAATATCTGCTGCGGACATGGGACGCGATCCGCGAGCTGACCTTGCAGTCGAACGCGCCGGCCTGCGTCTACGAGGAAGGTGACCTCATCAAGCGCGCCATTCGCGACCTCTACAACAAGGACGTCGGCGAGATCATCGTCGAGGGCGACGAAGGCTACCGCAACGCCAAAGAATTCATGCGGATGCTGATGCCGAGCCACGCCAAGAACGTGAAGCTCTATCGCGAGCCCGTCCCCCTGTTCCAGCGCCACCACATCGAGGCGCAGCTCGACGCGATGTTCTCGTCGACGGTGACGCTCAAGTCCGGCGGCTACATCGTCATCAACCAGACCGAGGCGCTCGTTTCCATCGACGTGAACTCGGGCCGCGCCACGCGCGAGCACTCGATCGAGGAGACCGCGCGCAAGACCAATCTCGAGGCCGCCGACGAGATCGGCCGCCAGTTGCGCCTGCGCGACCTTGCCGGCCTCATCGTCATCGACTTCATCGACATGGAAGACGGCCGCAACGACCGCGACGTCGAGAAGCGCATGCGCGACGCGGTCAAGAACGACCGCGCCCGCGTGCAGATCGGCAAGATCAGCCAGTTCGGCCTTCTCGAGATGTCGCGCCAGCGCCTGCGCGCCGGCGTCATCGCGGGCTCGACGGTGCCCTGCCCGCATTGCGGCGGCCAGGGCATCGTGCGCGCGGTCGAATCCACCGCGCTGCGCCTGCTGCGCGGCCTGGAAGAGGAAGGCCAGAAGCTCAAGGCGTCCGCCGTCGTGGTCCGCGTGGCCGCGGACGTCGCGATCTATACGCTGAACCAGAAGCGCCGCGAACTCGCGCGCATCGAGAACGACTACCAGATGTCGATCACCTTCGAGCCCAAAGAGGGCTTGATGGTCGGCACCTTCGAGATCGAGCGCACGGTGCAGAAGACGGCGGAGGAAAGCGCCAAGCTGGCCGCTGCGTTCAAGACCGAATTCGTGCCCCCGCCGGCCGAGGAAGAGCCGGAAGACGTCGTCGAGGTCGAGGAAGAAGCCGAAGAGATCGAGAGCGAAGAGCTGGCCGAGGCTCCGCAGGCCGATGCCGCGCAGCAGCAGCAGCAGGGCTCGTCGTCCAAGCGCCGCCGCCGCCGTCGCGGCGGTCGCGGCAACGGCAATGGCGAGCGCCAACCTCAGGCGCAGGGACAGCCGCATCACGAACGCCATCAAGCTTCCGTCGGGCAGCCTTCCGTCGCGCAGCCCGCAGCCGAGCTCGCCGATCCCGCTCTGGAGTTCGCTGCCGAAGAAGGCTTCGTTCCGGTGCAGGACGGGCAGCCGCCTGCCGCGGACGGACAGCCGCGCCGCAAGCGCCGTCGCCGTCGTGGACGCCGCGGCGGCCGCTCCGGAGAACAATCGGCGGCGCAGGGCGACAACGGCAGCGCGCTCTCCGGGAGCGATGACGCCGAAATCGAAAAGCCGGAGGACGGCGACTCCATCGCGACGCCGAACGGATCGTCGACCCCCGTATGGTCGTTCCAGAACGAGGCGACCCAGGCCGTCTCGCATCCGCCGGAGACGATCGCGGCCACCGTCGAGCCGCCGGAGCCGGAGCGCATGGCCGAACCCGAGCCCGCGGACGAGCGCGAACCGGAGCCAGCGGAAGCGGCGGCGGAGCCGGCGCCCGAGCCACGCCCTGCCGGGCCTGCCGGGCCTGCCAAAAAGGGCTGGTGGCAGCGCACGTTCCGAAGCGAAGGCTGAGGCTTAAGGCGCGCCGACGCCAAGTCCCGACGAGTTCGCATCCGGCAGCGCCGTGCAGGCGGCGCTCTGGCACAGGATCGCATTGACGGTGTCGTAGGTCACCGTTGCCCCGGCAACGTCGGGCTTGTCGCGCCTGGTCACGACCTCGCCCCTGCTGAGCCGCGCCAGAGCGTCGGCGATCGAGGCCGTGCCGACGGGACCGCCCGCGCCCGCTCCGGCCAGCAAGAGATTGCCGGCGCCGTCGGTCGCGAGCACGGGCGTCAGGAACGCCGCCGCCAAACCTGCCGAACCGCTCGAGGGCGCCCGCGCGAGCGTGACTCCGGTTCCTTGCGCCGAATGTCCCGAGCCGAACGGACCGTTCATCGTCACTGCGCAGGCGACCGCCTGGCCGCCGGCATCGGTGGCGGCGAAACCGGTCGCGCCCAGATCGTTCGGAAGATCGGCGACGGTGAACCTGCCGAGCGCCTGCTTGGCGGCCACCACGACCGCAGCCTCGGTGTTGCTCGAGCCCGTGGCGGTCTGGAGCGCGCGTGCGAGAACGTCGAACAGCGCGCCGGCGAAGACCCCGGCGCCGGTCTCGTCGCTCGGAAGGAACACGTATTCGTCGCCGAGGCGGAGCACATGCGGAAGCACGCGCGACGTCGCGTAAGCGCCGAGCTCGCCCGATGCGATCGCGCCGCCTTGCGCGGTCGCGTAGGCGAGAATCTTCTGCGCCGGCGCGCCCGTATAGACCGCATCCGCGCCCTGCGTGCGGATCTCCGAAAGCGTGCCGGCGAGATCGGCGTTCGCGACGACGGCCCCCGCGGCTTTGGCATGACCGCCCTCGTCCATGAATTCCGCCGCGAGGCCGGCATCGAGACGGATGACGTTCTCCGCCGATGCCAGGCGCTGCGCAAGCGCTTGCGAAATGGGAAAGCCGGTCGAGGCCAGCCCTTCGGCCGGCGCCACGATGCGCTGCCACGGAAGCACGCCGTAGGAGGTCTGCATGAGCGCGATGCCGCGGACGTTGCCCGGCACCGCATAGGCGCCGCCGGCGGCGGTGCTGCGGGCCAGGAAGACGAATTCTTCGTTACGGCCGCGCTTGGGATCGTGCACCAGGCAGAGACCGCCGCCGCCAAGGCCGGCCGCGACGGGATAGGTCACCGCCAGCGCGAAATACATGGTGGCCGCCGCATCCGCGGCATTGCCGCCTTGCGCCATGACCGCGGCGCCGGCTCTCACCGCATAGGGCTCGTCGCCGACGACGAAGGCGCCGGACTTGGGCGCTTCCGGCGCGAAACCCATATTGAGCGAGCAAGCCGAAAGCGCGAGAGCCGCCGCAGCTGTGACGAGAAGGCGCGAATTGACCATCGTACGGCAGGCTTTCCTTAGACGTTGATCCCGAGGCCGAATGAAGAAACGTCCATCTTCGACCGAGCCCGCAGGCTCATCACGTTGACGCACTGTCGCCGCACTCCTACGGTCCTGTCGGGAGCGCGGCGGGCCAAAGGAGAGTTCAAGCCTTGACGATTTGCAACCCCATCCGGCCGCTTCGTCTCGCCGCTCTTTTCGCGGGCGCCGTGTCGGCGATCTGCATGACGACGGTGTCCGCATCGGCGCAGGGAATCCCGCTTCTTCAAGATACCGAGACCGAGCGCACGCTGCGTTCGTATGAGGATCCGATCCTGAAAGCGGCCGGCCTCGATCCCAACGCGGTCAAGATGTATATCGTCAACGACCAGTCCCTCAACGCCTTCGCGGCCGAGGGCCAGAACATCTTCGTCAACGCCGGGCTCTTCATCCAGCTGCGCACGCCCAACGAGCTCAAGGGCGTGCTGGCGCACGAGACCGGACATATCGCCGGCGGCCATCTGTCGCGCGGCTCCGACGCCATCCGCAAGGCGAGCATTCCGATGCTGCTGTCGCTGGCCGCGGCCATCGCCGCCGCGGTTGCGGGCGCGGGTCAGGCTAGCACCGCGCTGATCATGGGCGGCCAGACGCTGGCCCAGGCGCAGTTCAACCAGTTCAGCCGCGCGCAGGAAGCCACCGCCGACCAGATGGGGCAGAAGTACCTGCGCGACACGCATCAATCCGGCGAAGGCATGGTGCACGTCTTCGAGCGGATGGCGGACGAGAGGGCGCGCGCCACCGCGCATCCGGACCAATACGCGTCGGACCATCCGGCGGACCGCGACCGCGTCATGTCGCTCCAGACCGTGGCCGACTCTTCCCCCTACGCCAACGTCACCGACACGCCGGAAGAGCAGCACGAGTTCGACATGATCAAGGCCAAGGTGATCGGCTATCTCAAGCCGGTCCCGGATGTGCTCGCCCTCTATCCGCCGAAGAACCAGAGCAAGCCCGCGCGCTACGCCCGCGCCATGGCCTATATGCGCCAGCCGCAGCTCAAGCTCGCGCTCGCCGAGATCGAAAGCCTGGTCAAGGAAGAACCCAACAACCCGTACTTCTACGAGATGCTGGGGCAGATCTACGTGCAGATGAGCCACCCGGAGCAAGGCATCGCGCCGTACCAGAAGTCGGTCGACATTCTGCCCGATGCGCCGGAGCTGCGCGTCGCGCTGGCGACGGCCCAGCTGGCAACCGAGAACAAGGGCTTGGCGCAGCCCGCCGTCGACAATCTCAAGATCGCGTTGCAGCAGAACGACGACGATCCCTTCGCCTGGTACGAGGCGGCCAAGGGCTACAGCGCGCTGGGCAACGAGCCGATGGCCGACCTCGCGACGGCGGAGCGGTACTATGCCGCCAGCGATGCGCGCACGCTCGTCTTCGCGCAACGCGCCATGAAGCAGCTGCCCGAGGGCAGCGCCGACTGGCAGCGCGCCAGCGACATCGTCGCCATCGTGACGCCCATACTCAAGAAGGAACGGTAGCAGGACCATGGCATCCAATTGGGGGACCGGCGTCGTCGGTGGGGTAATAGGCGCGCTCGTGGCGAGCGGCGTCATGTTCGGCGCGGCGGGTCTCGGCTACTTTCCGGCGCCCTCCGACCAGCAGTTCCGCACCTGGCTGCTCAAGCATCCGTCCATCATCTACGAGATGCGCGACCAGGCGGAGATCGACGCCTTCAACGCCGAAGAGCGCGGCATCCAAGACAAGGTCGACAAGCTGGGCATCAAGACGTTCCTGGATCCCAAGCTTGCCTATGTGGCGGGACCGAAGGACGCGAAGAAGACCCTGGTCGAGTTCTTCGACTACAACTGCGCCCATTGCCGGCACAACTTCCCGATCCTGAAGAAATTCTACGAGAAGCATAAAGGCGACACGCAATTCGCTTTCGTCGAGCTGCCGATCTTCGGCGATGCCTCGAACGCCGCGGCGCGGTCGGCTTTGGCGGCGCGGCACCAGGACGGCAAATACATTCCCTTCCACTTCGCCATGATGGAGCAGAAGGGCGCCATCGGCACCGCCGAAACCGTCGAATCCGCCAACAAGGCCGGGCTCGATCTCAACAGGCTGATGGCCGACCTCAAGGACCCCGGCATCGCAAAGCAGCTCGCGAGCGCGCATGCGCTGGCGCAACGCATCGGGCTGACCGGCACGCCGCTCTTCATCATCAACGGCAAGGTCCATTCCGGCGAAGTGACCGAGGCCGAGCTGAAGCAGATGACCGAAAGCTAGATCAGGCCGGCAAGCGGGCTCGACGGGTCGGCATAGCGCTTCTTGGGCATCCGGCCGGCCAAATAGGCGAGCCGCCCCGCCTCGACCGCGTGCTTCATCGCGCGCGCCATCATGACCGGGTCCCTGGCTTCGGCGATGGCGGTGTTCATCAAGACGCCGTCGCAACCCAGCTCCATCGCGACCGCGGCGTCCGACGCCGTGCCGACGCCGGCGTCCACGATCACCGGCACCTTCGCCTCTTCGATGATCATGCGGATGTTGACCGGGTTCTGAACGCCGAGCCCCGAGCCGATCGGGGCGGCGAGCGGCATGATGGCGGCCGCGCCGAGGTCTTCGAGGCGCTTGGCCATCAGGGGATCGTCGCTGCAATAGACCATCACCTGGAAGCCCTCCTTGATGAGCAGCTCGGTGGCGCGCAAGGTCTCGACCATGTCGGGATAGAGCGTCTTGCGGTCGCCGAGCACTTCGAGCTTCACCAGCGTCCAGCCGCCCGCCTCGCGCGCCAGCCGCAAGGTGCGCACCGCGTCTTCGCCGGTGAAGCAGCCAGCGGTATTGGGAAGGTAGGTATATTTCTTCGGATCGATGAAATCGACGAGCTTGGGCTGATTGGGATCGGTCAGGTTCACGCGCCTCACCGCGACCGTCACCATCTCCGCGCCGCTTGCCTCCAGCGCCGCGGCATTCTCGGCATAGGTCTTGTACTTCCCGGTGCCGATGATGAGCCGCGACTTCAGGGTGCGGCCCGCTACCGCGAACGGCTTGTCAACGGGCGTATCCTTGGGCGTTTGGGCCGGCGCATTGCCGCCGCCGATGAAGTGGACGATCTCCAGCCGGTCGCCCTCCCCCACCTGCACGGCGCCGTATTCCGAGCGCGGCACGATCTCGAGATTGCGCTCGACCGCGATCTTGGCCGGGTCCATGCCGAGGCTCGCCAGGAGCTCGCGCAGGTTCATCGCGCCGGAGAGATTCCGCGTCTCGCCGTTGATGGTGACCGTCAGTGCCATGACTCTCCTCTCCCTACGCCGGTACGAGCCGGATCAGGTTCTAAGGGACCCGCGCGGCATGCGCGGTCTCAGCCCTTGCGGGCACCCCTGGGACGGACCGAATGTGCCCCTGCCGCCGCCAAAGTCAACCGCGCAAAGAGGTGTTCCCTTGGGGGCCTTGAGGCCATTATAAGGGACGAATCCCGCGGTCACCGGAACGCGCCCCTCGGAATGCCCAAGAAATCCAAGCCCTTGCCGATCTATGTGCTGAACGGGCCCAACCTCAATCTCCTGGGGAGCCGTGAGCCCGAGGTCTATGGCTCGACCACCCTGCCCGAGATCGGAAAGCAGGTTGCGGCGCGCGCAAGGCAGCACGGCTTGACCGTGGAGTTCCGGCAGTCGAACCATGAGGGCGATCTCGTCGACTGGATCCAGGAATGCCGCACCAAGGGCTGCGGACTGATCCTCAACGCCGGCGCGCTGACGCACACTTCGGTTGCGCTCTACGACGCCTGCCGCGCGCTCAGCCATCCCATCATCGAGGTCCATCTGTCGAACCCCTATGCGCGGGAACCTTTTCGTCACCGCTCCTTTATCAGCAAAGCCGCGAACGGCGTGATCTGCGGGCTGGGCGCGACCGGCTACACGGTCGCGGTCGACGCGCTGGCGGCCCTTCTCAAGGAATAGCTTCATGGCGATCAAGAACATGAAATCGATCGGTGCCCGCTTCGGCAATGGCGACAAGTCCCGCTCCGGCGTCGATGCCGAAGCCGTGCGCGAGCTCGCCGCCCTCTTGAACGAGACCGGCCTCACCGAGATCGAGATCGAGCACAACGGCGCGCGCATCCGCGTGTCGCGCCAGGTGGGCGGCGCCATCATGCAGGCCGCGCCGCCGATGGCGTCGGCGCCGGCCATGCCCGGGCCTGCCGAGGCGCCCGCCGCGCCCAAGGGCCCGCCGGCGGGCGCGGTGCCATCGCCGATGGTGGGCACGGTGTATGTCGCGCCCGAGCCCGGCAAGCCGCCCTTCGTCAAGGTCGGCGACAGCGTGAAGGAAGGCGACACGCTGCTCATCGTCGAGGCGATGAAGACGATGAACCCGATCGCCGCCCCGCGCTCCGGCAAGATCACCGAGATCTGCGTCAGCGACGCCCAGCCGGTGGAGTTCGGCCAGACCCTGCTCGTCATCGCCTGATGTTCGAGAAGATCCTCATCGCCAATCGCGGCGAGATCGCGCTTCGCATCAACCGCGCGTGCAAGGAGATGGGCATCGCGACGGTGGCGGTGCATTCCACCGCCGACGCCAACGCCATGCATGTGCGCCTGGCCGACGAAAGCGTGTGCATCGGTCCGCCGCCCGCCTCGCAGTCCTATCTCAACATCCCCGCGATCATCGCGGCCTGCGAGATCACCGGCGCCGAGGCGATCCATCCGGGCTATGGCTTCCTGTCCGAGAACGCGCGCTTCGCCGAGATCGTCAAGGAGCACAAGATCACCTTCATCGGGCCCGAGCCCGAGCACATCCGCATGATGGGCGACAAGATCACGGCCAAGCAGGCGGTGAAGGCGGCGGGCATCCCGACCGTGCCGGGCTCGGACGGCGCGGTGACGGACGCCGATGCCGCGAAGGTCGCCGAAGAGATCGGCTACCCGGTGCTGATCAAGGCGACGGCGGGCGGCGGCGGACGCGGCATGAGGGTCGCGCAAACGCCTGCTGATCTGATGCCCGCGCTTTCGACCGCGCGCCAGGAGGCCAAGACCGCCTTCGGCAACGACGCCTGCTACATGGAGAAGTACCTCAAGACCCCGCGCCATATCGAGGTGCAGGTGCTCGCTGACGGCCACGGCAACGTCATTCACCTGGGCGAGCGCGACTGCTCGCTGCAGCGGCGCCATCAGAAGGTCTGGGAAGAAGCGGGCTCGCCGGCGCTCAACACGGCTCAGCGTGACGAGATCGGCGAGGTCGTGACCACGGCGCTCAAGAAGCTCGGCTATCTCGGCGCCGGCACGATCGAGTTCCTGTTCGAGGACGGGCGCTTCTATTTCATCGAGATGAACACGCGCCTGCAGGTCGAGCATCCCATCAGCGAGGCGATCACCGGCATCGACATCGTGCGCGAGCAGATCCGAATCGCCGCCGGCGGCACGCTGGAGTTCCGGCAGAAGGACGTGACCTTCGCCGGCCATGCCATCGAATGCCGCATCAATGCCGAAAACCCGTTCACCTTTCAGCCGTCGCCGGGACTGATCACGACGTTCCATTCGCCCGGCGGGCTCGGCGTGCGCTTCGACAGCGCCGTCTATGACGGCTACAAGATCCCGCCCTATTACGACAGCCTGGCCGGCAAGCTGATCGTGCACGGCCGCAATCGCAACGAATGCCTGATGCGCCTGCGCCGCGCGTTGGACGAACTCGTCGTCGGCGGCATCGAGACCACGATCCCGCTGTTCCAGAAGCTGGTGCGCGAGCCCGACATCCTGAACGGCGACTACCACATCCACTGGCTGGAGCAGTGGCTGGCGGCGAACAAGCCTTCCTAGTTGGTATAGGCGACCGCGGGCACCGGACACACCTTCACCTCCGGGCGAAGCTGGCCGGGATGCGCGAGGTCGCTGTAGAGCGTATTGCGCCAGCACTCGTTCAGCACGGAGCAATAGCAGACGCGGAAGGTGATGTCCCTGCGCGCGCGGTCGAGCGCGTTCCACTCCGTCATGTTGTCCTGGTTCAGCGCATACATGATGAAGGCCTCGGACTCGCCGGAGCGCAGCACGATGCCCTGGACCGTGCCGGTCAGCAGCCGCGTATGCTGGTCGCCGAGCGGCTTGATCGGCCCGCCGCGGGACTTGAAGCCGCAGCATGCGTGCAGAAGCTGCTTGCTCGACGCGAAAGGCTTGCCCTTCCAGAAAAGCTCGAAGCTCTCGATCCTCGCCGGTCCCACCCCGCTGTTGACGACCTGGAACTTGAGGAACGGCACGCCCTCCGGCGTGGAATTGTCGACGCCCATCTGCAGGAACGGCCAGGTGCTGGCGGCGACCAGCTGCTCGTTCGCGGACTCGGTACGGATGCCCACCCACAGCGACACCGCCGAGACGAACAGCGCCGCCACGGCGATGGCCGTGTCGCTCCAGTGCCGGCGGTGACGGGGTTCGGCCGAGTCCCCGGACATGCGCGCCTCCTTCGAGACTCAGGCTAAGGTCGTGGTGCTTTTCGAGGGGATCGTTCAATGACATTCCTGGACAAATATCAACCGCAGCTGCTGAGCCTGTTGCGCATCGTCGCGGGCCTTCTGTTCCTGGAGCACGGCACGCAGAAGATCCTGGGCTTCCCGGCGATGACGATGGCCGTGCCGCCGGAGGCCGCCACCATGATCATGGTCGCCGGCTATATCGAGCTGATCGGCGGCGCGCTGATCCTGCTCGGCCTGTTCTCGCGGATCGCGGCCTTCATCTGCTCCGGCGAGATGGCGGTCGCCTATTGGATGGTGCATGTCCCCAAGGGCGGACCGTTTCCAGTGCTCAACGGCGGCGACGCGGCGATCCTGTTCTGCTTCGTCTTCCTTTACATCGCGGCCGCGGGTCCCGGACCGATCGCCGCCAACCAGCGCTGAGACGTGCTAAGCTGCCGTCATGCACGGCAGCCCGCCCCTCACGCCCGAGATCGTCCTTCGCGCCTATGCCGAGGGCATCTTTCCCATGGCCGAGCGGCGCGGCGACACCGAGCTGTTCTGGGTCTCGCCCGAGCGGCGCGGCATCATCCCGCTCGATGCGTTCCATATCCCCAAGCGCCTCAAGCGCACCGTGCGCAGCGACCGCTTCAGCGTCACCACCGATCTTTCCTTCGTCGACGTCATGATGGGCTGCGCCGCGCCGGCGCCCGACCGCGACGAGAGCTGGATCAACGCCGAGATCCTTCGCCTCTACACCGCGCTGCACGCCAGCGGCTACGCCCATTCCGTCGAGACGCGGCTGGACGGCAAGCTGGTCGGCGGCCTCTACGGCGTGGCGCTGGGTGCCGCGTTCTTCGGCGAGAGCATGTTCAGCCGCGAGACCGACGCGAGCAAGGTCGCGCTCGTCCACCTCGTCGCTCGGCTGAAAGCCGGCGGCTTCGAGCTGCTCGACACCCAGTTCCTGACCGCGCATCTGGCGCGTTTCGGCACCATCGAAATCCCGCGCGACGACTATCTGAGCCGCCTCAGGAAAGCGATCGCGCGCCCGGCCTTCTGGTCGGCGCCCGTCTACTGGTCGGCACCCTCTGGCAGCTCGACGGCGCCTTCGTTGTCGGTCGAATCCGGCGACTTGACCTTGACCGGCGCGCGCGACGCGACGGCGGGCGCAGCCTGGCCCGGCGCATTGGTTTTGCAGAAGATCGCCCAGACGTCGTAGAGCGGATGCTGCACGCCGTTGAGCCCCGGGCTCGAGGCGTACATCCAGCCCGAGAAGACGCGCCGCTTCGGCTTGTCGGGACGCGCGTCGTCGATCTGGACGAAGGCCGCGGTCTCCGGCGTCTCGCTCTGCGGCGTCGAATAGCAATAGCGCGCGGTCACCGTCAGCGTCGCGAACTTCACCGGCGTGTCGAGCGGGGCGACGATGTCGAAGGCGCGGCCGGTGATCTTGTCCAGTCCGCGCAGCATCAAGGTCGGCTTGCCGGCCGCATGGGCGGACGCGACCAGAGCCAGCGAGGCGAGCGCGATCCGCAGTTTCATGGATGATCTCCCGTCGCCGGCGCGGGCGCCGGTTGCTGCGGCGCGGGCGCGGCCGATCCGCTGGCACCGCTGGCGAAGCGGCCGATCAGGCTCATCAGGTCGACCGAGCCTTGCGTGTTCTTGATCGTGCCGCCCGGCCGGATCATGTCGTCGCTGCCGCCCGGCGACACCGACAGATAGGAATTCCCGAGCAGCCCGGTCGAGGTCACCATGATGGAGGAATCCTCGGGCAGCTTGACGTCGCCACGGATGCTGAGGCGAGCCGTCGCCTGATAGGTCTTGGGATCGAGCGACAGCCCCGCGATGGTGCCGATCTTGATCCCGGAAAGCTTCACGTCGGTTCCGACCGCGAGCCCGTCGACGCGCTGGAACTTGGCATCGACCTCGTAGCCGCCGAGCGTCGCCGAATTGGTGTTGGCATAGGCGAAGTAGAGGAAGCCCACCGCCACCGCGATGACGATCGCTCCGATCAGCGTCTCGACGGTGTTGTTCTGCATCGTGCCGCCTATTCCGGCTTCCAGGCCTGGTAGTCGCCGGTCGCGGCCGCGCGCACCCCGCCGCGGGCGAGGCTGCCGTCGGGACGATAGGCGCCGCCCGTGCCGGTGAGATTGGGACGGTGCTCCTTCTCCCAGCCCTTCTCCTTGAACGGCGCAGAGGTCGGCGGCTCGGCGAAGGTGTGATGCAGCCAGCCGTGCCAGTCGGGCGGGACCCGCGAAGCCTCGACCGTGCCGTTGTAGAGGACCCAGCGGCGCTTGCCGTCCCTGGTCTGGTAATAGCGGTTGCCGAAGGCATCGGTGCCCACCGCCTGGCCCGAGAACCAGGTCGTCACCAAGGTGCCGTAGGTGGCCGTCTTCCACCAGGAAAAGAGCATCGAGAAAAAGGGCATCCGTGCACCGCTTTGAATCGCCGGGACTATAGGTGGCGAAGCACGTCAGGCCAAGGAATCCGGCGCCGCAGGGGCGCAAGAGCAATATAATTGTTTTGCGAAAGTCACACTCTTCTCCCCCTGACAGATACGCCTACGGCAATATAATTGTTTTCGAAAATCCGCCCTCATCCCTCTTTGCGGGCTTACCGCGCACTATCATGTGGCCATGAGTCATCCTTACGAAAACCTCCCGCCCGAGGCCTTCTGGCGGTCCGGCGTCGCGGACCCGGAGCCACTGGCGATCCGGGACCTCTGGCGGCCCAAGTTCCAAATCCGCCCGACGGACGCCGTCGCCACCGCCGGCTCCTGCTTTGCCCAGCATTTCGCCCGGGCCTTGGCCGAGCGCGGCTTCAATTGGTTCGAGGCGGAACCGACGCCCATGGGGCTGACCGAGGAAGACCGTCGCCGGTTCAACTACGGCGTCTTCAGCTTCCGCACCGCCAACATCTACACGGTGGCCATGCTGCGGCAGTGGCTGGAATGGGCCTTCGAGGTCAAGAAGCCGCCGCCCGAAGTCTGGGAGGAGAACGGCCGCGTCTTCGATCCCTTCCGCCCCACCATCGAGCCCGAAGGCTTCGCGAGCGAGGCGGAGATGGTGGCATCGCGGGGCGCCACCCTGGCCGGCATCCGGCGCGCGATGAACCAGAGCGCCGTCTTCGTCTTCACCCTGGGCCTCACCGAGGCGTGGGTCCATGCGCGCGACGGCCATGTCTATGCCGCCTGCCCCGGAACCCTGGCGGGCCGCTTCGATCCGGAGCTCCACGTCTTCAAGAACTACCGCCACGCCGAGATCCTTGCCGACCTGTCGGCGGTGTTCGACATCGCGCTCGACGTCAAGCCGAAGATGCGCATCCTGCTCACCGTCTCGCCGGTGCCGCTGACCGCGACGGCGTCGGGCCATCACGTGCTGGCGGCCACGACCTATTCGAAATCCGTCCTGCGCGCCGCAGCCGGCGAGGCGACCCTGGGCCGCGCCTATGCCGACTATTTCCCCTCCTACGAGCTCATCACCGGCGCGCCGTTCAAGGCCCGGTTCTACGAGGACAACCTGCGCAGCGTGTCGCCGGAGGGCGTCGCCTTCGTGATGGACACCTTCTTCCGTGCGATGAACGCGGGCGACGCGGCAGCGCCGGCGACGCCGCGCCGGCCCGCGGCGCCGGCCATGACGCAGGACGACATCGTCTGCGAGGAAGAGCTGCTGGACCAGTTCAACAATGCGTAGTTTCTTCCTCTTCGGCGACTCGCATGCCGGCGTGCTGCTGCGCACCGCGAAATCCATGGACCTCGACTTCGCGGGCGGCTCGATCATGGCGGGCCTGCACATGAACGACATGTTCTTCGAGGTGAGAGACGGCCGCTTTCGCATGCTCACCGAGATGGGTCGCGAGCGCCTGGCGACCCGGTTCAACGAAGCCGGGCTCCAGGGCGACCTTCTTGCGCTCGACATGCCGTTCCTCTGCACGCTGGGCTTCAATACGCACAACTTCGTAGGGTCCTTCGCCGAGTCGAACTTCGCGATCCAGGGCAGCAAGGGCAAATGGTTCGTCTCGTCGGCCTGCTTCGCGGCGATGGTGTCGGGCCTGCGCCGGGGATGCTTCGCCTTCTATGCCGCGCTGCGCGAGGCGGGAAAAGACGTCTATGCCGTGCGCTCGCCGCAGCGTTTCGACGCCAGGCAGGAGCCGGTGTGGAAGGCCTATGAAGACGTCGTCGTCGCCAGGCTGACCGCGATGGGCGTGAACATCGTGGACGTCCGCTCCGAGACGACGGATGCGCGCGGCGTGCTCAGGCCCGAATTCGCGAGCCCGGAGTCCGACGACAAGGTTCATGCAAATGCCGACTATGCCAGGATCGTGCTCGAGCGCTTCGACGCCATGCTGAGCTCTTCGCCGATGCGCGCGAAGACGCCCGTCCAGTCGCCCGCCGTCGTCTGACGGAACAGCCGCATCGTCGGATACCAGGGACAATCCTCGCGCCCCAGCATCCAGCGCCAATCGGGAACGCGTTTCAGCGCCACCCAAACCGGCCGCGCCAGCGCGCCTGCGACATGGGCGATGGCGGTGTCCGAGGTGACGATCAGGTCCAGGCTCTGCATCGCCGCCATCGTGTCGAGGAAGGCGTCGGGTCCGGCATCGAAATCCGGACCCGGAACTTCGACCGGATCGCCGGGGCGGAGCTGCTCGCTCCCTTCGTTCTTCTGCAGCGAGATCAGCCGCACGCCGGGCAGCGCGGCCAGCGGCAGGAAATGCTCGAGCGCGATGCTGCGCCCGGCATCGACGGAGACGCCAGGGGTGCCCTGCCAGGCGATGCCGATCTTGAAGCCGTCGGCGCCGATGCGCGCGCGCCAGCGCCGCACGCGCCCGGGATCGGCTTCGAGATAGGGCACCGCGGCCGGGATATCGTCGACGCGCGTGCCCAGATGCAGCGGCAGGCTCATCATCGCGCATTGGAAGTCGCAGGAGAGAGAGCGCACGCGCGCGACGTCGCCGTGCAGCGCGAGGGAGGGAAAAGCCGCGCGCAGCAGCCTATGCATCCGCTCCGCGACCAGGAAGCTCACCGTCGCGCCCAGCGCCGCCAGCAGCGGCAGATAGCGGCCGAACTGGACGATGTCGCCCATGCCCTGCTCGGCATAAACGACGATCGTCCTGCCGTTCAGCGGCTCTCCCCGCCATTCGGCAAAAGGCAGCGCCGGCCGCTTGCCCGCGTTCTCCGTCTTGGCCCAGCGGTATTCGAGCGCCGGCCAGCCGCGCGCGAAGTCGCCCGCCAGCAACGCGGTCATCGCGAAGTTGCTCTGCGCATTGGCATCGTCCGGCGCGAGCGCGAGGGCCCTTTCATAGATCGCCAGCGCCTCGTCGATGCGGCCGAGCGATTTGAGGATCGTGGCCTTGTTGTTGAGCGCGCCGGCGTCGTTCGGGTTGAGCGCCAGCGCACGATCGAGGCCCTCGAGCGCGTCCTCGGGCCGGCCCAGCGCGTCGAGCGCGGCGCTGCGGTTGACGGCGCAGAGCGCGTGCCCGGGATCGAGCGCGAGCGCGCGGTCATAGCTCTCCAGCGCCTCGCGCGGCCGCTTGAGATGCAGCAGGATATTGCCATTGCGCATCCACATGTCGGCGGAATCGGCGTCGAGCGCGAGCGCGCGCTCGTTGCGCATCAACGCGTCCTGGCCTCGGCCGAGCTCGACCAGCACGGCAGCGCTTCGCCGCAAGGCGGAGACGTGGGTCGGCGCGAGCGCCAGCGCCCGGTCGTAGTCGGCGAGCGCGTCCGCGGGGCGGCCGAGCTCGGAGAGCACATTGCCGCGATTGACGAAACCGTCGGCATAGCCGGGATCGAGCGCCAGCGCCCTGTCGTAATGCGCCAGCGATTCCCGGGGGCCGCGCAGCGCCTTGACGACATTGCCCAGGTTGTTGTGCGCCGCGGCGACCTTGGGATTCAGCGCCACCGCGCGCAGCAGCCAGGTCTCCGCCTCCGCCTGGCGCCCGCCCGCCGCCAGCACCGCGCCCAGCAGATGGGTGGCGTCGAAATGCCCCGGCGAGGCCGCGACGATCGCGCGATAGGCGGCCTCGGCCTTGTCGAGCTCGCCGCGGCGATGGAGGGCGACGGCGGCGAGAAGCTGTTCCTGCGAGGACATGATTGACTTTGGCGCATCGCCCCATAATTTCATAATTCCATCTGTCGTTGAGGGGCGGACATGGCAAGCCTGGGAGACATCAAGGAGCTGACGCCGGTCGCCGGCGAAGCCATTCCGCCGGGCGAGCCCGACGCGATCCGCGTCATCGCCGGCGTCATCGAGAAGCAGGTGCGCGAGGACAAGGCCAAATCGGGGCTTGCGCGTCGCGACGCCCACGCCAAGGCGCATTGCTGCGTGAAGGCGCAGTTCCAGGTGCTCGACGGGCTGCCGCAGAAGCTGCGCGTCGGCGTGTTCGCGCAGCCGCGCACCTACGACGCGTGGGTGCGCTTCTCGAACGGCAACGGCGCGCCGCAGGCCGACGGCAACCGCGACGGTCGCGGCATGGCGGTGAAGCTGATGGACGTCGAGGGCAGCCCGTCCACGACCCAGGACTTCGTCATGATCAACTGTCCCGTCTTCATGGTCCGCAATGCGATCGACTATATCGACCTGCAGACCAAGGGCATCTGGGGCTTCTTCTTCCCGGGCGGATTGAAGATCCGCTTCCACGAGATGGGCGTCACCGCCAGGCTGTTCTTCCAGACGGTGACCAATCCGCTGAACATCCGCTACTGGAGCATGGTGCCCTATCGCTTCGGCGGCGATACCGCGTGCAAATATTCGGCGCGGCCCTCGGGCACGCCCTCGCCTTTCACGGGCACCAGCGGCGACAGCTACCTCAGGGCCAACGTGGTGGAGCACCTCTCCAAGCTGCCGGCGACCTTCGACTTCATGGTGCAGCTGCGCACCGACGCGCAAGCCATGCCGGTCGAGGACCCGACCATCGAATGGCCGGAAAGCAAGTCCCCCTTCGTGCCGGTGGCCAGGATCACCATCCCGCCGCAGACCTTCGACACCGCGGCGCAGAACGGCTTCGGCGAGAACCTGTCCTTCACGCCCTGGCACTGTCTCGACGCGCATCGCCCGCTCGGCGGCATCAACCGGGTGCGCCGCTATATCTACGAGTTCATTTCCAGCCTGCGCCACGAGCTCAACCAGGCGCCGCGGAAGGAGCCCGCGAGCTTCGATATCGCACCTTAGGTCGTTTGCCCGAACCCCTGCCCGCCTATAGTGTGACGTGAAGATGTGCGGGAACGCGTTGGGGGACCTGTGTCGTACATTCGAATCGCTGCGGCGCTGACGGCGCTCTGCCTGGCGTCGCCTGCCCAGGCCGTCACGAGCTCGAGCGCCTATCAAGGAAACGCCGCCCATGACGGCCGCCTCTCGATGAGCGGAGGCTTCCTGCCGCCGCTGCATCAGATCTGGTCGCGCGACCTGGGCGGCGCCCAGAACGCCTATGTGGGCTATCCGGTCGTCGCCAACGGGCTCGCCTTCGTGACGGTCTCCAACGCCGACGATCAGGTCACCAGGCTCTATGCGCTCGATCTTCAGACCGGCAAGACCGTCTGGATGAAGCCGATGCACGGCCCCTTTTCGTGGTCGACCCTCGCTTATGACAACGGCCGGCTCTTCGTTCAAAACGAAGACGGCGTTGTGAAAGCCTTCGAGGCCAACCGCAAGGGCAAGATCGCCTGGGTGACCCGGTTCGGCGGAACTCCCGCCGAGATCATCGCGGCGAATGGGCACGTCTTCATCAGCGCGAACCTGATCGTCGGCTCGCTCAGCGAGAAGGACGGCCATGTCGAATGGTCCCGCCCGGTGAACGGCAGCGCGAGCTCGCCGGCCGCCGACGACGTCGGCGTCTATGTCGGCTATCCCTGCCAATACTACGAATTCGATCAGGCGACCGGCGACACGCTGTGGCACAACTCCGGCAACTGCAGCGGCGGCGGCGACGCCAATCCGGTCTACTACGACCACCAGGTCTTCGTGCGCGATTGGGCGACGCACAATTGGGTGCTCGACGCGAACACCGGCAAGAAGACGGGTCAGATATTCCCGGCCGATCAGAGCTTCGCGATCTGGCCGCAGCCGTCCGGCCAGCCTGCGCTCATCGTCACCAGCCGGCCGAGCGGCGAGACCGCTTTCCTCAAATCGATCGATCTCGCCTCCGGCAACGTGAATTGGAGCTTCAAGCCCGACGTCAACGACAGCCTGGACGCCGCGCCGCTGGTCCTCAACGACATGGTGGTCGTCGGCTCGAACCACGGCAAACTCTATCTGCTCGACGCCGCGACGGGAGCCAAGCTGTGGTCGGCCGATGTCGGTGCCGCCATGCTGAGCGACGGCACGGGCCGGGGCGGCAACAGCGAGCGGCTGCGCGAGAGCTTCGGCGCGGGCGACGACGTGCTGCTCGTTCCGGCCACCAACCTCCTCGTCGCCTACAAGCCGTAAGGTGCTCCGATGAACGTGCTCCGCGTACTGCTCGTTTCGATCGCCGTCGCCGCGGCGCTTTCCGGCCCTGCCGCCGCGGCCGCCGCGCCGAAACCTCCATCCGCGCCCGACGCCGGTTCGGTCACCTTCCAGGTCGACCCGGCGCATGACGGCCACATCGTCTTCGCCAACGGCTTCAAGCCGCCTTTGAAGCAGAAATGGAAGGTGACGCTGTCCAACGACGTGGCTTTCACCTATCCCATCGTCGTCAACGGTCTCGTCATCGTCATGCTCGAGGGCGACCAGCACTTCCTCTGCGCCTTCGACCTCGCGACCGGGGAGAGCGTGTGGAAACGGCTCATCCGTGAAACCCATTTCGTCTATGCGGCTTACGACAACGGGCGGGTTTTCGTGCAGGAATTCTCGGGCGTCATCGACGCCTTCAGCGCCGACCGCACGGGCACGCCGTTGTGGTCGGTCAAGCTTCCGCCCGGCTCCGGCTATTACACGCCGCCCGTCGCCGCGGCCGGCCACCTCATCGTCTCCAGCACCTTGCAGCCGCCGAAGCAGGGGCTCTTCAGCCTGAACGAAGAAACCGGCGCCATCGAATGGAAGAGCGCCGTCGCCGCCAGCATCGGGGGACCGCCCGCCATCGCCGAAGACGCCGTCTTCCTGGCCAGTGTCGCCCAGTTCCATAAATTCGACCTCGCGACCGGAAAGTCGCTCTGGTTCAAGGACTGGGGCGGAACCGCCGGCGGCGAAACCACGCCAGTCTATTTCAAGAACCGTCTCTACGTCCGCGACGACGGGATCGTCAGCGAAACCGCCAAGGGCAATCCCGTCGGCACTTTTGGCACCAACTATGCCCCCGCATTCTGGACCTCCCCGACCGGCAAGGATCTCGAGATCGTCTTGAACGAAAGCCACTATCTGGCGGTCGATCCCAAGACCGACAACACCGTCTGGGACTTCGCCGGCAACGGCCACCTGTCCAGCCTGCCGCTGGTGATCAACGATATGGTGATCGCCGGATCGGTCGACGGCACGCTCTATGTCCTCGACGCCGCGCGCGGGAAGGAGTTGTGGGAGACGCAGACCGGGCTGAGCTTCCCGCTGCAACGCGAGCTCGGCGACGTTTTGACGGGCTTCGGTGCCGGCGGCGACACCTTGATTCTGGTCAGCGGCGGCTCCCTGGCAGCCTTTGTGCAGGACGGCGCCAGATAATATCCACAGCCCGCCCCCAAGAAGTTTTCGTCTGTGTGTCACGCGGCTGAAAAAATTTTCGGCGCGATTCCGAAACCCCGCTTGACTCGCGGCTTTTTGGGACACCGTTAAGCCACAAGATATTGTAGGTAAGATTTGGTTAACCACTTTGTCCTTGCGAAGGCGTAAAGGCCAAGTCCATACTTTGCGTCAGTCGCCGCGTGCGACCACCAAATCTGGGCGGACCAAGAGCACCTGCCGCCGGAGACCTTGCCGCTTCGGCACCGTCCCGGCGATAGGAAAACTGTCCCCTAAGCGGTGGCGAAAACGCAGCGGTCAGAGGCGGGCAAACACTCAAAGGATTTGGGGGCACTCGGATGCGTATTCGGCGTCAGTTCACGGTGGAAGGTAAGGATGCCTATGAGGGCATCGCGTTCGTCAAAGCCGCGAGCGAGATCCGCAACCCGGACGGCTCGGTCGTCTTCCGCCAGACCGACATCGAGGTTCCCGAGGACTGGAGCCAGGTCGCCTGCGACGTGCTGGCCCAGAAGTATTTCCGCAAAGCCGGCGTCCCCACCCGCCTGCGTCCCGTCGCCGAGGAAGGCGTCCCCGATTTCCTGTGGCGCCGCGAGGCCGACGGTTCGGAGACGACGGGCGAGAACTCCGCCAAGCAGGTGTTCGACCGCCTGGCCGGCACCTGGGCCTATTGGGGCTGGAAGGGCGGCTATTTCGACGGCGAGGCCGATGCGCGGGCCTTCTATGACGAGATGTGCCACATGCTGGCGACGCAGAAGGCGGCGCCGAACTCCCCGCAGTGGTTCAACACCGGCCTGCACTGGGCCTATGGCATCGACGGGCCGAGCCAGGGCCATTTCTACGTCGACCACAAGACCGGCCGCCTGACCAAGTCGGCCTCGTCCTACGAGCACCCGCAGCCGCATGCCTGCTTCATCCAGGGCGTCAAGGACGACCTGGTGAACGAAGGCGGCATCATGGACCTTTGGACGCGCGAGGCGCGCCTGTTCAAGTACGGCTCGGGCACCGGCACCAACTTCTCGTCGCTGCGCGGCGAGAACGAGAAGCTGTCGGGCGGCGGCAAGTCGTCGGGCCTGATGAGCTTCCTGAAGATCGGCGACCGCGCCGCTGGCGCCATCAAGTCGGGCGGCACGACGCGCCGCGCGGCCAAGATGGTCATCGTCGACGTCGACCACCCCGACATCGAGGACTTCATCGACTGGAAAGTGATCGAGGAGCAGAAGGTCGCCGCCATGGTGGCGGGCTCCAAGCTCGCCGAGAAGCACCTCAAGCTCGTCATGAAGGCCTGCATCAATTGCGACGGCTCGGGCGACGACTGCTTCGATCCGAAGAAGAACCCGGCGCTGCGCCGCGAGGTCAAGGCCGCCCGCAAGGCGATGATCCCCGACAACTACGTCGATCGCGTCATCAACTTCGCCAAGCAGGGCTACAAGGAGATCGACTTCAAGTTCGACACCTACGACACCGATTGGGATTCGGAGGCCTATCTCACCGTCTCCGGGCAGAACTCGAACAATTCGGTGCGCGTGACCGATGCGTTCCTTAACGCGGTGCTGGAAGACGCCGACTGGAACCTCACCTATCGCGGCTCGAACAAGATCGCCAAGACGATCAAGGCGCGCGCGTTGTGGGAGAAGGTCTCCTACGCCGCTTGGGCCTGCGCCGATCCCGGCATCCAGTTCCACACCACGGTCAACGACTGGCACACCTGCCCGGCCGGCGGCGAGATCCGCGCCTCCAATCCGTGCTCGGAATACATGTTCCTGGACGACACGGCCTGCAACCTCGCCTCGCTGAACCTGATGCAGTTCAGAAAGGACGCGGGGACTGTGGACGGCGCCCACAATTCGAGCGCCATTGGGGCCGCGGTCAAGGAATTCGACGTCGCGGCCTTCGAGCACGCCGTGCGGCTGTGGACCGTGGTGCTGGAAGTCTCGGTGCTGATGGCGCAGTTCCCGAGCCGCGAGATCGCGCAGCTCTCCTACGACTACCGCACGCTCGGCCTGGGCTTCGCCAATATCGGCGGCCTGCTGATGGCGGCGGGCATCTCGTACGACTCGCGCGAAGGCCGCGCCATCGCCGGCGCGATCAGCGCGGTGATGACCGGCGTCTCCTATGCGACCTCGGCCGAGATGGCGGGCGAGCTGGGGCCGTTCCCCGAATACGCCGCCAACAAGGACGCGATGCTGCGCGTGATGCGCAACCACCGGCGCGCCGCGCATGGCGAGGCGGCGGGCTACGAGAAGCTCGCGACCAACCCGGTGCCGCTCGATCTCGCGGCGGTGAAGCAGTCCGATCTCGCCGCCGCCGCCAAGCGCGCCTGGGACGACGCGCTGTCGATGGGCGAGGAGTTCGGCTATCGCAACGCGCAGTCGACCGTCATCGCGCCCACCGGCACGATCGGCCTGGTCATGGATTGCGACACCACCGGCGTCGAGCCCGACTTCGCGCTGGTGAAGTTCAAGAAGCTGGCCGGCGGCGGCTACTTCAAGATCATCAACCGCTGCGTCCCGGAGGCGCTGACGACGCTCGGCTACGACCAGAGCCAGATCGACGACATCATCGCCTATGCCGTGGGTCACGGCACGCTCGAGGGCGCGAACGCGCTCAGCCACAACGCGCTGCGCGCCAAGGGCTTCGGCGACGAGCAGATCGCCGCCGTCGAGGCCGCGCTCGAGGCCGCATTCGACATCCGCTTCGTCTTCAACAAATGGACGCTCGGCGCGGAGTTCTGCCGCGACGTCCTGAAGATCGACGCAGCGGCGATGGAGGCGGCCGATTTCGACCTGCTCAGGACCATCGGCTTCGCGCGCGCCGAGATCGACGCGGCGAACCTGCATGTCTGCGGCGCGATGACCCTGGAAGGCGCCCCGCACCTGAAGGACGAGCACCTGGCCGTGTTCGACTGCGCCAATCCGTGCGGCCGCATCGGCAAGCGCGCGCTGTCGGTCGAGAGCCACATCCGCATGATGGCGGCGGTCCAGCCCTTCATCTCGGGCGCGATCTCCAAGACCATCAACATGCCCAACGCCGCGACGGTGAAGGAATGCGGCGAGAGCTATCTCCTCTCCTGGAAGCTGGGCCTGAAGGCCAACGCGCTCTATCGCGACGGTTCCAAGCTCAGCCAGCCGCTGGCGAGCCAGGTCCTGCAGATCGAGGACGAGGACGAGCTCGAGGAAGCGCCGATGGCGGCCCGCACCACCGTCGTCACCGAGCGCATCGTCGAGAAGGTCATCGAGCGCATCCAATCCCGCGAGCGCGAGAAGCTGCCGCAGCGCCGCAAGGGCTATACCCAGAAGGCGCTGGTCGGCGGCCACAAGGTCTATCTGCGCACCGGCGAGTACGAGGACGGAAGGCTGGGCGAGATCTTCATCGACATGCACAAGGACGGCGCCGCCTTCCGCTCGCTGATGGACGGCTTCGCCATCGCGATCTCGGTCGGCCTGCAATACGGCGTGCCGCTGGAGGAGTTCGTCGAGGCCTTCACCTTCACCAAGTTCGAGCCTGCCGGCATGGTGATGGGCAACGACTCGATCAAGAACGCCACCAGCGTGCTCGACTACATCTTCCGCGAGCTGGCGATCTCCTATCTCGGCCGCTATGAGCTCGCGCACGTGCCGCCGGGCGATCCCGATGTCGGCGACGGCGTCGACGACGCGAGCCACGACGACCGCACGCGCGAAGTCGTGCAGGCGGTGAAGAGCGTGGCCTCCACCGGCTTCGTGCGCGGCCAGATCCACCGCACCATCGCGGTGGTGCGCGGCGGGGCCCAGCCCAAGATGATGGAAGAGCAGCACACCCACGAGGTCGAGGAGATGTTCGCGCAGGCAGAGGCCACCGTGGACCTTTCCGAGATCCGCGGCGCGGTGCTGGAGGCCGCGGGCAACCCGGTCGCCGACCTCATGACCGCCGTGGGCAATGCCATGGTCCAGCGCAGCGAAGCCGCGCACGAGAAGGCCGGCAAGGCGCGCGACGTCCAGGCGCGGCGCGCCGCCGAGGCCCGCATGAAGGGCTACGAAGGCGACGCCTGCGGCTCTTGCGGCAACTTCACGCTGGTGCGCAACGGCACCTGCATGAAGTGCAACACCTGCGGCTCGACAAGCGGGTGCAGCTGAGCGGCCTTGTCCTACCGCTTCGCAGCGGCGGACAAGGACTGGAACGCGAATCGGGGCGTGCGCGTTTGGGCCAGTGCAGCCAGACAGGAAACATGTGATGGCCAAAGCCAAGGTCTCCAAACGCTCTCTCGCCAACCTGCGTCCCGCCAAGAAGAAGGCGAAC
>JAFBAL010000035.1 GCA_019247845.1 Alphaproteobacteria bacterium | reverse complement strand
TGATGCCGAAGCTGGTCGCCTTGCTGCGGACGAAGGAGCGCGCCGCGTCGATGGACTCTTTCATCACATCGCCGAGCTTGCCGGTCGTCTGCATGCGGCCGCGGCCGGGAAGCATGACGGATTCGATCTGCAGCGTATCGCCGCCGACTTCCGTCCATGCAAGGCCGGTGACCACACCAACCTGATCTTCGCCTTCAACCTCGCCATAGCGGAACTTACGAACGCCCGCGAACTCGTCGAGATTGTCCGGCGTGACCGTGATCGAAGTCTTCTTGCCCGAGACGATATCCTTCACCGCCTTGCGGGTCAGGTTCGCGATCTCGCGCTCGAGACTGCGCACACCCGCTTCACGGGTGTGATAGCGGATGAGGTCGCGCAGCGCCTCGTCGGTGATGCTCCACTCGCCGTCTTTCAGGCCGTGCGCCTGCACTTCCTTCGAGATCAGATGGCGCTTGGCGATCTCAACCTTTTCATCCTCGGTGTAACCGGGGATGCGGATGATCTCCATGCGGTCCATCAGTGGGCCCGGCATGCGCAGGCTGTTCGCCGTGGTGATGAACATCACGTCCGAGAGATCGAAATCGACCTCCAAATAGTGGTCGTTGAACGACGAGTTCTGCTCCGGGTCCAGGACCTCCAGCAGCGCCGACGACGGGTCGCCGCGCCAGTCGGCGCCGAGCTTGTCGATCTCGTCGAGCAGGAACAGCGGGTTCGCGGTCTTCGCCTTCTTCATCGACTGGATGATCTTGCCGGGCATCGAGCCGATATAGGTGCGCCGGTGGCCGCGGATCTCGGCCTCGTCACGCACGCCGCCGAGGCTCATGCGCACGAACTCGCGGCCCGTGGCCTTGGCGATCGACTTGCCGAGCGAGGTCTTGCCGACGCCGGGCGGCCCGACGAGGCACAGGATCGGCCCCTTCATCTTGCCGGCGCGCTGCTGCACGGCGAGATATTCGAGGATGCGCTCCTTGACCTTCTCCAGCCCGTAATGGTCCTCGTGCAGGATGGCTTCCGCGTGGGCGATGTCCTTCTTGACCTTGGACTTCTTGCCCCAGGGGAGCGAGAGCATCCAGTCGAGATAGTTGCGCACGACGGTGGCTTCGGCCGACATCGGCGACATGGAGCGAAGCTTCTTCACTTCGGCCATCGCCTTCTCGCGCGCTTCCTTGCTGAGCTTGGTCTTGCGGATGCGCGTCTCGAGCTCGTTCATCTCGTCGCGGCCTTCGTCGCCTTCGCCGAGCTCCTTCTGGATCGCCTTGAGCTGCTCGTTGAGGTAATACTCGCGCTGGGTCTTCTCCATCTGGCGCTTCACGCGGCTGCGGATCTTGCGCTCGACCTGGAGCACGCCGATCTCGGCTTCGATGAGCGACAGAACCTTCTCAAGCCGCTCGGCGGTGTTCAGCGTCTCGAGCAGCTGCTGGCGGTCGGAGATCTTGACCGACAGGTGCGACGAGACGATGTCGGCGAGCTTGGCCGGCTCCTCGATCTGAGCGACGGAGGCCAGCGTCTCGGCCGGGATCTTCTTGTTGAGCTTGATATACTGCTCGAAGTTGGTCTTGACCGTGCGGATCAGCGCCTCGGCGTCGCGCGTCTCGCCGACGTTCTCGGGGATGCGCTCGATCGTGGCCTGGAAGAAGTCGTTGCGCGGCAGGAAGCCCGTGACCTTGGCGCGCGACTTGCCCTCGACGAGGACGCGCACGGTCTGGTCGGGAAGCTTGAGCAGCTGCAGGACGGTGGCCAGCGTGCCGATGCGGTGCAGGCCGTCGGCGGACGGGTCGTCGTCCGAGGCATTCTTCTGGGTGAGAAGCAGGATCTGCTTCTCCTCGCTCATCACCTCTTCCAGCGCCCGGACCGACTTCTCGCGGCCGACGAAGAGCGGAACGATCATGTGGGGGAACACCACGATGTCGCGCAGCGGCAGGACCGACGCCACGTTGCCGCCGGCTTCGCCTTTGCCCTTGTCGTTGGGGGGGGTACTAACCTGATCCGTCATTTCTTGCTCCTGACCGGGCCGTTAAAGCCCGGCGTAAAAGGCATCATACCCCTAAATGGGCGTAGGAAACCTTGATTAAGCCGCCCGATCGGGCCGACTCTGTTGGATTAAAATGGGTCTGAGGCCCGGCGGTTTCAAGGCATAGGGGCCGACGCGGGATTTTTCACGAGATTTTGCGTCTTCCGCGACACAAAATGGCGCGGAGTAGGACGATGCGTCACTTTGGACCGCGAAGCGCGGCCAGAGCCGCAGATCAGAGCCATAGACAGGATTTGCCGCCGTACTTCACCTCGTTGACGGTCTGCGACAAGTAATGCGCGAGATCGGGAACCTCGTCCTTCCAGAGCTTCAGCGCTTTGGATTCGCTGAACAGACCCAGCTTGGGCTTCAGCGATTCCAGGTCCGTCGCCTTCGACCGGACGAAGATCGCCCGTGCGGCGATGACCGCGCCGCCGTCGTCCAGGTGGCGCTTCGCCAGACCTATGAACGAGTTCTGGCGGGCCTGGAAACGGCGCGCGCGGATTTCGAGCGGAAACAGCGTGTTCTCCTCGACCCCGAAGAAGCCCATGAACGGGCCGCCCTTGAGCGGCACCACGCATCCCTTCGTCGTCTTGATATCGCCGACGCTTCTCGAGCGCGGCGGCAGGTAGTTGATCTCGAAATTCGGGAACGCGGGCGGATCGCCTTCGCAAGGATCGATCCTGAGCGAGATCCGCACGATGTTCGCATCCCACACGCCCGGCGCCGTCTCCAACGCCGGCGCGCTGTCGTGGGCCGCATAGCGGAAGACGTCCCAGATCCCGGCATAGCATTCCGAGAGCTTGCCGACGGCCTCCTTGCCGTGATCGGCAACCTCGCCGAAGACCCTGCCGATCTCCGGCACGCGCCCGAAGCCGTAGACGAGCTGGATCGCCTCGCGGATGTATCGCGGGGCGCCGTCGTAATAGGCGGGATTGGCGGCAATCTGCTTCACCCCCTCCTTCACGCTCTTGGCGTGGCGGGCCGAGGCGCCGCTCAGGAAATTGTTCAGCTGCTTGTCGCTTTCCAGGCCGAGCTGCCTGGTGGCCACGAATTGACGATTGTGCTGGCTCCCCCCGTTCAACAGGTAGTGCGTGACGATCACCCGAAGCGCGTCGAGCTTCTCCTTGTCCGAATTCGCTGCCAATTCATCCCCCGACGGTCTTCAACCGAAGATATATGAGCCGATGTGGCTTTCCGGCGCTAGCCGTTTCTAGCCGAAAGCCGCGCATGGCTAGCGCGGCACGGGGCGGGGGCCGCCGCGCTATCCAAAAGCCGGTACAGGATAGACAAAGCAAAAACTCGGATAGCTTCGGCCATCTGTTGGCAGTTCATTCTATCCAATCTCATCAATACTTGTGCCTCTTCTAGTATAGACGCTCGATCATTGATATCGCGCATTATAGAGATCATGTTCTTCTCACGAACGAAGCGCCCAAGGAGAATTGCAATGGCCACCAACAAGTCGCTCTTCATCATCTGGTTCTCGGACGGCACCCGTGAGGATGTCTGGGACGATTTCAACGACGACATCACCCAGGTCCATCTGTGGCGCGAGTTCGAGGCGAAGCTTCAGGCGAAGCACCCGAACGCCACGATCACCGCCGTCTACCCGACCTACTGATCCCAACCCGACAAGGAGACACGAACATGCAAAACCGCGACATCAACTCGAAGACCCAGAACGACACGATCGACAACGGCATCCGGACCGGCATCCAGAGCGGTATCCAGGGCGGCATCGACAGCGGTATCGGAAAAGGCGTCGATATCGGCATCGACCGGATCCCGGGCAGCATCCGCTCAGGCATCGGGCGGATCGGCATCCTGTCGTCGATCGTCGCGATCTCGCTGATCGTCATCGGCGGCATCGCCATCAGCATTATCGACATTTCGTAGCAATCGAAGGCCTTGCGTGAACGTCATGCAAGGCCTTCTTCGTGAGACCGCTAGGAGGCGGGACAGTCATGGCACAAGACATCAACAGCGAGCCCATTATCCGGCCGGACGGAACCGATATCGAGCGCATCGATACGGCGCAGAAGTCGAACGACGGCGGGTCCAAGGTGGACGAGATCGGAATAGCCTTTCAGCTCTCGATCCGCCGCAGGAGCTTCGAGGACGTCAAACCGGTAATCGCAGTTCTGTTCGGCATAGCCGCCGCCGGTGTCGGAGTGTATCACTTCGTGGGGTGGCTCATTCCCGTCGTTGCCGCCGCCGCCACGTGAAGGCCCGCGCGACAGAGACCGGGACGTCCCATCGCGTCCCGGCTCTTCGCGCCGCGGAAAACGAAACGCCGGCGACAGTGCCGCCGGCGCCGTTGAAGATGGGAACCGGAAAAACCGTCAGCTCGCCGTCTGCTCGCGCGGCATGCCCTTGTCCGAGTAGGTGTAGAGCGGCCTTGCGCGGCCCTCGACCACGTCGGCGGTGATCACCACTTCCTGCACGCCGTTGAGCGTGGGCAGCTCGAACATCGTTTCGAGCAGGATGTTCTCCATGATCGAGCGCAAGCCGCGCGCGCCGGTCTTGCGCGCGATGGCGCGCCGGGCGATGGCGTGCAGCGCCTCGTCCTGGAAGCGCAGCTTGACGTTCTCCATCTCGAACATGCGCTGGTACTGTTTGGCCAGCGCGTTCTTCGGACGGGTGAGGATTTCGATCAGCGCGTTCTCCTGCAGGTCGCCCAGGGTGGCGAGCACCGGCAGGCGGCCAATGAATTCCGGGATCAGGCCGAACTTGAGCAGGTCCTCGGGCTCCACCTCGCGCAGGATCTCGCCCGTGCCGCGCTCTTCCGGAGCGCGCACCGTGGCGCCGAAGCCCATCGAGGTGCCCGTCGTGCGCGACGAGATGATCTTCTCCAGCCCCGCGAAAGCGCCGCCGCAGATGAAGAGGATGTTGGTGGTGTCGACCTGCAGGAACTCCTGCTGCGGATGCTTGCGGCCGCCTTGCGGGGGAACGCTCGCGATCGTGCCTTCCATGATCTTCAGCAGCGCCTGCTGCACGCCCTCGCCCGACACGTCGCGCGTGATCGACGGGTTGTCGGACTTGCGGCTGATCTTGTCGACCTCGTCGATATAGACGATGCCGCGCTGCGCCCGCTCGACGTTGTAGTCGGCGTTCTGCAAGAGCTTGAGGATGATGTTCTCGACGTCCTCGCCGACATAGCCGGCTTCGGTCAGCGTGGTCGCATCCGCCATCGTGAACGGCACGTCGAGGATGCGCGCCAGCGTCTGCGCCAGCAGCGTCTTGCCGCAGCCCGTCGGGCCGATCAGCATGATGTTCGACTTGGCGAGCTCGACGTCCTGGTTCTTGCCCGTCGCGTTGATGCGCTTGTAGTGGTTGTGCACCGCGACCGAGAGCACCTTCTTCGCGTGGCCCTGGCCGACGACATAGTCGTCGAGGACCTTGAAGATCTCCTGCGGGCTCGGAACGCCTTCCTTCGACTTCATGAAGGAGGTCTTGTTCTCTTCCCGGATGATCTCCATGCAGAGTTCGACGCATTCATCGCAGATGAACACCGTCGGACCCGCGATCAGCTTGCGCACTTCGTGCTGGCTCTTGCCGCAGAAGGAGCAATAGAGCGTATTCTTCGACTCGCCGCCGCCCGCCTTACTCATAGGCCTATCCCGGGCATCGCCCGTCCCTCAAACACCGCATTGACCCAAAACGTCCCTGGCGTTGCACGAACCGCGCCAGCCGGATCGGGTTGCCCTCCCGATTCATTCGACCACGTTAGCGCCAAGCGGATCAAGATTTGTTTAATCCCAGGGAATCCGCGGCTTTTTTGGCAAAATCGGGAGGTTCTCAGGTCCGCCCCTCCGCGATATCGGGCCGCCGTTCCATGACCGTGTCGATCAGACCGAAGGCCTTGGCCTCCTCGGCTGTCATGTATGTATCGCGATCGAGCGCTTTTTCAACCGCTTCGACGGTCTGGCCGGTATGCCGCGCATAGATCTCGTTGAGCCGCTTCTTGAGCTTCACGATTTCCTGCGCATGGCGGGCGATGTCGGCCGCCTGGCCGTAATAGGAAGCGGACGGCTGGTGCACCAGCACGCGCGAATTCGGCAGCGCGAAGCGCTCGCCCTTCTTGCCCGCCATCAGCAGCAGCGATGCCGCCGAGGCCGCCTGGCCGACGCAATAGGTCTGAACCGCGGGGCGGATGTATTGCATCGTGTCGTAGATCGCCAAGCCCGCCGTGACGATGCCGCCCGGCGAATTGATGTACATCGATATCTCTTTCTTGGGGTTCTCGGCCTCCAGGAAGAGAAGCTGCGCGGTGATCAGGCTCGCGCCGTAATCCTCGATCGGCCCGGTGACGAACAGCACGCGCTCTTTCAGCAGGCGCGAATAGATGTCGTAGGCGCGCTCGCCGCGCGCGGTCTGCTCGACCACCATCGGCACCAGTGTGTTCATATAGACGTCGCGCGGCTCGGCCATGGGCTTCCCTGATTCGTTGTATGAGACTGGGGCGCACGGACGCGCCCGTCAACGCCCTCATATAGGACGTCGATTCGTTAATACGACCCCGCGCCTTGCAGGGTTATTAATGAAGCGGGTGTCTCAGCCCTGCTTCAGCTTCTCCGCCGCCTCGTCCGGATCCATGAACAGCGTCTCGCGGTCAACCTTGCGGTCGGTGACGTCGGCGAGCTCGGCGATGAAGTCCACCACCTTGTCCTCGAAGATCGGTGCGCGGACCTCGGCCTGGGCCTGCGGGTTCTTGGTGTAGAACTCGAACACCTGTTGTTCCTGGCCGGGGAACTGGCGGGCGCGCTGCGCGATGGCGCGCTGCATCTCGTCGGGCGAGACGGTCAGGCCGTTCTGCTCGCCAAGGCGCGCGAGAACCAGGCCCAGGCGCACGCGGCGCTCGGCGATGCCGTGATATTCCTTCTTGAGCTCGTCCTCGTCCTTGCCCTCGTCGGCGACGGTCTTGCCCTCGCGCTTGAGCTCGGTCTGCACCTGGTTCCAGATGTTGTTGAACTCGCCCTCGACCATGGCCGGCGGCAGCGGGAAGGAGTGCTGCGCGTCGAGCGCGTCGAGAATGCGGCGCTTCAGGTGCAGGCGCGTGGCGCGCGCGAAGTCGAGCTTCACTTGGTCGCGCACGCGGTCCTTGAGGATGCCGAGCGAATCGAGACCGAGCCGCTTGGCCAGCTCGTCGTCGATCTTGAGCTCGTCCGGCGCCTTCACTTCCTTGACGGTCACGGTGAAGACCGCGTCCTTGCCCGCGAGCTTGGGCTCGCCGTACTCGGCGGGGAACGTCACCTCGACGTCGCGCGTGTCGCCGGCCTTGGCGCCGATGAGCTGCTCCTCGAAGCCCGGGATGAACTGGCCCGAGCCGAGCAGCAGGTCGAAATCGTCCGCCTTGCCGCCCTGGAACTCCTCGCCGTCGACGCGGCCGACGAAATCGATCTTGACCACGTCGTCGAGACGGGCCTCGCCTTCGCGCGCCGAATAGCTGCGCGACTGCTCGGCCAGGCGCTTCAGCGCCTCGTCGACGTCGGCGTCGCCGACTTCGGCGGTGAGCTTCTCGATCTTGATCTTGGCGGGATCGGCCAGCTCGAAATCGGGCATCAGGTCGACCTTGACCGTGAACTCGAGGTCGGCCTTGCCGTCGACGACCTGCTCGATCTCGCCCACGGGCTCGACCTGCGGCGCGAAGGCGGGCTTGAGCGCATTGTCCTCGATGGCCTTCTTCGAGCCCTCGTTGACCGCCTCCTCGACGATCTCGCCCATCATCGACTTGCCGAACTGCTTCTTGAGGAAGGAGACGGGCGCGTTGCCGGGGCGGAAGCCCTTCAGATGCACGCGCGGCTTCATCTCTTCCAGGCGGGCGGTGACCTTGGCGTCCAGGTCGCCCATCGGCACCACGACTTTATATTCGCGGCGCAAGCCCTCGGAGACGGTCTCGGTGATCTGCATGTCCTTGCGTCCTCAATCAGTATGGTCCTGGCTTGCCAGGCGAAGCTGCGCGACCCCATGCGACGGCCCGTCGTCGCCCTTCGGGCTATGCCGGGCAGTCTCCGCTGCTGCGCAGCGAAGACTGGTGCGGGCGGAGGGACTTGAACCCCCACGACGTGAGTCACTGGAACCTAAATCCAGCGCGTCTACCAGTTCCGCCACGCCCGCCGATCGGGCTCTCCCGGCCGGAATCCGGCCGGAAGGGCGCCCCTATAGCAGGGGGTTTCCGGCAACGCAAAGGCCGCCGGTGCAGGGGCACACCGGCGGCCTCTGGCAGGCTAAAGAACGACCGACCGTTACCGTACGATCTGGGTGAGCGCGTTGCCGTCGACGGTGGCGGCAGGCTTGACGCCCAGGATCGTCTCGATCGTCGGCGCGACGTCGATGTTGCGCATCCTGCGCACCGCGACGTTGTGGCGGATGTTCGGGCCCGCCGCGAAGAAGCTCGCGCTCATGTTGGGCCCGTTCGGGTCGTGGCCGTGCGCGCCGTAGAAGTTCGGCGCGGAGAACACGCTGGTCGCCGAGTCGTAAGCCGGGTCGCCCTTGCGCGCGACGCCGGGGCTCTGCGTGCCGTCGAAGTTGTAGCCTTCGGCCATCATCGCGAAGACGTCGCCGGTGTCCTGGCCGATATTCGCATCGGTGCAGAAGCCCGGATTGCCGCAACCCGACGGACGCGCGAACACCTGGGTGAAGATATGGCGGTGATTGAGCGAATAGTCGAAGTTCGGGTTGGGATCGACCGCGGTGCGGAAGTAATCCGAGATCGCGGCGACGAGCTGGTTGTAGGTCGCGGTATCCACCGTGCCGCCGGACTCGCGGCCTTGAAGGTTGATGTAGACGTTCGCCGCCGGGCCGCTGGTCTTGATCGAGACCGCGGTATTGACGAGGCCCGCATCGAAGCCCTTCGCCACCAGCGCCGCCTTCAGCAGGTTGGTCGCGCTCACCGCGGTGTGGAAGGGCGCGAAGCCGTGATCCGACACGACGATGACATTGGACAGCGGCGTTCCGTCCGCCGCGGTGCCCACTTTGCGGATGATCGCGTCGACGGCATCGTTGGCGGTCTGGTAGGCGAGCCGCACGTGATTGTCGTAGCGGTGCACCTTCGCCTTGTTCTGGCCCGCGCCGATGGTGTTGGGGTTCTTCGGATCGGTCGCCTGGCGCGGATCGGTCAGAAGGAACTGATGGCTCGATCCGTCCGGCTCCTCGAAATAGAGCATGACCAGGTCGGCATCGGCGTTCTTGTCGATGGAGCGCAGCGCGAGCCGCGTCTGGTAGTTGATGAAGGTCTTGACCTGGTCGTCATAGACCTGCTCGAGCTCCTCGTCCGAGAAGTTGGCGAAGCCGGGCGACAGCCGCTCGGGAATGCGGAAGTCGTCCTGCGGCGCCCAGAAGCCGACATGGTCGCTGATGTCGTCGACGTCGTCGAGCACCGCCGTGTTGCGCGGAATGAAGTTCGCGCCATAGCGCACGAAGCGCACGCTGGAGAGATCGGGCGCCAGCGTGGTGAGGAAATACGCCGCGCCGACGACGTCGCCGCTGCCTTCGAAGAAGAACGGCGCCGAATGGCCGACGGTCGTATAGGCCGGGCCGGTGTTGGGATGATGGAACGGGCCGGGATGGATGCCGCTCTCGACCGCATAGAACACCAGCGTGTCATAGTTCGTGTTGCCGTCGTTGGTCGAATCGAGCGCCGCGGCCTTCATCGTGTACTGCAGCGTGCGGCCGGAGGCATTGGTCGTGCCGCAGCTGTTCGAAGCGTCGGGAGCGCAGAAGATGGTCTCGACGGACGCCGTCTCGACCGGCGAATAGGACGGATGGCCGGCCGTGGCGAGCTGGCTCTGCACGGTGGGATCGCTGGCGAAGGAGGCACCCGTCATCTCGAAGCCCTGCGCGCCGATGCCGCCGAAAGCGCCGAACGGCACGGTGTAGTCGACGGTACGCGTCGGCACCGCGTTCTGCACGATGGTGCCGTTGATGCGGATGTCGGCGCCGTCGCCGCCCGGCCAGGTCGCGGTCACGACCTTCTTGCCGGCGTCGCGCAGCGCCATCCACATCGGTACCGAGGTCGGATTGGCGGTGGGGCCGAGCGGGCTGATCTGATAGCCGCCGATGGGCGCCGCAAAGCCGCTGACCGACGAGCTCAAAGTGCCGGCGACCGCGCTGAAGGTGTTGGAGGGAATGTCGTTGTGCGCCGCCGTCGAGCCGGTGGCGATGGCGATGTGCGACACCGCGGTCAGCGACGGCGTCGCGGTGACGTTCTGCAGCGCATGGCTGCCGACGGAGCGCAGCAGCGCGATGCCCTTCATGCCCGGCTCGATGTACTTGTCGACGAAGCGCGGGGCCGCGCCGTCGAGCGAGATCAGGATCACCTTGGGATGCGGGCCCTGCGGCTTGAGCGGCTTGGAAAGGCGTCCCAGGTCGAGGTCGGAGGCGAACGCGGCGCCGCACAGGCACGACGTCGACAGAAGCGCGGCCGCCACGAACCGCGAGGTCTTGGACAGATGGAGCATGGTTTCCTCGTGAAGTGAATGAGGGCGGCACCATCTGCCGTACGCGTTGCTTGGGCGTGACGCTTCGATTGCGCGCTGGAGACGCTTGCGTTCAACAACTGCGACGCTTGCGTTCTACATCGATGACACGAAAAGGGTTCCGGGCGCGGACGGAATTATTTTTCCTCCGGCAGCGCGAGCGAGGCCTGGCCGAAGACATAGCGCCAGCCGTCCTTGGTGCGGTGATAGGTGTCGCTGAACCAGAGCTTGCGGTCGAACGGCTTGCCGCCAGTCTGGCCGACGAGCCACAGCTTCGCGGTCACGACCGCGGTGTCGCCCCATACGCGCACGGTCTGGGTACCGGCGTCTTCCTCCTGATGCTCATAGATCGTGGATTTGTCACGCGCGCCTTGGAGCAGGTCGGCGGTCGTGTAGACCTTGCCGCTGCCCACCACGAGCACGAAATCCGGCGCCAGGATATTGGCCATCGTATCGGCGTTGTTCGCCTTGACCGCTGCCTGGTATTGGGTGTCGAGCGCCGCGATCGTGGCTTTGTCGTCCGCGGCTGCTGCTGTTGCCGCGAGCAGTGCGGCCACGAAAATCGTCTTGTTCATATCATCGTCCCTTCATGAACAACGCGGTGTCCCAATAGCGGCCGAACTTGCGGCCCACTTCCGGATAGGTGCCGACCAGCTTGAAACCCATCCTCTCATGCAGCGCGACCGAAGCCTCGTTCGGCACCGTGATGCCGGCGAAGACGCGATGGATGTCCTCGCCCGCCAGCGCCGCGAACAGGGTTTCGTACAGCCTGCGGCCGAGCCCCTGCCCTGCACGGCCAGGCGCCAGATAGATGCTCGCCTCGACGGTGGTCTCGTAAGCGGGCTTCTCCTTGAACCTCGCCGACGACGCCCAGCCGACGGCCGCCGCGCCATCCACGGCGACGAAGCAGCGGTAGCGGCCGGCACGCCTGAACTGCGCGAACCATGCCTGCCGCTCGGCCAGGGTCTTCGGCTCGACGTCGAAGGTCGCCGGCGTATGGACGACATAGTGATTGTAGATAGCGAGCAGCGCCGGCAGATCCTCCGCCCTGGCCTCGCGGATCGCGATGTCGGTCATGCGGTCACGCTAGCAGCGCGCGCGACCGGCCGTCACCGCCCCCCAGCGATGACGGCCGTGCGTGCCGCGCAAGCCTAATTTCCGGCGTGGCTCACATTGTCGAAGGTTATCGACCTCGGATGGGCGCCGCCGTGACGGCCGTCACGCTTGCGCGGCGAGGACGAAGGGCAACGCCTCGGGAAGGTCCTCGGCGATCAGGCCGGGACCGAATCGGCGCGCCGCCTCGCCGTGCAGCCACACCGCCATGGCGGCGGCGTGGAACGAGTCCACGCGCTGCGCCATCAGCCCGCCGATGAATCCCGCCAGCACGTCGCCGGACCCGGCCGTCGCCAAGGTCGCCGGCGCATTGGTGTTGACGATCGCCCGCCCGTCGGGCGCCGCGATTACGGTGTCGGGGCCCTTGAGCAGCACGGTGCAGCCTGCCCGCGCCGCGGCCGCCCGCGCGGCTTCAATCTTGTTCTGAGAGTCGGCCAGTAAGCCTCCGAAAACTCTTCCGAATTCGCCGCCGTGCGGTGTGAGGACACAAGGCTCGCGGAGCAGCGACAACATCGTCTGTGGCGCCTCCTGAAAAGAGGTCAGCGCGTCGGCATCGAGCACCGCGGCCGCCTGTGAGGCCAGCACGGCGCGGACCATGCCGCGGGTGTCCTCGCTTACGCCCACGCCGGGGCCGATCACCACCGCGTTCAGCCGCTTGTCGTGGAGCAGCGCCCCCAGATCGGTGAACGGCTTGACCATGATGGCGGTGAGTTGCGCGGCGTTGGCCGCGACGGCGTCGGGCGGGCTGGCGACACTGACCAGCCCGGCTCCGATCCGAAGCGCGCCGCGCGCGGCCAGACGTGCGGCACCCGTCGCGTGCGCCGGGCCGCTGACCACGACGCAGTGGCCGCGATCGTATTTGTGGCCGTCCGGCTTCGGCTGGGGATAGGACCAGAGCCCGGGGCCGTTCTCGAACAGCTCAACCGCGGAGAGCGCCGCATCGGGGATGCCGATATCGGCCACGACCACCTCGCCGCAGAGCGCGCGGCCCGGCATCAGCACATGCGCCGGCTTCTTGGCGAAGAAGGTCACCGTCAGATCCGCCTCGACGCATGTCTCACCCAGCGGCTCGGCCGTGTCGCCGTGCAGCCCGCTCGGCACGTCGACCGCGACGACGGTCAGGTCCTTCGACGCACGCGCGAAGCGTGCCGCCTCGCCCTCCAGCGGCCGCGACAGGCCCGCGCCGAACAGCGCGTCCACCACCAGCGCGGCATCGTCGAACGTCTCGCGCAGCTCCCAGCCGCGCTCCGCGAGCAGGCGCGCCGCGACCTTGCCGTCGCCGCCGTTGTTCCCCGGCCCGCACAGGACCGCGACGGGGCGCGGCGACCAGCGCGCGCAGATCGCGTCGGCGACGGCGCGCCCGGCATTCTCCATCAGCACGGAGACGGGCGTGCCGTGGGCCTCGGCATAGGCATCGGCCGCATACATCTCGTTCACGGTGATGATCTTCGCCGTCATCAGATCACTTCATAGGCGAACAGCATCGTCACGACGGTGAGCGCGAGCAGGCCCGCCATGAAGCAGGCGTCGGCGATCCTTTCGAGCGAGGCCGACATCCGCTCGCGGCCCTCGAAGCGCAGCGCCATGTACGAGCACATCGCGCTCGCCAGGAAGATCAGCGCCGCCAGCGCGCAATAGGTATCGACGCGGCTGGGACCGATATGCGGCTCGGCGATCTTCACCAGGCCCACGGCGGTGACGCAGACGCCGATCATCGTCGCGGCGTTGGGCAGGATGTGGTTGGCCAGCCTCTGGTTGGGCATTTGGTTGGCGGGTATTTTGTTCGCCGGTCTCTCTTGCGCCATGGTCCGGCCTTTCGCGTTGCGATGCGCCTATCCTAGAATCCTTCCGGCGCTTTATCGAAATAAGGATCGGTCATCTCATAGGCGGCGCTGGCCGCGAGCACGCTCCCATCGTCGAACATCCGCCCTACGATCTGAAGCCCGATCGGCAACCCCTCGCTCGAGAAGCCGCAGTTGATGCTCGCCGCCGGCTGCTGGGTCAGGTTGAAGGGGAAGCTGAACGGCGTCCAATCCATCCAGGCGCGGTCGTCGTCGCCCCAGGGTGAATTCATGTTCACGTCGAAGGCGGTGGTGGCGACCGAGGGCGTGATCAGGAGATCGTAGCTCTCCATGAACACGCGCATCTTCGAGCCATAGATGCCCCGCGCCGCGACCGCGCCGAGATAGCGGTTCTTCGACATGGTGACGCCCTCGTCCGCCATCTTGCGCAGGCCCGGATCGAGCAGCGCCTTGACGGCTTCCGGCTGGCCGCCCAGCACGTAGCCGGCGCCGGTCCACCACGTCGTCTGGAACATGTCGCTGGGATCGCCGGCGTCGGGATCGATCGCCTCGACATGCGCGCCCATCGCCTCGAAGCGCGTCACCGCGGCGGCCACCGCCGCCTCGATCTCGGGCAGGACCTTCCTCGCGTAACCCAGCCGCGGCGAATACGCGATGCGCTTGCCCTTCATGCTTTCGCTCAAGCGCGCGGTATAGTCCTCGCCCGACGGGGGCACGGCGAACCAGTCGCGCGCGTCGGGCTTGGCGATCACGTTCATCATCATCGCGGCATCGCGCACGGTGCGCGTCATGGGTCCGACATGGGCCACCGTCCCGAAGGGCGACAGCGGATAGGCCGGGACGCGGCCGAAGCTCGGCTTCAGGCCATAGGTGCCGGTGAAGCTCGCCGGAATGCGGATCGAGCCGCCGCCGTCGGTTCCGAGCGCGAGCGGCGCGAAGCGCGCAGCGACCGCCGCCGACGAGCCGCCCGACGAGCCGCCGGGCGTCTTGGTCTTGTTCCAGGGATTGCGCGTGGTGCCGGTGAGCGGGCTGTCGGTCGAGCCCTTCCAGCCGAACTCCGGCGTCGTGGTCTTGCCGAGCAGGACGGCGCCGGCCTCCTTCAGCCGCGCGACGGTCGGCGCGTCTTCGTTCCATGGGCCTTTGGGGCTCACGGTGCGCGAGCCGCGCAAGGTCGGCCAGCCTTTGGTGAGCAAAAGGTCCTTCACCGCCACCGGCACGCCGTCGAGCGGCGAGAGCGGCGCGCCGTCCATCCAGCGCGCCTGGGCGGCCTCGGCCTGGCGCAAGGTCTCCGGCGCATCGATCAGGCAGAAGGAGTTGATCTCGCTATCCAGCGCCTCGATGCGGCCGAGCAAGGTCTCGGCGACCTCGACCGGCGAAAGCTCCTTCGCAGCATAAGCGGCGGACAGCTCCGCGGCGGTCATCTCATGCGGCTCGGCCATCAGTTCACCTTCGTCAGCGATGCTTCGTTGCCCTTCGAGACGAGGCGAAGGCGCGTGCCACCCGGCTCTGGTACGACCTCGAACACCGTCACCGAGCAATTGTCGGGCGAGAACGCGACGACGCGGTCGCCGCCGGTCGCGGCGCCGAAGATCACGTTGATCGCGACGTAATGGGAGAAGATCACGGTGTCAGAGGGAATCGCGGCCACCGTCGCGATGCAGTGCTCGCGCCACTCGGCAAGCGCGCGCGGCGCCTCGCGCCACGAGCCGGCCATCAGCCGGCGCAGCCAGACGACACGCTCCTCCAGCGTCATGCCCTTGGGCGACGGGATCTCGGCGACCGCGGGCTCGATGACCGGCGTCGCGTTCCAGAGCTTGGCCAGCGGCGCGGCCGTCTGCTGCGCACGCTTGAGCGGGCTCGACAGGATCGGCAGCGGACCGAGCGCGCCAAGCCCGGCCGCGGCCGCGTCGGCCTGCTCGCGGCCGAGCGCATCGAGCCCTGGGTCCATGCTTTCGCCGAAGCCGGCCTCGGCGCGGCCGTGGCGGACGAGATAAAGCTTCACCATGGCAGCCCGCACAGATCGATCTTGCCGCGCTCGGGCGCGCGGCGCAGCGGCAGAACCATGTTGGGCATCATGTCGAAGATCATCGCTCCGGTCGGCTGCGTGCAATGTACTTGGCCCGCGAAAATCTTCCAGCCGAGACTGCCGTAAAGCTTCACGTTGTGCTGCTCGCAGAAGAGCAGCCCGAAATCGGCGCCATGCGCAGCCATCGCTCCCGCGGCGCGGCGCATCGCGGCCGAGGCGACGCCTTGCTTGCGCATCGAAGCCGAGGTCATCACGCCGCCGATGCCGCACATCCTGACGGCCGCGCCGTCATGCGTGCCGTCGCGGAAGAACAACCCGGCATGGCCGACGACGCGGCCATCCGCGTCCCACACCACCACGCGCTTGTCGGCATGCGCCCAGACGACGTGCTTCCAGATGACGGTCGCCATATATTCCGGTGGATATACCTCGCGGTCGAGCGCCTCGACGATGGGCCAGCCCTCCTCGCCGCCAAGGACCTCGATGCGCATCACCGTCTCCAAAGCCAGGCGCCGAGGAGGAGCCCGGCGAACAAGACCGCGAGCCCGGGCAGATAGGACGACACCGGCTCGCCCACGTCGGTCTGGAAGAAATTCATCGTCACGACGATCACGCCGAGCACCACCGCATGCAGCATCCGCGCGCCCGGCGCGACGATCGCCACGACGACGCCTGCCGACAGCCCGGCCACGGCGCTCACGACGATGTCGAACGCCGCATGGCCGAGGATCGCCTCGCCCGCGGTCTTCAGCGTCATTTCCCCGCCGATGACGACGGCGATCGCCACCGCGAGCCCGGCGACGACCGCGATCACGGAACGCAGCGCGCCCATCTCAATCGAACCGGAACAGGTTGATCTCGCCCGGCGTCACGGTGCCCGCACGGCCGAGCATCTCTTCGCGGGTCATGGCATCGAGCGTCGCGTCGTCGTCCGGCGTGTTGGCCAGGAACCGGCGGCCCTGCGTGTCGCGGCCGACCACGACGCCGAAGCGCTTGCCCTTGCGGTCGGTGACGACGGTATAGGTCTCGATCGCGGCGCGGCCTTCCGGACGCTCGATCACTTGCGGATGCGGCGCGGCATCGATGTCCTCCTGATAGGACTTGGGATCGTCGCGCTCCCATTCGCCCGCGCGCGGCGTCGTCGAATAGATGCCGGCGGAATGCTTGGTCACGTACCAGCCGTTGCCGGTGCAGAGCCCGAAGGCGCCGGGCTTTGCGCGCAGCTTCTCCATCATCGTGACGATGGAATGCATGACGTAGTCGTTACCCGCACCGCCGAAATACGGCAAGCCGCCGGTGACGGTCAGCCCGCGCGGGTCGTCGGTGGCGATGCCCAGTTCACGGCAGCCGATCTGCACCGCGCTCGGGAAGCAGGAATAGAGGTCGATATAGGTCAGCTCGGCGGGCGTCTTGCCCGCCATCGCGAAGGCGCGCCTGCCGATCTCGCGGATCGCGGGCGAGGAGTGATAGTTCACCCGCTCGCTGACGTACCAGATGTCGCTGGCGTCGCCGCAGCCGTGCAGATACACCCACCGGCCCTCGGGGACGCCGAGCGCGCGCGCCTTGCCCACGCTGGTCATCACCACGGCGGCGGCCTGGTCGACCTCGATCACGGCGTTGAGATACTTCGTATACGGAAAGCCGACGAAGCGGTTCTTCTCGCTCGGCGTCGAGATCTCCTCCGGCGAGCGATAGGTCGGAAACCACGCATAAGGATTCTCCGACGCCACCTTCGAGAACGGCGAGAAGAACTCGCCCAGCCATTTCCGATGCTGTTCGGGCGCGCGTCCCGACTGGCCGCGCAGCGCATTCTCGAACAGCGGATAGACGTTGACTGGGAAATGCAGGCCGTAGCGACGCTCGTAGTCGGTCGTGCCCAGGCGCTGGTCGCCGATCTCTTCCGGGTCGCTGCCCGGGTCGGCGTCGGGACCGTGGGCCCAGCCGAGATCGACGCCGGCCTTCATCGCGCCGAGCAGCGAGGCGATGTATTCCGCGCCGCAGAGCAGCGCCACCTCGCATTCGCCGCGCGCGATCTCTTCCGCGGTGCGGTTGACCAGCCATTGCGGCGTGTTGCCCCCCGTCGCGGTGTAGAGCGCGCGCTTCGGCTTCAGGCCCAGGCGGTCCGCCACCGACCGCGGCGGGTTGCGGAACATGCGCTTGGGCAGCCGGCCCTGGTCGCCCGGCGAGTCCGCCGTGAAGCGCACCACGGCGACGGTGTCGACCTCGTCGCGGATGCCGGCATCGTCGAGCGCGGCGCGGCCGACCTTGGCCATCATCTGGATGGGCGAGAGACTCTCGGCGACCTTGCCCTCGCGCGCGGTACGCTGGGTGAATTGGGCGGCACCGACGAGGACGGGCGTGCGGGGATCGATGTTGCTCATATCTGCGATTATCCGGATAATGCCGCGATTGCGAAGGGGGGAATGATCATGAAAGCGATTGCTCTTGCCGTTACGGCAGCGGGTCTTCTGGCGAACGGCGCGGCGCTGGCCGACGACGCGATGACGCCGGTGCACCAGTTCGTCGATGCGCTGAACAAGGGCGACGTGAAGACGGCCGCTGCCGCGCATGTGTCCGGCACGCCGATCGTCGACGAGTTCGCGCCCTATCGCTGGAGCTCGTTCGACGCCTGGCTCAAGGATTTCATGGCCGACTGCAAGAAGAACAAGGTGAGCGACGTCCATCTCACCCTGCTGCCCGCGACCACGAGCACAGTCGGCGCCGCCGACGCCTACGAGGTCGTGCCCAACGTCATCGACGCCAAGCACGACGGCAAGCCCGCGCAGGAGAAAGGCATCTTCGCCTTCGCGCTGACCAAGACCGCGAAGGGCTGGCGCATCGCGTCCTGGGCTTGGGCGAAGCAGTAGCTGTTTGAAGAAGGCAAGCAGCCGAGTCGTTACTTGAAGGACGCGCGCAGGCGCAGCTATTTGAAGAACGCGCGCAGCCGCGCGACCGCCTCGTCGATCACCGCGCGCTTCTTGCAGAAGGCGAAGCGCACGAGGTTGTCCGGCTTGCCGTCGGCGAAGAACGGGCTCAAGGGGATCAGCGCCACGCCCGCTTCGCGCACCAGCCGCTCGCAGAAATCGCGGTCGCTCTCGTTGGTCAGGCCGCGGATATCGGCGGTGAGGAAGTAGGAGCCTTCGCAGGCGAGCGGCTTGAAGCCGAGACCCGCGATGGCGTCGCGCAGCACGTCGCGGTTGGCCTGCAGCGTCCTGGTCAGGTTCAGCGTGAACTCCATCCCGTGCTCCAGGCCATAGGCGATGCCGAGCTGCAGCGCGGGCGAGGTCGTGAAGGTGATGAACTGGTGCGCATTGGCGACGACGCGCATCAGCGCCGCCGGTCCCGTGATCCAGCCGACCTTCCACCCCGTGAGCGAGAACATCTTGCCCGCCGAGCCGACGCGCAAGGATCGCTCGGCCATGCCTGGCAGACTGGCGAGCGGCAGGTGCGGGCGGCCGTCGAACACCAGGTGCTCGTAGACCTCGTCGCAGATCGCGACCGCGTTGCTGTCTGCGAGCACGCGTGCGAGAGCCTCGAGCTCTTGGCGGTCGAACACGCGGCCGATCGGGTTGAGCGGCGAGTTGACGAGGATCGCGCGCGTCTGCGGCGTGAAGGCGGCGCGCAGGGCCGCCTCGGTCAGGCGCCAGTCGGGCGCGGCAAGTTTCACCACGCGCGCCTTCGCGCCCATGGCCTCGAGGATGGGACGATAGGAGTCGTAGGCCGGCTCGATCAGCACGACCTCGCCCTCGCTTGCCATCGCCATGATCGAGGCGGTGAGCGCCTCGGTCGCGCCCGAGGTCACGACCACGTCGGTCTCGGGATTCAGATCGAAGCCGTAGAAGCGCTTGGCGTGGCCCGCCAGCGCCTGGCGAAGCTCGGCGCGGCCGCGCATCGGCGGATACTGGTTCGGCCCCTCGATCAGCGCCCTGGACGCGGCTTCGCGGATCGCGAGCGGTCCGTCCTCGTCCGGGAAGCCCTGGCCCAGGTTCACCGCGCCGTGCTGCACGGCGAGCGCCGACATGTGGGTGAAGATGGTGGTGCCGAGGGCGGAGAAGACGGGATTGGTCATGGCTCGAAGGACGGGTTGTTCGCGCCCCGTTATGCAGGCACGAAGCCGCGCTGACAACGCTGCCTGAATTTCGCGCACATCGATCAATCCTTGGGCACGGCCCGCGGAATTCCGCCCAAAAGCCTGTGAATAAACCGGCACGACTCCTGCTTTGGGCGGCCCGCGCGGGTGTAAGACCTGGGCCCTAGGAGAACCCCATGAAAAAGATCGAAGCCGTCATCAAGCCGTTCAAGCTGGATGAGGTGAAGGAAGCGCTCCAGGCCGTCGGCGTGCAGGGAATCACCGTCACCGAGGCCAAGGGCTTCGGCCGCCAGAAGGGCCACACCGAGCTTTATCGCGGCGCCGAATATGTCGTCGACTTCCTGCCCAAGGTGAAGGTCGAGATCGTCGTGCCCGACGAGCGCCTGGAAGCCTGCATCGACGCCATCCAGAAGGCCGCGCGCACCGGACGCATCGGCGACGGCAAGATTTTCGTCCTCAAAGTCGAGGAAACCATCCGCATCCGCACCGGCGAGACCGGCGCGGACGCCATCTGACACCATCAATCGAAGGGAAGACGCCGCCATGGCCGAGAAGAAAGACGCCCACTACGTACTCAAGACGATCAAGGACAAAGAGGTCAAGTTCGTCGACCTGCGCTTCACCGATCCGCGCGGCAAGTGGCAGCACGTCACCTTCGACCTGTCGCTGGTGGATGAGGACTTCCTGGTCAACGGCACGATGTTCGACGGCTCGTCGATCGCGGGCTGGAAGGCGATCAACGAGTCCGACATGACGCTGGTGCCGGATTGCGAGACCGCGGTGATCGATCCGTTCTTCGCGCAGACCACGCTGGTGCTCACCTGCGACGTCGTCGAGCCGACCACGGGCCAGCGCTACAACCGCTGCCCGCGCTCGATCGCGAAAGCGGCAGAGAAGTACATGGCCTCGGCCGGCGTCGGCGACACGGTCTATTTCGGGCCTGAGGCCGAGTTCTTCCTGTTCGACGACGTGCGCTTCGACACGCAGATGAACAAGGCGTTCTACTACATCGACTCCTCCGAGGGCGCCTACAACACCGGCAAGGAATACGAGGCCGGCAACCTCGGCCATCGTCCCGCCGTCAAGGGCGGCTATTTCCCGGTGCCGCCGGTCGACAGCGCGCAGGACATCCGCGGCGAGATGCTCGCGATCATGGGCGACATGGGCATCGAGCCCGAGAAGCACCATCACGAGGTCGCCACCGCGCAGCACGAGCTCGGCTTCAAGTACAACACGCTGACCAAGTGCGGCGACAACATGCAGATCTACAAGTACGTGATCCACCAGGTCGCGGCCGCCTACGGCAAGACGGCGACCTTCATGCCCAAGCCCGTCTACGGCGACAACGGCTCGGGCATGCACGTGCACCAGTCGATCTGGAAGAACGGCAAGCCGCTGTTCGCAGGCTCGGGCTATGCCGACCTGTCGGACACCTGCCTCTATTACATCGGCGGCATCATCAAGCACGCCAAGGCGCTCAACGCCTTCACCAATCCGCTGACCAACTCGTACAAGCGGCTGATCCCGGGCTTCGAGGCGCCGGTGCTGCTCGCCTATTCGTCGCGCAACCGCTCGGCCTCGTGCCGCATCCCGTTCTCGGCCAGCCCCAACGGCAAGCGCATCGAGGTGCGCTTCCCAGACCCCGGCGCGAACCCCTATCTCGCCTATGCCTCGCTGCTGATGGCGGGCCTCGACGGCATCGAGAACAAGATCCATCCCGGCGATCCGATGGACAAGGACCTCTATGCGCTGCCGCCCGAGGAGCTGAAGGAAGTGCCGACCGTGTGCGGCAGCCTGCGCCAGGCGCTCGAGAGCCTCGACCGCGACCGCGCCTTCCTGAAGAAGGGCGGCGTGTTCAGCGACGATTTCATCGACAGCTATATCGAGCTGAAGATGAGCGAGGTGCACGCCTTCGAGCACACGCCGCATCCGATCGAGTTCAAGATGTACTATTCGGTATGAGCCGAGCTGCGTCTGGAAACACGAGGGCTCGGCCTCGCGGCCGGGCCCTTTGGTTTACAGCGCGGCGTCGGGCTCCTCGCCGAAGGCCGGCGCCAGGAACCGGCGCACCACGGAGAGATAGCGCTCAAACCCAGCCGGGATCAGCTCCATCGAATAGTCTTCGGCAAGGCACTCGAAGCTGCTGTCGTGGAACAAGAACAGAAAGTGCCTCAGCTCCGTGCTTGGCTTGCTGTTCGGGAAAGAATGCTTGTTCAACTCGCATAGCTCGGCCGGCCAGGGGCTGTCCAATATCTCATAGCACCCGTAGTCGAGGCCCTTCGTCCTGGGGATGCCGCTCCAGGCCTCGTCGTTCGGATATCCGAACTTCGATATGTTGCAGCGCTTGAACCGGACGACCGCGCAGCCGGCGTCGTAGTAGCGGCCGTCCGGGTGGAGGCGCGTCGCGTTGAAGCTCAGCATCGTTTCATGCTCGGTCTGGAACACGATCGCCCCCGAGACCGCGGCTTCGGGACCGATATCGGTATCCAGCGGCACCACACGTTCCAACCGTCGCGTTCCTCGATGCGTTCACGCAAACGTAAACGGATGGAGACGCCGCGAAAAGCCTTTCCCGTCCTGCCCCCATGGTGCTTCGCTGGCCAAATCGTCATACTGCCCGGGCATCATGTGGGGATGATGATCATGCTGCGCGCCGCGCTTTTCCTGTCGCTTCTTTTGTTCGCCGCTTTCGCCACGCAAGCCGAAGCGGCGCGCCAGCTCGTGACGCTCCACACCTTCTGCAGCGAGGCCGACTGCGCCGACGGCCAGTTCCCCGGCGCGGGCCTGGTGCGCGATGCCCGCGGCGATTTCTACGGCACCGCGTCGCAGGGCGGCGCGCATGGCCAGGGCGTGATCTACGAGCTCGACAAGCAGGGCAAGCAGTTCGTGTTCAAGGTGGTGCACAGCTTCTGCCGCGATTGCGGCGAAGGCTGGCTTCCCGGTGCCGGCCTCATCGTCGACGTGGACGGCAACCTCTACGGCACGACCGGCGCCGGCGGTCCGAAGGATTGCGGCACGGTGTTCGAGCTCAAGCGCCGCAAGCTCATCACCCTGCACGCGTTCTGCGCCACCGACGACGATGGCAACATCCCGGTCGCGGGCGTGACCTATGCCGGCCAGGCGTCGGGCGCGCCCTATGACGGCACCTCGCCGCTCTACGGCGCGACCGGCGACGGCGGAACGCACAACCTGGGCGCCGTGTTCAAGCTGACGCGGAACGGCAAGGGCAAATGGAAGGCCAAGACGCTCTATTCCTTCTGCAGCCAGGCACAATGCGCCGACGGCCTGGGGCCGAGCGGCGAGGTCTCGCTCGACGGCGCCGGCAATCTCTACGGCGTGACCTCGTTCGGCGGCATCTCGAACGGCGGGGTGATCTACAAGATCGCGCCGACGGGGGAATCCACGCTGTGGAAGTTCTGCCTGGGCGGCTGCGAGAGCGGCGCCAATCCGAGCGGCCCGCTGCTGCGCAACGAGCAAGGCCATCTCACCGGCACGACGCTCAACACCACCAGCGAGAACGGCAACGTCTACGAGTTCGACGGCGGCGGAATCCACATCCTGCACACCTTCTGCTCGCCGCCCGATTGCACCGACGGCTATGCGCCTTCGGCCGGCGTGGTGACCGCCGGCGGCGTCCTCTACGGCACCACGTCCCTGGGCGGCACCGGCGAGAACGGCGTCGGCGCGGGCACCGTGTTCCAGATATTCGCGAACACGTTCACCACGCTCTACGACTTCTGCTCCAAGCAGAACTGCACCGACGGCAGGATCCCGGAAGGGCAACTGGCGCTCGATCCGGTCGGCAACCTCTTCGGCATCACCGCCCAGGGCGGCAACGGCTCGGGAACCGTGTTCGAGCTCAAACAGTAGCGCCGCGGAAGGCCGTAGAGCCGTAGAGGGTTCACCCAGGACGTGATAGCTTCGCTCCGCAACCACGGGGCGACGGGGTCATGGTGGCGGAAACCTATACGGGCATGGCGCAGGCCGCGCCATCCTGGCGTGTCTTTTCGCCGTCGGTGCGGCGCGTTCTGATCGGCCTGTTCCTGATCGGCGCATTCGCCGCGACCAGTGCCGTGCTGCTGCTGATCGTCACCGCCGAGCAGCTCCAGAACGCCGTCGGCAATCCCGATTTCGCGCCGCTCAAGATCTCCACCGGCTGGGTGCGCCAGGACGTCGCCTATCTCGAGCAGTATTGGGCGGACAAGGGCGCGGTGACGCGCCGCGAGAAGGCCGCCAACGACGAGCTGTTCCAGATCAGCGCGCGCAACGCCAAGACCCGTGCGGTGATGTCGAGCACGGCCGACGGCGTGCGCAACTTCATCGACCTGAACGATTCCGTCTACATCCTGCCGCCGCTCAAGCTGCGCACCTTCAACGGTGACGTTCCCCCGCCGCCGCCGCCGCCGAAGCCCGCCGAGGCAAGCCCCGCACCCGCCACGCTCGACACCGCGACTCCCGACGAGGCCGCCACGCCGCCGCCGGGCAAGCCGGTGACGGCGACGGAGGGCCCCGGCTTCGCGCTGGCGAACACGTTGCCCGTCGCCTGGCCTTTCGGCAGCGCCGTCGACGACTATTTCGACGCCTACTACAACGAGCTCGACACGCTTCCCAATGCCGAGAAGGCGCGCCAATCGCTGAACACCTTCAAGGTCGAGGTCTACAAGCGCATGACGCCGTTCTTCGCGGCCAAGGCGGCGTACGATTCCGACGCCAGCACCAAGCGCGCGCTGGAGGCGCAGATCAACGCGCTGCAGAAGCAGGCCAAGCAGCTCGACGACGATTCTCAGGCGCCGGGCACGCCCCTCGCCAACGGCTCGTATTGGAGCCTCACCGAGGATTTCCTGTCCTTCAAGACGCTGGTCGGAGACTTCGCCTACAACATCGTGGCGCTGCCGCGCATGATGCTGGTGCTGATGATCGCGATCTTCATGGGGATTTTGGGAAGCCTGATCTACATCACCATGGACTTCTACAACAATCCCGAGGCGCGCGGCTTCTGGGATATCATGTTCCGCATCGGGCTGGGCGCGGGCGTCGCCTTCGCGCTGTTCTTCTTCGCCGCCGCCGGCACGCTGGCGCTGGCGCAGACCAAGTCCGGCGGCCAGTCCGACATGAGCCCCTATCTGATCGCGTTCCTGGGCATCACCGGCGGCTATCTCTCCGACCGCGTGACCCAATGGATGCGCGAGGTCGGCGAGAACACCTTCAAGATCAAGGGCGACGGCCCGCCCAACCGCTGGGCGATCGACCTTGGCGGCAAGCTCGCGGCCGCGGGTCTCGACAATGCGACGCTGGCGAACGCCACCGGCGCGACCGTCGGCGATGCCGAAAGCTGGGTGGCGCAGACCAAGCCGGTGCCCGGCGACAAGCAGGGTCTCGTCGCCGCGTTCCTGCGCATCCATCCCAGCCAGATCTTCACCGACATTCCGCCGGGATAGAACGCCATGGCCGGCGCGCCGAAATCCTCGTCCTCGCTTACCGGGCCGCTGCTGGCGGTGCTCTTCGTCCTGGTCTTCGGCTCGGTGCTGCTCTTGATCTCGGCGCTGCAGCTGCAGCGCTCGGTGCAGACGATCAAGGATCCCGACGTGCACGCGACCGTGGGCTCGGTGCGCCTCGACATCCTGACGCTGAACAATCGGGAGCTGCTGGCGGGAAAGCGCGCCGAGCAATACGACCAGATCCGCAACGACCGCGGACGATATTCCGCGCAGATGGGCGCGGCCATCACCCAGATGCTGGCGCTGCATCGCGCGCTCGAGCGGGCCGTCTATTCGCGCGCGGCGCAGTACTCGAGCCTGACCGCCGCCGACACGCAGATGCTTCCCGCCGACCGCGGCCCGCCGCAGGGCCTGCTGCCCGCCGACCAGCGGCTGACGGCCTATGAGGAAGCGGCGCGCGCCAAGGGCGTCGCCGCCAACGAGCCGCGCACCGAGATCGGCAAGTTCCTGACCGAAGTGAACGCCGACACCGACAAGATCCTCTCCGATTATGCCAAGGCGCAGAAGGACTGGATGGCGGCCTATGCCGCCGACCAGCAGGCCGCCATGCGCGAGAAGGACCTCACCAATCCCCTGCCCGAGCCTGCCGGCAACCTGAAGAAGGAATCCTATCGCAGCGTGGTCGAGGACTTCCGCGCCTACGAGGCGCTGCTGGGCCGCTTCTCCAATCTGGTGATGATCCCCAATGCGATGCTGGTGCTGCTGCTGTCGATCTTCATGGGGATGCTGGGCAGCCTGATATTCCTGGCGCGCAAGCTGGTGCTCGACCGCGAGGACACCGGCTATGGCGAGATCGCCTCGCGCGTGGGGCTGGGCGCGGCGGTGGCGCTGGCGCTGTTCTTCTTCGCCTCGGCCGGGATGCTGGCCATGTCGCAAGCCGGAGCCGGTCCGGACAGCAACGACATGAGCCCCTATCTGATCGCGTTCCTGGGCATCACCGCGGGCTATCTGTCGGACCGTGTGACGGCATGGATGCGCGAGGTCGGCGAGCGCACCTTCAAGCTCGAAAGCGGCGCGATGCAGAGCCGCTGGGCGGTCGGGCTTGGCACAGCGCTCGCGGCACAGAATATCGGCGCGGCGGAGCTCGCCGCGGGCACGGACGTTTCCGAAGACGATCTCGCGGACTGGATCGCGCTCAAGAAGCCGGTGCCGGCGGAAGAGCAGCGCCTGATCGCGGTCTATCTGCGCCGCGATGCCAGCCTGCTGTTCACCGACGTGAAGCCGCGCGGGACTCCGCCGCCGCCGACGCCGCAACCGGCAGCTTAGCCGCAGCCACCGCGCGGCGGCTCAGGCCGCCGCGACGGCGATCGTCTCGTCGTGCCGGCGCTCGCCTTCGAGCGGCAGCACCACATAGGCGCAGCAGCCCTTGCCCGGCTCGCTCTCCAGCCAGGCGCGCCCGCCATGCAACTCGGCAAGGCCGCGGATGAGCGCCAGCCCCAACCCCGTGCCGCCCGCCTGGCGGTCGTAGCGGTTGTCGACTTGGCTGAAGGGCGTGAAGATGCGGTCGAGCTTCTCGCGCGGGATGCCCGGGCCGTTGTCCTGGCAGGAGATCTGGAAGCCGCCGCCGCGCGCGGCGCTGCCCAGCACCTGGATGCGTCCGCCCTCCGGCGTGAACTTGACCGCGTTCGAGACGAGATTGATCAGGATCTGCTTCAGCGCGCGCTCGTCGGCGAAGAGCGGCGGCGCCGAGGGATCGACGTCGATGGTCAGCTCCTGGTGTTTCTCGCGCGCCTTGGCTCCGATCAGCTTGAGCGCGATGTCGAAGGTGCGGCGCGCCTCGAGCGGCTGCGGCTCGATCTCCATCTTGCCGGCCTCGATCTTGGCGACGTCGAGCAGGTCGTTGATCAGGCTCAAGAGATGCGCGCCCGAGGAATGGATGTCGCCGGCATATTCCTTGTAGCGCGGCGAGCCGGTCGGCCCGAAGCATTCCTGCGCGATGATCTCGGAGAAGCCCAGGATCGCGTTCAGCGGCGTGCGCAGCTCGTGGGACATGTTGGCGAGGAACGCGGTCTTGGACGCGTTCGCGGTCTCGGCCTCGAAGCGCTTGCGCAGCGCGTCGTCGCGGGTCTCCTCCAGCTCGCGTGCCAGATCCTCGACCTGGAAGCGCAGGCGCGAGTCCTCGTCCAGGCGATGCATCATGCGGCGGCCATCGAAGAACAGCTGCAGCGCGACCAGAGGGATGACGCAGGCCGTGCCGTAATCGATCCAGGAGCTGCCGAAGGCGAAGCGCAGCGAGGCCATCGCCGTGAACGGGATGAGGCTCGCCAGGAACATGTCCATATGGCTGGCGCGGCTCACCACCAGGCCCGCCAGGATCGTGATCGTCGAGGCGGCGATGAAAAGATGGTTGAGGTCGCCCGCATGGTCCCACAGCGTCCAGGGCATCAGGCCCCAGACCGCGCTGACCACAGCCTGCATCGCGACGAGCTTGCCGAACCAGCCCTGCGTGCGCTCGTGCCCCGCGCTGCCCGCGGTATCGCGGCGGTAGTACGACACGACGTAGTCGAGCACGACCATGGTCACGCCCAGGATCGCGGGCATCAGAAGCGCGCGCAGGATCGGCGTGTTGCCGACCTTGCCCACTTCGTCCGACGCCAGGATGGCGATGACGAGAGCCCAGAGCGGGGCCGAAAGGCGCGTCGCGCGCAATGCTTCGGCGGTGAGATCGAGCTGCGATTTCAGGACGCGCACGTCGGCGCTTCTCTGGACACGCAACCGCTTGCCAAAACCCACGGGGAATTCCCTCGTTTACCGTGCTCCGCCTTGCGCGGACGGCAGGATCGTATAAGCGCGTGCGTTAAAATTTACTGAGAGAGTTCGGTTCGCAATGCAACCGACGCGCGGCATCAGGCCGAGCGGCGCGCCGGCGCCTGGATCGTCGCTAACGGAAAATACACCGTGACCCTGGTTCCCACGCCGACCTCGCTTTCGATGGTCGCGTTGCCGCCGTGGAGCTGGGCCAGGCCCTGCACCAGCGCGAGCCCAAGCCCCGTGCCGCCGCCGTTGCTGTCGTAGCGGTTGTCGACCTGGCTGAACGGCTTGAACACCTTGGCGAGCTTTTCCTTCGGGATGCCGGGGCCGTTGTCCTCGACGCAGATGGCGAAGCCGCCTTCGTCGGTCAACCCGCATTTGACCTTGATCTGCCCGCCATGCGGCGTGAACTTGACCGCGTTGGAGACGAGGTTGAGCACGATCTGCTTGACCGCGCGCGGATCGGCGATCATCTGCGGCAGGTTCGGGCTCAAGGGCGCGAAGTCGAGCGTCTGCCCCTTGGCGAGCGCGCGGCTGCCCATCAGGCGCCGCACGCTTTCGAGCAGCGGCGCGGGGTCGAGCGGCTGCGGGTCGATCTCCATCTTGCCCGCCTCGATCTTGGCGACGTCGAGCAGGTCGTTGATCAGGCTGAGCAGATGGGCGCCGGAATTGTGGATGTCGCGGGCATATTCGCGGTAGCGGTCAACCGCCGGTCCGAAGCTCTGCTCGGCGATGATGTCCGAGAAGCCCAGGATCGCATTCAGCGGCGTGCGCAGCTCGTGGCTCATGTTCGCCAGGAAGATCGTCTTGGAGGCATTGGCGGCCTCGGCCTCGAAGCGCTTGCGTAGCGCGTCGTCGCGGGCCAGGCGCAGCGCGTCGGTCAAATCCTCGTTGGCGAAGCGGACCGCGAGCATCTCGTCGACGCGCTTGCGCGCCGCCGAGCCCATCACCAGGATGTACATCAGCCAGGCTGGCGTCAGCAGCGTCATGATATGCGCGGCGGCACCGGGGGCCAGCGCGAAGCGCGTGGTGAAGACGATGGCGGCGCTCATGCTCGAGACGACGAAAATCTGGCGGTGCGCGGCGCGGGTGAAGGCGCCGGCCCAGAGCACGCACACCATCAAAAGGATGACGTACATGTTGTTGACGTCGTTGCCGTCGACCCAGAAGCACCACGCCATCGCGCCGGTGCCCGCGGAATAGACGATCTGGTGGGCGATGAGCTCGCGCTGCTTGGCGTGCAGGTCGCGCACGGTGTCGCGGTTCTTGACGTAGACGAGGCGCCCGATGCCCGAAGTGATCAGCTGGATGCCGATCGCGGTGGCGATGGCGATCCACGAAACGTGGCCGAAGGTATCGGGACCGAGCAGGAACGCGATCGCCGCCAACGCCGTCATCAACGGGTTGTAGATGATCGACGCCGGCAGGCTGGCGACGATCTGCTTCAAGCGCGCATCGAGGTCGCGAAGGTCCTCCTTGCGCGGTCCCGATTCAAGCGTCATGCGGTTTGCGGTCGTATCCACGATCCCTGGTTTACACAAGGCGCGTTAACGGAGACCTTCTTTTGATGCATGCGCGGGCGGTAGGTTTTCATTAACCTGAACGAACTCCCTCGAATCGCTTAAACAGAGCCATGGCCAAGTCACCCGACCTTTTCGACACCGCGCCCGCCTCGTCCAAGGGCTATACCGCCAAGGATATCGAGGTGCTGGAGGGGCTCGAGCCCGTCCGCCGCCGCCCCGGCATGTATGTCGGCGGAACCGACGAGAACGCGCTGCATCATCTCGCCGCGGAGATCCTGGACAATGCGATGGACGAGGCCGTGGCCGGCTTCGCCAACCGCATCGAGGTCGAGCTGGCCGCGGGCGACGTCATCGCCATCCGCGACAACGGCCGCGGCATCCCCATCGACCCCCATCCCAAATTCAAGAACAAGTCGGCGCTCGAGGTCATCATGACCACGCTGCACTCGGGCGGAAAGTTCGGCGGCAAGGTCTACGACACCTCGGGCGGGCTGCACGGGGTCGGCTCGTCGGTGGTCAATGCGCTGTCGGACTGGATGGAGGTCGAGGTCGCGCGCGACAAGCACGGCCACAAGATGCGCTTCGAGCGCGGCAAGCCCATCGGCAAGCTGAAGGATACGGGCGGGGTCAACTGGCGCGGCACGCGGGTGTCGTTCCATCCCGACGAGCAGATCTTCGGGCCGAACGTGCATTTCTCGGCTGCGCGGCTCTATCGCATGGTCAAGTCCAAGGCCTATCTGTTCCGCGGCGTCGAGATCCGCTGGAGCTGCGACCCCTCGCTCATCAAGGGCGATACGCCGGCCGAGGACACCCTGAAGTTTCCCGGCGGCCTGCTCGACTTCCTGCGCAGCGAGATCCTCGGGAAAGAGACCGTCACGCCGCGCGAGTTCACGGGCCGGCTCGAGAACCGCGATGGAAAAGGCGCGGTCGAGTGGGCCGTCGCCTGGGTGCCGGACATGGACCCGTTCGTGCACTCCTATTGCAACACCATCCCCACGCCGCAGGGCGGCACGCATGAACAAGGCTTGCGCAACGCGCTGACCAAGGCGCTGCGTGCGCATGGCGAGCGCATCAACTCCAAGAAGACCGCGCTGATCACGGCCGACGACCTGATGAGCGCGGCGTGCGCCGTGCTGTCGGTCTTCATCCGCGAGCCCGAGTTCCAGGGCCAGACGAAAGACAAGCTGTCGACGCCCGAGGCCCAGCGCCTGGTCGAGAACGTGGTGCGCGACCACTTCGACCATTGGCTGGCCGAGAGCCCGCAGGACGCCGACCGCCTGTTCAACTTCGTCGTCGACATGGCGGAGGACCGCCTCAAGCGGCGGCACGAGAAAGAGACCCAGCGCAAATCGGCGACGCGCAAGCTGCGCCTGCCCGGCAAGCTCGCCGACTGCACGCGCGCGGGAAGCGAAGGCACCGAGATCTTCCTGGTCGAGGGCGACAGCGCCGGCGGCTCGGCCAAGCAGGCGCGCGATCGCGCGACGCAAGCGGTGCTGCCCCTGCGCGGCAAGATCCTCAACGTCGCGAGCGCCGCGGCCGGCAAGCTCGCGCAGAACCAGGAGCTGACCGACCTGGTGCAGGCTTTGGGCTGCGGCACGGGGATGAAGTTCCGCGAAGAGGACCTGCGCTACGACCGCGTCATCGTCATGACCGACGCCGACGTCGACGGCGCGCACATCGCGTCGCTGCTGCTGACCTTCTTCTATCGCGAGATGCCGCGCCTCATCGCCAAGGGGCACCTGTATCTCGCCATGCCGCCGCTCTATCGCCTCAGCCACGGCGCGACCACGGTCTATGCCCGCGACGACAAGGACCGCGAGCGGCTGATGAAGTCGCACTTCAAGCCCAATGCGAAAGTGGAAGTGTCGCGCTTCAAGGGCCTGGGCGAGATGATGCCGGCGCAGCTGAAGGAGACGACGATGAAGCCGGGCCACCGCACCCTGCTGCGCGTCGAGATCCCCGAGGCCGGGAAGAACGAGACCGAGACCCTGGTGGAGCGCCTGATGGGCAAGAAGCCCGAGCTGCGCTTCCAGTTCATCCAGGAGAACGCGCAGTTCGCGGCCGCGGCGGTCGACGTTTGACCCACGCGGCAAGCGCGCGCCACGGCGCCTCGTCCCAGTGCCCCGCGGCCGCGCCGGACGGCGACGGGAGCACGAAGACGGCAGGGAAACCGTCCACCGCGTCCTGCTCGCCATAGCGAAGCTTCGACGTCGGCACGCGGAGCCAGGCGCTCGCCGCCTTCTTGCTGGTGAACGCCACCGCGCGCGGCGTCACCCGACGGATGGATCGCTCGAACCGCGCGCGGTCGAAGCCGTCGCTGCCGATCTCCACGTCGCTGCCCGAACGCGTCTTGCACATGTCGGTGAAGCCGATGCCGTGCTCGACCGCGCGGCGGAAGTCCGCCGGCGCGAAACCTTTCGGCAGCAGCCCGATGGCGATCGCGGTCCGCCAGAACTTGTTGCCGGGGTGCGCGTAGTAGATGCCCTCGTCCGCCGAGCGCGTCCCCGCCGCGGTCCCGACGAAGACAACGTCGAGACCGGGAGAGAGCACGTCCGGCAGCTTGTCGCTCATGACGCGCCGCCCGGTGTGACGCTCAAGCCGCGGACTTGTCGCGGCGGCCGAGCCCTTCCGCCAGCAGCGTCACGGCCAGCGTGTTGAGGCTCACGCCTTCCGCTTTTGCGCGCGAGGCCAATCGCTGATGCAACGAGCGCGGCGCGCGCATCCGCCATTGGCCGCTGGCGCGCGTGGGCTCCGGAACCTGCCGGCCGAGTTCCGCGCGACAAAAACGACATGGCTTCCGCCGGACGCGCGCCACGCGATATCGAAGTGTTTCGCGAGGGAGTTGAAATTGGCAATCTGCCGGTCGCTCTTAGGGTACGCCGCATTCGCTCGAGCAGCTTGTCGCGGGACGTCGTGCGTATGGTACCCTCTGCGGTACCATCACTCCATCACCTACTTCGCCGGCACGTTCAGCGTCTTCACCAGCAGAACGCCGTCGCCGAGCTGGGATGGGATCGCCTGGGGCGGTCTGGCGGCCACGATCGCGTGAGCGAAATCGGGAAGGCCGTAGCGCTGCTCGATGACGGTGAGCGGGAACGCGGCGCGGCCCGCGGTCTCGATGGACACGACCTCGCCGGCGCAGTCGCGCGAGGCGCAGGCCAGCAGCATGTCGCCGTCGAAGTCCTTCGGCGCCACCAGATCCTGGCCGTGGATAGCGACGCCGCGGACCTTGGCGGATTTGGGGATGACGAGCGCCATCACCGAGGCTTCCGACGAGCCGTGCAGCGCGACCGTCACGCGCCGCCCGCCTTCGAACGCGCCGTCGGCGACGATCTCGGCGGGCGAGACGGCGTAGCGCGGCGCATCGCCCGCGGGCGCCTGATAGACGGCCGGGAACGGTCCGGGCAGCAGCGGCGCGGGATCCTGCGCGAACTTTGCGGCCGTACGCAGCGGCGCGGGCAGCGGTGCGTTCGCGTCCGCCGACCACTTGGGCGCGCCGATGCCTTCGACGTAGCGGATGCTCAGGCGCTGCGCGACGGTCTTGCTGAAGGCGGGCTGCATCCCGGCGATCACACCGGCGATCAGCGCGCCGCCGGCCGCGACGATCACGAGCATGCGCCATGCGGCGCGCGGCATCGCGCGCGCGTCGAGCAGCGGCACCAGCGTCATCACCGCGAAGGCGGCCGGCACGGTGAAGAGCGGATGGAGCCTGAGGCCCATCAGCCCCTCGCCCGTCGCCACCAACCCGATCCAGATCGGCAGCGCCAGCAGCACGCCGAGATCGGCGAGACGAGAAAGCCGCGGCACGAAGATGCCGATCGAGGCGCCCGCCGCCGCCAGCAGCGCCGGGAACAGAAAGTACGGACTGAAGCCCGGCAGCAGCAGCGACGTCGCCACCGCGAGCACCGCGTACCACAGCCACGCCGCGTGGCGCGCCGCGGTCGCCGTCGCCATAGGCGCCACGACCAGCGTCGCCAGCACCACGCCGAAGCCGAGCGCCTCGCGCAACGCGATCGGATAGGCATAGGACGGATCGGGCTGGCCGGAGATGATCTGCGCGATGACGTGAAGCGCCCACCCGACCAATCCGCACACGACGATCAAGGCCAGCGGCAGCAGCCCCGCCATCACCCATTCGCGCGTGGAGATGCCTCGCGCGCGGAAAGCGGATATGGCCAGAACGATCAGCACCAGCACTGACAAGATCGGCGCCCACGATGCGGGCATGCGCGGCAGCCAGCGCCCGAAGATGTCGAGATAGACCTCTTCATGGCCGTCGAGCGCGGCATAGTCGGTCTGCTCCAGGGCGGCCGCGACGCGCAGCATGTTCTCGCCCTGCTGCTGCAAGGTCAGCTTGCTCAGGTTCTCGCGGCGATCCAGCGGCGTGTGGTAGTCGGCGACGTTGTCCGAAAAGGCGAAATTGAACGAGGGGAAGCCTTGGCGGATGAACAGCGTCAGGTCGGTGTCGTTGGGAAGCAGCTTGTAGATCTCGGCGAAGAGCGAGCTGGTCGCGCGGAACGGCACGGCGTCGGCATAGAGGCCGATCAGCGCGGAGCTCTTGGGGCTCGTCTGGAACAGAAGGCTGCGGCCGCGCGTGCCCCGCGCCTCGACGTTCACCACCACGCCGACGCGCGCCTTCAGCTTGGGGTCCTGAAGGAACGCCTGCGCGCCGAGCAGCCCCGCCTCCTCGCCGTCGGTGATGACGGCGAGCACCGGATGCCTGCTTTTGTCCCCGCGCGCCTTCAACGCGCGCGCGACCTCGAGCACGATGGCGGTACCGGATTCGTCGTCCGAGGCGCCGGGCCCTGCAGGCACCGAATCGTAGTGCGCGAGCAGCACGATCGCCTTGCCGTCGTTCCGCTCCGGGCCCGGCACCACCTCTGCCAGCACGTCGGTCACCGTCGCGCAGGGAACGTAGCCGAAGCCGCGCCAAGGGTTGCAGGTGAAGGCGGTATGGGTCGAGGCCTTGATGCCGAGCCTGGCGAACTCGGCCAACAGCCGCGCGCGCAGACGCGCGTTCTCCTCGCTCGACACGGGGTGCGGGATTTCGGAGCCGAGCAGCCTTCCTAAGGTTGCATCGGCGCGGCCGGCGCTGAATTCTATCGCGGGCGCACCGTCGGTCAGCAGCTCCGGCTTGGCGTACCAGTATTTCGACGCCCACCAGACCAGCACCGCGGCCACGGTCAGCACGAGCACGCGTGCGACGGCCGCAAAATTATCTTTGTCCAAGTGCCCCTCCCGCGACAGAAGACGAAGCCTCGCGCGGACCGCGTGGCGCGGTCAACGGCCCAGTTGGATACGATGCATTGGGCCGCTTGCGCGCCCGCCGACGATCGTTCGCCAAACCTGCCGACACCCTGTTCGGCGCGCTGCACCGGTGCTAGCGTCGCGCCCGCAAAAGAGAGGAACCCCCAGATGCTCCGCCGGTTTGCGTTCTGTGCCGCGTTGCTAGCCGCCTCGTTCACCACTGCCGAAGCGCAGACCTTCAAGAACCTCACCCACCAGCCGCCCGACGGCGCAGAGGTGACCTTCCAGATGACCGACGGAACGGTCATGGCGCAGGGCTTCAACAACAGCGACTGGTGGAAGCTGACGCCCGACATCAACGGCAGCTATGTCAACGGCACCTGGTCGCGTGTCGCCGATCTGCCTTCCGGCTACTCCCCCTATGCCCAGGCCGAAAGCGTGCTGGCCGACGGACGGCTGCTGATCACCGGCGGCGAATACAACAACAACGAGTTCGCCTTCATCAATCGCGGCGCGATCTACGATCCGCTGAGCAACACCTGGACCGACCTGCCGCCGCCCAAGGGCTGGACCAATATCGGCGACACGCCGGCGACCGTGATGCCCGACGGCAAGTTCATGCTGGGCTACAAGTTCAAGACCAAGATGGCGCTCTACGACCCCGAGACCGGCCAGTGGACGGCCGTCGCTCACCAGAACAAGCAGGGCTGGAACGCCGAGGAAGGCTGGGTGCTCCTGCCCGACGGCTCGTTCCTCTCCGTCGACGTCAAGGCGCATCCGGGCTCGGAGCGCTACATCCCCAAGAAGGGCAAATGGGTGAGCGCGGGCAGCACCGTCGTCGACCTGCGCGGCTCGCAGAACTGCTGCGGCCGCTGCATCGAGTACGGCCCGAAGAACAAGTGCTACGACCCGCCGGGCGAGACCGGCGCGGCCATCCGCCTGCCCGACGGCCGCGTCTTCGCGACCGGTTCGGCGCCCGACGGCGAGAACCACGGCCATACCGCGATCTGGACGCCGCCGAGCGCCGGCGACAAGACCGGCCATTGGACGCCGGGTCCGGATTTCCCGAACGGGGACGACGCCTTCGATACGCCGGTGTCGATCCTGCCGAGCGGCCATGTGCTGGTCGAAGCCTCCAGCGGCTCGCTCTATGAGTGGGACGGCACCAGCCTGGTGCGCAAGTCGTTCAACGCGGCCGGCGGCGGGCTGATGCCGCTTCCGACCGGCGAGGTTCTGGTCGGCGGCTTCGGCGTCTACCAGCCGACGGGGACCTACGATCCGTCCTGGGCGCCGTCCATCACCGACTGCCCGTCGAGCGTGACGCGCGGCCAGAGCTACATGGTCGCCGGCACGCAGTTCAACGGCTTGAACCAGGGCGCGGCCTTCGGCGACGAGCTCGAGACCCACACCAACTATCCGCTGGTGCGCATCACCAACAATGCGACGGGGCACGTCTTCTATGCCCGCACCCACGACCACAGCTCGATGGGCGTCGCGACCGGCGCGACCCCGGTGACGACGCATTTCGACGTGCCCGCGGGCATGGAGGCGGGCGCCAGCAAGCTCGTCGTGGTCGCCAACGGCATCCCGTCGGTGGCGGTGAACGTGACGGTGAACTGAGGCTTGAGGTCGATCAGGGCGCGACGATCCAGCGAGGTCGTCGCGCCCCTTTTTTCTATCGGGTATTGACCGCCAGCTGCGCCGCGAAAGCGCGCTTGTAAGCCGGACGCGCTTCGCCGCGCGCGACGTAAGCGGCGAGGTTCGGGAATTCGTCCAGGATGCCCGACGCGCGGAGCCGCAGCAGCACCGAGGCCATCATCAGGTCGCCCGCGCTGAACGCGCCGTCGAGCCACTCGCCGTCGCCCAGCCGCGCCGCGAGCTGCTTCAGCCGGTCGCGGATGCGATCCATGACCAGGGGCAGACGCTCTCCGGTCCAGGGCTTGTCGCCCTCCAGCAGCTTCGCGGTCATCAGATCGAGGATCGGCGGCTCGATAGTGTTGACCGCGGCGAACATCCAGGCGATCGCGCGCGCCCGCGCATCGGCATCGCCGGGGAACAGGCCAGCATAACGCTCGGCGATATGGAGCACGATCGCGCCGGTCTCGAACAATGCGAGACCGCCCTCCTCATAGGTCGGGATCTGGCCGAAGGGATTGCGCGCCAGGTGCTCCGGCTGCTTCATCGCGGCGAAGGACACGAGGCGGACGTCGTAAGGCCGGCCCACTTCCTCCAGTGCCCAGCGCACGCGCGTGTCGCGCGCGAGCCCTCTGCCGCCGTCGGGCGAGCGTTCGAATGCGGTGATGGTGATGGTCATGGCGCGGGCCTCGTGTCGGCTCTCGCCTTATAGCGCGATCTCGCGCGCTACGCCGTTACAGCGTGATCTCGTAGGCCACGCCGCCGCCGCTGCGGCCGCCTTGCGCGGTCGTTCCGAAGAGATGGCCGTTGCCGTCGCTGACGAGGCCGGCTTGCGGCGCATAGCCGTCGGGGCAGCCCTGGGCGCGACAGAAGGAATGCACCAGGGTGAAGTTCCCGGCCGCGTCGATCTTGAACACCGCGCCCCCGGAATATTTCCCGCCGCGCGAGGTGGTGCTGTAGATGTCGCCGCCGACCATCGTCACCGCGCTTATGGGATTGCTGCCGTCCGGACAGCCCGTGGCGCGGCAGAAGCTGTGCAGCACGCGCAGGCGGTGCGGCGCCGCGCCCGCCGACACCGCATAGACCACGCCCTGGCCGTAGCGGCCGCCGAAGCGCGTCGTGCCGATCACGTTGCCCCTGCCGTCGGCGACGATGCCGGCGGACGGCTCGCTGCCGTCGGCGCAACCGGTCCAGCTGCAGAAGCTCACGCTCCACACCGCGTCGTTCGCGTCCAGGCAGAACAGCGTGCCGTGGCTCGCGCTGCCGCCGCCATGCGTCGTGCCGCAAGGAAAGCCCGCGTCGTTGAACGCGACGCCGCCATTGGGCTGGGCGCCGTCGGCGCAAGCCAATTCGGAACAGAAGCTCTTGGCGATGTGCATGCCGGCCTTGGGCGTCCAGCGATAGAGCACGCCATAGGGACCGTTGCCGCCCGCGACCGTCGTGCCGAAGACCTCGGCGTTGCCGTCATAGGGCTGGCCCTGCCGCGCGGCCGCATAGGCGGCGCCCGAGATCGGGTTGGAGCCGTCGGAGCAGAACGAGCTGGAGCAGAACTGGTGGACGACGTGCAGGTGCCAGCGCGGCCCCTGCTGCGTGAGCTTGAAGAAGGTGCCCTCGCCCCGCGTGCCGCCGTTGACCGCGGTGCCGTAGAGCGCGCCGGCCGCGTCGAGCATCAACGGGGCCTGCGGATTGGCGCCGCCGGCTTGCGCGAAGCTGTAGAGCCGCTGGAAGCGCACGCCGCCGCTCGTCGCGATCTGGAACACCGTGCCGGTGTCGTGGGCGCCGCCGCGGCTGGTCGTGCCGTAGAGCGTGCCCGCGCCGTCGAGCATCAGCGGGGCTGCCGGCGCGCGGCCGTCGAGGCAGGTGTCCGAAACGCAGAAGTTGTGCAGCACGCGGAATTCGGCGGCCTGCGCCGCGCCAAACGTCAAGCCCGACTGCGCCAGGGTCAACAGCGCCACAATGGTCCAAATACGCATCGCCGTCCCGGAATGGTGTTCCATTCCGGAGATGGAGCAAGGTCCGTTCCAGGCGGTTGACTCCCGGCGTCACATTACCTATATCGCCCCGATATAGGATTCGGCTGCCAATCCGGGCGAAGCCGACAGGGCGCGTGACATGCGCCCGCCACAGGAGCGCATGACGAACGTGACGAGTCCCGGCGCGGAAGCCGGTGTTGAAGTAAGCCAGACGGACACTTCAGAGACTGCCCCCGAAACTGCTATTGCCGCGGCTGAGCCCGCAGCAGAGCCTTCGGCCGCGCCCGAACCGCCGCCCGCCGAGGCCGCCGCAGCAGAACCCGCGCCTGCCGTAAACGGCTTCGCGACGCTGGGCCTGTCGGCCGACCTGCTCAAGGCGGTCGAGCAGAGCGGCTACACCATGCCGACCCCGATCCAGGCCGAGGGCATCCCCCATGTCCTTCAGCGCAAGGACATCATCGGCATCGCCCAGACCGGCACCGGCAAGACGGCGAGCTTCACGCTGCCGATGATCGAGCTTCTGGCGCGCGGCCGCGCCAAGGCGCGCATGCCGCGCTCGCTGATCCTGGAGCCGACGCGCGAGCTTGCCGCCCAGGTCGCCGAGAGCTTCCAGCGCTACGGCAAGTACAACAAGCTGTCGATGGCGCTGCTGATCGGCGGCACTTCGTTCGAGGACCAGGACCGCAAGCTCGACCGCGGCGTCGACGTGCTGATCGCCACGCCCGGCCGCCTGCTCGACCATTTCGAGCGCGGCAAGCTGATGCTGAGCCAGGTCCAGATCCTCGTCGTCGACGAGGCCGACCGCATGCTCGACATGGGCTTCATCCCCGACGTCGAGCGCATCTGCAAGCTGATCCCGTTCACGCGCCAGACGCTGTTCTATTCGGCGACCATGCCGCCCGAGATTCAGCGGCTGACCGAGCAGTTCCTGCACAATCCCGTGCGCGTCGAGGTGGCGCGTCCGGCGACGACGGCGGCCAACATCACGCAGGAGGTGATTCAGGTTCCCTCCAACGACTGGGCCAAGCGCGAGGCGCTCCGGCAGCTGATCCGCGACAACAACGTCAAGAACGCCATCGTGTTCTGCAACCGCAAGACCGACGTCGATATCGTCGCCAAGTCGCTGCAGAAGCACGGATTCAACGCGGCGCCGCTGCATGGCGACCTCGATCAATCCGTCCGCACCCGGACCTTGGACGGGTTCCGCGCCGGCACGCTGGACTTCCTGGTCGCGAGCGACGTGGCGGCGCGCGGCCTCGACATTCCCTCGGTCGGCCATGTGTTCAATTTCGACGCGCCCTACCATCCGGACGACTATGTCCACCGCATCGGCCGCACCGGCCGCGCCGGACGCTCCGGCCACGCCTATATGCTGATGACGCAGCGCGACGCGAAATACGTCGAGGCGATCGAAAAGCTGATCGGCAAGAAGTTCGAAAGCCGCACGCTGGAAGGCCTGCAGGAAGCCAGCGACGCGCGCCCGCCGCGCGAGGATCGCGGCGGCCGAGGCGGACGCGATCGCAGCAAGGGCGGCAGCAGCCGCGGCGGACGCGGCGATCGGGACCGCAAGCGCGAATATCCCGTGAAGCCGCACGGCCAGGTCGCATCGATGGAGCCGGCACAACCCGTTGCCGCCGCGTCCATCGTCGAGCAGGCCGCGCCGCCGCAGCAGCCGCGGCGCGATCATCGCCAGGATCACCGCCAGAAGCAGCCGCAGCATCAGCAACAACAGCAGCAGCAACATCGCCAGCAGCAGAAGCCGCACGCGCAGCAACACGCTAAGCCGCAGCAGCAGCCGGAGCCGGTCGAAGACCTGCGCAGCCAGCTGCCGGCCTTCCTGCTCAGGCCGGTGCCGCTGCCCAAGGCGCCGGAGAAGCCCGCAGCACGGCCCAAGAAGGCTAAAGCGGACGCGGACAGCTAGCGTTCGCGCTTCGCCGATGCCATGGTCGCGCCCGTAAACGGGATTTCGGCCATGTCGGTGTTGCGCAGCGTAGGTCTGGCGTCGGTGCTTGCGATTGCCGCGTTTCCGGCAGGGGCATCGGCGTACAAGGTGCTGCATTCCTTCTGCGCCGAAGCGGGTTGCGCCGACGGCCAGCAGCCGCATCAGATCGTCCTCGACCGGCGCGGCAACCTCGTCGGCCCGACTTTCACCGGCCAGGACGCGACGCTTTCGGGCACGCTGTTTCAATTGCAGCCGCGAACCGGTCAGTTCGAGGTGCTCCACGATTTCTGCAGCCATGTGACGCGCCACTGCCTCGACGGCTCGTTCGCCTTCGGCGCTCCGTCGCTGGACGCGCACGGCAATCTCTACGGCGGGACAGAGCACGGCGGCAAAACCGACAACGGCATCGTCTACAAGCTGACCCCGCGCCGCAACGGCGGCTATCGCTTCGACGTGATCTATGACTTCTGCCCGGTGCGCGGCTGCAGGGACGGTAAAGGCAGCGACGGCATCTTCGCGATCGACGCGGCCGGAAACGTCTACGGCACGGCCTTCGCCGGCGGCGCACATCATCACGGCGTGTTGTTCGAGCTCTCGCCCGGCGAGCCGCGATGGACCTACAAGGTGCTCTACGATTTCTGCGCCCAGGACGCCTGCGCCGGCGGCGACGAGCCGACGGGCGGCATCACCTATGCCGGCGCGGCGAGCGGCCTCCCCTATGACGGCGTCTCGGCGCTCTATGGGGCGACCCACAGCGGCGGCGCGCAGGGCGGCAGGGGCGTCGTCTACCAGATCACGCCCGGCGAGAGCGGCTGGAGCGAAAAGGTCCTCTTCACCTTCTGCCGCAAGCGCCAATGCCAGGGCGGGGCGCAACCGGCCTATTACGGCGCGATTCAACTCGACGGCGCGGGGAACATCTACGGCGCGACCGCGGGCGGCAGCTCGAGCTTCGAAGGCCTGCTCTACAAGCTCGCGCCCAGCGAGTCCGGCGAGTGGACCGAGACCGTGCTGCACCAGTTCGATTCCTCGTCGGGCATCCTGGAGGCCAACCCCGTGCTCGATGCGGCGGGCAACCTGGTCGGCACCACGAGCAACCTGCTCTACAAGCTCGACCTTTCGAGCTCCAAGCTGAAGGTGCTCCATTCCTTCTGCAGCGAGGCCCAGTGCGCCGACGGCAGCGGAGCGGAGGCGAACGTCGTCATCGATGCCGCCGGCCGGATCTACGGCACCACGAATTCCGGCGGCGCGGCGGGCTTCGGCACGGTTTTCCAATACACGCCTTGACGGCGCCGAACATCAAATGATGGCCGGGCCCGGGAACCTGTAGCGTGGCCAGCCGTTTTCTTTGGCCGACGCTGGAGGAACCCGCCATGACCGATAAGCCGAAGCACGACGCCGACGGCGTGCCGCATTCGAAGCCAGGCTCCGTCGATCAGCAGATGGAAAGCACCTTTCCCGCGAGCGACGCGCCCTCGTTCACCCCCGGCGCCATCGGCGCGCCCGAGGCGCGCAAGTCCAAGCCCAAGACCGCGCAGAGCGGCGCGGTGAAAGCGGCCGAGCAGAAGGTCAAAAGCGGCGAGGCCAAGAAGCCGCAGACCTATTGAGGCCAGTCCTCTTGAGGCCCGTGTCCTTATTTAATTTGAGCCGAACATCCCCGCGGCGCTATCACATGCCGTAGCGCTGCAGGGACGTTTACCGTGGTCCAAGCCAGCAAGATCGAGCCGCTATCCGGCTTTCTGAAAAAGGCTCAGCGCGCGCATCGCCGCGCCGAGACCGCCGTAGACTCCAGGGTCAAAGAGCTCTGGGAATCCATCGCGCAGGACGCGCTCAAGCGCGCCAATCTCAGGCACTCGCATTGAGGACTATCGTTTTATCCCCCCGCCCACCAGCTTCTCGAACTTGGGTCCGAAGGGCGGGCGCATCATCGCGGTGATGTCGGACCTGGCCTGGTTGAACACGCTCTTGGCGTGGCTGAAGGTCTTGAAGCCGTCGATGCCGTGATAGGCGCCCATGCCCGACGGCCCGACGCCGCCGAACGGCAGATCCTCCATCGCGACATGCATGATCACGTCGTTGACGGTGACGCCGCCCGAGGTGGTGCGCGTCAGCACCTGTTCGGTCTCGGCGCCGTCGGCGCCGAAGTAATAGAGACCCAGCGGGCGCGGATGCGCGTTGACGTAGCCGATGGCCTCGTCGACGGAGTCGTAGGTCTTCACCGGCAATAGCGGCCCGAAGATCTCGTCCTTCATGATCTTCATGTCGTCGGTCGGGTTGAGCACCAGCGTCGGCGGGATCTTCCAATGCGGCTGCTGGCGGAAGTCCTCGCGCGCCGGGTTGATCTCGACGATCTCCGCGCCCTTCTCGCGCGCGTCGTCGAGATAGCCTTGCAGGCGGTCGTAGTGGCGCTGGTTCACGACCGAGGTGTAGTCCGGGTTCTCCTTGATCGTGGGATACATCGTCTTGACCGCCTCGGTCGCGGCGCCGACGAACTCGCCGACCTTGTCCTTAGGGACCAGCATGTAGTCGGGCGCGAGGCAGATCTGTCCCGCGTTCATCGTCTTGCCGTTCATCACCCGCTTGGCGGTGAGCGCGATGTCGGCGCTCTTCGACACGATCACCGGCGACTTGCCGCCGAGCTCGAGCGTGGTCGGCACCAGGTTTTCGGCCGCGGCGCGCTGCACATGATAGGCAATGGAGGTGGCCCCGGTGAACAGCAGGTGGTCGAAGGCGAGCTGCGAGAAGGCATGGCCGACCTCGGGCCCGCCGGTGAAGACCGCGACCTCGCTCTCGTCATAGGCCGTGGTGAACATGCGCACCATCAGCTCGGAGGAGCGCGGCGTGTATTCGCTGGGCTTGATCATCACGCGATTGCCCGCGGCGAAGATGCCGGCGAGCGGCGTGAAGGTCAGGTTGAACGGGAAGTTCCACGGACTGATGACGCCGACGACGCCCTTGGGCTGATACTCGATGAAGGCCTTGGCGCCGAACAGGCCCAGGATCGACGGGCTCACCTTGCGCTTCTCGCGCTTCATCCAGCTCTTCACGTGAGCTTTCGCATGTTTGAGCGGACCGATGGAGCCGGAGACGTCGGTGAACAGGCTGGTATGCACCGAGCGGTGGCCGAAATCCTCGCGCAGCGCCTCGGCGATCGCGTCCTTGTTGTCGACGAGAAGGCCGATGGCGCGGTCGATCCATTCGATGCGCTTCTGGGCGCTGGGCGGACCGTCCTTGATATGCGCCGCCTTCTGCCTGGCCAGCACGTCGCGCATCCGCGCCTGGAAATCCTCCGGCCTGTCCATCGCTCAAATCCTTCCAACAATGACGATTTGTCGATTAAAGCAGCGCGTTTCCGCCCCCGCAACGGTTCAGTTAACCGTTTCTTACGGAGCGTCAACGCAGACTGGCTGAAACACTTCGGGGACCCGATGCAGGCCTATCAGCAGGAACGCGAACAAGCCCTCGCGAAGACCGCCCTTGCGCTGATGAGCGAGGTGGGCGTCGCGCCCACGCCCGACAACTTCGAGCTGTTCTACACCTACGCGTCGGGGAGCAACCCTGCGATGGGCGAGATCATCGACCGCATGATCTCGGCACGACGGCCCTTCACCAGCGCGGTGCTGGACGACCTGCGCACGCGCTGCCTGTCCAGCGCGCGTACCACCCAGGCGCTCGACAATGCGAGCTCGCAGGTCGTCGCCACCTTGAACGCGATCCTCGGCAAATTGGACGCGGCGGGCCGCGACGCGGGCGACTACGGCCGCGCGCTGTCGCAGGCTTCGGGCGAGCTCGAGAGCGAGCAATCGCCGGCCGACCTGCGCCGCTTCGTCGACACGCTGGTCGCGGCGACCAAGACCATGGAGGCGCGCACGCATGCGCTCGAGGACGAGTTGCAGCGCTCGTCGCAGCAGGTCAATGCGCTCAAGACGCAGCTCGAGGACGTGCGCAAGGAGAGCTTGACGGATTCGCTGACCGCGGTCGCCAACCGCAAGGCCTTCGACGCCGAGCTTCTCGCCGCCACCGCCGATGCGCATGCGAACGGCGAGACCGTCGCGCTGATGATGCTCGACATCGACCACTTCAAGAAGTTCAACGACACCTGGGGCCACCAGACCGGCGACCAGGTGCTGCGCCTCGTCGCGGGCTGCATGGCCGAGAACGTCAAGGGCCGCGACACCGTCGCGCGCTTCGGCGGCGAGGAGTTCGCCGTCATCCTGCGCCGCACGACGCTCGACAACGCGACCGTGCTCGCCGACCAGATCCGCGCCTATGTGCAGAGCAAGAAGCTGGTCAAGAAATCGACCGGCGATATCCTGGGCACCATCACCGTCTCGATCGGCGTCGCCCAGCTAGGGCCCGACGACACGCCGACAAGCCTGATCCAGCGCGCCGATGCTTGTCTCTACGCGGCCAAGAACGGCGGCCGCAATCGCGTCGTCAACGAAGCCGAGCCGGGCGAACTGCAAATTGACGCGGCGTAACAAGTTGCAGACTGATCGCGGTTGGGCACAATTGCGGGGCTACCCAGAGAGGCTCCGCCCATGCGAACCGATTTCGAACGCTGCTACGTCACCGCGCATGGCGGCGTCGCCGTGCTCACGCTCAATCATCCCGAAAGCCTGAACGCCGCGTCGGTGTCGATGGTGGGCGGGATGGCGAAAGCGCTGACCCATGTCGACAAAGGCGACTTCCGCGCGCTGGTGATCACCGGCGAAGGCCGCGGCTTCTGCTCCGGCGCCAATCTCGCCGAGGCCGCGGGCAGCGAACGGTCGTCCGAGGCCAATGCCGGCGACGCGCTCGAGACCGCCTATCATCCAATGCTGCGGCGGCTGCGCGATTTCCGCCTGCCGATCGTCACCGCGGTGAACGGCGCCGCGGCCGGCATCGGCATGAGCATCGCGCTGATGGGCGACATCATCGTCGCGGCGCGCTCGGCCTACTTCCTCCAGGCCTTCGCGCGCGTCGGCTTGGTGCCCGACGGCGGTTCGACCTGGATGCTGCCGCGGCTGATCGGGTTGGCGCGGGCGCGCGAGCTGTCGCTGCTCGCCGAGAAGCTTCCCGCCGAGCAGGCGCTGGATTGGGGCCTGATCAATCGGGTCTTCGACGACGCATCGATGCTGGACGAAGCGATGAAGCTCGCCAAGCGCCTGGCCGACGGGCCGGCCTCGCTCGCTTTCGTGCGGCGACTCTATTGGGACAGTCCGCACAACACTTTCGAGAGCCAGATCGACCTGGAGCGCATGGCGCAGCAGCGCGCCGGCCGGACAGAAGATTTCAGGGAAGGCGTCATGGCCTTTCTGCAAAAGCGGCCGTCGCAGTTCAAAGGGAAATAACGCAAACCCTGCGACGGGTTGCGAACCAAATAACGTAGCCGTCACTTGCGTGTCATGCGGACTCTCTGCCCAAATTGGCGGCAGAAGGAGCTTCCTCATGCGCAAATCCCTGTCCGTGCTCGTGATCCTGGCGGCCGCAGCCGGCATCGCCCAGGCCGATTCCCCGCAGCCGAAATTCGGCACCTGGGGCGTCGATCTCTCGAGCATGGACAAAAGCGTCAAGCCGGGCGACGACTTCTTCGAATACGTCAACGGCGCATGGCTGAAGAAGGCCGAGATCCCGCGCGACCGCACCTCGACCGGTTCGTTCCAGGACCTGCAGATCCTGAGCGAGAACCGCATGAAGGAGATCGTGCACGATCTCGAGGCCAAGAAGCTGAAAGATCTGTCGCCCGAAGAGAAGCAGCTGCGCGACCTCTACGACGCCTTCGTCGATACCGACGCGATCGAGAAGGCCGGCCTCAAGCCGGCTCAGGCCGACCTGAAGCGCTTCCAATCGGTCAAGACGCTCGACGACGTGGCGACCGCCATGGGCGAGATCGAGCACAATTCGGACTCGATCTTCGCCGACCGCATCAATGCCGATCCGAAGAACCCCAACGCCTATGTCGTGATCCTGACCCAGAGCGGGCTGGGCCTGCCCGAGCGCGACTATTACCTCAAAGACGATCCCAACCTCGAGATCACGCGCGGCGCCTATGTCCAGTACATGGGCAAGATGCTGTGGCTGCTCGACCACGGGCAGGACGACCCGCGCGCGCGAAAGGTGTTCGAGTTGGAGAAGGCGCTGGCCCAGGTCGAATGGCCCGCCGCCGACCGGCGCGACGCCAACAAGACCTACAACCCGATGACGGTGTCGGAGCTTGAGAAGTTCGCGCCGGGCTTCAACTGGCGCGCCTATTTCAAGGCCCAGGGCGTCGCGGTCACGGGTCCCGCCGGCGAGCGCAAGTTCGTCGTGCGCGAGAACACCGCCTTCCCCGAGATGGCGAAGATCTTCGCCGCCACGCCGGTCGAGGTATGGCGCGACTGGCTGACCCTTCACTACCTGCACAACATGTCGGCGTTCCTTCCCGAACAGTTCGACCAGACCGATTTCGAAATGTACGGCCGCGTGCTCGGCGGCGCCGACGTCAAGCTGCCGCGCGACACCCGCGGCGTGAAGCTGATCGACGGCCGCCTCGGCCATCCTCTCGGCAAGCTCTATGTCGCGCGCTTCTTCCCGCCCGAGTCCAAGGCGAAGGTCGAGGCGCTGGTCGGCAATCTGCTCAAGGCTTACGACGCCGACATCCGCGTCATCCCCTGGATGACCGAGACGACGAAGAAGCGCGCGCTCGACAAGCTGCACGCCTTCGTTCCCCATATCGGCTATCCCGACAAGTGGCGCGACTATTCGGGGCTGGCGATCAAGCGCGGCGACCTGATCGGCGACATCCACCGCTCCGACGTGTTCGAGTGGAACTATCGCCTGTCGCGCATCGACCGGCCCGTCGACCGCAGCGAATGGAGCATGACGCCGCCGACGATCAACGCCTATTACACGCCGGTGTTCAACTCGATCTTCTTCCCCGCCGCGATCCTGCAGCCCCCCTTCTTCGATCCGCAGGCGGACGATGCGGTGAACTATGGCGGCATCGGCGCGGTCATCGGCCACGAGATCGGCCACGGCTTCGACGACCAGGGCTCGAAGTACGACGGCCTGGGCATCCTGCAGAGCTGGTGGACCGACGAGGACCGTAAGGCCTTCGACGAGCGCACCGCGATGCTGGGCGCCCAGTTCGACTCCTATGAGGGGCTGCCCGGCCTGCACGTCAACGGCAAGCTGACCATGGGCGAGAACGTCGGCGACCTGTCGGGCATCAACATCGCGCTGCAGGCCTATCACATCTCGCTGGGCGGCCAGCCCGCGCCGGCGCTCGACGGCTTCACCGGCGACCAGCGGTTCTTCCTGTCCTTCGGCCAGATCTGGCGCAGCAAGTACCGCGAGAGCCAGATGCGCCAGCAGGTCCTGTCCAACCCGCATTCGCCGCCCGAGTTCCGGGTCATCGGCGCCACCCGCAACACCGACGCCTGGTACACCGCCTTCGACGTCAAGCCCGGCGACAAGTACTACCTGCCCCCGGAGAAGCGCGTACATTTGTGGTAAATGGAGGCCGCCGGGCGCGACTCGCACATGCGCAGCCATTCGCCGCACGCGCGGGCGCCATGCTCGCGACGCCGTGACTTGCGCGCCCTTGTGATAGACTACCCTACTTCCACCCTGCCTTTCCTGCTCACAACGGAGACCTGAATGCGACGGAGTTTGATTGCGGCGGCCGGGCTTACGCTCGCCGTCACCGCGGCCCATGGCGACGCGCCGAAGACCCAGTATGGGACCTGGGGGTTCGACACCGCGGCGATGGACAAGAACGTCAAGCCGGGCGACGACTATTTCCAGTTCGTCAACGGCAACTGGTACAAGACCGCCGAAATCCCGCCCGACCGCTCCTCGACCGGCTCTTTCCAGGACCTGCGCATCCTCTCGGAGAAGCGCATGCAGGAGATCGCGGCTTCGCTCGACGCCAAGCCCTATGACCAGCTGAGCGACGAAGAGAAGAAGCTGCGCGACCTCTATGACGCCTATATGGACCAGGCCGGGATCGACGCGGCGGGCCTCAAGCCCGCGCAGCACGACCTCGACATCATCGCCCACCTGAAGACGCGCGAGGACGTCGCCGCGGCGATGGGCGATCCGCGCATGCAGCTCTACAGCCCGATCGCCTTCGGCATCGGCATCAACGACAAGAACCCGAACGCCTATTCGATCAATCTCGGCCAGGCGGGCCTCGGCCTTCCCGACCGCGATTACTATCTGCGCGACGACGCCGAGCTCGCCAAGACGCGCGAGGCCTACAAGAAGCACATGGCCGCGATGTTCGCGCTGGCCGGCATCAAGGACGGCGAGAAGCGCGCCGAGGGCGTCTACGAGCTCGAGCGCAAGATGGCCGAGGCCGATTGGCCGAACGCCGACCGCCGCGACGAGGACAAGATCTACAATCCCATGACCTATGCGGAGCTGAAAAAGCTGGCGCCGCAGTACCCGTGGGACGCGTTCTTCAGCAAAAGCGGCCTGCCGCTCGATGCCAAGGGCGGCGAGCGCCAGGTGATCGTGGCCGAGAAGTCGGCGTTCCCCAAGCTCGCGGCGATCTTCGCCGAGACGCCGGTCGAGACGTGGAAGGACTACATGACCGTCCACTATCTCCACACCTATGCCTCGGTCCTGCCCAAGGCCTTCGACGACGAGGACTTCGCCTTCTATGGCACGGTGCTGTCGGGCAATACCCAGCAGCTGCCGCGCGGCGCGCGCGCGGCGCACCTGCTCGACAACCTGATGGGCGAGGCGCTGGGCAAGGTCTATGTCGCCAAGTACTTCCCGCCCGAGGCCAAGAAGAAGGCGCTCGACCTGGTGCACAACCTGCTCGAGGCCTATGCCGAGGACATCAAGACATTGCCGTGGATGACGCCGGCGACGCGCGCGAAGGCGCTGAACAAGATCAACCACTTCGCGATCAAGATCGGCTATCCCGACCACTGGCGCGATTATTCCGCGCTCACCATCAAGCGCGACGACCTGCTCGGCGACTATCAGCGCGGCAACCTGTTCGAATGGGAACGCCAGCTCAAGCGCCTCGATCGGCCGACCGACAAGACCGAATGGGGCATGTCGCCGCCGACGGTCAACGCCTACAATAACTCGCAGTGGAACGAGATCGTGTTCCCGGCGGCGATCATGCAGCCGCCGTTCTTCGATCCCAATGCCGACGACGCGGTGAACTATGGCGGCATCGGCGCCGTGATCGGGCATGAGATCAGCCACGGCTTCGACGACCAGGGCGCCAAGTTCGACTGGGACGGCGCGTTCAACAACTGGTGGTCGCCCGAGGACAAGAAGGTGTTCGAGGAGAAGACCTCGGCGCTGGGCAAGCAATACGACTCTTACGAGCCCCTGCCCGGCATCCACATCAACGGCGCCTTCACCATGGGCGAGAACGTCGCCGACAACGCCGGCATCGCCATCGCGCTCAAGGCCTATCACATCTCGCTGCACGGCAAGCCCGCGCCGGTGATCGACGGCTTCACCGGCGACCAGCGCTTCTATCTGGGCTTCGGCCAGATCTGGCGCAGCAAGATGCGCGACGGCGCGCTTCGCCAGCAGCTGCTCTCCAACGAGCACAGCCCGGCGATGTGGCGCCCGATCGGCGCGGTGCGCAACCAGGACGAATGGTATGCGGCGTTCGGCGTGAAGCCGGGCGACAAGTACTACCTTCCGCCCGACCAGCGCGTTCATCTTTGGTAGTCATGGGGGCGCCGCGCGGCGAGTGCGGCGCCCCTTTTCTTCAGGGGGTTCTCTCATGCTCAAGCTCGTTCGTCTCGTCGCGCTCTGCAGCGTCGCCCTGCCCGTTTATGCGGGTACCGCCCATGCCGCGGGTCCCGCGGTTCCGCCCTGGGGCGTCGACCTTTCCTATGTCGACAAGAGCGTGGCGCCGGGCGAGGACTTCTTCCTCTATGCCAACAACGGCTGGCTGAAGACGGCCGAGATCCCCGCCGACCGTTCTTATGCCGGCGTCAATCTCGAGATCGACAAGCAGAACGAGGCGAAGCTGCGCGGGCTGATCGAAGGCCTCCACAAGAAGACGGGGCTGACCGCCGACGAAGCCAAGCTGCGCGATTTCTACGATGCCTATACCGACACCGCGGCCATCGAGGCGGCGGGCTTGAGCCATGCACAGGCCGATCTCGACAGGATCGCGGCGGTCAAGACGGTGGACGACGTCGCGGTACTGATGGGCACGCCGGCGCTCAACCTCGACGGGCCGTACGGTATCTATCTCGGCATCGACGACAAGCATCCCGGCAGCTATTCGGTGAACCTCTACCAGTCGGGCCTCGGCCTGCCCGACCGCGACTATTACCTGCGCAACGACAAGGAGATCGTCGAGACCCGCGCGGCGTACAGGAAATACCTGGCGCAGATGCTCTCTTTCACCGGTGCCGCGAATGCCGACGCGCGCGCCGAGGCCATCTTCAAGCTCGAAGAGGCGATGGCGGGGGCGCATTGGCCGGCCGACCAGCGCCGCGACGCCGACAAGACCTACAACCCGATGAAGGTCGCGGACCTGGAGGGCATGGCGCCGGGCTTCCCGTGGCGTGGTCTCCTGGGCGCGGCCGGCATCCCGATGACCTCGGCCAAGGGCGACCGCATGGTGATCGTCGCCGAGCGTTCGGCCTTCCCCAAGCTCGCCGAGGTCTTCAAGGCGACGCCGATCGAGGTGTGGCGCGACTATCTCACCACGCGCTACCTGCATGCCTTCGCCGCCGACCTGCCGAAGAAAGTCGACGATGCCGACTTCGCCTTCTATGGCGTGGTGCTGCAGGGCAAGACGGCGCAGCTCGACCGGCCGACGCGCGCCGTCGCGCTGATCGACCGCGACATGGGCGAAGCGCTGGGCAGGCTCTATGCCGAGAAATATTTCACGCCCGACGCCAAGGCCAAGGCCGACGAGCTGGTGCACAACATGCTCGAGGCCTACCGCCAGGACATCCAGACGCTCGCCTGGATGACGCCTGCGACGCGCGAAAAGGCTCTGGAGAAGCTCGCAAAGTACATGCCCAAGATCGGCTATCCCGACCATTGGCGCGACTATGGCGCGCTCAAGACGTCGGCCGGCGATCCAGTCGCCAATGCCAAGGCCGGCACGCAGTTCGAATGGAACCGCGAGGTCGCGCGCCTCGACAATCCCGTCGACCGCACCGAATGGGGCATGAGCGTTCCGACCAACAACGCCTATTACAACCCGACGCTGAACGAGATCGTGTTCCCGGCCGGCATCCTGCAGCCGCCCTTCTTCGACGCCGGCGCCGACGACGCGGTGAACTACGGCGAGATCGGCGCCACCATCGGCCACGAGATCAGCCACGGCTTCGACGACCAGGGCTCGAAATACGACGGCGACGGCGTGCTGAAGAGCTGGTGGACCGACGAGGACCGCAAGAACTTCGACGCCCGCACCACCGCGCTCGCCGCGCAATACGACCAGTACGAGCCGCTGCCCGGGCTTCACATCAACGGCAAGCTGACCTTGGGCGAGAACATCGCGGACGTCGCGGGGCTGGTGATCGCCTACAAGGCCTATCACATCTCGCTGCACGGCAAGCCCGCGCCGGTGCTGAACGGGCTGACCGGAGACCAGCGCTTCTACATCGCCTATTCGCAGAGCTGGCGCGAGAAGAACCGCGACGCCATCCTGCGCGCGCGGCTGTTGTCGAACCCGCACAGCCCCGCCAGCTATCGCGTCAACGGCGTGGTCAGGAACGACGACGGCTGGTACGCCGCCTTCGACATCAAGCCGACGGACAAGTACTACCTGGCGCCGGACAAGCGCGTGAAGCTGTGGTAAACCCCAGGTAGGACCGATCAAGGCCCTACCAGAAGGGGAACCGCCATGCTCAAACATTCCGTCGCCGGCGCGGCTGCGCTGGCCGCCTGCCTTTGCGTGAGCGGCGCCGGCGCGCAGAGCAGCTTCACCGAGACCTGCTCGAACTACGGCTTTGCCTATTCGGGCAATCAGCCGGCGCTGGAGGCCGTGTGCCTGAAGAAGGACGGCACGCCGCACGCGACGAGCCTGATCCTGACGGGCATCGTGGTCGTGAACGGCGTGCTGGACAACCTGAACAGCGGCGTGCCCAGCAACTTCCAGACGATGTGCGGCTCGATCGACATCTATGCCGAGGGCCCCATCGTCACGCTGTCCGCCTATTGCCGGATGAACAACAACCAGTTCACCGAGACCAGCACCCAGCTCAACAACATCAACAACAACGACGGGACGCTGGTGCAGGGGCGCTAGCGGGCGCGAGACGCCACATCGAGCGCGGCACGCGCCCATTCCGCCAGCTCGTCGGGGTCGTCATAGAGGCGGTCGGGGATCGCGAACCAGGTGGTCACCACCGTCTTGCCGCCCTTCTCGAAGGTGAAGGGCTTGGACTTCTCCGCTGCGAAGGCCTTGCGGGTCTCGTCGTCGGTCTTGAAGTAGATCACGTCGTCGAAGACCATGCCGATCATCACGGCGCCGGCATAGAGCCCCTCGCCGCCGAAGAAGCGCTTCGCCTTGATGGGGCCGAAGGCGGCGAACAGATCGTCGTAGCGGCTCACGTCTCGGCTTCGGCCGGCGTGATCGACACGCTCTCGCCGCAGCCGCAGGCCGCGGTCTGGTTCGGGTTGTTGAACACGAAGCGCGCGCCCATCTTCTCGCGCACGAAATCCATCTCGGTGCCGATCAGGAACAGGATCGCCTTGGGCTCGATGAAGATCTTCACGCCCTTGTCCTCGACCACCTCGTCGAGCGGCGTCGCGGCTTCCGCGCAATCCATCGTGTAGCTCATGCCGGCGCAGCCGCCGTTGGTCACGCCGACGCGCACGCCCTGATACTTGCCTTCCGCGTTCTCCATGATCTCGCGGATGCGGGCGGCGGCGGCATCGCTCAAGCGGACGGCCTTGGGTCTTTCTCGTCTCGGCTTCGTTTCCATGATCAGAACATATTCAGTTCGAGTTTGGCTTCTTCGCTCATCTGCTCGGGCGTCCAGGGCGGATCGAAGGTCAGGTTCACCGTCACCTTGCCGATGCCGTCCACGGTCTCGAGCGCGCTCTGCACCATGCCGGGCATCTCGCCCGCCACCGGGCAGTTGGGCGCGGTCAGGGTCATGTCGACCGCGACGTCCTTGTTGTCCGAGACGTCCACCTTATAGATAAGCCCGAGCTCGTAGATGTCCACCGGGATCTCGGGATCGTAGACGGTCTTGAGCGCGGTCACGAGCTTGGCGGTGAAATCCTTCAGTTCCTCGGGCGGCAGGGCCGAGGCCTCGGCGACGGGCAGCATGTTCGGGGTCTCGGCGCTCATGAGCCGCCCTCCAGCGCCGACTTCATCGTATGCCAGGCGAGCGTCGCGCATTTGACGCGCATCGGAAAGGCCGAGACGCCGGCCATCACCTCGAGCCGCTCGCGGTCGTCGCCGGCGAGCTCGGTCTCTTCGCCCTTCACCAGATGCAGGAACCCGCCCATCAGCTTCTCGGCGTCCTCGACGCTACGGCCCTGCAGCATCTCGGTCATCAGCGAAGCGCTGGCCTGGCTGATCGCGCAGCCCTTGCCCTCGAACTTGATGTCGGCGATGCGGCCCTCGCCGTCGAGCGCCATGGTGACGTTCACCCGGTCGCCGCAGAGCGGGTTGTGGCCCTCGCCCTTGTGCGTCGCGCCCTCCACCACCCCGAAATGGCGCGGGTGACGCGAGTGATCGAGGATCACGTCCTGGTATAGCTCGCGCAGGCTGTCGTCCATCGTGCTCAACCCAGTATCTTGCGCGCCTTGGCGAGCGCGTCGATCAACACGTCCACCTCGGCGCGCGTGTTGTAGAGCGCGAAGGACGCGCGCGTCGTCGACGCGGTGCCGAAGCGCTCCATCAAAGGCTGCGCGCAGTGATGTCCGGCGCGCACCGCCACGCCCTCGCGGTCGAGGATGGTGGCGAGGTCGTGCGCATGCATGCCCTCGGTCTCGAAGGAAAGGATCGCGCCCTTGCCCGGCGCATCGCCCACGACCCGCAGCCAGTTGAATTCGCGCGCCCGCTCGCGGGCATAGGCATAGAGGTCGTGCTCATGCGCCGCGACCGCCGCGCGATCGAATGACGACAGATAATCGATCGCCGCCGCCAGCCCCGCGCTCTCGATGATCGCGGGCGTGCCGGCTTCGAAGCGTGCCGGCGGATCGGCGTAAGTGACCATGTCGCGGCCGACTTCGCGGATCATCTCGCCGCCGCCGTTGAACGGGCGCATGGCTTTCAGATGCGCGCGCTTGGCATAGAGCGCGCCGATGCCCGTGGGGCCGTAAAGTTTGTGGCCGGTGATGCAATAGAAATCGACGTCCAGGTCGCGCACGTCGACGACCGCGTGCACCGCGCCTTGGCAGCCGTCGGCAAGCACGGCCGCGCCTTTCGCATGCGCGCGCGCCACGATCTCCCTCAGCGGCGACACGGTGCCCAGCACGTTCGACATATGCGACACGGCGACCAGCTTCGTCTTCGGCCCTATGGCGGCATCGACCGCGTCCGCGTCCAGGGAGCCGTCGTCTCCGACGTCGACCCAGCGCAACACCGCGCCTTGCCGCTCGCGCAGGAAATGCCACGGCACGATGTTGGAGTGGTGCTCCATCACGGAGAGGACGATCTCGTCGCCCGGCTGGATGCGGGGCGCGGCCCAGGAATAGGACACCAGGTTGATCGCCTCGGTCCCGCCCTTGGTGAAGACGATCTCGTCCGCGTGCCGAGCATTGAGGAAGCGCCGCACGGTCTCGCGCGCGGCCTCGTAGCGCTCGGTCGAGGCGGCGGAGAGGAAATGCACGCCGCGATGGACGTTGGCATATTCGCTCGCGGCGAAGTCGCGCATCGCGTCCAGCACCTGGCGCGGCTTCTGCGCCGAAGCGGCATTGTCGAGATAGACGAGCGTCTTGCCGTAAACCTCGCGCGACAGGATCTCGAAATCCGCGCGGGCGGCCGCGACGTCGAAAACCGTCTTGAGCGGCGCGTTCATAGCGCCTCCTCGACCGGGGCCCAGAGCAGCGCGCGCGTCTCGTCGCTCGCGCCGTCGAAGGCTTCGCCCAGGAAGGCGCGGATCAAAAGGCCCCGCGCCTCGTCGTCGGGAATGCCGCGGGCGCGCAGATAGAACAGCGAATCCGCGTCGAGATCGTCGACCGCGGCGCCATGGGCGCATTTGACGTCGTCGGCGAAGATTTCGAGCTCTGGCTTGAGATCGGCCTCCGCGCGCTCGTCGAGCAGCAGCGCCTTGGCAGTCTGGCGGCTGTCCGATCCATCGGCGCCTTCCGCGACGGTGATCCGGCCCTGATAGACCGCGCGCGCCCGGCCGGCCGCGACGTGCTTGAAGAGCTGCGTGCTCTCGGTGTCGCCATGGGCGTGGACGATATGCGTGGTGATGTCGGCATGGCGCGCGTCGAGCACGCTGACGCCGGAGAGATGCGCCGCGGCGCTCTCGCCGTTCAGCGCGATCTTGAGCTCCAGCCGCGACAGCTCGGAGCCGAAATGCGCGGCTTGCAGGCGATAGGTGCCGCGTGCCGCGACGGTCGCGTTCACGTCTTCGATGCGCACGCCCCGGCCCTCGCGCGCGATGCGGACATGGGTGAACGCCGCACCCTCGCCGATGCTGACGTCGAGCCCGATGTTCTGGAAGCCGTCGCCTTCCGCGGTCTCGATATATTCCAGCACGGCGCCGGGCTCGACGACCAGGCGCACGCGCGCCTGTCCGGGCGTGGCGAAGTTCACGCGCACCTTGCCGGCCTTGGCGACGCGCAATCCGAAGCCGGCTTCGGCGAAGGCCATCGATGCTTCGCCCATCGCGCCTGCAAAGCCGCCGTCGTGGAAATCGATCGGTTCGGCGCCCTCGCTTTCGAGCGTCCATTGCGCCGCGGTTGCCGAGGCGACCTGCTCGACGTCGACCGCCGACTTCAGGTCGGTGTACTTCCACGCCTCGACGCGCCGGTGCGGCACGCCCTTCGCGCGAAAGTCTTCGGCGGCGCCGGGCGCGTTCATGCCGCGTCCTTCACGATCTGCTCATAGCCCTTGGCCTCGAGCTCCAGCGCCAGCTCCTTGCCGCCTTCCTTGACGATGCGCCCAGCGGACAGCACGTGAATCTTGTCCGGCACGATGTAGTCGAGCAGGCGCTGGTAGTGCGTGATCACCAGCATCGCGCGGTCGGGCGAGCGCAGCGCATTCACCCCTTCCGCGACCAGGCGCAGCGCGTCGATGTCGAGACCCGAGTCCGTTTCATCGAGCACCGCGAGCGACGGCTCGAACAAGGACATCTGCAGGATCTCCAGCCGCTTCTTCTCGCCGCCCGAGAAGCCGACGTTCAGCGCGCGCTTCAGCATCTCTTCCGAGACGCGCAGCGCGGAGGCTTTCGTGCGGACGAGCTTGAGCACGCTCATCGCGTCCAGCTCTTTCTCGCCGCGGGCGCGGCGCTGCGCGTTCAATGCGGTCTTCAGGAAGGTGAGCGTTGTGACGCCCGGGATCTCGACCGGATACTGCATCGCCAGGAACACGCCCTTGGCGGCGCGGGCCTCGGGCGGCAGCGCGTTCAGGTCCTCGCCGTTGTAGACGATCGCGCCCGACGTGATCTCGTAACCGGCACGGCCTGCGAGCACGTACGACAAGGTCGACTTGCCCGAGCCGTTCGGCCCCATGATCGCATGCACCTCGCCCGCGTTCACGGTAAGGCTGAGGCCTTTGAGGATCTCCTTGCCGTCGACGGCGGCGTGCAGGTTTCTGATCTCAAGCATCTTCGCCATCCCAATAGTCCGCCGGCGTCAGGCGGCCGCGCGCCGTGTAGGTCGCGCTGTCGTACATGACGCCCTTGGCGCCGACGCGCATGCTGATCTTTCCCGAGTCCGGATATTCGACGAGATCGGCCGCCGGGTTGTTCGACAGACCGAGATAGCGCAGCGGGCCGGTGCCGGTGTTGAGAAGCTGATGCGCTTCGCCGCCAGCGGGTGCGCCCAGGCAATCGCCCGCCTTGACCGCGATGCGCTTCTCGCCGATGCGATATTCGCCCTCGCCCGCGATGATGTAGAACATCTCGTCGCAGCCGTGATGGCGATGATAGGGACCCGACATCTTGCCGGGCTGCACGATGTGCAGCATGCAGCCGAGCGTGTTGAGCCCCAGCGCCAGGCCGATCTCGCCCGTCTGCGCGGCGAAACGCTCGCCATGGCGGTGGCTGTCGAGCGCGATGTCGGCGGTGTTGACGACTTCCTTCATCCCACGCTCCCCTCGAGGCTGATGCCCACCAGCTTCTGCGCCTCGACGGCGAACTCCATGGGGAGCTGCTGCAGGACTTCCTTGCAGAAGCCGTTGACGATCAGCGCCACGGCCTCTTCCTGGCCGATGCCGCGCTGCAGGCAATAGAACAGCTGGTCGTCGGCGATCTTCGATGTCGTCGCCTCGTGCTCGATGCGCGCGGTCGGGTTGCGGCTTTCGATGTACGGCACGGTATGGGCGCCGCATTTGCCGCCGATGAGCAGCGAGTCGCATTGCGTGTAGTTGCGCGCGTTGGCCGCCTTCGGGTGCACACTGACGAGGCCGCGATAGGTGTTCTGCGCGCGGCCGGCGCTAATGCCCTTGGAGATGATCCGCGAGCGCGTGTTCCTGCCCAAATGGATCATCTTGGTGCCGGTATCGGCCTGCTGCCAGTTGTTGGCGATGGCTATGGAGTAGAACTCGCCGACCGAGTTGTCGCCGCGCAGGATGCAGCTCGGATATTTCCAGGTGATCGCCGAGCCGGTCTCGACCTGCGTCCAGCTGATCTTGGAGTCGCGGCCGCGGCAATCGCCGCGCTTGGTGACGAAGTTGTAGATGCCGCCCTTGCCCTCTTCGTCGCCGGGATACCAGTTCTGCACCGTCGAATACTTGATCTCGGCGCCGTCGAGCGCGACCAGCTCGACCACGGCGGCATGAAGCTGGTTCTCGTCGCGCTTGGGCGCGGTGCAGCCTTCGAGGTAGCTGACATAGGCGCCCTCGTCGGCGACGATCAGGGTGCGCTCGAACTGGCCGGTCTCGGACGCGTTGATGCGGAAATAGGTCGACAGCTCCATCGGGCAGCGCACGCCCTTGGGCACATAGACGAACGTGCCGTCGGAGAACACCGCCGAGTTCAGCGTCGCGAAGAAGTTGTCCGTCACGGGCACGACGCTGCCCAGGTATTTCCGCACCAGGTCGGGATAGTCGCGGACGGCTTCCGAGATCGGGCAGAAGATCACGCCCGCGTCGTTGAGCTTCTCCTTGAACGTCGTCGCCACGGAAACCGAGTCGAACACCGCGTCGACCGCGACGCCGGCGAGCAGCTTCTGCTCGGAGAGCGGGATGCCCAGCTTGTTGTAGGTCTCGAGCAGCTTGGGATCGACCTCGTCCAGGCTCTGCTTCGCGGGCGTGTTCTTGGGCGCCGCGTAGTAATAGGCGTTCTGGTAGTCGATTCGGGGATAGTGCACGCGCGCCCAGTTCGGCTCGCGCATCTCCTTCCAGCGGCGGAAGGCGCCCAGGCGCCACTCCAGCATCCATTCCGGCTCGCCCTTCTTGGCGGAAATGAACCGGACGGTGTCCTCGTTCAGTCCCTTGGGCGCACGCTCCATCTCGATGTCGGTGACGAAGCCGTATTTGTACTTCTCGGCCAGAGCCGAGACTTTCTCGCGGGTTTCGATCGCGGCCATTATGCGGCCTCCCGCCGGGCGACGAGGCGCGCAATGGCGGCGAGCGCCGCATCGACGTCGTCTTCGCTGGAATTCCAGCCGAAGCTTACGCGCAAGGCACAGCGCGCGAGATCGTCGGGAACGCCCATCGCGGCCAGCACATGCGACTGCTTGACCTTGCCGGACGAGCACGCCGCGCCCGAGCTCACCATCACGCCATCGAGATCGAGCGCCATCAGCGCGTTTTCGGCCGCGATACCCGGCAATGCGAAACACGAGGTGTTGGGCAACCGTGGCGCGTTCCTGCCGAACACGACGCCGTTCAAGCCCCGCTCGAAACGGTCGCGCAGCGTGGGCTGCATCGCGCTCCAGGCGGCAGCGGCGGCGCCGAAGCCCGCGATGCCCGCGACGTTCTCGGTGCCGGCGCGAAGGCCCCGCTCCTGCCCGCCGCCCAGAAGCTGGGCCGCGAAGGGCGCGTCGTCCTTGACGATCAAGGCGCCGACGCCTTGCGGCCCACCGATCTTGTGCGCCGAGAGCGAAACATACGATGCGTTGGGATAGCAGCCGGGCTTCTGCACGGCATCGGCGAAAAGAAGACGCCCAGCGCCGTCGATACCATCCAGTGGCCCGATCGTGCGGGCGACAACGTCTATCGGCTGGATCACGCCGGTCTCGTTGTTCGCGGCCTGGACCGCGATCAGCGCGCGGCCCTTGCCTTCGTTCAAGCTCGTGGCGGCGAGATCGATGATGCCGTCCGCCGTCACCGGGATGGTTTCGAGCCGCAGGCCGGGCACGCGCTCGGCGAGCGCCGCTGCGGTCTTGAGCACGCTGTGGTGCTCGACGCTCGAGACGAACAGCCGCGTGATGCGCTCGCCCGCCTCCAGCGCGCCGTCGATGGCGCCGCGCAGGGCCAGGGCGTTGGCTTCGGTGCCGCCGCCGGTGAAGATCACGCTCGAGGCAGAGACGCCCATCAGGCTCGCGACCTGCTCGCGCGCCTCCTCGACGAGGCGGCGCGCCGCGCGGCCTGCTCCGTGAACGGAGGATGGGTTGCCGCCAACCGAAAAGGCGCGCTCCATCGCGGCCCGGGCTTGCGGGCGAAGCGGCGACGAGGCGTTGTGATCGAGGTAATGCATCAGGCGGCGGCCTGTCTTTCGCCCTGCCTCTCGCAGGGATGCGCGCGGCCGAGCACGCGCTTCTCGACCACGTCGCCCAGCGACACCGACGACAGGAAGACGTGGATCTGGCGGCCGAGCTCTTCCCAAAGGTCGTGGGTGACGCAGCGCTGGCCCGAGGCGGTGCAGCCCTTGGGCGATCCGGCGCGGCAGCGCGTGGCTGTGATCGGCTCGTCGACCGCGACGATGATGTCGGCGACGCGGATCTCGCCCGACGGCCGGCTCAGCCGGTAGCCGCCGCCCGGCCCCCGCACGCTTCTGACCAGCCCGCCGCGGCGGAGCTTGGCGAAAAGCTGCTCGAGATAGGAGAGCGAGATCTCCTGGCGTTGGGCGATGTCTGCCAGCGACACGGGGCGGGCGCCCTCTTCATGCGCCGCCAGGTCGGCCATCGCCATCACCGCATAGCGTCCCTTTGTGCTCAATCGCATATCGGTCCCTTGGCGCGTTTTCCTTGCGTCCTGCGGGGGGCTCTGGTGTAAAAGCTTGAACCCGCGCAAGAATCCTTCAGCCGGATATAATTTTCCCGAGTACCATGGTCAAGTATTGAGCTGGAAATGATCCAAAGACACTCTAAGTGCCTGAAATCAATCGGTTTAATCTCCTTGGCCAAACCTGAGCAGAGCGCTCATGCCTGACATCATCCTGCCAGGCCCCGCGGGCCGCATCGAAGCCCGCTATCAGCGCCAGAAGACGGCCGGCGCGCCCATGGCGCTGGTGCTGCACCCGCATCCGCAGTTCGGCGGCACGATGAACAACCCGCTGGTCTACGACCTGTTCCACATGTTCCACGGGCTGGGCTGCACGACGGTGCGCTTCAACTTCCGCGGCGTCGGGCGCAGCCAGGGCACCTTCGACAGCGGCGCGGGCGAATTATCCGACGCCGCCGCGATCCTGGACTGGATGAACACGCTCTATCCCAACCCGTCGCATGTCTGGGTCGCGGGCATCTCGTTCGGCGCCTGGATCGGCATGCAGCTTTTGATGCGGCGGCCCGAGATAACCGGCTTCGTCTCCATCGCCCCTCCGGCCAGCATGTACGACTTCGCGTTCCTGGCGCCTTGCCCGGCTTCGGGCCTGATCGTGCACGGCACCAAGGACCAGGTCGTGCCCGAGGTCGACGTGCAGAAGCTGGTCGACAGGCTGACCGCGCAGAAGGGCATCAAGATCACCTACAACAAGATCGACGGCGCCAACCACTTCTTCGACAAGCACGAGGCCGAGGTTGTCGAGGTGGTGAAGGAATACGTCTCCCGGGTGATGAGCTCTCCACGGACAGGGCGATGAAGCGGCACGGCGCAGCTCTCGCATGCGCCGCCCTGCTGACGGCGCAGGCGCCGTTGCCGCAGCAGGCCCAGGTCGTCAGCCACCCCTCCTTCTCGGTCTGCCGCAACCACACCCTGCCCGCGCCCACGCGCGAGCAGAGCTGCCGCGCCGTGCTCGACGGCGACCAGGCGGGCGGCCACGCGGCGGCGGCGCATTCCGCGCTCGGCGTCGCGCTAGCCCAGCAGGGCAAGTTCGACGACGCGCGGGCCGAGGCCGACCGGGCCGTCGCGCTCCAGCCCGGCGTCTGGCAGATCTGGAACAATCGCGGGCTGGTGCTGAGCGCGGCGCATGAATACGACGCGGCGCTCGACAACTATGCCAAGGCCATCGCGCAATGGCCGGGCCAGTCGGCGCTGTTCCTGCAGCGCGGCTCGATCTATCTGGCGATGGACAAGCTGCCCGAGGCGCTGGCCGATCTCGACCGTTCCATCGATCTCGATCCCAACGACGCCTATTCGACCGAGCTGCGCATCACGATCTGGCTGCGCCTGCGCCGCTACGACGACGCGCTAAACGGGCTCAAGGCCACCGACGTGCTGGAGGAAGAGCTCGGCGGCGCGGCCAACGAGCGCTGCTGGGTGCGCGCGGTGGCGGGCCGCGAGCTCGACACAGCACTCGCCGATTGCAACGCGGCGCTGGCGGCCGCGCCCGGGAACGCGAACCGCCTCGACAGCCGCGCGCTGGTGCATCTGCGCCGCGGCGAGTTCAAGGACGCGCTGGCCGATTACGACGCGGCGCTGCGCGCCGATCCGAAAGCGCCGAGCACGCTCTACGCGCGCGGCATCACGAAGCTGCGCCTCGGCGACAAAGCGGACGGCCGCGCCGATATCGAAGCGGCAAGGAAACTCGCACCCGATATCGCGGTGGCGATGGCGGAGATAGAGGTCGCGCCGTAAGTCCATCATCATGTCATCCGCCGCGAATGCGGCGGACCCAGGTGATGCCTTGCACGAGTCGCGCAAACGGCAGCCGGGTGGACCGCATTCGCGGGCCCATGACAACACTACCCGCCGTAGCTCACGCCTTATGGAACCGCCCGCCGCTCATAGGCTCTGCGACGCCGGTCGTCGTCGGCAGGCTGAGCGGCAAACCTTTTCGCGAGCGCGCCGCCAGATAGGCGAAGGCTTCGGCCTCGACGAAGTCGCCGCGCCAGCCGGCATCCTCGGCCGACAGCACCGGCGCGTTCACGCGCGCGCGCAGCTCGTCCATCAGCTTGGGGTTCAGCCGGCCGCCGCCCATCACGATCCAGGTCGTCGCGGGTTCGGGAAAGTGTTCGCGGGCGCGGGCGATGGAGGCGGCGGTGAAGGCGGTCAGCGTCGCCGCGCCGTCCTCTGGGCACAGATGCGCCACCGCGTCGGTGGTGAAATCCATGCGGTCGAGCGACTTCGGCGGCACGCGATTGAAGAAGTCGTGGTCGAGCATGTCTGTCAGCGTCTCGTCGCAGACCTTGCCGCGCCGCGCCAATTCGCCGTTCTCATCGACGGGCTTGCCGGTGTGGCGGTGCGCCCAGTCGTCGATCGGCGCGTTGCCGGGCCCGGTGTCGAAAGCGAGCACCGTGTCGGGACCGACATAGGTGACGTTGGCGACGCCGCCGATATTGATCATCGCGATGGGGGGGCTGAGCGCCTTGGCCTCGCGCACCAGCGCAGCGTGGTACAGCGGCACCAACGGCGCGCCCTGCCCGCCGGCCTTCACGTCGGCGCTGCGGAAATCGTTCACCACCGCGATGCCGGTGAGCTTGGCCAGAAGCGCGCCGTCGCCGATCTGCCACGTCCAGCGCTCCCCCGGCCGGTGCAGGATGGTCTGGCCGTGGAAGCCGATCAGGTCCACCTGCCCCGGCGCCAGGCCCGCCTTCTTGAGCAGCGCGCGCACGGTTTCGGCATGCGCCTCGGTCAGAACCCGCTCGGCGTCGCGGATGGAATGCGGCACCGGCCGGCCCGCCGCCACGTCGCGCGCGTCGTCCAGCGCCTTGCGCAGCACCGCCCGCGTCTCGCGGTCGTAAGCGCGCGTCAACGCCGCGCCGGGCACGGCCACGCCCTCGCCGTCGGTCTCCACCAGCGCCGCGTCGATGCCGTCGAGCGAGGTTCCGCTCATCAAGCCTATGACTTTAAGGACGTCCGCCATCCGTGCTACACACCCGGCCCGTTTTCGAGGTCCTTATACCATGTCCGCCGCGCATAGGTTCCGCTCCGAATTCCTCCGCACCTTCGTGGAGCGCGGCGCCTATTACGACTGCTCGGCGCCCGAGGACCTCGACGCCCTGTTCGGCAAGGAGCGCGTCACCGCCTATATCGGCTTCGACTGCACCGCGCCCTCGTTGCACGTGGGCAGCCTGGTGCAGCTCATGACCCTGCGCCGGTTGCAGCAGGCGGGCCACCGGCCGATCCTGCTCATGGGCGGTGGGACGACCAAGGCCGGCGACCCGTCGGGCAAGGACGAGACCCGGCTTCTCCTCACGCCGGAGAAGATCGAGGACAACAAGAACGCCATCGTCGCCGGCGTGCGCCATCTGCTCAAGTTCGGCGACGGGCCGACCGACGCGATCCTGGTCGACAATGCCGAATGGCTCGACAAGCTCGAATACATCCCGTTCCTGCGCGAGGTGGGCAAGCACTTCTCGGTCAACCGCATGATGACGATGGAGAGCGTGAAGCTGCGCCTCGAGCGCGAGCAGCCGCTGTCGTTCCTCGAGTTCAACTACTCGATCATGCAGGCCTACGACTTCGTCGAGCTCTACAAGCGTTACGGCTGCCGCTTGCAGTCGTCGGGCTCGGACCAGTGGGGCAACGTGGTGAGCGGCATCGACCTCGGCCGCAGGATGGAGAACGTCCAGCTTTTCGGCCTGACCACGCCGCTGATCACCACCGCCTCGGGCGCGAAGATGGGCAAGACGGTCGCGGGCGCCGTGTGGCTGAATGCCGACCAGGTGAGCCCCTACGACTACTGGCAGTTCTGGCGCAACACCGAGGACAAGGACGTCGGTCGCTTCCTCAAGCTGTTCACCGACCTGCCCGTGGCCGAGATCGCGCGGCTCGCGGCGCTCCAGGGCGCGGAGCTGAACGAGGCGAAGAAGATCCTCGCGACCGAAGCGACCGCGATCCTGCACGGACGCGACGCGGCGGACGCGGCGGCGGAGACCTCGCGCAAGGCGTTCGAGGAAGGCGTCGGCGCCGCGGCGGGATTGCCGACCTTCGAGATCGCGCGCGACAAGCTCGGCGCCGGCATGGCGGTGACCGCGCTCGCGCATGCGGCTGGGCTCACGACGTCGGCCGGCGATGCGCGCCGACAGATCGAAGGCGGCGGGTTGCGCCTCAACGACAAGCCGGTTAGCGACGTGAAGGCGGTGGTCACCGAACAGGATTTGAACGACGGCGTGCTGAAACTCTCGGTTGGAAAGAAGAAGCACATCTTGATCAAGGTTGTGTAGGTCGGCTATACTCTACGGATGAGTGATTTACTCACGGAAGAAGAAGTGGCGGAGGCGCGCGAGCTCCGCCTCGAGGCCATGCATCTGCAAGTGATGCAGGACAACCCGCTCGACGCGCAAGACATTGCGATGTTCGAGATGTTCGAGCGCGAGCGGTGGCCGCATGAGCGGTGCATCGCCTATATCATCGAGCACGCCAAGGCCAAGTCTTCCGCTGCAGCGGAATGAGCGACGACCCTTACGTCTCTCCAGGAACCGTTGTTCTCAAAAACAAGCTTGGCATCCGCGACATGGATGCCCTTGAACGCGCCGAACGCAGGGCGGCCGTGCAACGTATCAGACAGGGCGTTCCATCCGGAACGTTCGACCTCGCCCATCTCTGCGCCATTCATCGCCATCTGTATCAGGACGTCTACGACTGGGCCGGCAAGGTCCGCACCATCAACATCGCCAAGGGCGGCAGTCTGTTTCAGCCTGTGCGCTTCATCGCACCGGGCATGATCAACATTCACCAGCGCCTGACGGAGAAGCGGTCCTGGCCGGGCTTTCGGCCGGCGACTTCGCGCGCGAAGCCGGCGCCATCATCGGCGACGTGAACTACGTGCATCCGTTCCGCGAAGGCAATGGCCGTACCCAGCTGCAGTACCTGAAACAGCTCGCCGTGCACGCGGGCCACCCGTTCGATCTGAAAGACCTCGATCCCAAGCGCTGGCACGACGCCTCGATCTCGGCCCACAATGCTGACTACGAACCGATGGCGCGGTGCATCGCCCGGGCGCTCGCCAGAAAATAATTCTGTCGCACCCCCTTGACACCCCTGGGTTGCCGTCGCCACCTCAGGCCCGGAGAAGTGGAGGACCGTGCCATGCGCGCCATCGGTGGGCGCTGACGAACTGCGACGCGAGCATACAGGATAAGGGTGCCCCATCGTGCGCACCCGCGGTGGATCGAAGTGTGGGGAGCGCGCCAGAGGCGTGTTCGGTCTCGACAATCCGTGGCGAAGCGACAGTGCCTTTCCGTCGCGCCGTGACAAGCGCTTCGTGCTGGCGGCTCGAGCTTTTAGGGACTCAGGCGGGTTCCGCCGGGCGCGCGCTTTGCGCCCCGCGGAGCCCGTTTTCGTTCGATGGAGATTACTGCGGCGCGGGCGGTTGCGGTTGTGGCGGCGCGGCGGCCGGCGGCGGTACCGGGTTCGCCGGAGGCGGCGGCTGGTTCGACGACGGCTGGTTCGACGGTGCTTGCGCGGCTTTGGGGATATTACCCTCGAAGATGCGCCTGAGAATTCCCGGCGCCAGCATCGACAGCGGATTGACGCTGACATCCGGTTTGTCGGCATTGCCGGAAATCGAATAGGTCATGCCGAACACGCCCTCGCCCGGCTTGCCGGTGATCACCGGCCCGACCAGCGGGATCGCGTTCAACAGCGAGTTGATGCCGAACAGCGGCGCCAGCGTGCCCTTGAGCGCGATCAGATTCTTCGGCCTGTCGATATATCCGTCGGCGGTGAAGCCGACCGAAGGTCCGTTCGCCCGCGCGCCGCTGATGCCGATCACGCCGTTCTTCGACGAGAACGGCGCCTCGAGCTTGTCGACGGCGATGCCCTGGCCCTGCATCAGGTTGATCATGCCGTCGAGCGAGCCGGCGGTGAACAGGCGCGTCAGGAACGGCTGGTTCAATATCTTGAAGTCGCGCATCGTGAGCTTGCCCTGATAGTCGGGGCCTTCCGCGTTGCCGGGAAGGCTCGCGTTCAACTCGATCCTGCCGCCGCGCAGGCTCGAGAAGCCGAACAGACCTTTCGACAGAAGCCCCAGATCGCTGCTCGCGAAAGTGAGCTTGCGCGCGCCCTCGCCGCCCGTCATCTCAGCGGTCACCGTCGCGTTCTTGCCGAGCGTGCCGGTCAGCGAAAGCGACGACGGCCGGTCGCCGACGCCGGCGACGTCGAGCGCGAAGGGCGCGATCACCACGTTCTCGCGCAGCACCAGCCGGTCGAGCCGCGCGCCGATCCTGAACGGGCCTTCGAGCGAGGTGTTGTCGGCCGTCCCGCCGCTGCCGCTGCCGCTGCCACTGCCGCCGCGGCTCGCCAGCCGGGTGCCGTCGAGCGACTTGCCGCGCACCGAGATCTCGGTGCCCGCGGATCCGCGCGTGAGCGTGAAGGCGAAATCGTCGATGGCGCCGAACTTGATCTGCGGGAAGGCGAGCTGGACGAGATGCGCGTTGCCGTCGAAGGTCGCGGTGCCGTTGGCGGTGACGCCCGGGCCCGAGATGCGCATCGTCTCGGAGCGGATGGTGCTCGCCGGTCCGAACACCGCGCTCACCTTCGCGGTCGTCGGGAAGCCGGCCGGCTTGTTCAGGCCGATGAGATCGAGGGTCAGCGTCGCCGGCGTCAGGTCCATGTTCATGTCGGCCGACAGGATCGCGCCGCGATGGCCGGAGACCTGAGCGGTGACGAGCGCGGGGCCTTTGAGGAAATCGCTGGCGCGGAAGTTCAGCGCCTCGCGCCCGCCGTTGTCGAGCGTGCCCTTGATCGCGATGCGCGTGGTGACCGGGTCCTTGGTGCGGAAGTCCTCGTTCCAGTCCAGCGCCAGCCGCGAATCCGCGAGCAAGGCGTTGCCGGTGGCGTGGAGCTTGGCGTTGTCGATGTCGAAGGCGACCGTGCCGTCGCTCAACCTGGCATGCTCGCCGATCGCGATCGCGAAGCCCGTCACCTGCGCCTTGATCGCGATGTTCACGTCGTCGACGCTCAGGTTCTTTCGCATCGGCAGGCGGAAGCTCATGTCGAGATTGGCCATGCCCTTGGTGTCGGCGATGTTGATGCCGAAGCGCGTGGGATAGTTGAGCGGCTTCTTGTCGACCAGGGTCAGCACGTCCTGCATCGACCCGCTCGCCTTGGCGGTGAAGTCGCCCGGCGCCGCGGGCACGTGCAGATTGGCGATCAGGACATGCGCGGCGCCCACCACCAGCGGACCGACGCGGCCGGACTGGATGTCGGCGCTGAAGGTATCGCCGGTGAGCGTGGCGGTGCCCTTGATCTGCGTGATGTGGGTCAGGCCCTGCAGATAGTTGGCCTCGGCGCCGCTGACCGGGATCGTCATCTTCAGCGCGCCGTCGGGAAGCGCGCTCTCGTCCAGCAGGCCGGCGGGGAAATGCACCTCGAACGGCACCGGTCCCAGCGTGCCCGCCGGCATGTTGGCGTCGATCCAGTTGCGCGCGCCGACGCCCACATGCAGCGGCCAATAGCGCAGCAGGTCGCGCACGCCGATCTGCGACATCTGTCCCTTGAGCTCGACCGCCGGCGCCTTGCCCGTGACCAGCGTGACGAGGCCCGAGGCCTGCACGGTCAGCGGCCCGCCGGCGAGCTCGGCACGCTCGACCTGGATGTCCCTGGTCGCGAGAAGATAAGCCCCGCGCAGCGAGATCGCGCGCAGCGAAACCGGCTTGGGCAGCACGCCCGGCATGTCGAGCGCGATCTGGTCGAGCCCGAGATCGAGGCCGATGCGCGCGAGCGCGCCCGTTGCGTCCTTGGCGAAGTCGGCCTTGCCCGTCAGATGCGCCTTGGCGCCGGCGGCATCCAAGGTGCCGTCGTCGATCAACAGCCGGTTGGAGACGCCGTCATAGCGCGCCGCGACCTGCAGGCGGTTCACCTTGAGCGGTCCATGCGCCAGCCCGGGCACGTCGAGGGTGCCGTGCCCGTCGACGCCGAAGTCCGCGTTCACCAGATGCACGCCGTCGAGCGTGAACGACGCCGAAAGGCCGACGATCAATCCGACGCCCTTGACGCTCGCGAAGGTCCTGGCATTGCCGCCGAGCGCGCCGAGATCGAGACCGCTGACCGAGATCGCGCCGCGCACCGGCCCCTTCTTCGGCGGGATGGCGAACTCCCCGGTGATGCGCGCGGGATGGCCGCTGACCTCGAGCGTGGCGTCGAGCGAGGCTTTGAGGTCCTGGGCCGCGGTCTCGACATGGAAGTTCGCATCCGGCGCCACCAGGAACAGCTTGGTCGGCTCGTCGTAGAAGGCCAGCCGGGCATGGCGCACCGCGAAGGCCTGGAGCGACGACTTCTTGTCGCTGCGCAAGGTGATGGCGTCGGTGATGCGGCTGAGGATGTCGTGCTGGTTCTTGTCCTTCTCGACGCCCAGCCTCAAGCCGCCGCTCATCGTGCGGACCAGGGTGAGCTGGACGCCGACCAGGGTGATGCGCTGGACCACCGCCTTGCCGTGCAGCAGCAGCGGCGTCGCGGCCAGCCCGATATCGGCCTCCGGCGCCTGGGCGATGATGCGGCCCTCGGTGTCGAACACCCGGGCGCCCAGAATGACCAGGTTCACCTTGCCCTGGTCGCGCGACCATTCCAGCGCCGCCTGATCGTATTTGACCGTCACCCCCGGCAGCGCCTCGGCCAGCGCGTTGGGCAGCGCATTGCCCAGGGGGCCGAGCGAGACCGGGCCGACCAGCAGACGGATCACCGCTCCCAGGATGAAGAACACGACGGCGGCGGCGATGCCGCCGGCGATCAAGGCGGCACGGCTGATGTGATGGGCCTTGATGTATCGGCTTATGAACAAACGGATTTTCCGGAATATCTGCAGTGCCGGCTCCTATTGCCGCCGATTGGGGCCGAACGAGGGCCAAGAGGGTGACATGCCAATTCCAAACAGGGGCTGAACCAGGATCGCTCATGGGGACCTGGGGGGCCCTTGTATCGAATCCCGCATGGCTTTATCGCCTAGCGTTAATCCAACTGCGAGGCTTTAGGGCATGGCTCTCCAACCCGGCGACAAGGCCCCAACCTTCAGCCTGGCCACCGATGGCGGCGGAAACATCGCGCTCAAGGACCTCAAGGGCCAGCCCTTCGTCCTGTACTTCTACCCCAAGGACGATACCGCGGGATGCACGAAAGAGGCGCAGGGCTTTAGCGATAATCTCAAGAAATTCGAGCGCTTAGGCGTGAATCTTGTGGGTGTTTCTAAAGACGGCGTTGCCTCCCACGACCGCTTCAAGACCAAATACAAGCTCAAGCTGACCCTCGCCTCCGACCCCGACATCGAGGCCGCCCAGGCCTATGGGGTGTGGGGCGAGAAGACCCTGTATGGAAGGAAATACATGGGCATGGAACGGGCGACCTTCCTGGTGGATGCCAAGGGCGTGATCCGCGAAATCTGGCGGAAAGTGAAGGTTCCGGGGCATGTGGAGGCCGTGCTCGCCGCGGCGAAATCGCTTTGAACGCGCCCCGTCCCTTTGGGCCGCGATTAACCTCCCGGTCGTTTTTCTGGGCTAAGAGCTTGATCAGCCGCCGACAATTGGGTGAAATGCGGCCAACAGGGGTTGGCGCCCAAGACGCCCAAAAGGGAAGTTCGAGTATGCAAGGTACGCTCGTGGAGCGCGCGTGGGCGTGGCTCCATGAAACCTTTCCGGAGCGACAGATCTACATCCGCAGCGACGGGCGGGTGCAGTTTTTCACGTTCGGACCGTCCCTCCAAGCCACGCTGGCCGGTTTGACGTTGATTTTCCTGGGATGGGTCGCGTTTTCCACAGTCAACGTGATCTTCAAGGACCGCATCATCGCGGCCAAGGACCACCGCTATCAGCAGATGCAGTCGGCCTATGAGAACCGGGTGGCCGACCTCCAGCTTTCCTATGACGAGCTGAACACCGCGCTGGTCTCGGCCGGCGACAAGTTCAAAGCCACGGCCGACGAGCTCCAGGCCAAGCAGAACACGATCCAGAAGTTCATCGACCGCAAGCGTCAAGTCGACGCGCTGGTCGCCACGCCCGCTTCGGCCTTCCCGAGCCAGGCGCCGCTGATCGACGCCGCTCCGGCGGGCGGCCACGGCTCGGCCGGCGACAGCATCGATGCCCCTGCAGGCGGCGCGCCTGCCGGCGTCGAGACCGACGACGAAGGAGGCGGCACCTCGCTGCAGATGATGCCGCAGCCGGCCCAGCCGCAGCCGCGCACCGCCAAGTCCACCCACGCCAGCCTGCTCGACCTGGGCGGCGCGGTGGGGCGGATCACCGGCATCCTGTTCGGCTCCAAGCAGAAGGCCGCCCCCGTCCAGACCGCGGCGCTGAACCGCCACCCGGCCCTGGCCGTGCTCGAGCAGCAGACCGAGCGCGTGAAGCGCATCGGCACGCAGGAGACCGTGCTGATGGGCGAGGCCCAGACGCAGATGGCCGACGGCGTGCGCATCGTCCGCGCCACCCTGCACAGCGCCGGCATCGAGGCCGATCCCTTCCTGCAGCGCTATGAATCGGTGCACGGCATCGGCGGTCCGGACATGTCGCTGAACGCGGTGCATATCGACGGCATCGCCGACCAAGCTTTCCAGAACACCTATTACCGCGCCTCGGCCGTGCTCAACCAGATGGACGAGCTGCTCTCGGCCATGCGCAGCGTGCCGCTCGGCACGGTGCCCGTCAGCGGTCCGGAGTTCGAGCGCACCAGCGGCTTCGGCGCGCGCATCGATCCGTTTACCGGTCGTTATGCATTCCATCCCGGCGTCGATTTCGCTGGTCCCTGGGGCGCCATCGTCCATTCGACCGCGCCCGGCCGCGTGATCTGGGCCGGCCCACAGGGCGGCTACGGCAACATGGTCGAAATCGACCACGGCATGGGAATCCACACGCGCTACGGACATTTGTCCGCCATCCTGGTGCGCGTCGGTGATACGGTCGCCAAAGGCGGCCCGGTCGGGAAACTCGGATCGACCGGCCGCAGCACGGGTCCCCACGTGCATTACGAAGTCTTTTACGACGGCGTGTTACGCAATCCGAGGAACTTCATAGAGGCCGGCCGCCATGTTCTCTAGTAAGAGTAAGGATACCCCCCCTCCCGCAGCCCCCGCCGCGCAGGCCAACCAGGCGAAGCGTCCGATGCGTTCGTCCTCGGCGCCTTCGATCATCAGCGCCGATCTGGTCGTGCACGGCACGCTGAGCTCCAGCGGCGACATCCAGATCGACGGCAAGGTCGAGGGCAACGTCAATTCGACCGGCCTCGTCATCGGCGACAAGGCCTTCATCCAGGGCGACGTGATGGCGGAAGACGTCACCGTGCGCGGCCGGGTGAAGGGCGCGATCCGCGCCCGCAAGGTCCTTCTGGCGTCGACCTGCCACGTCGAGGGCGACATCCTGCACGAGGCCTTCGCGGTCGAGACCGGCGCCTTCTTCGAGGGCAATTGCCGTCACGCCGACAATCCGCTGGCGCAGCAGGACGCCTCGCGCGCCGTGTCCCAGGCGCCGGCGCCGCAGCCGGTTCCGCAGGCGCCGATGACCGCGCCCGCCCCGATGTCCGCGCCGGCTTCGGTCGCGGCCATGCCGCCGCGTCCCGCGGCCGATACCGCGCCGCGTCCGAGCGCCGCCACCTTCGCGCCGATCAAGAGCGCGTAAGTACTGACGCCTGAGAATACGAAGCCCCGCCCGGCAAAGCCGCGGCGGGGTTTTCGTTTTGGAGATTTGCTACAATAAGCCGTTGAAACGAGCTTCACATGAACAAGCAAACGGTTGTCGACGAAATAAAGCGAATTGCTCTTGCCAACAAGGGTAAGCCGCCCGGAGAGAAATTATTCCGCACCGAAACAGGAATTCGCCAACACGAATGGCGCGGAAAATATTGGGCTCGATGGGGCGACGCTCTTCGCGATGCCGGCTTTGAATGGTTGGGTTGAGGCTTTCCCTGAGAGATTGCTGGTTGAAAAATACATCGAACTGGCGCGAGACCTTGGCCATCTACCGACCCAATCAGAATTGCAATTACGAGCTAATGCGGACGAAACGTTTCCGGGCGTAACACCTTTCAGGAGAATCGGTCGGCAAGCATTAATCCAAAAAGTCAGAGACCTTTGTTCGGGCGCTTCAGGATACGAAGACGTGCTCGGCTTGTGCGAAGAAGACCGTCCTCCGCGTGCCACACCCAAAATCCCTGTTCGTGGTGAGGCGCAAAGTGACGATGGATTTGTCTATCTGATCCGATCCGGCCGCTTCTATAAGATCGGAAGAAGCGTTGCCGTCGGCCAGAGAGAAAGACAGCTAAAAATCCAATTGCCAGAAAAGACTGCGACTGTTCATGACATTCGCACCGATGATCCCGTCGGGATCGAGGCGTACTGGCACAGGCGCTTCAGCAACAAGCGCAAGAACGGCGAATGGTTTGATCTAGACGCTCAAGACGTGAGCGCGTTTAAGCGCCGCAAGTTTATGTAACTCGCTGCTATTCCAAGTCCTCGATCTTCTCGCCCTTCTTGCCGCCGATGGCTTGCGCCAGCGCCGCGGCCATGAAGGGATCGAGATCGCCGTCTAGCACGTCCCCGGGCGTGCGGCTCTCGACGCCGGTGCGCAGGTCCTTCACCAGCTGGTAGGGCTGCAGCACATAGGACCGGATCTGGTGGCCCCAGCCGATGTCGGACTTCTCGCCGATGAAGGCGCCGGTCTCGGCCTTCTTCTTCTCCAGCTCGATCTCGTAGAGGCGCGAGCGCAGCATGTCCCAGCACACCGCGCGGTTCTGGTGCTGCGAGCGCTCGGTCTGGCACGACACCGCGATGCCGGTGGGAAGGTGGGTGATGCGCACCGCGCTCTCGGTCTTGTTGACGTGCTGGCCGCCGGCGCCGGATGCGCGATAGACGTCGATGCGCACCTCCTTCTCCGGGATGTCGATCTCGATCGACTGGTCGATCACCGGATAGACCGTCACGCTCGAGAAGCTGGTATGGCGGCGCGCGTTGGAATCGAAGGGCGAAATGCGCACCAGGCGGTGCACGCCGGCCTCGGTCTTCAGCCAGCCATAGGCGTTTTCGCCCTTGACCAGGAGCGTCGCCGACTTGATTCCGGCGCCCTCGCCTTCGCTCTCCTCGATGAGCTGCAGCTTGTAGCCGTGACGCTCCGCCCAGCGCGTGTACATGCGGAACAGCATCTCGGCCCAGTCCTGGCTCTCGGTGCCGCCGGCGCCGGCGTGGATCTCCAAGTACGAGTCGTTGCCGTCGGCTTCGCCCGAAAGCATCGATTGCAGGCGCAGCTGCTCGGCGCGGGCGGCGAGGCTCGTGATCTGCGCCTCGCCGTCGGCGATCATCGCAGCGTCGTTCTCTGCCTCGGCCATCTCGATCAGACCGAGCGCATCGGCGAGCTCGTTCTCGACGCCGCGCACGGACGACATCGACTGGTCGAGGCGCTGGCGCTCGCGCATCAGCTTCTGCGCCGACCCAGGGTCGTTCCACAGCGATGGGTCTTCGGCGCGCGCGTTCAGTTCGTCGAGGCGGCGGCTGGCGACATCCCAGTCAAAGATGCCTCCTCAGCAGGGCGATGGCCTGCTCGATCTCGTCGATGGTGCGGATGATTTCGGGACGCATGGCGGCTGCTTAAGGGAAGTGCGGCGGCAGATCAATAAATACCGC
>JAFBAL010000032.1 GCA_019247845.1 Alphaproteobacteria bacterium | reverse complement strand
ATGGTGGCCAAGGATGTGATCAGCGGAAAGATCGCCAAGGATCTCTGCGACATCGTCTGGAACGAGGGCGGCGATCCGCGCGCCATTGTCGAGGCGCGCGGCCTCAAGCAGGTCACCGACACGAGCGCGATCGAGAAGGCGGTCGATGCGGTGATCGCGGCGAACCCCGACAAGGTCGAAGAGGTGAAGGCGAAGCCGAAGCTCGTCGCGTGGTTCGTCGGTCAGGTGATGAAACAGACCGGCGGAAAAGCCAATCCGGTCGCCGTCAACGCCATCCTCAAAGAGCGACTCGGTTTGCCCGACGAGGGGTGATTCGCGCATTCGCAGGAATTTTCGGTCGGCGCAAGTTAAATCGGCCGATTTCCGTCAGTACACTGACGAATGCGTATAATATCGATTTCATAAGGGTTTTATGACGCTGCCCGCAATCGCGGTGGTGGCGGGGTGCGTGCAACTATTGCAAAATTGCGCGCAACCCACTCATATTGTTCACGTTTTGGGGGGACGCGATTCGCGGATTCCCGGACGAGCGAAAAAAGGAGTCGTACTCTCATGCCAATGACTGCGAAGAAAGCGAAGAGAAAGCCCGCCGCGAAGAAGGCCAAGAAGGCCAAGAAGGCGAAGAAGAAGCGGAAGTAGTTCCGCCGTCGACCTAGGTCGACGACGTCACGGTTCTCCCCGTTCAAAACGTCAGGAGCAACCAGTGATCAAGGCGATGGCCGCGGCCCCGTGATGCGAGAGCATCTTCCGGGTGTCGCGGCCAAGCCGTTTCTGGGTTATAGCTCGGACAGAAACGACGAGGAGGCCGGCCGTGGCGAAGACCAACAAAAGCAAAACCAAATCCAAGGCCGCGAAGCCCTTCCCCGTGAAGAAGCCCGTCGCCAAGAAGGCGCCTTCCGCGAAGAAGGTTGCTGCACCCGAGAAGGCAGCTCCCGCGAAGAAATCCGCCCCGGCGAAGAAGGCTTCCCCAGAGAAAGCCGCCGCGGCCACTACGGGGAAAGCCGTCGCAGCCGCGCCGAAGGCCGCCACCCCCGCGGAGCGTCCCATCGAGCTCTTCTATTGGCCGACGCCGAACGGCTGGAAGGTCTCGATCATGCTCGAGGAGTGCGCGCTTCCCTACACCATGGTGCCGGTCAATATCGGCAGGGGCGAGCAGTTCGAGCCCGAGTTCCTGCGCATCTCGCCCAACAACCGCATGCCCGCGATCGTCGACCACCAGGGCCCGGGGAACAAGCCGATCTCGGTCTTCGAGTCCGGTGCGATCCTGCAGTACCTGGGACGCAAGACCGGCAAGTTCTATCCCGCCGACGAGCGCAAGCGCGTCGCGGTCGACGAATGGCTGTTCTGGCAGATGGCCGGGCTCGGCCCCATGACCGGCCAGGCCAACCACTTCCTCAACTATGCGAAAGAGGGCAACGACTATGCCCGCAAGCGCTACACCGACGAGGTGCACCGCCTGGTCGGCGTGATGAACAAACGGCTGGGCGAGCACGAGTATCTCGCCGGCGAATATTCCATCGCCGACATGGCGTGCTGGGGCTGGATCATCGGCGCCTCGCGCATGGTCGAGCTCGGCCTCGAGTTTCCGAACGTCAAGGCTTGGCGCGAGCGCATCGGCGCGCGGCCCGCGGTCGATCGCGGCTTCAGGCTGGGGCGCGAATTGCGCGAGCAGCAGAACAACGATCCCAAGGCGCAGGAGGAGGCGCGGCGCGTCCTTTTCGGACAACGCGCGCGGCCCTGACGGTAAACGCGCATTAACCCTTAAAGCTCGACAACGTTTAGAGGCGTTAACCGCGCCTTAGCTTCTCAAGTCTCACGATCCATCACGCGCAAGAACGCGCATGTATTGAGAGTGGGGTAGCGATGGCGTGCATAGACATCGATTCGCTGACGCAATACGAAAGCGATGCGAAGCAGGGACGGGCGGACGCGCTTTACAATCTGGGGCTTGCCTATTCGACCGGTCAGGGCGTGGGCGTCGACTTCGTGGCGGCGCACAAATGGTTCAATCTCGCGGCCCTGCGCGGCGTCGAGGAAGCCAAGCGCTGGCGGGCGCAGATCTCGGGCGAGATGAACAACTCGCAGATCGCCGAAGCCCAGCGCATGGCGCGCGAGTGGCTCTCGATTTTCCGGAACTGACCGCAAGCCGCTGTGGCGGCCGCCTTGTTCTGGTTCAAGCTGATGGACGGATTGGGCTGATAACGGCGTCAATCTGCTATTTCAGCGGATAGTTGAGCGAGCGGACGATCCGCCAGCGGCACGTGCCGTCGCGCTTGAACGTATCGACGCTGTTGTTGTGCGCCTTGGCCGCGCCGGCCGCGTGCGGAACGAGCCGCCACTGCGAGAACACGACGCCAAGATCGCCCGAGACCTCGATCGAGCCCGGCTCGGCCACCCATTCCTCGCCCGACGCGGCCGCGAACTCGCTCTCATAGCTTCTGCGCAAAGCCTGCCAGTCCATGTCCGGCGCGCCCTGGAACTGGAACACGACGTCGCGCGAGAAGATCGCCATGGTGCCGTCGAGGTCGTGGGCGCGGTACGCCGCCTGCCAGGTCGCATAGGCCGCTTTGAGATCGTCCGGCGCCGATGGCGCGCAGCTCGCCGACGCCGCAGCGGAGCATGCGGCCATCAGCGGTGCGACCAAAGCCGAGATCACGGCGGCGCGCATCGCGTCAGCCCGACGTCTTGGGCTTGGGCGTCGGCACCGGCACCTGCGCTGCGGGCGGCGGCGTGTAGTTGATCACCTTCACCGGCGGCGGATTGGGCATGTAGAGATCGGCCATGATCCGCAGCGGCTGGTCGCGGCCCGCGATCCGGTTACGGTAGATCTGCGTGTTCTCCAGCACCCGCATCACGTAGTTGCGCGTCTCGTTGAAGGGGATCAGCTCGATCCAGTCGATCGGGTCGGAGGCCGGGCTGCGCGGGTCGCCGTTGTTGTTCAGCCACTTCCTGGCGTTGCTGGGCCCGGCGTTATAGGCGGCCGCGGCGATCACCAGCGAGCCGCTCCAGTCGTTGAGGTTGCCGCCGAACTCGGTCATGCCGAGCTGCATGTTGTAGGCCGGATCGCTGATCAGGTCGTTGGGGCGATAGGGGATGCCCGCGACAGCGGCGGTGTGCTTCGCCGTCGCCGGCATGATCTGCATGATGCCGCGCGCGCCGGGCGCCGAGACCGCGGCCGGATCGAACTCGGTCTCCTGGCGGATCAGGCCGAGCACCACCGCGTTCTCGGGCCCCGTGCCCGAGCCCGGATAGGGCGGCACCGGAATGACCGGATGCGTGAAGGGCAGATAGAGGATGCCGGCATAGCTCGCCTGCTTGGCGACGCGCACCGACACCTCGCGGAAGCCCATGTCGGTCAGCACTTGGCACAGCAGCGCGGTGTGCCGCGCGTCCGGATGCAGGTCGGCATAGCGCAGCGCGAAGGTGCGCAACAGGCTCACCTGGCCGAGATCGGCCAAGACCTTCATCGCATGGATCAGGTCCTCCTGCTCGAACTCGGCGCGGCCGCTCAGGTCGAGTGCCTGATCGGGGACGTGCAGCACCGGCACTGCCTCAATCTTGGCCAGCGCCACCTGGCCGTAGAACGTCGTCGATTGCTTGGCGGCGAGGTTGTATTGCTCCCAGGCGTTCGCGGTGTCGCCCAGCGCCTCGTAGGCGCGGCCCTGCCAGTAATGCGCGCGTGCCAGGCTGATCGGCCGCGACACGCCGGCCTCCAGCTTGCGGAAATGCGGCTGCGCGGCCTTGGCGTCCTTCAGGAAACGCAGCGCCACCCAGCCCGCCATGAACTCGGATTCCGAGAACTCGTCGCCGCCGGGCTGGAAGTTCGTCGCGTCGAGCAGGCGGTAGGCGGTGCGGTAGTCCTGGGACTTGAGGGCCTCGCGCGCCAGGATGTTGGCCTCGAGCCAGATCTTCGCCGAATGGCTGCGGTCGGAGGTGGCGTTCAGATAGCGCAGCAGCAGCGACTGGCCGACCGTGTAGTTCTGTGCCTTGCGCGCGGCGCGGGCGCGGTCGAACAGCAGGTCGGGATCGCCGGCGGAAAGGCTCTGCGCCATGTTCTCGCCCGCGGCCGGGCTGGAGCGCAGCATCAGCCGCGCGGATGCGACCTGCTGCGCCTCGCTGGTGACGCGCGCGAGCTCGCGCCTGGCGCCGCCGGCGTCGTCGCGCCAGAGCAGGTTGTTCAGCCGCTGGCGGTCGATGTCGGGCGAGAGCAGCGAACCGTCCTTCTGGACGATGGCGAGCTCTTGATCGGGCTCGAAGCTGTTCTTGATCCAGGCGTCGCGGATCATCTCGCGGCCCTGAGCGGTCTTGCCCGTGGCGATCAGCGCTTCGCCGAGCCGGACCTTGCCCAGCCCGCTCACCGGCGCGCGGCTGCCGAACCAGGCCACGACCTGCGCCGGCGTCATGTTGAGGTCGATCACGGCCTCGGCGCGCGCATACAGCGTGTCGCGCATCGGCCAATCGGGATTGGCCTTCGCGAAGGCGTTGATCTCGTCGAAGCTCGCGCCGCTGTTCTTGTCCAGCAGGTAACGCCAGTCGATCAGCCGCTTGGCGGCGCTGTCGTGACCCTGGGCGGCCAGCGCCCGCGCGCCCAGCCAGTCGCCATGGTCGGCGGCCTCGAAGGCGCGGGCATAAAGGTCGTGGTCGGCACCGGTGAAGTAGTGGATGCGGCCGGCATGGCGCTCCGCGCTGACCTGAAGGCCGTTGTCGGCGCCCTCATAGTCCTGGATCGGCTGCATCATGATGACGGAGCCGTTCTGGGTCAGCCCGGCCGGCAGGTTCGAGGTCTGGGCGGCGGCGACCGCGGCTCCGGCGAGCAGCAGGGCGGTGACGGCAAGGACTCGGGTCTTGTTCATGGCGCCTTCAGAAGAACCAGGCATTCGAGCTTAATCATGGCGCTTGGGCCACGCCACCGCGACGGCTTCGGGGGCGAGGGCTTTTCGTCGCGGGCGTGGCAAAAGTTCCATCATGCTTGCCCCTTGCGTGGGCGGACCTGTACGGTTCCGTCATATTCAATGGAAACGTCGAGCATGTCCGCCGTCCGCGAACGCATAAGGGGTTCTATGCCCGCGCTGATCACGCCGATGAAGGCGGGACGGGTGGATGAGGCCGCCTTGCGCAAGCTGGTCGGCTGGCAGATCGAGCAGGGCAGCCATGGGCTGGTTCCCTGCGGCACGACGGGTGAGGCGCCGACGCTCTCCAACGACGAGATTCGCCGCGTGGTCGAGATCGTGGTCGAAGAGGCCCGGGGCCGCGTGCCGGTGATCGCCGGCGCGGGCTCGAACTCGACCGCGCATACCATCGAGCTGACCCGGATCGTGAAGGAAGCCGGCGCCGACGCGGCGCTGTCGGTCACGGGCTACTACAACAAGCCGTCGCAGGAGGGTCTCTACCGCCACTACGCGGCCATCGCCGACGCGGTCGACATCCCGCTTCTGGTCTACAACATCCCCGGCCGCGCCATCGTCGAGATCACGGTGGAGACCATGGCGCGCCTCGCCAAGCTCGAGCGTGTCATCGGCGTGAAGGACGCGACCGCGAACCTCGCGCGCCCGCTGCGGGAGCGGCGCGTGTGCGGCAAGGATTGGCGCATGATCTCGGGCGAGGACGCGACGACGCTCGGCTACATGGTGCAGGGCGGGCATGGCTGCATCTCGGTCACGGCAAACGTCGCGCCGAAGCTCTGTGCCGATTTCCAGAACGCCTGCATGCAGGGCGCGTATGACCGCGCGCTGGCGCTGCAGGAGCAGCTGATGCCGCTGCACGACGCGATGTTCATCGAGCCGAGCCCGGCGCCGGTGAAATACGCGGCCTCGCTCATCGGCATGGCCGGCGACGAGGTGCGCCTGCCGCTGGTGCCGGCGTCCGATGCGGCGCGGGAAAAGATCCGCCACGCGATGGCGGCTTCGGGCGTTGAGCACTGATGGCCAAAAAATCCGATCCCGAAAAGAAGGTTGTCGCCGACAACCGCAAGGCGCGCTTCTCCTATGCGATCGAGGACACGCTGGAGGCCGGCATCATGCTGTTCGGCTCCGAGGTGAAATCGCTGCGCGGCGGCCGCTCGACCATCGCCGAATCCTATGCGCAGGCAAAGGACGGCGAGATTACGCTGATCAATTCGTACATCCCGGAATACACCCAGGCCAGCCGCTTCAACCACGAGCCGCGCCGGCCGCGAAAGCTGCTGGTGCACAAGCGCGAGATCGCCAAGCTCAGCCAGGCGGTGCAGCGCGAGGGCATGACGCTGATCCCCTTGCGGCTCTATTTCAATCCCAAGGGTATCGCCAAGATCGAGCTCGGCATCGCCAAGGGCAAGAAGCTCCACGACAAGCGCGAGACCGAGAAGAAGCGCGACTGGGCGCGCGACAAGGCGCGGCTGATGCGCGACAAGGGGTAGGCGCGCACGCCCTTCGCTCAGATCGCCGGCATCGCGGCGATCTTGGCCTGTTTCACCACGGCGTCGAACATCGCTTCGGTGAGCACGCCGGTGTTGGTATTGTAGCGGCTGCAGTGATAGCTCGACACCAGGGTGAGCGGCTTCATCTCATAGGCCGCGCCGTGCTTGAAGGGATGCGCCGATTTCTTCGCGGCCAAGGCATCGCAGACGCTGTCGTGCGCGATCTTGCCGAGCGCCAGGATCGCGCGCAGATGCGGCAGCGCCGCGATCTGCGCCACCAGGAACTGGCGGCAGGTCTTGATCTCAACGGGCAGGGGCTTGTTCTCGGGCGGCACGCAGCGCACCGCATTGGTGATCGCGCAATCGACGAGCTCGAGCCCGTCGTCCGCGGTCTCGAGATAGCTGCCGCGCGCCAGCCCGTGCTTGAGCAAGGTCGCATAGAGCAGGTCGCCCGCCCAGTCGCCGGTGAACGGACGGCCGGTACGGTTGGCGCCGTGCAGGCCGGGCGCGAGGCCGACGATCAAGAGGCGGACGTTGTGCCCCAGGAAGCTCGGCACCGGATCGTTGAAATAGCCGGGATGGCGCGCGCGGTTCTGCGCGCGGAACTCGGCCAGCCGCGGGCACAGCGGGCAGTCGCGCGGCGGCGCCGCACTCACGCGCTTACGTCGCGCAGAACGGCGGCAAGCGCTTCTGCGTCACGCACTTTGCGCGTAAGCCGCCTGCGGCGCCTGATGCGCCGCGTTGCGCGGTCCGCCTTCGCGCATGATCATCGGCTTGAGCTCGTCGAGCTCGATGAAGTTGTCGGCCTGGCGGCGAAGGTCGTCGGAGACCATCGGCGGCTGGGTGCGGATGGTGGAGACGACGCTGACGCGGCGGCCTTTCCTCTGCGCCGCTTCGACGAGCCTGCGGAAATCTCCGTCGCCGGAGAAGATGACGATGTGGTCGACCTGGTCGGCCATCTCCATCACGTCGATGGCGAGCTCGATGTCCATGTTGCCCTTCACGCGTCTGCGGCCCTGCGCGTCGGTGAATTCCTTGAGCGGCTTGGTCACCACCGCGAAGCCGTTATAGTCGAGCCAGTCGACCAGCGGGCGAAGCGGCGAGAACTCCTGATCCTCGGCGACCGCGGTATAGTAGAAGGCGCGCACCAATATGCCCTTGCGCGCGAACAGCTCGAGAAGCCTTTTGTAGTCGATGTCGAACTGGAGCCCTTTCGCCGCGCCATAGAGGTTGGCACCATCGATGAAAATGGCGAGTTTTTCCTGCGGATAGAAAAGCATAATGACCTCCAACAAACACCATGGCCGACCGGGCAAATCCCCCCAGACGCCCACTCGCCTTTCTAGTCATTCGGGCGTATCGCGCAAGCCGGATTCGCTTGAATTTCGCTGCAAAGGATAACGCACAGCATGATCGTTGTTGCCCTCGGCGCCAACCTCGACTCGCAAGCGGGACGTCCGCGCGAAACGCTGCTGGCCGCGCTCGAAGCGCTGAAGCGGAAAAGCGTGCGGATACTGGCGTTGTCGCCCTTCTATCGGACGCGTGCCTGGCCCGATCCCAGCGACCCGGACTACGTCAACGCGGTCGCTTCCGTCGCGACCGAACGCGGGCCGCGCGAGCTGATGGAACTGCTCGAGCAAACGGAAACGCTTTTCGGGCGGAAACGTTCCGAAAGGAACGCGCCGCGCACGCTCGACCTCGATCTGATCGATTACGACGGCCGCGTGGAGCAGGGCCCGCCCATCCTGCCGCATCCGCGCATGCGGGAACGCGGCTTCGTGCTGGTGCCGCTTTCCGACATCGCGCCGGCGTGGCGCCATCCCGTCGGCGGCGAGAGCGTGCAACAATTGATAGAGTCGCTGCCCGACGCGCGCGAGGGCATGGAGACGCTCAACCGATAGACGCGGCCGGCCTCCAGGACGCGAGAATCGTCCAGATGCCGAGCAGCACCGTCGTGGCGTTGATGAAGACCTCGAACTTCATCGCGTCGTTGGCGGGGACAAGAGCATACATCCCGTTCTCGACGTCGAAGGCGATGTCCATCGCGGCGAGATAGATCAGCGCCGAGCCGGCGAGGAGCCCGACGCGCGCGCCCCAGGCGCGGCCGCTCCACAATCCGATGCCGGCCGTCAGCATGCACAGCGCCATCCAGCCGTCGGCGACCGGAAAGCTCGACTCGAATGCGGTGTACCAGCGCTCGTGCAGCACCATGACGTCGCCGCCGGTGAAATAGCTCCACCAGTAGAGCGCCGTCACCGCGGCACCCACGATCAGCAGCACGGCCAATACGCGATCGGCAAGTTTCATTTTCCCCCCAGGCTTGGCCCGGGAGCATAGCGCAACGCCGCCGATGCGTCAGGTCGCGAACGCAAGCCGGGAGCGCGTCACGCCTTCCTGAACTTCAGCATGAACTGGTCGGTGTGGCCCTGCACGGACTTGTCGAACACCGGCTTGGTGTGGTCGTCGCCGGTGCGGTGCAGCGCGCCGCTCTCGCCCACGAGCTGGAAGCCGGCCGCGGTCACCTCCTTGATCACCACGTCCTTGTCGATGCGGTGCAGCGTTGCGATCTGCTCGTCGGTCGTGCCCGCATTGGCGACGTGGTCGGTGATGAAATAGATGCCGCCGGGCTTCAGACTGTCATAGACGTGCTTGTTGAACTTGGCCATGTCGACCGTGCCGTATTTGGCTATGTGGAGGTCGTGATAGTTGAGCGTGGTCCAGAACACGTCGACCGGTTCGGGCAGGTGGAACTCGCCGAAGGGCGAGGCGTCGAACTTCACGTTCTCATGGCCCTTCTCGGTCGTGACCGCCTTGGTCGAGTCGAGGTTCTGCTGGCCCCAGCGCGTGGTCTCGAGCGCATAGACCTTGCCGTGCGGGCCGACGACGTCGCTCAGCATGCGCGTGTAGTAGCCGCCGCCGGGCAGGAACTCGCCCACCACGTCGCCCTGCTTCACGCCGGAGAACAGGATGGTCTTGTAGGGCTGGCGCCGCGCATCGGCCTGGCGGTCGGCCGCCGGCCGCGAGTTGTCGGATACCGCGGCTCCGATCGATTCGGGCGAGGTGTGCGCCGTGCCGGCGAGCGAAAGCGCCACCGCGGCCGCGGCGAATCCAAGTGAAAATCTCATGGTGTTCCCCGGGGAAATTTCGCGGCGGAGCTTAAGCGAGACGGGCGGCCGGGGCGATATGCGCTTGCCTACACTTTTGTGTGACGAGTGGACGCGGTGCGCTAGCGTGGGTGGCCGATGAGGCGCTCCACGGAGGTGAGCGCCCTTCGCGCCGTCGCCGCCACGATCAGCGCGCCGATGAACAGGCAGGCGACCGCCACGTTCTGGGACTTGAACGTGTTGCCGAACAGGCTCATTTCCGTCGCGCCCGACGCGCCCATGTAGAACAGGACGACGCCGGCGACGATGCTTGCCGCCCCGATCAAGGTGATGGCGACGATGATCGCCAGGATGATGGGCGTTCCGGCTTCGATATGCGATTTTGCGCGCGGCTCCTGCGGCGGCGCCGTCGGCGTTCCCTTCGCGGGGGCCATTTCCTCTCCGGCGTCGCCGGAGCGCTCGCCCGGTTCGCGTTTGGATTTGCTCAGCTGGATGCTCACTTTCGTCACGTGGATTCCCGTCTCGGCGGTCTTCTTGTTCATTTCGCGGGTGACGCTCTTTTCGATGTACGCGATGTTGGTGCTCGCCCGCACGAGCGCCATGCAATATCCGCGCGTCAACAGCCCGGGATAGTCTTCGATGCCCAGAGCCTTGGCCTGCTGCTTCGACGATATGTCCAGCTCGCCGATATACCGTTCTTCCTCGCCGCGCCATTTGTCGCCGTCGACGCCGAGCTCCAAGGTCTTTCTGAACTCACGGAACCGCTTGAGCTCCCTGTCGGCGGAATAGACCCGGAACGACCCCACGTCCAATTCCACGTCGAACACGAAAAAACGCGTCACCGGCTTGGGCATCGAGGTGACGGCGAAGCCGCGCGCTCTCAGCTCTTGCGTGAGAGCCCTCGTTTTCGGAGTGCCGTCGTCGTGAATCACCTCTTCGGTGTAATGCTCCCACACCGACGGTTCGAGCGTGATGTCGGACGAGCCGAGCGTCATCTCCCGTTTGAGCTTTTCGCCTTTCTTGTTGAAGGCGAAGCCGCGGAAATGGTGTTCGCCGACGAAGGCGTCGAAGATGTGAACCCGCACTGCGGCCGCCCCGAGCTGGTTTCTTCGGGGTGTACCATGCCCGGCGCCCGTCGCCTAAGGCCGTTGGAGCGCTCGCGCGCGTGGGTTGGTCGGGATCGACACTGCCGTTGGCCGGGGCTCGACGCTGCCGGACGGCTGGGTGCCGAACATGCGAAAGGCGCGGAGAGGTGGGGCCCCGCGCCTCGCGCTCGCTTCACCTCAGGTTTCAGTGGTGGCTGCGGTAATCCTGAACATGCGTCGCGCGCAGGCCGTCCATGCCGTGACGCGCGATCGCGTGCTGCCAGGACAGATATTCCTCCAGCGAGAGCCGGTAGCGCTCGCAGGCCTCGTCGAGGCTGAGCAGACCGCCCTGCACGGCCGCAACGACCTCGGCCTTGCGCCGCGTCACCCAGCGCGTGGTGTCGCGCTTGGGCAGGTCGGCCAAGGTGAGGGTGCGCCCATCGGGGCCGATCACGTAGTCTCCGTTTCTTCCATCACGTCCCATTGTTCCATTCCATTCGTTGTCTTCGTTGTCCCGCCGTTTTCGTCCCTCGGGAAAAAGAACTCGGGCCCGCGCAAATCGTTTCCGTGAAAATCTCGCAACTGGCGGATTGCCTAGCTTCCGGTGAATGCTATCGCCGCGTTTTTAGACAAAACTCCGCGAGCCCCGGCGCGCGTTGCCCGGGTTCGCGCGAAACGCTATGACCGCGTCCCGAAAGGAAACGGAAGATGGGCTTCAAGGATATCGCGCCCTTCATCGCGCCGCTGATCGTGGTGGCGCTGGTGACGCGCCGCATGATGGCGCAGGCCAAGCCGCAGCGCGTGCGCCCGAACTCGCTGTGGGTCAGGCCCGCGGTCATAGCGCTGCTGATGGCGCTTGCGCTTTGGACCTCGCCCAGGCCCGGCCTTCTCGGCATCGCGCTGTTCGTCGCGGCCGCCGCGATCGGCGCCGTGGCCGGCTATTTCCGCGCGCTGCACCAGGAATTCTCGATCGAGCCCGAGACCGGCTATGTGATGAGCAAGGCCTCGCCGATCGGCTCGATGATCTTCCTGGGCGTGTTCATGGTGCGCTTCGCCCTGAACTATTGGATGAACGGCGGCGCCGCGCGCGACATGAGCCATCCGCCGAGCCCCGAGCTTCTGACGTATACCGACGCGATGCTGTTCTTCGCCTTCGCGCTGGTGGCGGCGACCGCCTGGGAGACCTGGCGGCGGACGCGGCCGCTGGTGGCCGAGCACCGCGCCCAGACCCCGCCCCAGGCCGGCCGACCCTTGTGATGCCACAAGGTTTTGTATAGTGTCCGCCGCTTCGTTGCGCGGCAGAATCGGGCCGCGCCGTCTAACACACTGAATTCGAAGGATTCTCATGGCCCGTGTGACCGTCGAAGATTGCGTCGACAAGATCCCGAACCGGTTCGACCTGGTGCTGCTGTCCGGCTATCGGGCGCGCCAGCTCTCCGGCGGCGCCGAGACGCTGGTCGACCGCGACCGCGACAAGAATCCGGTCGTGGCGCTGCGCGAGATCGCGGGCAAGGAACTCAAGCCCGAGGATCTGAAGGAAGACTACATCCGCTCGCTGCAGAAGCACGCCGAGGTCGACGAGCCGGAGGAGGTCCGCGAGACGTCCGACGACCGCGAGGATCCGATGCATCGTCAGGTCACGGAAGAAGAGCTGCTGCGTGCGCTCACCTCCGAGGCCCAGCGCCGCGCCGAGCCGCAGCCCGAGCCCGAAGCCGACTACGAAGAGTAGTTCGTCGGCCGACCATGTTCCGAAAGGGCGGTGCTGCGAAGCGCCGCCTTTTTTCATGCCGTCTTTTTATTCCGGCCCACTCTGGAACTGGCCGTCCTTGACCTTGACGCACCACTGAAGCTTGAAGCGGTGGCCTTTGTCGTCCTTGCCCAGCTGCGCCGGCGCTTTGCTGCGCAGGTCGGGCAAGGCGAAAGTCTTGTGACCGTCGCCGCCATATGCAATGCCCAGGAGCGCGAACAGCGGGCGATTGTCGTCGATCTTCAGCTCGCGTCCGTCGGCAGGCATCCAGGTGTGGGGGCAATAGCTGCCGGCAAAGGCGTGGACCTCGCCGATGAAGACGTCGTTATAGGCCGCGGCCGGCGCCAGCGAGGCGATCAGAAGGGTTGCGCCCAGAATGGTTTTGCGCATATCGGTCTCCTAATCCTCGCGCCCCTCGGGGTGCGGCGGGAACATGGCGTCGCGGGTGCGGATGCACCAGGTGAGCTTGGCGCGGTCCCTGGCGCTCTCGTCGGGAAGCGTCGGAGGGTCGCGAAGATCGGGCAGCTTGAACGAATTGGCGTCCCGCCCGGCGCCATAGTCCCGCTGCAGCAGGGAGAACATGTAGGTGTGGCTGTAGACGCGCATCTCGTCTCCATGGGCCGGCGTCCAGCCCTTCGGGCAGAACTTGAAGGCGAAGGCTGCGACCTCCCCGTAATAGGCCGCGGAGCTCGGCACCGAAGTCACCAGCAGCAACACGGCGGCTGTCAGAAGCTTTCGCATCGATTCCCCCTGTCCCGCCAAGATAGCAGGGGCGGGACGAATTTCGACTCTTCTGTCAGCGAATCGCGCCAAATCCCGAAAACTGCTATATATTGTGTCGAACCATGAGCGCTTCGTCGCAACCCGGCAGAACCCAGGCCGGGGCACAGGGTGGGATTCACCCTGCCGTCCCCGCGACCGAGCGCGCGCCTGCGGCCACCCCCGAGCACACGCCTGCGACCGCAACTGCGACTGCGACCGCCCCGGCCAAACGCGCGCTGATGCGCCAGACCGATCTGGTCGCCCGGGTCAAGGCTTACGACCCCGACGCGGACGAGGCCTTGCTCGACAAGGCCTATGTCTATGCCATGCAGGCGCACGGCAAGCAGTTCCGCGCCTCGGGCGATCCCTATTTCACCCACCCTCTCGAGGTCGCCGCGATCCTGACCGACCTGAAGCTGGACGTGGCCACCATCGCCACTGCCCTGCTGCACGACACGGTCGAGGACACGCTGGTCACCCTGGACGACATAAGGGCGAATTTCGGCGAGGAGATCGCCGGCCTGGTCGACGGCGTCACCAAGCTCTCGCAGCTCGAGCTCTTCTCGGAGCGCACCAAGCAGGCCGAGAACTTCCGCAAACTGATGCTGGCGATGTCCAACGACATCCGCGTGCTGCTGGTCAAGCTCGCCGACCGGCTGCACAACATGCGCACGCTGAACTTCATCTCCAAGCCCGACAAGCGCCGGCGCATCGCCCAGGAGACCGTCGACATCTATGCCCCGCTCGCGGGCCGCATCGGCATGCAGAACATGCGCGAGGAGCTCGAGGACCTGGCCTTTGCCGAGCTTCAGCCCGAGGCGCGCGACTCCATCGTCACCCGTATCGCCCAGCTCGAGGATACCCGCGTCGACCGCATCTCGCGCATCGCCGGCGTCCTCAGCATGAAGCTCGCCGACAACGGGCTCGTCGCGCGCGTTCAGGGCCGCGCCAAGCGGCCCTATTCGATCTGGCGCAAGCTCAAGGACAAGCAGCTGAACTTCGAGCAACTGTCCGACATCCTGGGCTTCCGCGTGATCGTGGCGACGGTGGAGGACTGCTACCGCGCGCTCGGCGTGCTGCACACCAACTGGCAGATGGTGCCGGAGCGCTTCAAGGACTTCATCTCGACGCCCAAGGCCAACGGCTACCGCTCGATCCACACCACCGTCATCGGGCCCGAGCACCAGCGCGTCGAGGTTCAGATCCGCACGCAGGAGATGCACGACATCGCCGAGCGCGGCGTGGCCGCGCATTGGCGCTATCGCGAGCACGTCGACAAGGACGGCGGCGAGGCGCGCGCGCTGGAATGGCTGCGCGACATGGTCGACCTTCTGGAGCGCGGCGACAGCGCCGAGGAGTTCCTCGAGAACTCGCGCCTCAACATGTACCAGGACCAGGTCTTCTGCTTCACGCCCAAGGGCGATCTGATCTCGCTGCCGCGCGGCGCGACGCCGATCGATTTCGCCTATGCGGTGCATACCGACCTGGGCAACCACTGCGTCGGCGCCAAGATCAACGGCAAGCACACTCCGCTGCATACCCCGTTGCGCAACGGCGACCAGGTCGAGATCATCCGCACCAAGGAGCAGACGCCGTCGCCCTTGTGGGAGCAGTTCGTCGTGACGGGCCGCGCGCGCGCCGAGATCCGCCGCTTCCTGCGTCACGCCCAGCGCGACGAGCACGTGAAGTTCGGCCGCAAGATCCTGGAGAAGGTCTTCGCCGACGAAGGCTTCGAGATGACCGACAAGGCGATCGACGGCGTCGCCAAAAAGCTGCGTATGTCGAAGGCGGAAGACGTCTTCGCCGAAGCCGGAATGGGCTCGCTGCGCGGGCACGAGGTGCTCGAGGCGGTGTTCCCCGAGCTCAAGCGCGATCCGGAGCGGCGCAAGCAGGCCGCCTTCGTCGAGCCGGGCATCAAGCGCAAGCCGATCTCGATCCGCGGGCTGAAGGAAGGCATCTCGTACCACCTTGGCCATTGCTGCCATCCGCTGCCGGGCGACCGGATCGTCGGCCTGCTGGTGCCGGGCGAGGGCGTCGTCATCCACACCGTCGACTGCGAGGAGCTGGAGCGCGCCGAAGCCGAGATGGAGGACTGGATCGACGTCACCTGGGGCAGCCATGCCGCCGAGGGCGGCCCCAGCGTGGCGCGCATCACCGTGCGCACCAAGAACGTGCCGGGATCGCTGGCCCAGGTCGCCACCGTCATCGGCAACAACGGCGGCAATATCTTCAATCTCAAGGTCGCAGCGCGCAATCCGCTGTTCTTCGAGTTCCTGATCGACATCGAGGTGCGCGATCTGGCGCATTTGCAGAACATCCTGGGCGCGCTACGCGTGAACGCGGCGGTCGAATCGGTCGACCGCGTTCGCGACAAGGAAATCGGCGCATGAACACCGAGCAGGTGCTGAGCGAGTTCAAGAAGGCCGGCGCGCTTCTGGAAGGCCATTTCATCCTGTCGAGCGGGCTGCACTCCGACACCTTCCTGCAGAAGGCGCTGGTGTTCCAGGACGCCAAGCGGACCGCCAAGCTGTGCAAGGCGCTGGCCGCCAAGGTGCGCGAGGAGGTGAAGGCGAAGTTCACCGCCATCGTCTCGCCCGCGGTCGGCGGCATCGTCCCGGGCTACGAGATGGGCCGCCAGCTCGGGCTGCCCGCGATGTATGTCGAACGCGTCGACGGCAAGTTCCAGCTGCGCCGCAACTTCCATCTCGAAAAGAACCAGCCGGTCCTGATGGTCGAGGACATCGTCTCGACCGGCGTGTCGTCGCGCGAATGCCTGGAGGCGATCCGCGCCGCGGGCGCCAGGCCCGTCGCGGCGGCGTGCCTCATCGACCGCTCCGGCGGCAAGGCGAAGGTCGGCGTGAAGCTGATCGCGCTCGCCTCGATGAAGGTGCCGGCCTGGGAAGCCGACAAGCTGCCGAAGCATTTGCGCGATATCCCCGCGGTGAAGCCGGGGAGCAGGGGGCTGGCGTGACCAGGCTCCGCCTCGGCGTGAACATCGACCACGTGGCGACGATCCGCAACGCCCGCGGCGGCGCGTTTCCCGATCCGGTGCGCGCGGCGAGGCTGGCGGCAGAGGCGGGCGCGGACGGCATCACCGCGCATCTGCGCGAGGACCGGAGGCACATCTCCGACGCCGACATCGAGCGGCTGGCGCGCGAGATCGATCTGCCGCTCAATCTGGAAATGGCGGCGACAGACGAGATGCTGGCCATCGCGCTCAAGCACCGCCCCCATGCCGCCTGCATCGTTCCCGAGAAGCGCGAGGAGCGCACGACCGAAGGCGGCATCGACGCGGCCGGCCAGCACAACCGTCTCGCGCCCATCGTCGCCAGGCTCGGCGACGCGAAGGTGCGGGTGTCGCTGTTCATCGAGGCCGACAAGCGCCAGCTCGACGCGGCCAGGTCTCTCGGTGCGCCCGTGGTCGAGCTCCATACCGGCGCCTATTGCGACACCACCGGCGCCGAGCGCGAGAAGCATCTCCAGGCCATCCGCGAGGGTGCTGCCTATGGCGCTTCGCTCGGGCTCGAGGTCCATGCCGGCCATGGCCTCAGCTACGACACGGTGAAGCCCATCGCCGCGATTCCGGAGATCCGCGAGCTCAACATCGGCCACTTCCTGGTCGGCGAGGCGATCTTCGACGGCTTCGGAGCCTCGATCCGGCGTATGCGGGAGTTGATGGACGAGGCGCGCCCAACTTCGAGGCCAAATTGATTCTGGGTATCGGCAACGACCTCATCGACATCCGCCGCATCGAGAAGTCGATTCAGCGCTTCGGCGACCGCTTCATCGAGCGCATCTTCACCGACATCGAGCGCGCCAAGTCCGATCGCCGCGCCAACCGCGCCGCCTCCTATGCCAAGCGCTTCGCCGCCAAGGAAGCCTGCGCCAAGGCGCTGGGCACGGGGCTGAACCGCGGCGTCTTCTGGCGGGACATGGGGGTGGTGAACCTGCCCGGCGGCAAACCCACCATGCGGCTGACCGGCGGGGCGTTGAAGCGCCTCGAAGCCATCACGCCGCCCGGTCTTACCCCCCTGATCGAGCTCACCATCACCGACGATTTCCCGCTGGCTCAAGCAATCGTAATAATTCAGGCGGTTGAACGCCCGCCCGCGCCACTTAAGTAAGGCGGGCAGTTTGCCTTGACGCCCCGGGCCCGGTCCGCTTTGGTCCGCCCCCTGATGGAAGACGAACCCGAAATGACCGACGTGAGTGTCCCCGCCGACGAAGCCGGCCCGCTCGAGGACGAGCAAAGCCCGCTCGCCCAGACCGTGGCCGAAAGCGAGGCCGAGGACGCTCCGCCGCCGCCCCCCGCCAAGGCCAAAGCCAAGGCGCCGGCCCAGGGCGAGTCCTGGCTCGAGACCATCAAGACCATCTTCTACGCGCTCCTGATCGCGCTCGTCATCCGCACGCTGTTCTTCCAGCCGTTCAACATCCCCTCGGCCTCGATGGAGAACACGCTCTTGGTCGGCGACTATCTCTTCGTCGAGAAGTTCGCCTATGGCTACAGCCGCAACTCGTTCCCGTTCCGCGGCTGGCCGGTCGGCGACTTCTTCCACGGCCGCCTGTTCGGCTCGGACCCCAAGCCCGGCGACGTCGTGGTCTTCAAGATGCCCAACCCGAACTCGCCGGAATACAACGAGGACTTCATCAAACGCGTCATCGGCCTGCCGGGCGACCGCGTCCAGGTGCTGAACGGCGTGCTGTTCCTGAACGGCAAGGCGGTGCCCAAGAAGCGCGTCGCCGACTATGTCGAGACCGACCCGTTCGGCGTGGTGCGCGCCGTGCCGCGCTACCAGGAGACGTTGCCCAACGGGGTCAGCTATTTCGTGCTCGACCGCATGGACGACAGCAACGAGGACAACACCCAGGTCTTCACGGTGCCGCCCGGCCATTACTTCATGATGGGCGACAACCGCGACAATTCCGACGACAGCCGCCTGGATGTGGGCTACGTTCCGGCCGAAAACCTCGTCGGCAAAGCCGAGTTCAAGTTCTTCTCGATCGATGACAGCGCAGTCTGGTACGAACCCTGGACGTGGCCCGGAGCCATCCGCTTCAGCCGGATGTTCACCGGCATCTGACATCGACGCGATCGCCGGCCATAGCTTCCAGGACAAGGCGCTGATCGCGCGCGCGCTGACGCATGCGAGCGTCGATACCGCGCGCTCCAACGAGCGGCTGGAGTTCTTGGGCGACCGCGTGCTCGGGCTGATCGTGGCCGAGAGGCTGCACGCGCTCTATCCCGGCGACAGCGAAGGCGCGCTGGCGCTCAAGCTGAACGCGCTGGTGCGCCAGGACGCCTGCGCGCGGGCGGCGGAAGCGGCGGGGCTGCCCGATCGGCTGATCCTCGCCAAGTCGGAGATGGGCAGCGGCGGGCGCAAGAAGCCGGCGATCCTGGCCTGCGCCTGCGAGGCGGTGATCGCGGCGCTCTATCTCGACGGTGGGATGGACGCGGCACGTGCCTTCGTCGAGACCTATTGGGCCGATGCCTTCGCGTCGCTGGGCAACGACATGCGCGATCCCAAGACGGCGCTGCAGGAATGGGCGCAGGCGCGCAAAGGAGCCAAGGGGGCTAAGCCCACTGCGCCGCAATACCGTCAGGTCGGGCGCGAAGGCCCCGACCATGCGCCGCGGTTCAAGGTCGAAGTCTCGGTGAGAGGTATCGCGCCCGAGATCGGCGAGGGCGGCTCGAAGCGCGAGGCGGAGCAGGACGCGGCCAAGAAGATGCTGGACAAGGTTTCATGACGAGCATGAGTTCATGACGACGCGCTGCGGCTTCGCCGCGATCATAGGCGCTCCGAACGCGGGCAAGTCGACGCTGGTCAATGCGCTGGTCGGCACCAAGATCGCCATCGTCAGTCCCAAGGTGCAGACGACGCGCATGCCGGTGCGCGGCGTCGCGATCCGGGGCGAAACCGAGATCGTCTTCGTCGACACGCCGGGCATCTTCAAGCCGCGCCGCCGCCTCGACCGCGCGATGGTGACCTCGGCTTGGGCGGGCGCCAAGGACGCCGACGCGACGGTCTTGATCGTCGATGCGGCGGACCTCGTCGCGCAGCCCGAAGGCCTTGCCGCGCGCGACACCCATGCCATCGTCGAGAAGCTGAAAGAGGGCGGCGCCAAGGCCGTGCTCGCGCTCAACAAGATCGACGGCATGAAGCGCACCGACCTGTTGCCGTTGATCGAGCGCCTCAACGACGAAGCGGTGTTCGAACACGTCTTCCTGATCTCCGCGCTCAAGGGCGACGGCATCGAGGACCTGGCCGCGTGGTGCGCGGAGCGCATGCCCGAAAGCCCCTGGCTGTTTCCGGAAGATCAGGCCGGCGACATCTCCTCGCGCCTGCTCGCGGCCGAGATCACGCGCGAGAAGATCTATCTGCGCCTGCATGACGAGCTGCCTTACGCCTCCACCGTCGAGACCGAGAAGTGGGAAGAGCGCAAGGACGGCTCGGTCAAGATCGACCAGACGATCTACGTCCAGCGCGACGGCCAGAAGGCGATCGTGCTCGGCAAGGGCGGCGCCACGATCAAGAAGATCGGCGAGCTGGCGCGCATCGAGCTGGAAGAGATCTTCGGCCGGCGCGTGCACCTGTTCCTGTTCGTCAAGGTGCGCGAGGACTGGGCCGAGAAGCGCGAGCACTATCTGGAGATGGGGCTGGAGTTCCCCGACGACTGATGGACTGGTCCGACGACGCCATCGTGCTGTCCGTCCGCCCGCTCGGCGAGAGCGGCGCGATCGTCGAGGCGCTCACCCGCGACCACGGCCGCCATCTCGGCCTGGTGCGCGGCGGCGCCTCGCGCAAGATGAAGCCGGTATTGCAGCCCGGCAACACGCTGGCGGTGCATTGGCGTGCGCGGCTGAGCGAGCATCTGGGAAGTTTCTCGGCGGAGCTCGCCAAGGCGCGCGCCGGCGCGCTGATGGAGGGGCGCGAGGCGCTGACCGGCCTCAACGCCTTCGCCGCGGTCGCCAGCGCCGCGATGCCCGAGCGCGAGACCCATGCGCCGGTCTATCTTGGCGCCGAGATTTTGCTCGACGCGATGGCCGATGATGGGATCGATCACTGGGGGCCGCTCTATGTGCGCTGGGAGGCGGGGCTGCTCGACGCGCTGGGCTTCGGCCTCGACCTCACGCATTGCGCCGCGACAGGGACGACGGAAGAGCTGGTCTATGTTTCGCCGCGCTCGGGCCGCGCCGTGTCGCGCGACGGCGGAGCGGAATACAAGGACAAGCTGTTCAAGCTGCCGCCCTTCCTGCTCGGCTCGCAGAACGCCGTCGGCCGGGCCGATATCGCCGCGGGCCTCAAGCTCACCGGCTATTTTCTCAACGAACGCGTGCTCGTGCCGCACGGCAAGGAGTTGCCCGCGGCCCGGGCGCGCCTCGAATCGGTTACATAAGGTCCCATGGCCGACATCAAAGACGACATCCGCACCGAGGAGCTGAGCAAGGCGCTGGCCGAGCGCTACCTGGCTTACGCGCTCTCCACCATCACCCAGCGCGCGCTGCCCGATGCGCGCGACGGCTTGAAGCCCGTGCACCGCCGCATCCTGTTCGGCATGCGCCGTCTCGGTCTCGGGCCCACGACGGCGCCGAAGAAGTCCGCCAAGGTCGTCGGCGACGTGATGGGCTCTTTCCATCCGCACGGCGACCAGGCCATTTACGATGCGCTTGTCCGATTGGCGCAGGATTTCGCGGTCCGCTATCCGCTGGTCGAAGGCCAGGGAAATTTCGGCAATGTCGACGGCGATAACCCCGCCGCGATGCGCTACACCGAGAGCAAGCTCGCCGAGGCCGCGCAGGCGCTGCTCGACGGCCTGGACGAGAACGCGGTCGATTTCCGTGCCACATACGACGGCGAGGACGAAGAGCCCATCGTCCTTCCCGCCGCCTTCCCGAACCTGCTCGCCAACGGCTCGAGCGGCATCGCGGTCGGCATGGCGACGTCGATCCCGCCGCACAATCTGGGCGAGCTCTGCGCCGCGCTGGTTCAGCTGATCGAGAACCCGAACATCCAGGACCGTACGCTGTTCCGGCTGGTCAAGGGCCCCGACTTCCCGACCGGCGGCATCCTGATGGACGACGCCGCGACCATCGCCGAGGCCTACAAGACCGGACGCGGGTCTTTCCGCATCCGCGCGCGCTGGACCAAGGAAGAGGGCGCGCGTGGCATGTACCAGCTCGTCGTCACCGAGATTCCCTACCAGGTCCAGAAGTCCAAGCTGATCGCGCAGGTGGCCGAGCTGCTGGAGCAGAAGAAGCTGCCGCTGCTCGACGACATCCACGACGAATCCGCCGAAGACATCCGCATCGTGCTGACGCCCAAGACGCGCACGGTCGAGCCCGAGCTGCTGATGGAGCAGCTGTTCCGCCAGAGCGACCTGGAGACGCGCTTCCCGCTCAACATGAACGTGCTGGACAAGGGCCTGGTGCCGCGGGTGATGAGCCTGCGCGAGGTCTTGATGGCGTTCATCGAGCATCGCCGCGAGGTCTTGGAGCGGCGCTCGCGGCATCGGCTCGAGAAGATCGCGACGCGGCTGGAGGTGCTCGACGGCTATCTCGCCGTCTATCTGAACCTCGACAAGGTCATCAAGATCATCCGCACCGAGGACGAGCCCAAGCCGAAATTGATGCAGGCGTTCAAGCTCACCGAGAACCAGGCGGATGCGATCCTCAACATGCGGCTGCGCTCCCTGCGCAAGCTGGAGGAGATGGAGATCCGCAAGGAACATGCCGATCTCAGCGCCGAGCAGAAGGACCTGAAGAAGCTGCTCGGCTCGCAGAAGCTGCAATCCGAGAAGCTCATCGCGCAGATCGGCGAGATCGACGCGAAGTTCGGGCTCAAGACCGCCATCGGCAAGCGCCGCACCGAGATCGTCGAGGCGAAGTTCCTGGCCAAGATCGAGGCGATCTCGGAAGAGGTCGCGACCTTGGAGACCGCGGTCGAAAAGGAGCCGATCACCGTGGTCTGCTCGCAGAAGGGCTGGCTGCGCGCGTTCAAAGGGCACCAGGAGCCCAGCGACGCGGTCAAATACCGCGAGGGCGACCGCGAGCGGTTCTGGATCCATGCCGAGACGACCGACCAGCTGATGATGTTCGCGACCGACGGGCGGTTCTTCACGCTCGACTGCTCGAAGCTTCCCGGCGGGCGCGGCAACGGCGAGGCGATCCGTACCTTCATCGACCTGCCGTCGGACGCCGACCTGGTCGAGATGTTCGTGCACAGCAAAGGCCGCAAGCTGCTGGTGGCGTCGACCTCAGGCCACGGCTTCATCACCAACGAGGACGAAGCCGTGGCGATGACCAAGAACGGCAAGCGCGTGATGAACGTGAAGACGGGCTCCGAAGCCACCGTCTGCCGCTTCGTGGACGGCGATAGCATCGCGGTCGTGGGCGAGAACCGCAAGATGGTGATCTTCGCGCTGGAAGAGCTGCCCGAGATGGCGCGCGGCCAGGGCAACTACCTGCAGCGCTACAAGGACGGCGGCCTGCTCGACGCCACGACCTTCACCTGGAAGGAGGGCCTGAAGGACCAGAACAACCGCGAGTTCTCGGCGTCCGAGCTGAAGGACTGGCGCGGGGCGCGCGCGCAGGCGGGACGGCTGGTGCCGCGCGGCTGGGCGAAGTCGGGCAAGTTCGCGCAATGAGCGTCTTCCACGACATCCTCTATTCGACCGACGGCGCAATCGCCACGATCACGCTGAACCTGCCGCAATACAAGAACGCGCAAGGCTACCGCATGCTCGACGAGATCGATGCGGCGTTCGACCTGGCGCGCGCGGACAAGACGGTGCGCGTGGTCGTCGTGCGCGGCGCTGGGGGCAACTTCTCGTCGGGGCACGATCTGGGCACGCCGGAGGGCGTCGAGTACCGCAAGAACCTCGGCGCCGCGCCGGGCATCGAGACCTATGACGAGTTCCGCAAGTATAATTTCGACCTGCTGCTCAAATGGCGCAATTTCGAGAAGCCGACCGTGGCCATGGTCGAGGGCTATTGCATCTATGCGGGCTGGATGCTGGCCGCGGCCTGCGACGTCGTCTTCGCCGCCGAGGACGCGCAGTTTCTCGCCGGCTATGTCGAATACATGTCGCTGCCCTGGGACATCGGCATCCGCCGCGCGAAAGAGCTCTGCTTCGAGAGCCGGTTCGTCACGGCGGGCGAAGCCGCGCAATACGGGCTGGTGAACCGCGTGCTGGGCGGAAGCGACCTCGAGCGCGAGACCTATGCCTATGCGCGCCGCGTCGCCGAGAATTCGCCCGGCGTGTTGCGCTACGCCAAGCTGCAGATGAACAAGGCGCAGGACGCGCAGGGCTTCAGCCGCGCGGTAGAAGACTCCTTCGGCGACTATTTCGCGCTGATGAACCTGCTCCGCGGCGAATGGTACGCCGAAGGCGGGCGGCGGCTCGCGACCGTCGACCTCGCCGTCAAGGGCCGCAAGGGACAGCGCTCGGGCCAGAGGTGATTTTGCGTTTTCCCGCTTTCAGTCTAGCGTCGCATCCGGCGAGCACGAGGGGCATGCGTGAGCGATAGATCTTCCGCCGCGGGGTTCAGCCCGAACACCCGCAACTACGTGCTGTTCGTGCTCACGCTCACCTATGTGGTCAACTATCTCGACCGCCAGATCCTCGGCATCCTGCTTCCCTATATCCAGCAGGAATTCAAAATAGACGATTTCGGCGCGGGCCTGCTCTCGGGCACCGTGTTCGCGGCGATCTATGCGACGCTCGCGATCCCCTTCGCCACGCTCGCCGACCGCTGGAACAGGCGCAACCTGATCGCGGTGTCGCTCGCGACCTTCAGCCTGATGACGGTGCTGTCGGGCTATGCGCGCAACATCTGGCATCTGATCGTGCTGCGCTTCTGCACCGGCATCGGCGAGGCGGGCACGGGGCCGGCGATCAACTCCATCATCGCAGATCTCTATCCGCCGCAGCGGCGCGCCGGCGCGCTCGCCTTCTATTCCGCGGGGCTGAACGTCGGGTTGCTGCTCGGTTTCTTCGGCGGCGGCTGGGTGCTGCAGAACTACGGCTGGCGCTCGGCCTTCATCGCCTCGGGCGCGCCGGGGCTCCTGCTGGTGGCGTTGCTGATGCTCACGGTGCGCGAGCCGCCGCGCGGCCTCGTCGACAATCTCGTCGCCGGCGACACCACGCCGCGCCTGATGGAGGTCGTGCGCCATCTCTGGCGCCAGCCGTCGTTCAAGTGGATCGCGCTCGGCTGCTCGATGCATGCCTTCGGCGGCTATGCCGGGGTGTACTTCATCCCGAAGTTCCTGATCGTCTCGCACCACATGCAGCCGATCGCGGTCGGCTTCGCGCTCGCGATCCTCACCGGCGTGTTCGGCGCCGTCGGCACCTTCCTGTCGGGCGTGTTCGCCGACCGCTTCGGCAAGCGCGACATGAACTGGTACATGTACGTGCCGATCGTCGGCACCTTGATATCGCTGCCCTTCGCGCCGCTGTTCTATCTCTTGCCCGATATCCGCATGGCGCTCGCCGCCGCGGTCGTCCCCGCCACCATGGGCGCGATCTATCTGGGCCCGTCCTATGCCATGGCGCAGGGCATGGTGCCGCTGCGGATGCGGGCGCAGACCGTGGGCATCCTGCTCTTCATCCTCAACCTGATCGCGCTGGGGCTCGGGCCTGCGACGGTCGGTTTCATCAGCAGCCGGCTGCATCCGGTGCTGGGCGACGACTCGCTGCGCTGGGCGCTGATGTGCACCAGCATCGCCACGGGGCTCCTGGCCTGCGCCTGCTACTGGCGGGTGACGCGCACCCTGAAGGCCGACCTCGCCCGCGGCGGCGCGGTTTAGGGCTTGCCTGGCAACCAAACTCGGTGAATCCTGTTAACTGCGTTCTGACCCGGAATGGGACAGGCGCGGCCGTTCTCGGCTACGCTGCCCGCAGCACACGGAACCGCGATGAGAACCCTATCGGCCTTGAGCGCGATCTATCTGGTGAGCGCGTCGGCGTTCGGCGTCGCGATCGCGCTCCAGCGCAACCCCGACTGGGGGCATGCGGCGAGCCGGGCCGGGGATACGACCTGGGCCTCGATCAGGCGGGGCGCCGCTTCCGCGAACGAGAATGCGATTCGTCCGGCCTGGGCCAAGGTCGTCGAATGGGACAAGCGCTTCTTCGACTATGTCGACCCACCCAAGGCCGTCGCCAGCGCCAGGCCGAAGCCCGTGAAGGTCGCCGCGGCGCCCGCCAAGGCACCGGCCAAAAAAGCGCAGCAGCAGATGCCGCGCGTCGTCGTCACGCCCGCGCTGCGTCCGGCCGTCTCCGAGCCGCCGCCGGCCCAGGTCGCGCAGGCCGCCCCGCAGAAGCCGGCGATGACGCTCGCGCCGCCCGAAAGCCAAGACCAGGCCGAAGCGCAGGCGCCCGCGCCGCTGCCCGACCTGAAGGCGCCGAGCCCGGGCGAGCTCACGCGCGTGATGCTGCGGTTGAAGGACAGTCTCACCAGCGAGATGCTCGAGAACTTCGAGCTGTTCCTCTATGTCAGCAAGGCCGACCGCGGCCCCTGGGCACAGCGCATGTACGTGTTCAAGAAGCAGGCGGGCGGCGATCTCGACCTGCTTCACAACTGGCCGGTGTCGACCGGGCGCGAGCTGGTCGAGTTCACGCCCGGCGGCAAGCGCGCGCCCAGCTATACGCCGCAGGGCTATTATGAGCTCGACCCCGACCGCATGTACCGCCACCACACCTCGGGGCAGTGGGGCCAGCCGATGCCCTATGCGATGTTCTTCAACTGGCAGGTCGGCGGCTTGCAGACGGGGCTTGCGATCCACGCCGCCCACGGCACCGACACAGCCTTGCTCGGGCAGCGCGCCAGCGCCGGCTGCGTGCGGCTCGCGCCCGAGAACGCGGCGGCGCTGTTCAACCTGATCCGCACGCAATATCGCGGGCTCGCGCCGCGTTTCGCAATGGACCGGCGCACCGCGACGATGAGCAACCAGGGCCTGCTCATGCACGACGCGCAGGGCCGCGTGCAGCTGGCCGAGGGCTACAAGGTCCTCGTGTTCATCGAGAACTACGGCGGCGACAACGTCGTGGCCGCGGTGTTCTAGCCGCGCCGCATCTCGTAGAGCGCGATCGCCGCGGCGTTCGACACGTTCAGGCTCTCCATGTCGCGCGCGATGGGCACGAAGGCGGAAGCATCGCAGCGCTCGCGCACCAGGCGGCGGATGCCCGAGCCTTCCGAGCCCAGGACCAGCGCGACGTCGCCCGCGGGCATCGCCTCCTTGAGCGAGCCGTCGCCGTCGCCGGCCAGCGCGATGCGCCAGAACTCGCGTTCGCCCAATTGCTCCAGCGTGCGGGCGATGTTGACGACGTGGATATAGGGTACGCTGTCGAGCGCGCCTGACGCCGCTTTGGCCAGCGTGCCGGACTCGGGCGGCGAATGACGGTCCTGCACGACGACGGCCGCGACGCCGAAAGCCGCGGCGGTGCGCAGGATCGCGCCGGTGTTCTGCGGGTCCGAGATCTGGTCGAGCACCACGACGATATGGCGGCGGCCCTGCGGGGCTGCGTCCAGCACCTCGTCCAGGTCGCGCTTGGGCAGGGGATCGCATTGCAGCGCCACGCCCTGGTGCACCGCGCCGGCCGGCAGCAGGCGCGAGACCGCGTCGCCGTCCACGACCTCCTGGCGCACCCGGCCGAGCAGTTTGGGCCCGATCTCCTCCACGGCGCGGCCGGTCAGGACCGCGCGCTTGACCTTGCGCGCCGGATTTGCGAGCGCGGCGCGCACGGCATGCAGGCCGTAGAGCCAGAGACCCTCGCCCGTGCGGCTGTCGGGCTTGGGATAGAAGTGGCGGCGGTCGGGACGGGGCATGGCAAAGGGGGACTTATAGGGTGCCGGGCCGCGGCGCAATCGGCGGTTTTTCTTGCATTTTTGCCGGACGCTAGGTTAGCCTTTGGTCATGGGTGAAGGCGGGCCGGATTCCGGGCTTTTCCGCGCTAATATTCTATTGACACTCTAGTGCAATCTCACCATAACCCCCGATCCGCAACCAGCTTTTCGGGAGAATTCTCCACGTTCGGCCGTTCTGTTCGAGCGTAAAGTAACCCGTTGATCTGATTGGAAAAGGTTTTCGGGGGAATGTCCCGAGCGGCAAAGGGGGCGGACTGTAAATCCGCTGCTTTCAGCTTCGTAGGTTCGAGTCCTACTTCCCCCACCAGTCTTCGCTGCGCGGCAGCGGAGACTGCCCGGCATAGCCCGAAGGGCGACGACGGGCTGGAACCAGGTTCGCGCAGCTACGCCTTGGCGAGCCGGGCGAATGTAAGAGTAAGGAGTTGAGTAGAAGGAAGTCGAATGAGGCGGGTGTAGCTCAATGGTAGAGCAACAGCCTTCCAAGCTGATGACGAGGGTTCGATTCCCTTCACCCGCTCCAGCCTTCGCTCGCAACGCGAGAGAAGGCTGCCGCGCCGAAGCCCCAAGGGCGAAGGCGGGCCGGTTGCGGCGAGCTACGGCTCGGCAAGCCGGCAGATAGAGTTACGAGTACCTATATCCGCCCGGAAAGCGGAACGAACGAGACGAAGGAAAGACCATGGGCAAGGCAAAATTCGAGCGGAACAAGCCGCACTGCAACATCGGGACGATCGGTCATGTGGACCATGGCAAGACGTCTTTGACGGCAGCGATCACGAAGGTTCTGGCGGAGACGGGCGGTGCGACGTTCACGGCCTACGACCA
>JAFBAL010000060.1 GCA_019247845.1 Alphaproteobacteria bacterium | reverse complement strand
GAGGCCGCCGCCGCCCGCGAAGCGGCGCGCAAGGCCCGCGAGCTGACGCGCCGCAAGGGCGCGCTCGACGTCAATTCGCTGCCCGGCAAGCTCGCCGACTGCCAGGAGCGCGATCCATCGAAGTCCGAGCTGTTCATCGTCGAGGGCGACAGCGCCGGCGGCTCCGCCAAGTAGGGCCGCAACCGCGAATTCCAGGCGGTGCTGCCGCTGCGCGGCAAGATCCTCAATGTCGAACGGGCGCGCTTCGACAAGATGCTGGGCAGCCAGGAAATCGGCACGCTGATCACCGCGCTCGGCACCGGCATCGGCACCGAGGAGTTCAATCCCGACAAGCTGCGCTATCACAAAATTATCATCATGACAGACGCCGATGTCGACGGCGCTCACATTCGCACGCTCTTGCTGACGTTCTTCTATCGGCAGATGCGCGAACTCATCGACCGCGGCCATGTCTTCATTGCGCAACCGCCGTTGTACAGCGCCACGCGCGGCAAGTCCGAGCGCTACCTGAAGGACGAGCGCGAGCTGGAGAACTATCTCATCGCCGAGGGCTCGGCCGGCGCGTCGCTGACCCTGCATTCGGGCGAGACCCTGGCCGGCGCCGATCTCGACGCGCTGATCGAGCGGGCGCGCGCCGCCAAGAGCGCGCTGGAAGGCTTCCCGCCGCATTATCCGCGCTTCCTGCTCGAGCAGGCGGCGATCGCGGGCGCGCTCAATCCCGACATCCTGAACGACCGGGTCAAGGCCGCCGAAGCCGCGACCTACATCGCCCACCGCCTCGACGCGCTGTCCGACGAGCTCGAGCGCGGCTGGCATGGCGAGCCGACGCCCGACGGTGGCCTCAAGTTCTGGCGCGAGGTGCGCGGCGTGCGCGAGGCCGTCGCCATCGACGGCGCGCTGGTGGCGAGCGCCGATGCGCGCAAGCTCGACCGCATGGCCGGCGAGCTGCAGAGCGCCTATCTCAAGGGCGGATCGATCAAGCGCAAGGACGAGACGCGCGAGGTTCGCGCGCCGAGCGAGCTGCTCAGCGCCATCTTCGACTGGGGCCGCAAGGGGCTCGCCATGCAGCGCTACAAGGGCCTGGGCGAGATGAACGCCGAGCAGCTGTGGGAGACCACGCTCGACGAGAACGCGCGCACGCTCCTCCAGGTCAAGGTCGAGCACGCCGACGAGGCCGACGACCTCTTCACCAAGCTGATGGGCGAGCTGGTCGAGCCGCGGCGCGAGTTCATCCAGGACAATGCGCTGACCGCCGAGATCGACGCCTGATGGGGCTGCGCCCTGCGAAAGCGGAGGCAGTAGGAAAGCCCGACGACATGCGATAGGTTCGCCGCATAGTCGAACAGCAAGCCGTGACAACCCTTATCTCATGCCGAATTCATTTTCCGCCTGGGAATTGATCGTTGCGCTTCTCGCAGCCATCGTCGGTTTTTTCGTATCTTTCGCGCCTCACGCGCCGCATTCTCGAACGGCGCGGGCCATCATCCTCATCACGCCGTTCGTTCTGCTCATAGTGTCCCAGTATCTCTGGGCGACAACCGGGCGCGGCCTGCTTGAACGGATAACATGCGTTTTCGTCCCGAACGGGGCGTCATGTCTTCCCGCTCCGCCTCAGGCGGCCGGCTCGCCGGCTCCGGAAATCAAGAAACGGCCGCCGGAAACGGAAGCGAGTCCGGTTCCAACGCCTTCACAATCCTCGCCTCCGCCTGCTTCCACGCCATCCGTCCAACCCCGGCCGGAGCGAGACCGGGCGCCAGCACAGGTCACGTCGCCACCCGAGGAGATCCACAAGACGCAACGCATCCCTCTCACAGAGGACAATGCGAAAGATATCTGGTCGACCAGCGTCTACTCCTATGCTCCTGGCGGCGGCGGCCCCGGAGGCGGCCTCGAAAACGACAGGCTGCGGATCGGCGGATGGGGCGACGAATATGTCGCCCTGCTGCAATTCAAGCTCCCCGACGCCCCCTGCACGAGCACCGTACGGCTCGAGTTGTACAACAACGACGACAGCCGCTTCCCTACACCGATGCGATTGCAAGCCATCACCGCGCCTTGGAACTGGCGAAGAGGCGACCGGCTTTGGTGGAGAGACTTGCCCGGCGCCGTTCCTTGGCAAGACGTTCCAGCCCCGGCGATCAATTCTTGGACGTCGATCGATATCACCGGGCTTTTCCGCAAGTGGTGTGGAAAGGAGATGCCGAACTATGGGCTGATGCTTCGCCCGGTGCAGAACAACAACAACTACGATACGTTCTACAGCACACGCTATGCCGGTCCCGAGGACCGCCGTCCCCGTCTGGTGGTCACCGACTGACGGCGCGCCCGGTGGCTTTTCATGCATCAAGGGGTAAGAATCGCCGACGTCGATTCCTGCGGCAGGGACCATGGGCCTTCGCTTCCAGCGCGTGCTGCGCATCTTCCCCTGGCTGCGCATCAACGTCTCCAAGGGCGGCGTCTCGGGCAGCGTCGGCCCGCGCGGCGCCGACGTGAACATCGGCCGCCATGGCGTGACGACGAACGCGGGGATACCGGGCACCGGCATCTCGTACCGCTCCAAGGTCGGCGGCCGCGGCACGTTGCTGGGCGTGCTGGCGCTGGCCGCGGGGCTGGGCTATGCGGCCTACAAAAGCACCGACCGGCCGCAGAAACCTGCGCAATCAACGACGCAACCGGCTGCACAAACCTTCGACGCCCGACCCGCGACCGCCATCCGCTATGTCCGCCGCGGCGGATCGGATTTGCGTGCGGCTCCAACCACTTCAGGCCAAGTCCTGAAGAAAGAGTCGAAGGGCGCGCAAGTCGAGCTGCTGGCAACATCGGGGTCCTGGGCGCAAGTGCGCGATGGCAACATCACAGGCTGGATGCGCGCGAGCGTGCTTCGGGACGATCCGCCGCCGCCGAGCCGCTGAAAGCGATTGTCCGGAACAGCGCGCCCATGAAGGCGCCGAGCAGCCCGCCCTTGCCGACGCCCATCAGGGCTTTGCCGAGCGGGCTGTACGGATAGTCGGATGCGACGCCGGCCGCATGGATGGCGAGCGTTGCCGCCAGAGCGAGCGTCGCGAAGACGACCAGTCCCGCCAGCGTGCAGGCCGCCAGGCTCGCGTGTCCCAGGCGCCGCAGCAGGAGCACGACCGGCAGCACGAACAGAACCGTCACCGCCAGGAGCCCAAGCGCTGCATACGGCATCATGTAGACGAAGGTCAGCCAGGTCCCCAGGCGCACCCCCTGCTCCGCCGCCAGCAGCATCGCCACGACGAACGGCGTCGCGAAGGTGGCCGAAACGAGCCGCGCCTCGGCCGTCACACCCCTGCCCCCACCAGCCAGCACGAGGCCGGCGGCGTGATGCCGTCGGCGCTCGCGAACGTCGCCATCGCCTCGGCGACGCGGCCGCGGATCGCCGCGCGCGTGGCATCGTCGAGACCGGCGGCCGCGCGGGCGAGCGGGCCGATGTTGAGGGCCTGGCCGGCGGCATCGTCCGGCGTCGCGCCCATGCATACGACCGTGTCGAGCTGCTCGAGGCGGATGTCGCGATAGCCGGCCTTGGCCAGGATGTTCGCCAGCCGCTCGCCGTCGGCGAAGGCGTAGGGCCCGGGGGCGTCGGGATCGGCGGGCTCCTGCGGCGGCAAAAGATCGCGCGCCGCGGCGAAAGGCAGCGACGCCCAGAGGTTTTCGCTCACATCGCGCCAGCACACGAAAGCGAGCCGCCCGCGCGGCTTCAGTGCCTTTTTGATGTTGGCGAAGGCGGCGACCGGGTTGTCGAAGAACATCACCCCGAAGCGCGAGAAGACGAGGTCGTGGGTCGGATGGAACAGGTGCACCGAGGCGTCGGCCTTGCGGAAGTTCACGCCGATGCCGCGCCCGCGCGCCACCGCCAGCATCGGCTCGGAGATGTCGACGCCGGTGACGTTGCCCTCGGGCCCCACCGCCTTGGCCAGCGCGTAGGAGGTCGTGCCGCAGCCGCAGCCGATATCGAGCACGCGCTCGCGCGGCCGCGCATTGGCGAAGGGCAACAGCGCCTTGGTGATCGGCGCGAGGCTGGCGTCTATGGTCTCCTGCAGCCGCGCCCAGCGCTCGCCGACCGCGCCGTTCCAATATTCGATCTGGGCTTCGTTGGCGGTCATGTCAGGGCCTTTTGAATTTGGCGGACGCTTCGCGCAAACCGCCCTGCGCGGCGGCTTCGGCCTGCGGATAGGCGGGCGGCGGCGCGGTCGCGGCGCGCTTGCGAGCCTTGGAACGCTTCGGCGCGCGCGGCGGAGCGATCTCGGCGACATGGAGCTCGATCCCGGCATGCGCCTGCAGCGCCGCGATGACGGCGAACAGGTTCTTCATCTGCGGATTGCCGGACCGGCTGAGCATGCGCATCAGGCTCTTGGGCGGGATGCCGACCTGCTTGGAAAGCTTGTCGAAGCCCATCGTGGCGTTGACGTAGTCGCGAAAGACCTCCTTGGCGATCTCGAACTCGCCGCCGAGCAGCACGTCGATGCCCTCGCGCAGCAAAGCGGCGCGGAAGTCCGCGTCGCGCTTTAGGCGCGCCAACACACCTTCCTTGTAGTCTCTGGTCAAGGGCATCTCACGCTCCCGTCTGCTTACGCGCCTTGTGGTCCATCCAGCACTTTTGCGCCTCAACGATGTCGCGCTGCTGCCGTGCCTTTGTTCCACCGCCCAGCAGAATGACCAAGGCGGCACCATCCCAACCGAAATAGATACGGTAGCCAGGACCGAAATTGATCTTCAGCTCATTAACGCCTGCGCCAACAGGCTTGACGTTCGACGTGTTCCCTTGCGAAAGCCGATTCAACGCGACGGACACCCTCGCTGCGGCAAAACCCGTCAAGATCATCCCACCACCGGCGGAAAGGCATCCGCCCCGACGGGTCGACATATTCACGCCGCTGTATCATGCGATGGTAACGTATGTGGTACCATTGTCAATCCCCGCCCGTCTTCCGCCGCCGCATCGCCAGCGTGCGCAGGCGCAGCGCGTTGAGCTTGATGAAGCCGGCCGCGTCCTTCTGGTCGTAGGCGCCGCGGTCGTCCTCGAAGGTGACGAGGTCCTGGGCATAGAGCGAATGGGGCGACGAGCGGCCCACGACCATCGCATTGCCCTTGTAGAGCTTGAGACGCACGGTACCGCTCACGAACTCCTGGCTCTTGTCGATGGCGGCCTGGAGCATCTCGCGCTCGGGGGAGAACCAGAAGCCGTTGTAGATCGCTTCCGCATAGCGCGGCATCAGCTCGTCCTTCAGATGCGCGGCGCCGCGGTCGAGCGTGATGCTCTCCATCGCGCGGTGGGCGGCCAGAAGGATCGTGCCGCCGGGCGTCTCGTACACGCCGCGCGACTTCATGCCGACGAAGCGGTTCTCGACCAGGTCGATGCGGCCGATGCCGTTGGCCCTGCCCAGCGCGTTCAGCCGCGCCAGCAGCGCGGCCGGCGACAGCGCCTCGCCGTCGACCGACACCGCGTCGCCGCGCGCGAAGCCGATCTCGACGACGGTCGCCTTGTCCGGCGCCTCTTCCGGCGACAGCGTGCGCTGATAGACGATGGCGTCGGCCTCGACCGCCGGATCCTCCAGCACCTTTCCTTCCGACGACGAATGCAGAAGGTTCGCGTCGACCGAGAACGGCGCCTCGCCGCGCTTGTCCTTCGCGATCGGGATCTGATGCGCTTGAGCGAACTCCAGAAGCCGCGTGCGGCTGGTCAGATCCCATTCGCGCCACGGCGCGATCACCTTGATGTCGGGCTTGAGCGCGTAATAGGACAGCTCGAAGCGCACCTGGTCGTTGCCCTTGCCGGTGGCGCCGTGACACACCGCGTCCGCGCCGACCTGTTGCGCGATCTCGATCTGCTTCTTCGCGATCAGCGGCCGCGCGATCGACGTGCCGAGCAGATAGACGCCCTCGTACACCGCATTGGCGCGGAACATCGGGAAGACGTAGTCGCGCACGAACTCCTCGCGCAGATCCTCGACGAAGATGTTCTCAGGCCTGATGCCCAGCAGCTTGGCTTTCGCGCGCGCGGGCTCGAGCTCCTCGCCCTGGCCGAGATCGGCGGTGAAGGTGACGACTTCCGCGTCATAGGCGGTCTGCAGCCACTTCAGGATGACCGACGTGTCCAGACCGCCCGAATAGGCGAGCACCACCTTGTTGACCTTGGACACGGCACCACTCCGAAAGGAAAACGCCCTTCCCTTTAGACCTCGGCGCAGGCGGCGAAAAGGTCCTTCAGCCGGTCGTTGACGGCGTGCAGCTTGGCGGCGGCCTCGTGCGCGACGTAGCCGATGGCCTCGAGGTCGGTATCCTCGTGGGGATCGATGAGGCCGATGAGACGCACCATCTGCAGCGCGTGGCGCAGCGGCTCCTCCATCTCGCTGGCGAGCTGGTAGACGGAGCTGCGCAGCGGATCGGGCTTGGCAGGCTTGGGGGACTTGGCAGGCTGAGGACTGTTGGCCATGGTCGGCTCCTATGGTAGATATTCGATCACATGAGCTAACCGAGGCATTACCACGTGGTCGAAAAACTATCAAGAGGGCGGGAGAAGAAAGTCACCGGCGCCCAGATCCGCGCCGGACGCGCCATCGCGCGGCTGTCGGCGGAGGAGCTCGCGACCAAGGCACAGGTCGGCGTGATGACCGTGCGCCGGGCCGAGGCCACCGACGACTATCCCAACCTCATCCCCAACAACCTGGACGCCATCCATCGCGCGCTGGAGGAGTCCGGGGTCGAGTTCATCGACGGCGAGCTGCCCGGAGTGAGGCCGCGCAAGAAGACGAAGCGCTGACGGCGCGGCCCGGGGCGATCTCGGGCGGGCGGGCTTTCAGCCCAGCCCCAGCGCGCGGTCGATGGCGCCGGTGTCGATATAGGGCCGCTCGCAGACGATCCGGTCCGAGCCGGGCTTGAATTCGAACGAGGCCATCATCCGTACACGGAACCTCCGGCCGGTGGGCGGGATCGTCCGCTCGCCGCGGCGCAGCGGCCCCAGATGCGTGCCCGTGAGCCAGAACTCGACCAGCACCATGTCGTCGTCGGCCGCCATGGCGATGACCTCGTTGCCCTGGTCGGGGAACGGCAGGCGAGACGCCGCGAAATAGCGCCGCACCGCGTCCTCGCCGTCGAATACGGCCTGACCGTCGTTGATGTCGTAATGCGGATGCCCGAAGGTCGCGAGCACGCCGTCCCAATCCTGCTCGATCTCCAGCCGCATGTGGTCGCGCACGACCTGGATGCGCCGCTGCTGCAGCTCGTCGGTCACAGTCGCCGCCGCCGTCGCGGTCGCCGTCGCCGTCGCCGTCGCGGTCGCCATTACCACGTGCCTCCGTCGACGCGGAGAACCTGCCCCGTGACATAGCTCGACGCGTCCGAGGCCAGGAACAGCGCGGCACCGACGATCTCGTGCGGCTCGCCGAAACGCTTCAATCCCAGCGACTGCTCATAGGCCTTGTTCTCGCGCCACACCGTCGAGACGTCGGTCAGGAACGGCCCCGGCGCGATGCAGTTCACCCGCACCTTGGGCGCGAAAGCCTTGGCGAGCGCGACCGTCATCGCGTTGACCGCCGCCTTGGCGCCCCCGTACGGCACGGTGTGCGGCTCCGGCTTGAACGCAGCTGTGCTCGACAGGTTGACGATCGTCCCGCCCTCGCCCGCCATCATCTTCTCGCCGATAAGGACCGAGAGCCGGAACGGGCCCTTGAAGTTCACGTCGACGACCTTGTCGAACAGCGCTTCGGTGGTTTCGGCCAGCGACGGCGCAAGCGGCGACATGCCCGCGTTGTTGACCAGCACG
>JAFBAL010000028.1 GCA_019247845.1 Alphaproteobacteria bacterium | reverse complement strand
TACGGCAATGCCTACGATCCCGAGGACACGGCGGGGCACGGGTTCGAGCGGCTGCTGAGCGTGCAGAACTCGATCGGGCGGCAGATCGACTTCACGCTGGACGGCTATGCGATCACCGGCTTCACCAACCACCTGGGCGGGACCGACCTGCGCAGCGTGAGCCTTGGCGACTTCACCGGCTATCAGACGGGCGGGTTCGCGGGCTCGGTGACGGATGCGGCCGGCGCCAAGACGAAGTTCGCGTTCCTGCCGGCGCAGGTGCGCAGCGACAGCCTGCGGCCGATCCCCCATCCCCGGCTGCTGCAGATCTACACCGCCGAGAACCTGTCGAAGCCGAACCTGCAGTACAACTACGACGCCTTGGGCCGGGTGAAGGAGGTCGTGGACGCCGAGACCCTGCAGAAGGGCGACCGGGCGCCGTGGTCGTTCCTGATCGCCGACGGCACGCGCGGCGAGCGCGACGATCCCTTGGGCGATGCCTGGAGCGTGACCTACGACACCTGGGGTCACCCGAGCCGCTACATCGACGAGCGCGGCACCGAGACCGACACCACGTCGGACGGGCGCGGCCGGACCTTGAGCACGGTCTACCCCGAAGGCGACTGCGAGGCCTTTGCCTATGACGACCACGGCAACACCACCGACCTGTGGAAGGTGGATAAATCCTCCAGCTGCAACACGGGCGCCGGATCGAGTCATGTGCTGCATGTCAGCGCGGTGTGGGACCAGACCTGGAACAAGCCGGCCTCGGTCACCGACGCCAACGGCAACACCACGACCTTGGAGTACTTCGCCGCCGGCCTGGACGGCGCCGGCGAGATCAAGAAGGCGACGCGGCCGGCGGACGCGGGCGGCGTGCATCCAGTCTACAGCTTCACCTATGACGACTACGGCAAGCCGGTCGACAGCTACGTGCCGTTCCAGGGCACGCAGACCATCCGTACAAAGAACACCTATGAGAGCGACGAAGACCTCGACACGGTGGTGGTCGATTACGGCGGTCTGGCGCTGACGACGAGCTACGACTACACCGCCGACGGCGACGTCAAGACGACCACAGATCCGAGAGGCAACGTCACGACTCGCTCTACGACAACGACCGCCGCAAGACCGAGGACGACCATCACGACGGCGGTGTGCTGGCGACGCTGAACCAGGCAATCCCCGGCAATGCTCCGCCGGGATTTTGTCTTGCGGAGCATAGTTTTCACAGAAATCCCGCCGTACCAGTCGATTTCTCGCGAACCTCCTCCCTCAACATGTGACGCCGAACTCGGCGCGAGCTGGGCGAATGTTCAACGGCCACCTGCGCGCGGGGTCCGATGCCTCAAGCAGGCGCGCACGCTCGTGTTGCTTCAGAAAGCTCACCGCGAGTTCCTGGCGGCTGCCGACAAGATCCGTGCACGGATAGATCGTCGCATTTCATCTTTCGTGGACGTTGCGGTGCCATGCGTATCGCCTCGGATGCTCTCGGTGATTGTGAGTGTGTGGAATCGTGCTAAGGTATAGGCAGGCTGATGTTGGGGATTGGCATGCTGTCGAATTCGTTGCGTGCAGCGGCGGTTTTCGCTCTGGCGTGTCCATCCATGGCGGCGGCCTTTACCGGACAGATGTCCGTCCCGGGCCGGGCAGCGGTGGATAATGCGGGTCAGCTGGCCTATACAATTCCGATCCAAACTCCGCCGGGCACGGCGGGAATGGCTCCGCACCTTTCGCTGAGCTATTCCAGCAGCAACGGCGACGGCTTCGAAGGCTATGGCTGGGCCTTGGGCGGGCTCGACGCTATCACGCGCTGCGCGTCATCTGCGGGAATCGACGGCACGGCCAACAGGGGCGCTGTCAACTACGACAGTTCCGACAAGTTCTGCCTGAACGGGCTGCATCTCATGCTGCAGACCGGCACGTACGGCGCCGACGGCTCGACCTATTACGGCTACATCACGACCTTCACCAAGATCACGTATCACAGCAGCGGCGGCGCGACTTGGTTCGAAGCCCATCTGCGCAACGGCATCGAAGAAGATTTCGGTAGCACGACCGACTCCGAGCTCGATGTATCCGGCACGTCCACGCCGCGTGAATGGCACGTCAACAAGGTCATCGACAAGAAAGGCAACTACCTAACCGTCACCTACAACAACGACGCGACCAACGGCGCGGTCTATCCGCAGCGCATCGACTACACGGGAAACGCCGGCGCGTCCCTGTCGACCTACAATTCCGTGCAGTTCGTCTATACGACGAGCGTGCGGGCCGACGAGAACCCGACCTATGAAGCCGGATATCTCAAGCAGGTTCCCTACCTGCTCACCGACATCAAGACCTACAACGGCACTTCCGTGGTTCTGGACTACAAGCTCGCGTATCGCGCGGGCACCTCGACGACCCATTCGCGCCTGACCTCGGTGACGCAGTGCGACGGCGGCACGAACTGCCTGGCGCCCACGACGTTTGACTGGCAGGGCGGCACCGGTCTGCCAAGCTATTCCACGGTCAGCCCGGGGATCACCGGACCGACGCTTCTGGCCGGCGATTTCACCTTCGACGGACTGACCGATGCACTCATGCTGGGGTCGTGCCCGTCGGGCGGGGACGTCTATGCCGGTACCGCCACGGGCAGCGTAGGCTTCAGCTCGGCCGGCATGACCTCCCAATACAAGTATTGGGATTCCTCGCCGCCGCACAGCGAGATCGACTATTCCGGCACGGCGTGCTTCACCGGCCTCACCTCTCCCTTCGTGGCCGATTTCGACGGCGACGGCGCCAGCGACGTCGTGTTCAACGAGACCTACTGGCATTCCGGGATCTCGACGCCGGTGTCGACGGTGCTGGATAGCCATCCGAAGGGCACGGGGCTCACGCAGCTGCTGCCGCCGCCGGTCACCCCGACCATTCCGCAGCTCGCCGCCTATGCCGACTACAACGGGGACGGCTTCGAGGACGGCTGGCAGCAGACCTCGACGACGTCGGGCAAGCCGTTCTTTGCGACCTATGACGGCATGTTCTACGCGGCGACCTTCAGCGTCACCGGAACGGGCACGAGCAACACGCTCATTCCCGGTGATTTCAACGGCGACGGATGCGACGATGTTCTGACGCAGGGAGGCGCGAGCCAAGCCATATATTTCATGTGCTCGAGCGTGACGTCGGGGGCGGCGGGCAACTATTCCGGCACCGTGCTCACCGGGGACTTCAACGGCGACGGCAAGAGCGACGTTCTGGTGGTCGGCTCGAGCAACGCGAAGATCTATCTGTCCACAGGCGAGGGCCTGCCGGTCACCGGACTGACTGTGTCGAGCTCTTCGACCTGGCACAACTATCAGGTCGTGGTGGGAGACTGGAACGGCGACGGCAAGAGCGACGTGGCGCTGATCGGCCAGGGCACCAACCACCTCATCTTCCTGTCGACGGGAACCGACTTCACCCAGGTGGCCTCGATCAGCAACACGATTTCTTCGGTCAGCGGCCAGGTCGCGGACTGGAACAGCGACGGCGCCGACGATATCTGGCTGCGCCAGAGCAGCGGCGATCAGATCGTCGCCTTCAACTTCCAGCCCGAGTTCATCACTGCGATCCACAACGGCCTGGGCGCGACCACGACCGCGACCTACAAGCCGCTCAACACGAACGGCACCTTCTACGCGGTCGACACCGTGCTCACCGACGTCTTCCAGATGGAGGGCGGCTACTACGCGGTTTCCCGCCTCACGACCGACGACGGCGCCGGCGTCACGTCCTATCATACAGACTACAGCTATACCGGCGGGATGCGCGATCCGACCGTGACGCCCATACCGCGAGCGCGGGGCCAGTGGCCGGCGGACTTCACCGCGTTCGAGTCGATCACCAGCGTGGATTCGCGTGCCGGCAATCCGACGACCACGTCCAGCTTCATAACCACCGGACCCTTGCAGGGATTCATGAAATCGCGTCAGGTGGCGATCGGAAGCGTCGTCGTCTACAGGGCGGACTACACCACGAACTACAACGTGCTTCTCGGCGCGAACAACGTGCAGATCGCGGAAATCCTCGTCACCCGCAGGGATCTGAACGGCACCTCGCTTCCCACCATCAAAACCGATTTCCCGAGCTATGACAGCTACGGCAATCCGCTGACGATCACGACGACCAATCTCTCCGACAGCTCGACCTCGACCACCACCAATACCTATACCAACGACGATTCGTCGAACTGGATCCTCGGCCAGCTCAAGTCGACCACGGTGGAGAACGTGGTGGGAAGCTCCGACATCACGCGGCACTTCAACTATACGCCGGATGCGGCGACCGGTTACAACACCAAGACGGTCCTGGAGCAGGGCAATACCCCGCTCGAGCTGGACACCAACTACTATTTCGACACGTACGGAAACGTGAACAAGGTGCAGGACTCGGGCACCGACATCACGACCCGCGCGACACAGGTGGCCTACGATGCGGCCGGCGAGTTCCCGAACACGCTGACGAATGCGCTGTCCCAGGTCACCACGTATTCCTTCAGCGCCGCATTCGGAGGGGTGACCGGCGTCACCGATCCCAACAGCGTCAGCACCTCTACGACCTACGATACGCTGGGCCGCGTCAGCAACGTTGCCAAGGCCGACAGCACCCAAATCGTGATCGCCTACAACTATTGTTCGGGCGTGAACGGGGGATCGACGTCCTGTCCGGCGCACGGCGCCTACGCGGTGACGTCGACGCCGGAGAGCCCGAACCCCAGCCCGGTCCAGGCCGGCGCCGTCCAGACGACCTATTACGACTCGCTCGGCCGGGTGATCGCGCAGGACATTCAGGGTTTCGACGGCAGCAATATCCGCTCCGAGATCGTCTATAACGCCGACGGCAACGTCTATAAGACGAGCCGGCCGTATTTCACCAGCGGCGGCACTGCGAAATACAACGTCTATACCTACGACTCCCTGCACCGGATCAAGGGCACGACCTATCCGGACAGCTCGACCGATAGTTACTGCTACGACGGGCTGACGACGTCGTACACCGACCGCGACAGCCGGAAAAAGGTCACGGTACGCAATGTCCAGGGCCAGGTTTCGAGCGTCACCGAGGCGGCGAGCGGCGATTGCAACGCCAGCGGCATCACCGGAACGAGCGCAGGCTACACCTACGACGCCTTCAGCGACCTGCTGACCATGACCGATCCCGGCGGCAACGTGACGACCTATACCTATGACGTGCGCGGACGCCGGCTGACGGCGAAGATCCCGGACCGCGGCGGCACGGCGCATCCCTGGAGCTTCAACTACTACGTCGACTCGACCGTGAAGAACCAGACCGATGCCAACGGCAACTCGACGTCCCAGACCTACGACAAGCTGATGCGGCCGCTGGTGCGGACGGAGAGCGACTTCACCACCAAGCTCATCTGGGACCAGCCGGGCGCCGTCGGCCCGTTGAGGGACGCCTGCGTGAACACCACCTGTTTATCGGGCAACTATCAGACGGTTCCCACCTACGACTCCGACGTCAGGCTTCAGAACCAGAAGCTCAAGCTGGACGGGACCGCCTACAACTACACCTACTCGTACGATCCGGCGACGGGCAACATGTCGTCTGTCGTCTATCCTTCCGGCTTCCAGGCCGACTACACCTATAATACCTACGGCTATCTCACCCAGATCACCGATCATGGTACGGGCAAGCGCATCTGGCAGGCCAACAGCGCCGACGCCGAGCTGCACCTGACGCAACAGACGGAGGGCCCTTCGACGGCACCGATCGTCGAAACCGCGAACTACGACGCCAACACCGGGCGGCTTCAGGCCCTGTGCGCTTCGACCAACGCGCTGCCCTGCGACGGCAACGTGCTCAATCTCGCCTACAATTGGGACGCGCTGGGCAACCTAAACTACCGGCAGGATACGTTCGAGGGCTACACCGAGCAGTTCTGCTACGACAGCCTGAACCGGCTGACGGGCAGCGCCACGGGCAGCACCTGCATCTCGCCGCCGAACGCGAAGGCGCTGGCTTACGATTCCGGGGGCAACATCACCAGGAAGAGCGATGTCTGCAACACGGCCAACTGCATGACTTATGGCGCCGGCGGAAACGCAGGCCCGCACGCGCTGAGCTCGATCACCGGGACGTATAACGGCGTCACCAACCCGACCTTCACCTACGACAACAACGGCAACATGCTGTCGGGGGCGGGGGTCACGCTGGGCTACATGTCGTTCAACCAGCCCTCGTCGATCAGCGAGGGCACCAACTCGGTGGGCCTGGCCTACGATTCCTTCCACCAGCGCTTCAAGATGTGCGTGCCGAACTGCACCTCTCCGACGACGACGACGAACTACCTGCGCGATCCGATGACGGGAGTATATTCGGAGAAGGTCGTCTCCGGCAGCACCACGACCTGGAACGACTATGTCGTCGCGCCCGGCCAAGGCATCGTGGCGGTGCGGATCAAGACGACGGGTGGGGCGATGTTCCGCTATGTCGGGCTGGATCATCTCGGCTCGGTCACGACCCTGACCGACGGCACGCCGAGCGTGGTGGAGCGCAACAGCTACGATCCCTGGGGCAAGCGGCGCAACGCCGACGGCACCGACAGTTCCACCTGCTCGATCACCTCGCAGCTAAGCCGCGGCTTCACGGGTCACGAGATGCTCGACACCTTCTGCCTGGTCAACATGAACGCGCTGATCTCACCGCAATTGTATTGGAACTTGAAAAGAGGTTTGCCTCAAAATTGAGAGACGTTTATACCGTAGCGTGAACAATGTTGCAGAGTATGCGCAGCTAATACGCGGCCATATGGGTTGAGCCGGTAGTTCCGGGCTACGCGGTCCAATGACCGCACAGGTAAATGCTCACAAATTGCCCTTCACGGATATGTTTACGCATCCGCGGAGAACCGGCAAAGTTAATGTACTTTCTGTTCATCGCGCGTACCATCTCGAACGCCCCACCCAATCGGCTACTGTTTGGTCTCGACGTCGATGGTCACGGTGACCGTGCCGGTGGCGCTCTGCCCGAAGGCGCTGGTGATCGTGTAGGTGAAGGAGTCGGTGTGCTCCTTCTGCCCGTAGACCTTGCTGCCGTAGACATAGGTAATGGTGCGTCGAGGTTGATGCATGACCTCGGCCAAGGAGAGCGGCTCGACGAGCCTTGCCGCCTATAGTTACGACGCGCTGTCGCGTCTGACGTCCAAGGTCAATCGCGGTGTGGTAACCTCGACCTTCGGCTACACCGCAGCGACAATGACCTGACCTCGCTGGGCATCGCCACCACGGGCACCGGCACTTTGCCGAGCTACCCGATGAGCTACACTCCGGCGCGTCCGCAGATAGCCGCGCGCGTTGCCGGCGTCGGCGCCAGGCGTGTCGAAGGTGCGATGGTGCCGTCCGGCGCGCGCACGAAAGCGAAGGTTACGTCGGCGTGGTCGCGGTAGAAACCCGAGACCGCGCCGTCGTGGTTCATCCCGTACGCCGCGACGAAGGTGGAACCGGATATCTCGAAGCTCTTGGTCTTTCCGCCCGCTTTGCGCAGGAAGCCGTGCCAGGCGCCGTGGCTGTCGCGGTGATGGCCGGGGCTTTCGCCATGCTTGTTCAAGCCATAGGCATAGGAATAGGCCCCCATCCTTCGGCTCGATCGAAGCTATGCTGCCGTCGGGGGCGCGCAGGAAGGCGTGGCCGAGGAAATTCTCGTCGTTGATGTAGCCGACGACGGCACCCTCGCGATTCATGCTCAATACGTAAGTGTTGTTAGAGTTCGGTGGGCCGAAGGTTCTGATCGTGCCGTCGGCCGCGCGGATGAAGCCGTGCAGGTAGCCGGCCTTGTCCTGATAGTTGCCGATGTTCCCTTGGAACTGGAGGTTGGCTTGCAAAAGCGCTTGCGCTCCATACATCAAACCTGGTCCGGCGTTCTAGAATGCAGACCTTAGAACCCTCCACAGCCGGGCCAAGCTGCTTGGCGGCCTGCACGCGTCCGTGTCGAGTTCCGTGTCGAGAACGGGAACTGCAAGAACTTCTTTCCTGGAAAATTGACTTAGCTGGGCCGCCAAGGTGGTCTGGCAGACGTGGCTCGGCAAGTCCGTCGGCGCCACAGCAGCAACGGCGGATACATCCCATATCCGCGCCGTGCCGTCGTCCGACGCGGATACGATATGCGTCCCGTCAGGACTGTATCTGGCGGCGCTGACCGAAGCCTCGTGTCCTCGAAGCACCGCGAGTTCCCGCCCCGTGCGCGAATTCCATATTCGCACCGTCTTGTCGCGCGAAGCCGTGACGATCGCCTTACCATCAGGACTGAAAGCGGCGGTGAGCACCGCGTCGTCATGCCCTTTGAACTGCGCCGTTGCGCGCTTTGTGTCCGCGTCCCAAACAACCGCGGTCTTGTCGCGATATGCCGCGACGATGCGTCGGCCGTCGGCGCTGAACATTGCGCTGCTCGCCGCGGCGTTTGGGCCGCGCAGCACGGCCGCCGCATGCCCGCCGGACGCGTCCCACAGCCTGACTGTCTTGTCGGCGGATGCGGAAACTATCCATTTGCCGTCGGGGCTGAACTCGACGGTGAAGACCCGCCGCGTATGGCCTCGCAGCGTCGACAGCACGCGCTGCGTCCGCACATCCCAGACACGGATGGTCCCGTCATCAAAAGCCGTCGCGACACGCCGTCCCTGGGGATCGAATACCGCGCCGAGGGCGAGACCCGCCGGCGCCTTGAGCGCGGCCAATTGCGCGCCCGTGGCCGCATCCCAGACGATGGCGCTGCCGTCATCCGAGGCCGAAACGAGGCGTGTCCCATCCCGGCTGAACCCGATGGTTTCGATCAACTCGCTATGCCCCTTCAGGGGCCGCAGGACCGGAGAGGCGAGCCGGGCGTCCCACAGCCGGATCGTCCGATCGTTCGAGGCCGTCGCCAAGCGTTTTCCGTCCGGGCTGAAGACGGCACTATTGACCTCGGCCTGATGCCCGCGCAGCACGATTACCTTCGGCCTTGCGTCCCATAGGCGGGCGGTATTGTCGTCGGACGTGGTGACGATGCGGGTCGCGTCTGGGCTGAAAGCGCCGCTGTTCACGCTGCCGTCATGACCGCGCAGCACCGCGATCTGCGTCTGCGAGGCGATGTCCCACAGCTGCGCCGTTCCATCCCGACAGGCTATGACGATCCATTGCCCGTCTGCGCTGAAGTTGGCGCTGTTGATCCCTTTCTGGTCCACGGCCTTGAAGACGTGCAGCGGTCTTCCCGTCGCGGAATCCCAGATGCGCGCCGTGCCGTCGTCGGATGCCGTGACGATACGCGTGCCATCGAGACTGAAGGCAGCGCTTTCCACCATGCTCTCATGGCCGCGAGAGATCGCGATCTGCCGGCCGTCGGCCGCGCTCCATATGCGCACCGTGGTATCGTCCGAGGCGGTGACCACCCGTGTTCCATCGGGACTGAACGCGGCGCTTTCCACCTGGTCGGTGTGCCCCCGCAGCGACAAGAAAAGCGCGCCCGTGGCTGCATCCCAGATTCGCGCCACCCGGTCGCCCGAAGCCGTGACGACGTAGCGGCCGTCCGGGCTGAAAGCGGCCGTGAAGACGGCGTTGTCGTGTTTCAGTATCCGCAGCTGGCGGCCGGTGCGCACGTCCCAGATCCGCGCGGTTCCGTCGGCAGAGGCGGTCACGACGCGCGCGCCGTCGGGGCTGAACGCGGCATTCAGGACCTCCTGTCCATGCCCTTGCAGGGCCATGATCTCCCGCGCACTGGATGCATCCCATATCCGCGCCGTCCGGTCCCGTGAGGACGTGACGATACGTTTTCCGTCCATGCTGAAGACGGCAGCGAGCACTTGGTCGCGATGGCCCCGCAGTACGGCGATGGCGCTGGAGGATGCGCTCGCTCCGTTCAACTCCGCCTCGGCTTTTTCGCGGTGGAATCCCGTCGGCAGCCCGCCGCCGGCAGTCAGGCCCGCAAGCGCGTAGCGCGCGCCCCGATCGTAGTTGCCTCCGGCCGACTCCGCGGCGGCTTGCACGGCGAGGATGTCCGAACTGCGGGCGGCAATTCCGGCCAGGAACTGGTTGACGAGGATCGCCGCGATCACCACCGCCGCGCCCGCGACGGCGATGATCGCCCAGATGTTGCGCTGCAGCCGCTTGGTGCGCTCGAAGCCGGCACGCTCTTGAAGCCGCTCCGCGTCTTCACGCGCGCGACACGCGGCGACATAGCCGAGCCCGGCAGGACCGAGCGCGGCGGCAAAGCCCGGTCGTACGATCAATGTCTCGGCTTCCAGAAGGCGGCCGCCGCGATGGGTGAGCCAGCTCACGCGCCGTTCTTCGTCAAGGAGCCGCCACTCTGCGGCAGCCGCCCGGATGGCATCGAGGGCACGCAATGCGTCGCGTTCCTCCGCGATCCAACTGCGCAGCGCCGGCCATTGCCGCAGGATTGCTTCATGCGCGACTTCGACCGTCTCGATCTCGACCCCGTCGATGGTCGTGCTGTGACATACCAGCAGGCGTTGCTCGATCAAATGACGGACCAGCGGACGCGTGGCTTCCGGCAAAGCGTCGATCCTCTCCACGCGCCGTCCCGGATCGGCGTCGACGTCTTCCAGATGGACGAGTGCGGGGATGAAAGCCGCTCTCGCCAGCTTCTCGAGCTCGGTATAGCTCGCGGGCAAGACGGGGTTGCGATGTGCCCTGGCGAAGGCCGCTTCCACGGCGCCCACCACCGCTCCCTGCAGGCCTCCCAGTTCCTCGACGTAGTCGTCGAGGGTCAACGCTTTGGCGTCGCGATGGGAGGTGAGAAGACGCTCAAGGGTGAAAGCCAGCAATGGCAGCGCGTCCTCGGCCGCGAGATCCTGCAGCAGACGATCCGAAAGCGCCGGATCGATCGCCAGTGGCGGGTCGGCAAGGCGAGCTGGTCCTTCGATCACTTCCTTGAACGCGCCCAGCGGGATCGGCGGAAGGCTGAATGGCTGCTGGGCGATGTCGACCAGGCGCGGCTCGGCTTGCAGCTTGGCGTAGGCGTTCGAGCGTATCGTCGCCACCACGATCACGTTGCCGTCGGCACGAACGGCGCCGGACAACAGATCGAGCATCCGCGCAGCTTCCGCATTCTCCGCCGCGAAGAGTTCCTCAGCCTGGTCAATCGCGATCACGATGGTGGGCGGCTGGACGATAGCGCCGTCGCCCGCGTTTGCGGCGAAGCGGCTGAGATGGGCCACCTTTGCGATCCGCAACCGTTCCAAAGCTTCCGCCAGATCGCTTGGGTTCGACAACCGAGATGGATGGCTTGAGACGCTTGCGGCGAGCCCCATCTTGCCGGTGAGCGCGGCAAGCGCAGGCCGAATGACCGGTAAAACGAGGAAGTTGTCTTCGTCCCTTTGCAAACGTGCGATCACCCCGGCCTTGAGAAAGGAGGACTTTCCTGCTCCCGAGGCACCGAGAATCACGAGCATTCGTTCCGGTCCGCCATCACGCATGCGGCGCAGCGCGTCGAGCGCCTTGGTGATGAGCGCGTCGCGCCCGAAGAAGATCGCCGCATCCTGCTCGTCCAGCGATTGCATGCCGCGATAGATCGGACGCTGCGGCTCGTTGGCGGGCGGCCATTGGAAGCTCTTGGGATCGAGGCCGGCGCGCTTCAGCCCGAGCGCGAGGCTGTTGAAGCCGTCTTGCTCCTTTTCGGGCGTCGAGACGTCGGCGATGTGGAACTTGCGGAGCTCCGACCGCAGCGTCTTGATCTCCATCGGCGCGATGAGAAGCGGGAAGATCCTCTTGCCGAGCTGCTCGGCGACGAGGAATTCGGTGCGGCACCAATCCGATGCGACCCAAGCCGGCGACAACAGGAGCAGCACGCCGGAGCAGCGCTCGCCGGCCTGCTTCAGCTCTTGCTGCCAGCGCAAGCCTGCGACCATGCCCTGACCCGGGTCGAGGTCGAGGAAGACCTGGCCCCAGCCCCGCTCCCTGAGCCAGTCGCGAACCTTGAGCGCCGTCGCGTTGTCGGCGCCGGAATGGCTGATGAAGAGTGTGCCCAAACCGCCCGTCCCCTGCCTGAGCGCCCGGCTGACCCGGCTACTATGACGTGCGCGCGCCGCTTGTCCATTACGACGGCCGTCCGCAACCATGGATACTAGTCGCGGTCGATCTAGTTGTATAATATTCCATTCGCGCCGGGGTTTATCGGGAGGGGCCGCCATGATCCGCATCCGCACCATCGCTCTGCTTGCAGGGCTGGCTTGCGCAGCGGCCGCGCCGACCGCCGCGGCGGCAGGGACCTTCGGGGTCATGCATCCGTTCGTGGGACCGCCAACCGACGGGGAGTATCCGCAAGCGGGTCTGATCCTCAACGGCTCCGATCTCTACGGCACGACGTTTGGTTCTCTGTCCGATACTCCGGGGAAGCACTGCTCCAAGAGTTGCGGCAACGTCTATGGGCTGATCAACAGCGAAGGCGAGCCCCAGATGATCCATGCCTTCGGGAGCGGCGAGAACGGAGACAGCGACGGTTCCTTTCCTACCAGCGAAGTCACGCTGAATCCCGCCAACGGCTTCCTCTATGGCACTACGGAATATGGCGTGGGCAACGGCTGCGGCGGGCTCGGCTGTGGCACGTTCTACAAGGTGTCGAGCGACGGCTCGACGGAAAAGGCCTACAAATTCTGCCTGTTGGCCGCATGCGCGGACGGCGTGTTCCCGCATGGCAGCCTCGCGCTCGACGCCAACGGCAGATTGTACGGCGTTGCCATGGGAGGCGGAACCGGTGCCGGCTGGCTGTGCGGTAGCAGCTTTGGAGGCTGCGGCACGGTCTACCAAGTCACGGCGGGAGGTCCGCGACCGATCTACTCGTTCTGCAAGACGCCGCAAAACAACGTCTGCACGGATGGCGCCGTGCCGTATGGAGGCCTGGTGGCGGATGAGGCCAAGAATCTTTACGGCACGACGCAGTTCGGCGGCGTGAATCTCGGAGGTACGGTGTTCAAGGTGACGTCGGCAGGCGTTCTGACCGTGCTGCATTCCTTCTGCGCCCAAGGCGATTGTGCAGCCGATGGCGCGGTGCCTCAGACCACGATGATCATTTCCAACGGCAATCTGTTCGGGACGACCACCTATGGCGGGAATGTTTGCCAGCAGAGGCAGGGCTGTGGCGTCGTGTTCAGGATGGCGCTGGACGGCAGCGGCTTCGCGGTGTTGCATCGGTTTTCGGGCGGGCAGGAAGGCGCGCTGCCGATGGCCCCGGTCCTCGCCGATGGTTCCGGCAACCTCTACGGCACGACCTTGCGCGGCGGGGTCGGTACCTGCGGACGAGGTAGTCTGAAGCTCGGTTGCGGAACGCTCTATCAGCTTCCGGCAGCTGGTGGCACGCTCACGACTTTGCACGCCTTCAACGACACGGACGGTGTTCATCCTCAAGGCCGCTTGGCGCTGGAGAACGGGGTGCTCTACGGCGTGACGCGCGACCAGGGCGATCCTGTCTGTCTTTGCGGCACACTCTACAAGTATGCGCTTGCGACTGCGGCGCCGAAGGTTGCGATGCCGCTGCACTGAATTCAGCGCGTGGTGGCGCTTTCCGTCGGCTCGAGCGGCCGCGACAGGTCGCGGTGCCGGCACAGACGGCAGGGGCGCCCGATCTCGGGGGGTGCCTTGGATTGCGGCGGTGAGGCGGGAAGGATGGCATCGATCCAGCAGTCGGCGCCCTGACAGCCGCGCAGGCCCGCCAGCATCGGCTTCAGCTGATCGACGACCTGCCGGTAGTCGGGATCGTCGGGCCTGCTGTTCACCTCATATGGATCGCTGGCCAGATCGTAAAACTCGTTGCCGGCATAGCGCTCGCGATTGCTGACGTGCTCGGCATATTTGTAGGCGCCCGTACGGATCGCCGACCAGTAGCCATAGGTGGTGTCCTGGGCGAGCGGAAGCACGTCAGCGCCTTCGAGCAGCATGGCGGTGCGCCACGGCACGTCGGCGGACGACAGCAGCGGCACCAGCGACCTGCCGTCCAGCGTTCGTCCGGGAGCCGCGCCGGCGAGCTCTACGATCGTTGCGCTCAGATCGAGGTTGCTCACCATCTGCGGCCGTGTCTCGGCCTCGGGCACCGCCGGCCCCCGGATGACGAGGGGAACGCGCAGCGCTTCATCGTAGAGCAGGTGCTTGCCGACGGCGATGCGGTGCTCGCCGTTGAAAAAGCCGTTGTCCGAGGTGAACACGACATAGGTGTTGGAAAGCAGCCCGCGTTGCTCGAGCTCGGCGATGATCGCGCCGACCATGTCGTCCGCCGCGAGCAGCGTTTCCGCACGCAGGCGATAGGACTGCGCGGCCAGCTTGACCCCGGGGCCGTCCAAGAGAGGCAAGAATTTCCGCATGAACTTCGGCTTGTCCTGAAAGTCGCTCTCATTGAAGTTTGGCGGCTTCGGCAGCGCGAGACCTTTGAAGAAGCCGCGATAGCGCTTCGGCGGCACCGGCACGTTGACGCCGGGATAGCCGCCATGCGGCGCGATGCCGGTGATCCACAGGAAAAAGGGCTGCGTCGATCCCGCGATGAACTGCTGCGCCAAATCCGAAACCACGTCCTCCTGATAGTCGCTCTCGCTTTTTCCATAGGTTTTGATGGTGCCGTTGTCGTTGGCCTCGTAGTCGTAGTAACGGAACGGCCTCGTCAGCCCCCACCAATAGCTCCAGCACGGCGGGATGTAGTTCCGCGACGCTTTTTTGCCGTAGCCGTTCAGATATTTCCCGATCAGCGCAGTGCGATAGCCGGCCTGCTGCGCCCAGCAAGCCAGCGTGTTGTCGTCGCCGTGGAAATCCTTGAAACCGCCCGGCCGTGCCGCGGGGCGGTTGTCCCACACGCCGTCGTTGTGACTGTATTGCCCCGTCAGGAAGCTGGCGCGCGAGGCGCAGCATACCGGATTCACGGCATAGCTGTTGACGAAGCGCACCCCGTGCTGAACGACGAGCGCCTGGGTGTTCGGCATGCGCTCGAGCGGATCGGCGTCGCGCTGGTCATCCGTCATGATCACCACGATATTGGGCTTGGCCGCGCAAAGCGCCGTACCCGGCACGAGCAGGGCAGCCAGCAGCAGGCCCAAGGTCGATACGGTCGATCTCATCGGTGCCCCCAATTTCCCGGCAAAGAGCTCTTCGCGCTTGGCTAGAATACAGGCGCGATGTATATCGCACCAGATGGGGGATTCCTTGGACGGTCTGCTGCTGCAGATGGGCGTCGCGATCGTTTTGGCGCTTTCGTTCTCCTGTGGCGGCTCCCGGGCCTGGCTGAGCTTTCGCGACAGGTTCTACCGCGGCAATGCGAAGCCCGAGCCAGGGCGGCCGGACGTCCCCGATTTCGCGACCCTCAAGACGGTGCTGTGCGATGCCGACGAGGCCGTCCGCAAGGGCGCCACGCTTCTGCTCGACCGCTATCACGAGGATGCCATCGCGGCACAGAACCGCTATCAGGCCGCGGCGGCAGCCGTCGTCGCGGCGACGCTGCTCGGCTTCCTGAGCTTTTCCTTCTCGCTGACATTGGCGGAGGACAACGAGTGCATCGTCCAATTCTGCTCGGTGCTCGACGTGGCCTGCTTCGGCTTGGCGCTATATTTCTTCTTTCGCGCGACACGCGCCAACCGGACCTGGATTAGCGCCCGCATCGTCAATGAGCTGCTCCGGCAGTGGTGCGTGCTCGACAATCTCCTCGTCGCACCGCCGGAAGAGCCCGAGGTCGCCTCGAGGTTCCGCCGCTTCGCCGCCGAAGTCGAAGCCGCGATGGAAGGCGGCGGAAGTCTCAAAGCCTCCGAAATTCGACGCTTCTGGGAGACGCGGCGGGCTGAGATCGAGCAGCGCATACTTGCGGGGCCGATCGAACGCGCGCGCTTCGCGACGCATTTTCTCAAGCGCCCATGGGCACAAGCCCGGTGGTTCGCTCTCTCACGCCAGCACCTGGTCGACCAGGGTCGTTGGCGATCGGTAGCCTTGCTCCTCGCGTTCTCGGTCACCGTGGTCCTGTCCTTGACCAAAACGTTCATGCTTGTCAGCAAAAGCCGATCCGGATCGATACCGCTGCTGGAGTTCCTGATCTTGACGTTCATAGGCGCGTCTTCGGCCTTGACCGCCATCTATATCAACCAGAATGCCCGAAGCTTGATCCATCGCTATAAGAGCCAAAGTCGGCAGATCGACAACTGGCTTTCGAACTACAATGCCGTACTGATGCAGGCCGACCTTTCGCCAGGCGACCAACTTCCGCACGCGATGGGCAAAATGATCGCGGCCCATGTTCTGAATTTCGAGGACCTGATGATCGAAGAGCTTCTCGACTGGGTCGCAATCTCCGAAAACGACGTCATGGAACTATCGGCGTCGTGATCTTTCGCGGTGTCATTCAGCGACGGTCCGTCGACCGGCATCCTGGCGCAGAGGCGCGTCTGCCTTAGATCCGTTGGCCCGCGCGATCGCGCCGAGGTGCAGCGCGCTGGGCTTCAACCGGTGCTCGAAGGTCTCGAGGTCCACCGACACCAGGCCGAAATGCGCAATACGAAAAGGATGCGAAGCGCAAGCCGACCGTGCCGGGCGCGCTGCACGCCTTTCTCGACACCGACTTCGATCTCTGTGCTGGTGGCGGCGACGGCTGGAAGAACTACGGCGCCTTCGGCTCTCAATTATCGAACACGCCAGAAGGCGCCGCGATGTTCGACAGCATTTCGATCCCGTCGTGCTGCGCCTCATCGACATATTGCGCAAGGCGCTGCCGGACGTGGCGGAGGAGGATATTTTCTGAGGGCTACCATTTCGTGACCGGCAGCTTCATGCATTTCCTGTCGCGCAGCGGCCGCCTCGCCCGGCTGTCGAGCGGGGTGTGCCGTTCCGGACCTGCCGTCCGTGAAGGCGCGCATGGCGGAATTCAGGGCGGCCGGGTTCCCGTCGTTCTGCAAGACACGGACGGCACGGAAATAGCGCGGCCCCCCGAAGAGCGCGAAGCTTGCCGCCGCCGCGCTCCTGTATCAGTCTCTCCAACGATGAGATCGCCGCGGGACGCAGCCATGCCGCGAAGCCACCGACGTGGAAATGGAGGGTTCCGGCGTACGAAGGTCGCGGCGCGCATCGCCGTCCTTGCGCCGCTGGCTCTGGCGCTTTTCGCGGCCGCCGCCGTAGCCCATTCGAGGCATCATCCTGCGCCAATTCTCGCGCCCGCCGCGTTCCCTCCGCGCACGACGGCACCGTATGACATCGCCGTCGATGCCGACCCTCGGCATGCGCTGAACCGGTTCGCGCCCGACTCCGCGTTCGGGGCGGGCGTGGACGGCGTTCCGGCCCGCGCCGTTCCCGAGATCTACACGCCTTCCAACGTCCAGCAGATGCTGGGCGCGGGCCTCGGCGCCGCGAGCTATCGTCTGTACACGGAGCTCTCGGTCCAGGACTGGCACTGGAATCCGGCGGGCCACTTCTCGCAAGGCAGCGGCGGCTATTGGACGAGCACGTCCACCCCGGCCAAAACGATCGTCGACAGCTACGGCTACCGGCTGCCGCGCCGCGGGTTCACGCACGACCAGGGAAACGACGACGACTATTCCCGCCTCGACGACGGCGACCTCGGCTCGTTCTGGAAGAGCAATCCCTATCTGTCGCAGTCCTATACCGGCGACCCGGACACGGCGCATCCGCAATGGGTGCTTTTCGACCTGCACGCAAAGGAGCAGATCGACGCGGCGAAGATCTGGTGGGGCAGCCCCTATGCCGTCCGGTACCAGGTGCAATACTGGACGGGCGGCGATCCCATCTGGGATCCTGCGCACGGCGCATGGGTGGATTTTCCGCACGGCGCGGTTTCGAACGGCACGGGCGGCACGGTCACGCTTTCGCTGGGCGAGGCGCCCGGCAAGGTGCGCTATCTGCGCATCGCGATGACCGAGGGCTCCGGCAGCTGCACGGCGCAGGGCAGCAGCGATCCGCGCGATTGCAAAGGCTATGCGATCGCCGAAGCGGGCTTCGGCACCATCGGCCACGGCGATTTCACCGACCTCGTGGAGCATCGGCCGGACCGCCGTCAGACCGTGACCTACGCGTCCTCTGTCGATCCGTGGCACGGCGCGGGCGACCGGGTGCGCGACCAGGAGCAGCCGGGCCTGGACATCGTGTTCCAGAGCGGCATCACGCGGGGCATGCCGGCAATGGTGCCGATCGCGATGATGTACAGCACGCCCGAGAACGCCGCCGCCGAGCTCCAATATCTGAAGGCGCGCGGCTATGCGATCGGCCGCGTGGAGATGGGCGAGGAACCGGACGGGCAGTTCGTCGCGCCGGAAGACTACGCGGCGCTCTACGTCCAATTCGCCGATGCGCTGCACAAGGTGGATCCCGGCCTCGCGCTGGGCGGGCCGGTCTTCGAGGACAATTCGCGCGATCTGAAGGCCTGGGCGCTGCAGAAGCATGGCGAGACGTCGTGGACGAAGCGTTTCGTCGCCTATCTGTCGGCGCACGGCCATCTGAAGGACCTGAGCTTCTTTTCCTTCGAGCACTATCCGTTCGCGAGCTGCAACAACGACGCGGGCGAAGCGAACCTTCTGCGCGAGCCCGGCCTCATCTCCAACATCGTCTCGACGTGGCGCCGCGACGATCTTCCCTTAGGCCTGCCGATGTTCGTGACCGAAACGAACTATTCGCAGAACGAGACCGACGCGGCACAAGAGGTCACCGGCGCCCTGTGGTATGCCGAGATGATGGGGTCGCTGCTGTCGACCGGCGCCAACGGCGCGTTCTTCTACGAATACGAACCCATTCCGCTCAGCCCGTCCGATCCGTGCCGGGGCTGGGGCAGCTATGGCGTGTTGCTGGGAGATCGCAGCTACACGGCGCAGGCGCCGCTGTCGCAATATTTCGCGGCGCAGATGATGACGCAAAGCTGGAGCGCGCCCAAGGGCGGCACGCATGTGCTTTATCCCGCTTCGATCGCCGGCGGCGACTCCTGGGTCGTTGCCTATCCGCTCGCGCGGCCCGACGGCCAGTGGTCGCTGCTGCTGGTCAACCGGGACTTCGAGAACGCGCATGCCGTGACGGTCGAGTTCGACACGCCCGGCGGCACATCGTGGTTCTCGGGCAGCGTGACCGAGGCCACGTTCGGCCCGGCCCAGTATGCCTGGATCGAGCAGGGCAGGCAGAGCCATCCCGATCCGGATGGGCCGCAGTCGACGGCCACGGTCCCGGGCGGCATGGGAACGACCTATACGCTGCCCGCGGAAAGTCTCGTCGTGCTCACCGGCGCGGTCGGCACGAGGTAGCGCGCTTCAAGCGTAGCTCGGCGGGCGCTTCTCGAGGAACGCCTTCATGGCCTCCTCGAAGTCCGGTCCGCGGCCGCAGAGCATCTGGGCGCGCTCCTCCAGGTCGATGACCGCGCGCAGGTCGCCGATGGCCAGCGAACGGTTCAGCGTCTCTTTTGTCATGCGCAAGCCCATGGGCGCGGTCCGCAGCATGGCGTCGACATATTCCGATGCTGCTCCTTCCAACGCGTCGTCGGCGACGACCTTCGAGACCAGGCCCACGCGTTCGGCGCGCGCGGCGTCGATGAAGCTGCCGGTGTACATGAGCTCGGCGGCGATCCCCAGGCCCGCGATCCGCGGCAGGAAATAGGTGAGCCCCAGCTCGCATCCCGAGCGTCCGAGGGCGACGAAGGCGTCGTTCATGCGCGCCGATGCGCCGGCGATGCGGATGTCGGCGGCGAGCGCAAAGGCGAAGCCGCCGCCGCAGGCGGGGCCGTGGATCAGGGCTATGATCGGCTGCGGGCAATCGCGCATCAGCTCCACGATGTCGAAGAGATGATCGCCCGGGCGCGCGCGCCCCGCGCCGTCGGGCGTGCGGTCGCCGCCCGCCGTCGTATACTCCTTGATGTCGAGGCCGGCGCAGAAGGCGCGTCCCGCGCCGCGCATCACCACGATGCGCACGTCGTGGTTCTGCCTGAGCCCGCGAAAGTAATCGCACAGCTCCTGCACCATCGTGCCCGTGATCGTGTTGAGCCGCTCCGGCCGGTTCAGCGTAAGCCAATCCACGCGTCCGCGCCGCTCGACGGTCAGCGTCTTCATCCGACGGACATCGCCTCGCGTGCCTGCGCGAAGTGGGGGATCAGGTGCTCGCCCGCCAGCCGGATGCTGGTCTTCACCGCCTCGTGCGGCACGGCGCCGAACTGCATCAGGCAGAGCAGCCGGTCGGTGCCGATCGCCTGATACTTCGCCGCCTTGCCACGGCAATGATCGACGTCGCCGATGATCACCGAATCCAGTCCTTCCAGGGTCTCGTGCGCCTCTTCGTTCGAGACATTGTCGCCCTTCGCCATGCGCTTGAGCAGCGCGATCACGGGGATCTCGTCGGCGGCGATGTCGAGACTGGTCGGATCGGCGCCGGAAAGCGCCGCGATCTCCTGCGCCGATTTGCGCACCAGATGCGGGTTCATCCCCGCGCGGATCGCGTCGTACCAGATGTTGCGCGGCACCTTGAACGCGATGGGCGCGAAATGCACGTACCACAACGCCGACCAAGCAGCCCCGCTCGCGATCGCGGCCTTGCGCGACTCCGCCACGTGCACGAAGGTGAAGACGCCCTTCTGGCGGTTGGCCAGACGTCCGGCCGGCTTCTTGCACGCGGCGAACCCGGCATCGTATTCGTCGAGCAGCGACTTCATCAGGCTCACGGGGCTCAGCAGCGTCGTCCCCAGCACGCCGACGCCGAGCTCGCCAGCCATGCGGAACGAGTCGGGGCTCGACGCCGTCTGCCACAGCCGCGGATGGGGCTTCTGCAGCGGGCGCGGCACGATCTCGCGCTCCGGCATCTTGAACAGCTTGCTGTCCCAGCCGAAGGTCTTCTCGGTCCAGATCTGCGGGATCATCTGGATGGCTTCCTTGAGCTCGTCGCGTGCCGTCTCCGGATCGACGCCGAAGGTCTCCCACTCCTTGCCGCCGGACTTCGCCAGGCCCAGCTCGAAGCGCCCGCCGCTGAAGATGTCGAGCGTGGCGCCGCGCTCGGCGACGCGCAGCGGGCCGTTGATGCGGAACGGCGCGAGCACGCCCGCATGGCCCACGCGCAGCCGCTTGGTGTTCATCGCGATCGCGGTGAGCACGAGCTCGGGCGCGGCGCTGTAGCTGAACTCGGGCGCGCCGTGATGCTCGACCTGCCACCAGGTGTCGAAGCCGGCGCGGTCCGCCGCGCGCGCTTCCTCGACCGTGTCGGCGAGCAGCGCGCGCTCCTCTTCCGGCGTCGAGATATCGGCCCGCTGGATCTCGCAGAAGATGTCGAACTTCACGTGGCTTCTCCTGTCAGAAAATCGCGATGGGGTTGACGGGCGAACCCGTGCCGCGCGCGATGCGCAGCGGCGCCACCGCCAGGAAGAACTCCCAGCGGTTCTCGCTCGCACAGGCCTGTTCGAGACCGGCGAGATGCAGATTGTCGAGCAGGTGCAGGCCCATTCCGCCCAGCGCGCACATATGCACGGGGATGCGCCAGCCCTCGATGGGCCGCACCGGCGGCGAGGGGTCGTGCACCGCGTCGGAGCCCAGGACGGCGATGCGCCGTTCGTGCAGCCACGGGATGCAGTCGGGATCGAGGCCGGCGAGCGCGTATTCCTCGCCCGGCTTGTGAGGCTGATGCTGCTTCTGCGCGTCGCGGCCCACGGATACCAGCAGGATGTCGCCTTCGCCGACGACGACTTTCTGCATCGCCTCGGCCGCGCTCAATTCCGCGGCTCGCACCGGCTTGTCGAGCGCGACGAAGGGCTCGCGGCGGAGCCTTGGGATGTCGAGCAGCACGCCGCGGCCCGCGATCCCGTCCTTGGCCGCCATGATCGAGTTGCGCCGCGCGCCGGTCGAGCGGACGTCGGTCGCGGGATGGCCGTTGTACATCTTGCCTTCCACGAAGACATGGCAGAGCGCGTCGATATGGCTGGAGGCGAGGCCGTGATAGGCGATGCCGATGAAGTCGAGCGACACCTCGAGGCCGGGCACGCCGTGCGCGCAAGGGTCGTCGCCGCCCATCACGATGTGATGCAGCGCGGGCGTCGGGTTCTCCGGGCCCGGCATGACGGGGAAATCGCGCGCGCAGCTCACCTGGCGCCCCGTCCTCACCAGCTTGCCGGCGGCGGCAATGCGCTCCGGGGTGAGGTAGTTGAGCGTGCCGCGTTCGTCCTGCGCGCCCCAGCGGCCCCAATTCGACACGGCGTCGAACACGCGCCGCATCTCGTCCTTGGTCGTGGGCCCGGTCATGTCTTCGACAGCGCCTCGTTCGCCTTGGAATGGCGCTGCCCGGGATTGAGCTCGATCAGCTCGATGATGTTGCCGTTCGGATCCCAGCAGAAGCAGCTTCCCACCACGCCGAGCTCGGCATGGCTGAACATCTCGCGCGTGAAGCGCACGCCCTCGGCCTTGAGCGCGGCATAGGCGGCGTGCACATTCTTCGTCCGGAACGCGATGATCCGCGGGATCGCGCCCTCGGGCAGCGGAACGGGCGGAAATTTCTCTTCCGGCTCGATCCACTGAATCAGGTCGAGCATCGGGCCGTCGGGATCGGCCGGCAGGTTCATCAGCACGCCCTTGCCCTTGGCGCGCGTCATGCCGAACAGCGTGGCGACGAAATCCGGCCATTCGACGTTGCGCCGGTCGTTCAGCACTTCCCAGCCGAGCAGCCGGTAGAAGGCGACCGACTCGTCGAGATCGCGCACGTTGATGACGGTGTGATAGAAGTGCTGAAGAGACCAAGCCCCACTCATCGTTTCGTCCCTGGTTCGCGAGCGCCGGTAATATAACGTGCGTTATGCAAAATGGCAAACGACGCGAAGCCTTCCGGGCACGAACGTCGCACGGCCCGCGGCCGGTTGATCCGGCGCCCGGCGAAAGGCATTGTTGGCCAAGACCTCGACTCGACGCACCCGGAGCGATCGCCCCGCATGCCGAAGAAAGTGGACCACGGGCAACGCCGCGAGGCGTTTCTGCAGGCCGCCTATCGCACCATCAAAAAGCACGGCTTTGCCGGGGTTACGGTCCGCGCCGTGGCCAAGGAGGCCGGCTTCACCACCGGCGCGCTGGTCCACTACGTCGATTCCATGGACCAACTGCTGGTAGAGGCGTCGGAATATTCCGCACGCGACGTGCGCGCCAAGATGCTCGCCGCCGAGGCGATCGCCGACCCGCTGGTTTCCTTGCGCGAGGTGCTCTATCTCGCCTTGCCGAGCGACGAGGACAAGCGCGGCAACTGGAACTACTTCCTCGGCTTCTGGGAGCGCTCGGTCTACAACGCCGCCGTGCGCAAGGTCACGCATCTGCGCTATGCCGAATGGCTGAAGCGCACCGCGCGACTGATCCGGCGCGCCCAGGCGGCCGGCGACATTCCCGAGGACGTCGATGCGGGCGAGGCTGCGCGCGCCTGCGTGGCGCTGATCGACGGCATCGCGATCCAGGTGCTGCGCTCCGGCGAGTCGCTGTCGCCCAAGCGTCAGCGCGCCCTGATCGACGGCTGGATCGCGGCCTGGCTCAAGCCGCGGCGCGCCATCGGGCCAGCGCTCAACCGGCCATCACCCCGCCGTCGATGATGAGCTCCGTGCCCGTCACGAAGCTCGATTCGTCCGACGCCAGGAACACGACGCCGGACGCGACGTCGGAGGGCGCACCGGCATGGCCGAGCGGCGTGGCCGTCACCGAGGCCGCGCGCGCCGTCTCCATCGCTTCGCCGTAGCGCTTCGCGTCGGAGGGCAGCGCGCCGCCGTTGCCCATCTTCACCCAGATCGGGGTCTCGATCGCGCCGGGACAGATGGCGTTCACGCGCACCTTGTTGCCGGCCGCCGCGCATTCCAGCGCCACCGCCTTGGTGAACAGGCGCACGGCCGCCTTGCTCGCGCAGTAGCCCGAGAGCCCGGCAATGCCTTTGAGCCCGGCGACCGACGAGATGTTGACGATCGAGCCCTTGCCCGATTTCGCGAGCAGCGGCATCGCCAGCTTCACGCCGAAATACACGCCGTCGAGGTTCACCGAAAGCTGCCTGCGCCACAGTTCGTACGGCATCTCGGACAGGGGGGCGGCGGCGCAATGGCCGGCATTGTTCACGAGCACGTGCAATTCGCCCAGGCCCGAGAGCACCTGTGCCCAGGCATTCTCGCGGGTCACGTCGTGGAGGTGGAACACCGCGCGGCCGCCGGTGGAAACGATCATGTCGCGGGTCTGAAGCCCGCCGGCCGCGTCGACGTCCGTCACGATCAGCTCGGCGCCCTCGCGCGCCATGGCGATGGCCGAGCTGCGCCCGATGCCGCTCGCCGCGCCGGTGACCAGCGCGATCCTGCCGCTCAACCGGCCCATCCGGCGCTCCCTTTCACGAAGGCCACGATCTCGTCGATGGCCTGTCCGCCTTCCGGCAGCGCCGCATGGAACATGTGCCAGACGTGGATCATGTCCGGCCATTGCGCCAACGTGCTGCGCACGCCGGCCGCCGTCGCCGCAGCCTGCAGGCCGTGCGCGTCGTCGAGCAGGACCTCGTCGCCGCCCACATGGATGAGGAGCGGCGGCAGGCCGGCGAGGTCGCCATGGAGCGGCGACGCCAGAGGGTGCTTTTCATCCGTGCCGCGCAGATAGGCCTCTGCCATCTCCCTCAGTGCGCGGCGCGTCAGCATGGGATCGAAGGAACCGCGCGTGTCGAAGCTCGCGGCGGAACAGGCCATGTCGACCCAGGGGCTGATCGCAAAGGCGCAGGCGGGGAGGGCAAGCCCCGCGTCGCGCAGCGCGGTCAGCACGGCAATGGCCAGCCCGCCGCCGGCCGACTCGCCGCCGATCGCGACCGGCGCCGTGCCGTCCTCGAGCAGGGCGCGATACGCCGCGACGGCGTCGTCCACCGCTGCGGGGAACGGGTTCTCGGGCGCCAGGCGGTAGTCGATGCTGACGACGCGCAGGCCGCTCTTCAGCGCGAGCGCGGTGGTGAGAGGGCGCGACGAGGCCGGTGTGCCTAGCACATAGCCACCGCCATGCAGGTGCATCAGCACGGGCGCGGCGCCGCCGCGTTCAGGCGCAGCCGATGCCGGGGTGTCGCCGGGCACCCCCGATGCGGATGCGCCGCCGGGCAGCACCGGTGCGGACGCGCCGGGCACGATCCACTCAGCCGTCACGCCGCCGAGCAACCCGGCTTCGATCGAGAGCCCGGCCGGCGTCTCGAACGCGTGCTCGAACGCCGCGACCATGGACCGGCGTTCCATGAACGGCATGTCGGGACTGGGCAGGAGAACGCTCAGCATGCGCCGCACGCCGTCGATGGGTCTTTCGCCGCTCACGGGAAATTCCGCAGGTGGTGCTCGCCCGCCAATGCGATGCTGCGCATCACCGAGTCGTGCGGGATGCGGCCGAACTGCATCATGCACATCATCCGGTCGGTGCCGATGCCGGAAAAGCCGGCGAACTTCTCCGCGCAATGATCGGGATCGCCGATCACGATGGAATCGATGGGCTCGAGCAGCTCGTGCGCTTCCTCGTTGGACACGTGCTCGCCGCGCGCCATGCGCTTGAGGACCGCGATCACCGGCGTGTCGCCGGGCTCGGGCTCGAGCACGGTCGGGTCCTTGCCGTCGTCGCCGATGACGTCGAGCTTGTACTGGTCGGAGCTCCGCGAATTGGGATGCGCCGCTGACCGGAACAGCGAGAAATAGCTGGAGAGCGGCACCTGGAAGTTCTTCGGCCCCGCCAGCACGTACCACAGCGCCGACCATGCCGCGCCGTTCGCGATGGCTTGGCGGCGCGATTCCGCGACGTGCACGAAGGTGAACACGGCCTTCTGCCGGTTCATCGCGTGGCCGACGGGCCTTTCGCATTCGGCGAGGCCGGCTTCGTATTCGCGCAGCATCGCCGCCATCGACGACACCGGATTGAGGATCGTCAGCGCCAGCAGGCCGACGCCACGCCGCCCCGCCATGCGGAAGGATTTTGGACTTCCCGCGGTCTGCCACAAAGCGGGGTGGGGCCGCTGCATGGGCTTGGGCGTGATCGTGCGCCGCGGGATGCTGATATGCGGGCTGCTCCACTGGAACTCGTCCTCGGTCCACATCCGGGGCAGCATCTCGAAGAGTTCCTGATACTCTTCCGCCGAGGTTTTCGGATCGGCGCCATAGGTCGCCCATTCCTTGCCGCCCGAAACCGCAAGGCCCACCTCCAGGCGGCCGTTGCTGAGGATGTCCAGTGTCGCGGTGCGGGCGGCGATCCGCATCGGGTGGTTGACCCGGTGGCGCCCGATGATCCCCGAATGGCCGATGCGCATGCGGCTCGTGTTCAGCGCCACCGCCGCGAGCCACAGGTCGGGCGCCGAGCTGTAGCTGAACTCCGGCGTCGCGTTGTGCTCGACCTGCCACCAGGTCTCGAAACCCCGGGCGTCGGCCTCGCGCGCCTGCGCGATGGTCTCGCGGTACAGGGTCTGCTCGTGCCCCGCCGCCCAGGGCTTGGGGGACTGGACCTCGTAGAACATGTCGAACTTCACGCCAGCCACCCGCCCGAGACCTTCGGCACTATTCGTAACAGCCGTTATAATTCCGGGCAATGTCCGGCGCCCCGCTTTTCGTTCGCATAACGCGTGTTATTGCACTGCAGCGTGCGCCTAAGGCGATCTCGTCCCAAAAGCTCGTTTGCTAAGAATTGTAACAAGCGTTATATTTCTGCGTCGAGGTTCGGCCGCTGCCTGCTGGCGATGGCGCGGAAAAGCGAAGGGGAGCGCGATGCACGCACGTTTGGGATTGGGCTTGCTGAGCAGCGTCGGGGCGTTGTGCCTGTTTGCGGGCACGGCGGCGGCGCAGATCGAAACCGTGGTCGTCACGGCCGAAAAGCGCACCGAGGACCAGCAGAAGGTGCCGATCGCCATCACCGCGCTGGACGGGCGCGACCTCGACCAGAAGGGCCTGACCGGCTTCAGCGAGCTCAGCGCCGCGGTGCCGTCCTTGCGGTTCGGCGCGGGCGTCACCGGCGGCGAGAACGTGATCACCATGCGCGGCCTGGGCAGCCAGAACACGACGCCCGGCGGCGACTCGCCCGTCGCCTACAGCGTCGACGGCGTCTATATGCAGCGCACCACCTCGGTCGACCCGGAATTCTACGACATCAGCCAGATCGAGGCGCTGCGCGGCCCGCAAGGCACGCTCTACGGCCGCAACTCGGTCGGCGGCTCGATCAACGTCATCACCAACAAGCCCGACGACACCTTCGCCGCCGCGTTCGACGCGCTCTACGGCGACTACAACGCGCGGATCGCCCGCGGGTGGGTGACGGGCCCGATCGTCGACGACGGCAACTTCCAGGTGCTCTACCGCCTGACCGGCGTGGTGTCGCAGCACGACGGCTATTCGCAGAACCTCTCGAACAGCCCGGCCGCGAACCACGATCCCAACAACCAGGACTACGAGATGGGACGCGGGCAGGTCCTGGTGAAGTTCAACCCCGACGTCAGCCTGCTGCTCACCGCGGGCGGCAGCACGGATTGGAGCCTGGCTTCGCCCAACACCGCGTGGTGGGAGCAACCCAACCGCTACATCGGCGGCGCTTCGCCGATCACGCCCGGCTCGGCTTGCGACTTTTCCACCCAGGCCAAATACGACGCTTACAAATTCTGCCACGAAGCGCGGGAGCACGCGCGCAATATCGTGACGATGTATTCGGCGACCTTGAACTGGAACATGGGCAGCACGCTGTTCACCTCGGTCACCGGCTACGGCACCAGCAACGTCTTCCAGAGCAGCGACGGCGACGGCTCCGACGCGCCGCTGGCCTTCGGCGGCAAATGGCTTCTGCGCCAGCACCAGATCTCGGAAGAGGCGCGGCTGGCCTCGGCGCCTAGCGACACCGACGCGCTGCGCTGGATCGCGGGCCTCTATTATTTCTGGTCCGACAATTTCGAGGACTTCTCGTACCGCGACACCGGCTTCAACGACTATTTCGACCCCATCACGGGCCTGCCGGGGATCGTGGATACCTTCAACTACTACAATCACGGCCACACGGCGACGCGCTCTTATGCGCCGTTCGGCCAGATCGACTACGATCTCTCCAAGACGTCGGTGGGCATCCCGCTGACGGTGACGGTGGGGGCGCGCTACAGCGACGACAACAAGTACGGCTACAGCTTCCTGGACTACCAGCTCAAATACATCTGCCCGCCGCCGAACCATACCTGCCTGACCTACAACACGCCCTTCGACAAGAGCTGGGCGCAGTGGACCGGCAAGTTCGGACTGTCCTATCAGATGAGCGACGATCTGATGCTCTATGCCTCGGCGTCGCGCGGCTATCTCGCGGGCGGCAATATCGTCGGCCTCGCCAGCCTCTATAATCCGGAAAGCGCGTGGTCCTACGAGGCCGGCTTCAAGTCGCGCTTCCTCGACGACCGCGCGCAGCTGAACGTGTCGGCGTATCACGAGGAGATCAAGGGCCTGCAGGTCTTCATCCAGAGCTCGACCCAGTCCGGCATCAACAACGTCGACGGATTGACGCAGGTCAACGGCCTCGAGACCGAGTTCACCTTCGTGCCCAGCGCCGATTGGAAGCTGAACGCCACCCTGACGCTGACCAGCGCGCATTACGGCGAATATCTCACCGTCGACAACCGCTTCGGCGCGCCGCCGCCGGGCTGCACCTTCGGCCCGCTGGGCAACGAGTGCAACTACAAGGGCAACGACCTGAACCAGACGCCGCCCTACAGCCTCGACCTCGGCCTCCAGTACACGTTCCACACCTCGTTCGGCACGCTCACGCCGCGCGTCGACACCTATCTGTCCGGCGACGTGCAGTTCCTCCCCGACAATTATTTCACCTCGACGCAGAAGGCCTACAGCAAGACCGACGTCGATCTTTCCTGGGTGAGCCCGAGCGGCAAGTTCACCGGCGACGTCTTCGTGCGCAACATCGAGGACAATGCCGTGATCTCGAACGACGGGCTGCAGTCGATCACGCTCGGCCAGCAGGTGATCGAGCCCGACAACTTCGTCTATTACCCGCCGCGCACCTTCGGCGTGCGGCTGGGCTATCGCCTGGGCGGCTGACGAAGACGGCGGATGAAGACGGCTGACGAAGACGGCGGACAAGACGGCGGAGGGCGGCCGCGCCGTCCTCGCCGCTTCTCTTGAAGGTAAGAACCGGTACCCGTTCCAGTTTAAGTTGACTGGCGGCCGGCGCGCTCTAAGATTGCCCCGCGCTTTCGAGAATGGGGCGAACATGCGCGATATTTCGATCGGCCATGCCGGCATTGTATTTTCGTTCTTGCTTGTGGGCTGCGCGTTCTGGCCGGACCACGCCATCGCCCAGCAGGACATGGCTTCGCTGGTGCGCCGGTCCGGTTTCGTCTTTGCCGGCCGGATCGAGAAGCTCGGCGCGGCGACCGCGGGCTTGCAGGCGACGCCCGAGACGGCGGTGGTGCGCGTCACGCGCGTCATCGACAGGCAGCCGCCGGTCGACGAGATCGCGGGCCACCTGGTGACCGTGCGCCTGCGCGATGCCGGACAGGCGAAGCCCGGGCGCGACGCGGTGTTCTTCACCTATGTCTATGGCGGCGGATCGAGCCTGGGCCTCAACGAGGTCTCCGAGCTTCCCGACGGCAACGGTATCGACCAGTCCGTGCGTGCCGCGCGTGATGCGATCGCCGATGCGGCGCTGCGCGCGCGTCTCGAAAGCGCCGACATCGTCGCGGCGGCCAAGGTGCTGCGCACGGGGCGCGTGGAAAGCGGGACGCCGCGCGGCGAGCACGAGCCGATGTGGTGGACCGCGACGCTCGAGGTCGTGACGGCTTTCAAGGGCGACGCAAGCAAGGGCGCGATCGTTTCCGTGCGCTTCCCGTCGAACGACGACGCCTATTGGGGCGCGGCGCCGAAGCCGAAGCCCGGCGACACGGCGATCTTCCTGCTGCAGCCCGCCCGCGCCGTCGCGCCGCTCGTGCCCGCGGAGCCCGGCGAACGCCGCGAAACGGAGGCGCTGAGAGGCCTGTTCCTCGCCGACCGGCTCGACGAGGTCGGCCTGGGCGAGGCGGAGCGCGTACGCCGTCTTTTGAACAAGTAGATTTCGACGCGCCGGGGAGCGCTGGCATCATGAAACCGATATCGCATCGTTCCGTCCGCAACGTGGTGTTGTGTGCGGCGCTCGCGGCCTGTTCCCGCGCCGCGGCCAATCCGGTCCACGTCGTCGACATCATTCCGCCGACGCTCAACAGCGAGACCAACCGCGATTCCGAGCCATTCATCGCCGTCAACCCGGCCAACCCCGAGATCATCGCGATCGACGCCTTCATGCCGACGCCGATGGGTTCGGCGAACGGGCCGCTGATGGTGTCGACCGACGGCGGCACGACCTGGTCGCCCAACGACATCATCCCCAGCGCCAGCGGCATCTCCAATACCGCCGACATGACGATGCATTTCGACACCTCGGGCAACTGGCTCTATGCCGGCATCCTGCAGGCCAATGCGGTGTCCTATACCCTGAACGTGCTGACGACCAACGACATGACATTGACGACGCCCATGACGGTGGTGACCGGCGCGACGATGCATCCGATCGACCAGCCCTACGCCTCGGCGCGGACCGTGAACGGCTGGTACGACGCGGGCAAGAACCGCGTCTGGATCGGCAACCGCAATTTCAACTTCGATCCGAAGGGGGCGTCGATCGACGTCGCGCTCGACGCCGCCACGGCCATGCCGTCCTTCACCGAATACGAGGTCGATCCCACCTCTCCCTATTACGACATCTATCAGAACCGGACGGCGGCCGCGGCCGATGGGCACGTCTACGGCGCCTATTACCGCTGGCAGTCGGCCAGCTCCGGCGGCCACTTCACCGCCGACGTGGTCGTCGTCCGCGACGACAATTGGGGCAACGGCGCGACGCCGTTCACGGCGCTCACCGATTCCGCTGCGCCGCATCCGGCGGGGCAGCGCGTCGTCGCCGGCACCAGCGTGTCCGATTCCGGCGGCAGCAGCGCCACGCTCGGCAACGAATGGCTGACCGGCGATCTGTTCGTCGCCGTCGACCCCAACAACTCCGCGCACGTCTATGTCTCCTATTCCGACGCCAATCCCGGCGACAACACGCTGCACCTGGTGCGCTCGCTCGATTACGGCCAGACCTGGAACCCGGTCCTCACGGCATCCTTGGCGCACAATGCCGCGGTCGCGATCAACAGCCGCGGCGACATCGCCTATCTCTATCAGGCGCTGACGGGCGCGGTGGGCAGCCATCACTGGGAGACGCATCTGCGCCGCTCCTATGACGACGGCATGAGCTTCGACGACGCGACCTTGTCGGACTTTCCCGGCGAGGGCGCGCACCGGCCATCCGGCGGCCGCATCATCGGCGACTATCTGGGCATGCAGGCGGTGGGCAAGAACTTCTATGGCGTCTTCTCCGCCTGGAACGACCTGACCTATGCGACCTTTCCGCAGAGCGTGACCTTCCTGCGCAACAAGACCCCGGACGGCTCGCCCATGCCGAATTTCCTTCAGACCGACAACATGACGATCGTGCCGTCCTCGATCGATCCGTTCTTCTTCAAGACCACCGAGCTCGCCGCCAACCAGGACTTCTACGTCCGCGACTGGACCGACAGCGCGTCGTCGCACGACCGGGGCCAGGAGCCGTCGAGCCACGGCGATTTCTTCAGCACCAGCGACGTATGGAACGAACGCAGCAACGACCCGCTTTCCTTCGACGGCAGCGACCGTCCGCAATCGCACGATCCCCAACCCACGATGACGGGTCCGAACTATGCCTTCGCGCGCATCGGCCGCGAGGCGACGGGCGTGGCAGAGGACGTGGCGCTGCAGTTCTACTATTCCGACGGCGGGGTGGGCGTGAATTTCCTGGACGCAGGATCGGCCACCAGCGTCCATTTCAATGCCGGCGACGCGGTGAAGGCGCCCGCGGCCGGCGATGGCGTGCTGTGGCAGCTTCCGTCCGGCGCCTCCAACCACGTCTGCCTGGCGTCGGAGATTTCGGTCGCCGGAGTCGATCCGATCGTGCAGCCCAGTCTGTATCTTCATGCCCCGGGCTGGCCGACCACCGACCTCGCCGTGATGGGCGACAACAACAAGGCCCAGCGCAACATGCAGGTCTTCGGCTATGGCGGCATGGCGGCCGGCGACATGGGCATGTCGATGTATGCCGTCGTGCACAACGCGGCAACCGTCACGCGCGACATGCCGATCGCGGTGACGACCGGAAGCCGCCGGTCGGACGACGCGGCGAAGAACTTGGTCGTCGCGACCGTCGCCGGCGACGACCGCAGGCAGGCCATGGCGAGGCCGGGCGGGGTGATGACGCTGACGGGCATGCGGCCGGGGGAGAACCGCTGGGTCGAGTTCCGCTTCAAGCCCGGCGATGCGCCGGCAAAGCTCGAGATCCTGGAGCTGGTCGACAACCGCGCCGTCAACGGCTACGCCTTCGCGCCGCAGCCCATGGCCTTGCCGCTGGCGATCCGCGAGACGTTGCTGCAGCATGCCGCGGTCTTCGCGCGGCTGGATGCGTTCGGCATCGACGGCGCGCGCGATCAGGTCAAGCTCGCTCAGATGCTGCTCAAGGACAGGGATGTCGCGCCGAAGGCCTATGCCGCGTTCCTTCAGAAGAATGCGGACGCGGTGGAGGGTGTGCTGTCGCGCTTCGTGCAGAAGGCGCGCATCGGCGATCCGGTGTCGGCGGGGCCTGCCTTCGACGCGCTGGTCAAGGCGCTGGGAAACCCCGCCGCGGCGCAGGCGCTGCACCTGACGCTGCTCAACAAGATCGATGTCCTGGCGACGATGCGCCAGAAGCAGGAGGGCGACATCGCCGACATCGCGCAGGACCTGCGCTGGCAGAAGGAGCTTTTCGTTCGGCTGCGGGAGATCGAGGGCGCGAACGAGATCGTGAAGCGCTCCGACGAATTCCTGACCGGACTGGCCAGGCGCAGGATTCCACTGCAGGACTTCGTCAAGCTCACGGCTTCGCTTTCCGGCGCCTATCGCAGCGCCGCGGCGAAGCTCGGCGGAGACGCGCCGGCCCGCGCCGAGGCGCTCGCACAGGCTCGTACGCTCGTGTCGCTTCAGAAGGCGCAGCGCGAATTCCTGCTGGCCGTCGCCGACAGGACCGCTCGGCGATAGACGCGTACCAAGCCCGTCCCACATATCTAGTAAAAATAGAATGCATGCGCAATACATTTATGGGTTGACGAGAGAAGGAGAATAATTAACATCCCCGAAATTCCAGGGGGGCTGGTTTTTCAAAGTGCCGAGCATTTTCTGCCCGACTTGTCTCTACGAGCTTGGCAATGGTGAAGCTTGTGGGAACTGCGCAAGCGCGGCCGCGAACGGATCGGGCGACACGCTCCCGATCGGTACGATACTTTCAGGCAAATTCCAGCTCGGCGGATTGCTGGGCCGCGGAGGCTTCGGCGCGACCTATCTGGCGCTCGACCTGAATCTCAATACCCGCGTGGCGATCAAAGAATATTTTCCGGCGCACCTGGCCAGCCGCGTCGCCGGCGCGGCGGACATCTCTCCGCTGCGGGACCAGGCCGATGCCTACAACGCCGGCCTCAGCCAGTTCCTGCAGGAGGCGCGCAACCTCGTCCAGTTCCGAGGGCACCAGACCATCATCCACGTGCTCGAGTTCTTCTCGGAAAACAACACCGGCTACCTCGTCATGGAGTTCCTCGACGGGCAAACCCTGCTGTCCTACGCCGCGTCCGTGGGCCGAATTGATCCCGTCACCGCACTGAACATCATCCTCCCCGTGGCGGATGCCTTGAAGGCGTGCCACGCCGTGGGGCTCATCCACCGCGACATCAGTCCCGACAACATCTTTCTGACGAACGACGGCAACATCAAGCTGCTCGACTTCGGCGCGGCGCGGGTCGCGATCGGTCTGAGAAGCACCAACCTGTCGGTCATCCTCAAGCCGGGATACGCGCCGTTCGAGCAATATCAGTCCAAGGCTTTCCAAGGCCCTGCCACCGACATCTACGCGCTCTGCGCCACGCTCTACCGTCTCATCGCGGGCACGGTGCCGGTCAATTCTCCCGACAGGATCGGCGGCACGCCGCTGGATCTTCCGTCGGCGCTCGGAATCTCCATATCCGCGGGCCTCGAGCAGGTCATCGTCAAGGGCATGGCGCTGGAATACGACAAGCGATATCCCGACATCGCGGCCTTTCTGGTCGATGCCCGGCTCGCGCTGGAAGGAAAGGACGTCGCGGCGGACGCGGCTTCCTCGCCGAATCCGCGGTCCGGACCGGCGGTGTTCGGCGGCAAGCCGATTGCGGCCGGGGCACCGCTCCCTTGGCCCGGCAACATGCCCCGCGGCGTGCTCGTCGGCACCGCCGCGGCGGTCCTGACCGTCGTCTTGGGCTTGCTGTACTATCGACCGTTTCATCCGTATACGGCGCAAACGCCTCCGGGCGGGCAATCCGGGACCGGCAGCGGCATTGCGCAGGGTGGGGACGTCACGCCCCGGCCGCCCGATTTCGTCGTCACCGGCGTCAACCCGATCGATCAGACGCGCAGCACGATCAGGCACGCGCTGCAGTATCTGGCGGCGATGCAGGGCGAGGCCTTCAAGGCCAAGAAGAACCAGATAAGCCTCGATGCGCTCCGGAAGATACCGGAGAAGGACGAAAAAATTCTCGAGTCGATCCTGGCCCTCGAGAACGTCCAGGCGTCCTTGAAGGGCGACGAAGACCGCAATATGGCGAATTATATCGACGAGATTCAGACGCTGGCGCGCGTGAAGCCCAGCCAGTTCAACGACGCCGCGGAGCTGGAGCAGACCTCCACGCTCGGCTCGGCGGTCGACGTGATCCGAAGGCACGCGTTTTCGTACGTGCAGGGCCATCTCAGTGCCGAGCTGGTCAACAACGATATCGACAAACTCAATGGTGAGGTGGAATGATGAAGAATATCCGCAAAGGCATTGTCGTCGTCCTCGTCGCAAGCCAGATCGTCTCGGGCTGCGCGACGGGCCAGGGGAACGGCGAAGACGCGCAGAAGGAAGACTCGGGCCGGACTACCGCCGAAGGCGCGGGGCTCGGGGCCCTGATCGGCGCCGGGGCCGGCGCTCTCTTCGGCGGCGGGGACCGCGCGAAGTCCGCGCTGATCGGCGCGGCCATCGGCGGCATCATCGGCGGGATCGCGGGAAACTACGTCGCTCACCAGAAGGCCAAGTACGCCACGATCGAACAGCGGATCGCCGGCGAGCGCGAGATCGCGGAGCAGGCTACGAACACGGCGAGGGCGCAAACCGCGGCGAGCGTCGCGGCCTTGAAGCTCGCCAATGCCCAGCTCGCGGAATTGCGCGGCGCCAAGCTCGAGCATTCGGCCGCCCGTTCGAAGGCGGCCGCGATCCTGGCGAGCCTGTCGGACGAGCGGCGGAAGCTCGAAGCGGGCCGGAAGGAGCTCGAGACGAAGACCGCGAACCAGGAACAATTCATCGAGGTGACCGACAAGGAAATCGGCACGAGCGATCCGCAGAAGCTCGAGCAGCTCAAGAAGTGGCGGGCGGACATCCCGCAGATGCGCATGGCCGCCGCGAGCATGGCGACCCAGATAGCCTCGATCTCCAGGATGGAAGCGCAGGTCGAACAGGCGCGCGGCACGAGCTGACGGGTGGAACTCATATAGCCGGGGGCATTGGCATGATCAGAGCATCGTGGATTCGCGTGGCGTCGATCGGCGCGGCCGTCGGGCTTGCCGGTTGCGCGACATCGGCGGACCCGTCGAAGGGCGGGTTCATCTCAGGCGTCCAGGGGCTGGCGTCGGGAGGCTATCAGCGGCGCGTCGACGAGCAGAGCGCCGAGCTGGCCCGCATGCGCGAGCAGGAAGCGGCGGCTAAAGCCGAGACCGACCGCACCAACGCGGCGCTGGCGGACCGGCAGCGAAACGTCGACGCGCTCAGGGACGAGATCGCGGCGCTCGACCGCAACGCCGCCGCGCTGAGGAGCAAGGCGCACGATCTGCGCCTGAAAAGCTCGTCCCTCAACGCCAACGACAAGCGCCTGATCGGAAATCTCGATGCCGCAACGGCCCGGCTCGCCCAGCTGCGGCGGCGGATCAACTCCGGCGGCATGGAAGACAATTACGAGAAGACCCGTGAGGAATATCTCAGCCTACAGCAGGCGATCGAGGTTCTCGGAGATCAGATAAAGGCCTTGGCGAAACGATGAGACACATCAAATTTCTCTGCGCTTTAGCGATCGCGGCCTTCGGCTGGGCGATGCCGGCCTTGGCGCAATCCGCCGACCTTGCGCAGTCGGCCGACCGGTCCTTGAGGCTGACCGAGGTCGTGGCGCGCCTGCCGGACCTGCATCTCTATTTCGTCTCCGAGAACTCGAACGGCCAGGCGGTCACCCAGCAGGCGAACGAATGGAATGCGTCCGTCGGCAACAGGGTGCTGAGCGACGGAAAGCCGATGATCGCACAGCGGCTGGCGGTGGTCTTCCTCGTCGACATCTCGGCCTCCGTTACCGGACGTTTCGATCTCATCCGCCATGCGCTCGAGAGCTGGATAGATTCGTTGAAGCCGGGTGACTATGGCGCGATCGTCACCTTCGGAGACGGCGTCCGCGTCGTGCAGGATTATTCGGACGACCGCGACGTTCTCAAGCGGGCTTTGCCGGCCGATGCCAAGGACCTGACGACCAAGCTCTATCAAGGGTTCGTCCAGGCGATCGATCTGGCGCACCGGCAGGACAAGTATCTGCCGCTGCGCCGCGCCATCGTGGTGCTCACCGACGGGGTCGACGATCAGGCCGGATCGGCGGTGCTGCAGGAAGTCTACGACAAGCTGCGCACCGATCCGGTGCCCGTTTATGCCGTCGGCTCGTGGTCCAGGAAGCGGCCCGTCGTGACCGACGCGGTCGGGCAGAAGGTCGTCGTCAACGATGCCCTGAAGGAGCTGGCCGGTATCGCGCGCGTCTCCGGCGGCGCCTACCGCCGAACCGAAGACCTGGCGACGGTCGACCGCGCCTTCCAGGAGCTGCACGAGATCGTTTCGGACACATACGATGTGCTCTTCAAATGCCTCAAATGCGTGCCCGACGGATCGACGACCGCCGTGCGGCTTCGGTTGGTTCAGGGCACGACGAGGCTGGACTCTCAATCCGTCACCATCACCCAGGTCGGCCGAGAGGGCGTCGCGATTGTTCCGAGCGGGAATTCCGGCCCGAACGGTACGCCCCCGAATCCTCCGCAACCGGGCATCTGGCAGCAGCTGCTCGACCTCTTGGGAGGCGCCATGTCGCTCTGGGCATTCGGCGGCATCACGATCGTGATCGCGAGCGTCGCAACCTATTACATCGTCGTGGTCCCCGCCCAGGATAAGCGCCCCGAGCCCGCGAGCGGCAGCGTGGAGATCGCCCCCAACACGCGCGTCAGCGCGCTGCTGATCGTCATCCCCGGCACCCAGAAGGATCGCTGGCGCTTGCGTCTCGATGCCATCGGCCACACCAACATCGCGTCGAAGGAGCTCTTGTTCGATCGCGAATTGTCCGTCGGCCGGCGGCCCGGAAACGACGTCTGCATTTCGGACGATTCCCAGGTTTCCGGGTACCACTGCAAGCTCTCCAGGCAGAACGGCCGGATCTTCGTCACCGATCTGGATTCCTTGAACGGGACGCGCGTCAACGGCGTGCCGATCAAGAAAGCCCTGCACGCGGAAACAGGCTCAACCCTAGGCGTCGGACGCACGGAGCTGCGCATGACCCTTCTTGCTCCGGAGTACTGATGCGTATCGCAGCCGGAAACGCTCAAGACATCGGCGCCCGAGACAGTCAGGAGGACGCCTTCGGCTTCAGCAGCCTCGATGCCGAAGCGCAAGAGCGCCTTGGCGGGGTCTGCATGGTGTTGTGCGATGGGATGGGCGGTCTGGCCAAGGGCGGCGAGGCGAGCCGCGCGGCCGTGACCGCCGCGCTCGCCGAATTCGAGCGGCGCCATCCGTCCGATCCGCCCGCCGAAACGCTTCGCCGGATGCTGGAAGGGGCGCAGCGCGCCGTCCGCGACGTCTCCAGCAACGCGGGCACGACGCTCGTGGCCTGCATCGTCGCCGACCGGCGCCTGTATTGGGTCTCCGTCGGCGACAGCCGCGTTTATTTGTGCCGCTCTTTCGCCAAGCCGCAGCAGCTGACCGTCGACGATACGGTCGGTACCAGCCGCATGCGCTCCGGTGGGGCGCTGGAGGGCATCGACCAGGACGTCAACCTCGAGGCGCTCACGGCCTATGTCGGGGCGCCCGAACCGCCCGCTCCCCAGATCAAGGCCGACGGTCTGCGGCTTCGGCCCGGCGACCGGATCGTCGCGTCGTCGGACGGGCTGCATCGCGGCCTCGACATCAAGCAGCTCGACCGCTTCGCATCGGCGGGGCGGCCCATGGCCTCGGCGCGCAAGATGCTCCAGGCGGTGCTGGATCAGCACAACCCCACCCAGGACAACGCCACGGTCGCGATCCTCGCGATGAAACAGGCGCTTCCCTTGGGCCTGATGTTCGGCGGGAAACTCGGCTCTGCATTGCTTGGAAGCCTGGCCACGTTGCTCATCGTGCTGATCGTGGCGTGGGCGCATGTCTCCCACCTGGGGGGCGGATCCGCTCCTGTGCTCCAGGATAAGCTGGCGCGACACAAGGCGGATCCGAATGGCAAAGGCACGCCCGCCGCAACCGGCCCGGTCGTGCCTGTTCCTCCCGTTCCACCGGCCCACAAAGCCGGGCAAAAACCCGACGCGTCGCGCGTCGGAAAGGGAGCCGAGGTTTCGCACTCCGGCAAGGGGACCGGACACCCACCGGCCGTCCAGCTCAAACCGAGCGCGCGGAAATGAGCGGTTCCGAACTTGCGCTCTTCGGCAAGATTTTCGTGGCGATCGCAGGCGCCTTCGCCCAGGTCGCGACGGCCGCCAACGACAACGTCTTCGGCGTGATCGTCGCCGTTGTCGTGCTCCTGGGTTGCTATCTTCTCTACGTGAAGGGCCGGACCAGGCGCCAATACGGCCGCAAGAGTTCGGGCAAAAGCAGGCCGGCGCAGAAATCGGTCTATCGGCCGCCAGCACGGCTCAGGGTGCTGAACGGACCGTTCAAGGGCGAGGTCGCCGTGTTCGACGACTGTGTCCTGCTCGGGCGGGATCCGAGCGACGCGCAGCTTTCTTTTCCCTCCGACCCCAAGGTCTCGCGCGCGCATTGCGCGGTCCGCTTCGAGCCTTCGCAAAAGCAGTTTCGCGTCAAGGATCTGGGCTCGATGAACCACACCCTTCTGGTCAGAAGGAACGGCGCCAGGATCTGGCTCCCGCCCTTCATCGAGCGTGGCGCGTCGCCGGGCGATCGCCTCGTCCTTGCAAGTCGGCACGAGGTCCTCCTGGAGCTTGCGCGATGATCCTCGACACGCATTGCTTCTCCGCGATCGGCGCGCGCACGGCGAACGACGACGCCTTCGCGACCGCGAAGGGCGCCGGCTACATGCTGATGGCGCTGGCGGACGGCCTCGGCGGGCATCGCGGCGGGGGAGTGGCGGCCGGCACCGCGGTTCAGTCGATCGGCCGCGCTTTCGGCGAACGGCCGGACCTCGGCGACGAGTCGCTCGCGGCGAGCGTGCGCTGCGCGGATGAAGCGGTCGCCGCCGAACGCGCGAGGCTCGGCGCGCATTCCAGCTTCCATCGCACGACCCTGGCCTTCGTCGCCTGCAGCAACGGGAACGCACGCTGGGGCCATGTGGGCGACACCAGGATCTATTTCTTTCGCGCCGGAGCCCAGGTCCTGCGCACGCGCGATCACAGCGTCAGCGAACTGACACAGTCGCTGCCTGCCGCGCTTTCTCCCGAACCGGGCGACGTCACCGACAGCCATCGCCTGTTGAGGGTGCTGGGCGCCGGCGACGGTGCCGCCCTCGAGCTCGCGCCGCACGCGGTCGCGCTGCAGAACGGCGACGCGTTCCTGCTTTGCACGGACGGCGTGTGGAGCGCCCTTTCCGACGAGGACTTCGCCGCCGCCTTGGCCGCGTCGAGCAGCGCGGCCGAGTGGGGCGGGCGCATCCGCGCGGCGATCGAGGCGCAGAAGCGCAAGGACCAGGACAACTACACGGCGATAACGGCGGTCTACCGGACCGGCGCCGAAGCCAACGGCATGGATAAGCATGGAGCTCTGAGCGATGGCCACCAAACGCTGCAATAACAACCACTACTACGAAGACTCCTATCCGAGATGTCCCTATTGCCCGGTCGTCGACCCGTCGACGATCAACAAGACCGTCGCCAATCCCCGGCCGGGCGAAACCCGGACCGAGGCTGCCAACACGCAGGCCGCGCCGGGCGGCGGGAACGGCTCTTCGCCGCCGCCGCAAGGCCAGCGCCGGCAACCCGGCGACGGCAAGACCATTCCCATGATGATCAAGACCACGCGGATCGATCCCGTCGTCGGCTGGCTCATCTGCGTGAAGGGAAGCAACAAGGGACGGGACTATCGGCTGCTGACCGGTCGCAACAACGTCGGACGCGCGCCCGATATGGACGTTCTGATCGAAGGCGACGAGACCATCAGCCGCGAGCGTCAATGCGAGGTCGTCTACAGCATGAGGTCGAAGGCGTTCCACGTCGTGCCCGGAACCGGAAGAAACCTCATCGAGCTCAACAACGAGGAGGTTCTGGAACGGCGCGCTTTGCAGCCCTATGACCGCATCGGCATCGGCCAGAGCGTGTTCATGTTCATCCCGCTTTGCGGCGACAAATTCGACTGGGACGAGCCGCCCGCCGATACCGCCGCGAAGCCGGCATCGTGAGCGGACCGTGGCCGGCAGGACCTATCGCTGCGAACACTGCCTGAGGGGCGACAGGGCTTCGGGTCTCTGCGGCCATTGCGGATATGACGGCATTCCCCGCAACGATCGGACTTTCCTTCCCGAAGGGACCGAGCTGGCCAACCGCTACCTGATCGGGCGGAGCGAGGGGAGCGGCGGCTACAGCATCTGCTATCGCGCGTGGGATCGCCGGAAGTCGGAGATCGTCGCCATCAAGGAACTCTTCCCGGGGGAGCGGGTGGTGGAACGCGCCGCGAGCGGAGAAGTCGTGGTCGTGGCGAGCCAGCGGCGGGCTTTCCTCACCGCGATCGCAGGGCTTCGCCGCGAGGCGGACTGCCTCGCCAAGTTGCGCAATGAAGCGGGGATCGTTCAGGTCGGCGAATTCTTCGAGACCAACGGCACGGCCTATCTCACGATGGAGTTCCTGCGCGGCCGGTCCTATCTGGAATACCTTCAATCCAAGTTCACCAGCACGCACAAGTTCCAACCTGTTCCGGAATCGGTCGACGTCGCTCTCGGCGTGCTCGGTTCACTGGCGGCGATACACAAGCTCAACCTGCGTCACCTGGACATCAAGCCGTCGAACTTGAGGGTGTTCGGCGGCGGCCGGATCAAGTTGATCGACTTCGGTTCGGCGCGCGAGGCGTTCAGGCGCGACGGCGACGCCGGCGGCAGCAGCTACACGCCCGAATATGCCGCGCCCGAGCAGTTCGATCCGAACGCGGCGGTCTCGGCTGCGACCGATTTCTACGCACTGGGCGCGCTGATCTACTACAGCCTGACGCTGCGCGCCCCCACCCCCGCGAAGGACCGGCTGGAGGGCCAGCAGGTGCTCCCGCTCCAAGCGCTCAATCCATCGGTGCCCGAAGCGCTCGACAAGGTCGTCCGGCGCGCGATGGCGCTCGAGCCCGCGGAGCGGTTTCAGTCGACGAAAGAATTCTGGGCCGCGCTGGAGCCGTTCAGGTCGTCGGACAGGAAGCCTCCGACGAAGGAACCGAAGTCCAGGCCTGCCGCTGCCGGATCTCCCAGTCGGGCGCGCCGAATGCTGTCCGGCGTGATCGATGCCGGCGTTCTGCTGTTCCTGCCCGGCCTGCTCCGTAACCCGCTGCTGCCGACCGCGGTCCTTTTCGCTCTTGCCGCCCTGGTCGAGTTCCTCCTGCTGCAGCAGTCGGGAAGCACGATCGGCATGATGCTGGCCGGCACGCGCGCCGTCCGCGCCGACGGCGCAGTACTCTCCGGCGGCACGGCGCTGCTCAGGATGCTGATGAGCCCCGTCGCTTTCGTGCGCGCCCTGTCCGACGGCAGCTCGAACGGACGAATGGTGCACGACATCCACACCGATACCGAGGTGGTCCGGCGTCACGGCCAGGCGACATCCGGGTCATGACCCGCCCACCGGCTTCGCGCCGTGCGCCTTCAGCGCGGCGTCGAGGGCGGGCAAGTCGGTCCGTTGGATCCGGTCCCATGCCTGCAGCGTGAGGCCGAGCGTCTTCGACAGCTTGGCATAGGACGCGATGCTGTCCCGGCTCGGGTCGGCATCGGCGCCGTCGACGGCGCTCTTGAGCTTGCGGAAGCCGGCGGCGAGGCTTCGCAGAGAGTCGACATGCGCCGGCGGGCGCTCGCGGCCGGAATGCGCGGCCGCAAGGCGCGGCGCGTCGGACACCACCGAGACCTTTTCGATGAGCTGCTCGAATTGCGGCTTCAGCTCGGCCTCGCCGGCCTCGCGCTCTTCCAGCGCCTTGACCAGCTTGGTGGCGTCGGCGAGCGTCTTGGCGATCCGTTGCGACGCCTCCTCTATCCCGACCGCCAATGCATATTCGCGCCCGAAGGCGGCGGCGGAAAGCTTCACGCGCGGATCCGGCTTGACGACAAGCGGCTGGCGCAGGGTTTGTCCGTTTACGGACAATTCGACCGTATAGTTCCCCGGGGGCGCCCACACGCCGCCCGCGGCGAAGGGATTCTCCATGTCCGCGGCGCCCGCATAGTGCATGTCCCAGACGAAACGGTGCTGGCCCGGCGCCGTGGAGACCGTCTGCCGCGGCGGAACCCATTCGGGCGCGAAGGAAAGCTTGGCGGCATCGGGCGCCGCGATCTTCGTTTCGCTCGTGGCGCCTTGGACCTTGGCATGCTTCGCATCGAAGATCGTAAGCGTCACCGGCCCGTTCGTCCCGGCCGGCAGGACGTAGTCGACGGCCGCGCCGAAGGGCGGGTTGGAAGCCGCGGGCTCGTCCTTCGGCAGCGGCGTGCCGGTGAACCCCGACGGACGTTCGCGCACCGCGACCGCCGGCTTGAACAGGACCGGCGCCATTTGCACGGCGGCGGGATCGGCCTGCCTGAGCGCTCCGACGTCGTCCATGATCCAGAAGCCGCGGCCGTGGGTCGCGATCACCAGGTCGTTGCCGTGCACCTCGATGTCGCGCACCGAGGTCATCGGCAGGTTCTGCTGCAGCGGCTGCCAGTGTGCGCCGTCGTCGAACGACACGAACATGCCGCGCTCGGTGCCGGCATAGAGCAGGCCGCGCCGCGCGGGGTCTTCGCGCACCACATTGACGAAAGCGTTGCGCGGCAGGCCGTCGTCGATGCGCCTCCAGGTCTTGCCGCCGTCGCCGGTGCGCCAGATGTAAGGCGCGTCGTCGTCGAGACGGTGGCGGTCGACCGCCAGATAGGCCGTGCCGGCATCGAAATGCGACAGCTCGATCCCGCCGACCTTCGACCAGGGCGTGAGCTCGGCCGGCGTCGCCTGGATCCAATGCGTGCCGCCGTCCGAGGTCTTCCACACCAGCCCGTCGTCCGTGCCGACCCACAGGCTCGCGGCGCTGAGCGGCGAAGGCGCGATCGTATAAATCACGCCGCGGCGCCTATCGACGTGATCGTCGTCGGCGGCCGTCGGCGCGTCGAGGTTGGCCGGCACGCCGGCGTCCTCGCGCGTGAGGTCGGGACTGATCGGCGCCCAGTGATTGCCGCCGTCGGACGTCCGGAACAGCTGCTGGTTCGCGAAGTAGAGAACCTTCTTGTTCTTCTTCGAGAACGCCAGCGGCAAGGTCCATGCGGCGCGGTAATGAACCGCCGGATAGGCCAGGGTCGGATCGACGGCGCGGACCTGGTCGGTGCGCCGGTCGAGCTTGTCGACCCTGCCGCCATAGACGATGTCGGGGTCGCTCGGATCGGGCGCGATCATGTCGCTTTCGCCGCCGGGCGAGATCTCGTGGAACTGCTCCATCGTGATGCCGTCATAGCCGTTGGTGCGGCTGGGCAGCGCCACGGCGCCGGAATCCTGCTGCGCGCCATAGACCCAATAGGGGAAGCGGTTGTCGGTGCTGACGTGATAGATCTGCGCGGTCGGTTGGTTGTACCAGCTGCTCCAGGTCTTGCCGCCGTTCAGGGTGATCATCGCTCCTTGATCGGTGCCCAGGATCTGGCGATCCGCATCGGTGGGATCGATCCACATCTGATGGAAGTCGTCGCCTGTCGGATCGCCCTTGAGCGCGACGAAATGCTTTCCGCCGTCGTCCGAGCGCAGCACGATGGTGTCCATCACATAGACGCGGTCGGCGTTCTTGGGGTCCACCGCGATGCCGGAGAAATACCAGCCGCGCTCCCAGATCCGCTTGTCGTCCGTCGCGCGCGCCCAATGCGCGCCGCCGTCGTCGGAGACATAGAGCCCGGCCTCGTCTTGCGGCCCGTCGGCCAGGACATAGACGCGCGACGGCAGCGCCGGCGACAGCGCGATGCCCATGCGCGCGGGATGGGCGGGGAAGCCGTTGCCGGTCACCTGCGTCCAATGCTCGCCATTGTCGTGCGAAACATAGAGGCCGGAGCCGGGGCCGTTCGATGGCGTATAGACGCTCCAGGGCGGTCGCCGCGTCTGCCAAAGCGCGGCATAGACCGTCGCCGGATCGCCGGGCTTGAAGGCGAGATCGATCGCGCCGGTGTCGCTGTCCTTGAACAGCACCTTCTGCCAATGCGCGCCGCCGTCGGTGGAGCGGAAGACGCCGCGCTCGTCGTTCGGGCCATAAGCATGGCCGAGAGCGGCGACCATCACGACGTCGGGATTGCGCGGATCGACCAGGATGCGGCCGATCTGCCGCGTATCGGCCAGCCCGATGAAGCTCCAATGCTTGCCGCCATCCGTCGTCTTGTAGACGCCGTTGCCGTGGGCGATGTCGGAGCGCATGTCGGCTTCGCCGGTTCCGACATAGACGACGTTCGGATCGGTCGGCGCGATCGCCAGCGCGCCGATCGACCCGTCGGCTTGCTCGTCGAAAACCGGCTGCCAGGTGCGTCCGGCATCGGCGGTGCTCCACACGCCGCCGTCGACGGCGCCGAAATAGAAGTGCCGGCCGTCCCCGGGAATCCCGGACACGGCCAGAACGCGCCCGCCACGGAACGGGCCGACCAGCCGCCAGTGCAGATCCTGGTACCAGGACGGATCGACGGCCGCGCCGGCGTTGAACGCCAGCAGCGCCGCCGCGGCGGCAACGACGAGCTTGCCCCCGGCGCGCATCAGGGCAGGTCCTCGCCGCCGTCGGACGACGCGGCGTGGCTGAGATCGGCCGCGCTGGGCTCGATAGGCCTTTCGCCGGCCTGCGCCAGCGCCGCGTTCAATTCCACGAGCGTGCCGCTCTTCGCCGCCGCCCAATCGCGCTTGGCCTGGTCCAGCTTGGCGAGTGCATCCGTCACGACCTGCTGCTGGATGGCGGTCGGCGCCACGTCGGCGGATTCGAGCGCGTGCTCGACCCCGGCCAGCGCGCCCGCCGTGGACTCGAACGTCGGCTGCCCGGCGGCCGGCTTCTCGCGGAGCTTGGCCGCGAGCGCGCGCGTCTTCTCGTCGTGCTTGTCGCCGGTCGCGGGGAAGCGCGCGTCGAGCAGCTTCAGGGTCGCAGCCTTGTCGCGCGAGGCCGCGTCGGCTTCGACAAGGCCGGCCTCGATCTTCCGCGACAGGTCGAGCGAGGCTTTCAGGCCCTCAGCGCCGACCGTCACGCGCGGGTCTTCGTCGACGTGCAGCGGCGCGGTGAAGCGCCTGCCGTTCGCGTCGAGCACGACCGTGTAGTCGCCGGGCAGGACATAGGGTCCGTCGGGCTCGATCGGCGTGTCGTGGCCCCATATGGCGGCGATGCTGTAGCCGAAACGCAGCGCATGCGGCCGCGGATAGCGCAGGTTCCATACGAACCTGTGCTGGCCGGGCGCGGCGGAAAGCTGTTGCGGCGGCCTTGTCCAGGCTTTCGCGAAATAGAGCTCGACATCGGGCTGTTCGGCCGGCTCTGCGCTCGAGACGCGGCGCACGACGTTTCCGCTGCTGTCCTGGATCGTGAGCGTCACGGCGCCCGTCGTGTTCGCGCCCAGCCAGTAGTCGACGATCGCGCCCGCGGGCGGGTTCTCGCCCGCCGGCGTTTCCGGGGGCAGCGGCGTGTCGTGATTGTTGTTCGGATGCACCCGAAACGCGTTCGCCGGTTTGAACAGGAGCGCGTCCGATCCGCCCGCGCCGCTCGCGATCTGCCGCAACGGCGCGACGTCGTCCAATGTCCAGATGGCGCGTCCCATGGTCGAAGCGATCAGATCGCCATCATGGACGAGCAGGTCGGTGACCCAGGCCGTCGGCAGGTTCGCCTGCAGCGGCTGCCAGTCGTCGCCGTCGTCGAACGACACGAAGACGCCGTCGTCGGTTCCGGCATAGATCAGGCCCGGCTGCACCGGATCGGCGCGGACGACGTCGACGAAGTGATCGCGCGGCAGGCCGTTGTCGACCTCCTGCCAGCTGGCGCCGTAGTCCTTGGTGCGCAGCACATGCGGCTGAAAGTCGTCGATGCGATGTCCGTCCACGGCCACATAGGCGGTGCCGTCGGTCGTGCTGGAAAGATCGACCGAAGCTACCTTCGCCCACGTCGCGATCGCGGTCGGCGTGACGTTGCTCCAATGCGCGCCGCCGTCGCGGGTGACCTGGATCAGGCCGTCGTCGGTCCCCACCCAGATCTCGTCCGCCTGGCGCGGCGAGGGCGCGATGGCCGAGATCACGCCATAGCCGCAAGGTTTCGCGTCGGCGAGCGACACGTCGCCGTCGCAGTTCTTGGCGTCCGTGGTCTTGCCCGTCAGGTCGCCGCTGATCGTCTGCCAGCTCGCGCCCTGGTCCTGGCTGCGGAACACCACCTGTCCGCCCAGATAGAGCGACGCGGGACCGGTGCGCGAGCTTTCCAGTGGCGTCATCCACATGTAACGGTACTTGGTCGTGGTCGGGCGCCGCCCATAGTTCTGTTCGGGCCACGGCGTCACGTCGGAGACCTGGCCGGTGCGGGCGTCCCATTTGCTGATGCGCCCGCCAAGCCCCGAGCCATAGACGATCATCGGGTCGGCCGGATCGGGGATGTCGTAGTCGCGCTCGTCGCCGCCGACCGGATGCCAGTCGCGGAACGTGAGCTGGCCATAATCGCTGCGGCTGGCGATGCCCACCGTGCCGCTGTCCTGTTGGCCGGAATAGATCCAATAGGGAAAGCGATTGTCGGCCGCGAGATGATAGAACTGTCCCGTCGGCTGATTGTACCAGCTGCTCCAGGTCGCGCCGCCGTTCACGCTGACGGCCGCGCCCTGATCCGATCCCGTGATCATGTGGTCGGTATGCAGCGGGTTGATCCAGATGTGGTGATAGTCGTCGCCGCCGGGCGAGCCGCGCACGATCTCGCAATGCTTGCCGCCTTCGGTGCAGCGATGGATCGACTGGCCGACTGTATAGACCGTGTTCGGATCGTTCGGCGCCACCGCCAGCCGGCTGAAATACCAGTTCGACACGGCTTCGGCGTCGTCGACCTTTTGCCAGCGCGCGCCGCCGTCGTCCGAGCGGTACATGCCGCCGGACTTCTCCGAATCCACGGTCGCATAGATGCGCGTCGCCTTGCCCATATGCGTGACGGCAAGGCCGATGCGGCCGAGCGGGCCCGCGGGCCAGCCGCCGCCGGAAAGCTTGTGCCAGCTCGCGCCGCCGTCGGCCGATTTGTAGACGGCGCTGCCGGAGCCGGTGATCGGCGTGAAGTAGCTGAGCCAGGGATACTGCCTGGCTTCCCAGGTCGATGCGAAAAGGAGCTTCGGGTTCCTGGGATCGCTCGCGATATCGACAGCGCCGGTCCAGTCGCCAAGCTTCAAGACGTGGGACCAGGTCTTGCCGCCGTCCATCGAGCGATAGAGACCGCGGTCGGGACTCGGTCCGAAGAAATGTCCCTGGGCTGCGACCAGCACGACGTTCGGGTTCTTGGGATCGACCCAGATGTCGCCGATGTAGCGGGTGTTTTGAAGCCCGAGCGGCGTCCAGTGCGCGCCGCCGTCAGTCGATTTGAACACGCCCATGCCGGCGGCCACGTCATAGCGCGGCTCCGGTTGGCCGGTTCCTATATATAAGGTGTTCGGATCGGACGGCGCGATCGCCAGGGCGCCGATCGTGGCCGAAGGGCCGTGTTCGAAGAGCGGCTGCCATGTGCCCCCCGCGTCATCCGTCCGCCAGACGCTGCCGCCGGCGGTGCCGAAATAGAAGCGGTCCGGCTTGGCCGGCACGCCTTCGACGAAGGTCGCCCAGCCGGCGCGGAACGGCCCGACGAGCCGCCAATGCATGTCGCCATACAGCGAGGGATCGGCAGGCGCTGCCAGGGCCGCGCCGGTTGCAACGACCAAGGCCGCTGCCGCGACCCACGATATCGACTTCAATGCGACGCCTTTCCTGCATGCTGACGGAACGCGGCGAGCTTGGACGTCTTCAAGGTGTTCCAGGCCGACAATTGCGCCGCAAGCTGCGCGTGGTAGCTCTTATAGGTCTCGATCTCTTGCGCATTGGGCGGCGTGTCGGAATCGTCGAGCAGGCCGGCGAAGGAATAGATCTGCTCGTTGAGCCGGCCGGGGAAGTTCAGGTTCGCTTCCGACCCCTTGATGTTCACCTGCATGAGCTCGGATTCGACCTGCGAGATGGAGGTCAGGAGCGGCTGGCCTTCCGCGGACAGCGCCGGGCCGTTCGGCTTCTTGAGGTTCGTGGCGATCTCCGCCTTGACAGACCGGATGTCGTTCACCGCGCGATGCAGCGCGTCCTGGTCGTGATAGACCTCCATCGCGAGCGCGAACTTCTGCTGCAACCCGGTCGACGGTCCCTTGACGCGCGGATCGGCGCTGATGGTCAGCGGCACCGTCTGGGTATGGCCCTGAGTGATGAGCGTCACCGTGTACTTGCCGGGCAGCGCGATCGGGCCGCGCGGCGGCAGCCCGGCATAGAACGCGCCCGCGATCTGCGCCGGATCGTCATAGCGCAGGTTCCAGACGAAGCGGTTCATGCCTGGCTCGGTCGGCAAGGTGTCCGTCGGATGCACCTGGTCGGGCCATTCGGGCGGCTGCTCCTGCTTGTTGGACTTGACGCTGGTCAGGTGCCGCACCAGCTGCCCCTTGGCGTCGACGATGTCCATCGTCAGCGCCGCGATGGGCTTCGACGGCAGGTAATAGTCGATCAGGATTCCGGACGGCGGGTTCTCACCCACCGGCGGGCGCATATCGACCTGGTCGGGGTAATAGAGGCGATAGCCCGTTTCCGGCGTATAGAGATAGACGTCGGACGCCGTCTGCGCGGCCGCGACCTGACGCAGCGGCGTCACGTCGTCGAGGATCCAGAACGCGCGGCCGTGGGTGGCGACCGCGAGATCGTCGCCCTTGACGACCAGGTCGTGCACCGGCGAGCGCGGCATGTTGAGCTGCAGGCTCTGCCAATGCCCGCCGTCGTCGAAGGACACGAAGACGCCGGTCTCGGTCGCGGCATAGAGCAGGCCGCGCGTCTGCGTGTCCTCGCGCACGGCATGCACCCAGGAGCCGTCGGGCAAGCCGGCATCGATGCGCGTCCAGGTCTTGCCCGCGTCGCCGGTCTTGAAGACGTAAGCCTTGGTGTCGTCGAGCTTGTGGCGGTCGACCGCGACATAGGCCGTGCCGGCGTCATAGCGCGACGGCTCGATCATGCTGACGGTGCCCCATTCGGGCATCGCCTTGGGCGTCACGTTGCTCCAGCTGCCGCCGCCGTTGGACGAAAGCTGCACCAGCCCGTCGTCGGTGCCGACCCACAGCATGCCCTTCTTCAAAGGCGACTCGGCGATGGCGAAGATGGTGTCATAATACTCGACGCTGGTGATGTCCTTGGTGATCGGGCCGCCCGAAGCCTGCTGCTTGGACTTGTCGTTGCGGGTGAGATCGCCGCTGATCGCCGTCCAGCTCGAGCCGTCGTTCGTCGTCTTGTAGAGCTTTTCCATGCCGTAATAGAGCGTGTCGGCATTGAACGGCGACATCGCCAGCGGCGAGGTCCAGTTGAAGCGGTGATCGAGGTCCTTGGCCGCATGGCCCGAGGCGTCCACCGGCCAGACGGAGATCACGCGGTCCTGATAGGTGTGGCGGTCGAAGCGGACGATGAAGTTCTCGGCCGTCGAATAGATGATCTGCGCGTCGCGTGGATCGGCGATGACGAAGCCGCATTCGCCGCCGCCTGCATTGTACCAGTCCTTGTCGGTGATCGCGCCTTCGTCGTCGCGGCTGGCGACGGCCAGGTTCGAATTGTCCTGCTGCGCGCCGTAGAGGAAGTAGGGGAAGCGGTTGTCGACGGCGACGTGATAGAACTGTGCCGTCGGCTGGTTGTCCTGGCTCGTCCAGGTCTTGCCGCGGTCGTAGGTGATCGAGGCGCCGCCGTCGCTGGATTCGATGATGCGGCTGGTGTTGGTGGGGTCGATCCAGATGCCGTGATGGTCGCCGTGCCGCGCCGGCAGCAGGTTGAAGCTCTTGCCGCCGTCGGTCGAACGATAGAGGCCTGTGTTCTCGGCGTAGAGCGTGTTGGCGTCCTTCGGGTCCGCCAGGATGGTCGAGAAATACCAGGCGCGCTGGGTCAGGCGGCCGTCGTCGCTGACGCGCCGCCAGTGATCGCCCCCATCGTCGGAGCGGAAGAGTCCGCCTTGCGCCGCCTCGACCATCGCATAGACGCGCTTGGAATCCGCGCCCGACACCGAGACGTGGATGCGGCCGAGGATGCCGCCCGGAAGGCCGTTGCCCGTCAAATGCGTCCAGGTGACGCCGCCGTCGGTCGAACGGTAGAGGCCGCTGCCCGGCCCGCCGCTCGAGAAGTTCCAAGGCAGGCGCCGCGCCTGCCACAGCGCCGCATAGACGATCTTGGAATCGTGCGGATCGAAGCTCACGTCGATGGCGCCGGTCTGGTCGTCCTTATACAGGACCTTGTTCCAGGTCTTGCCGCCGTCGGTGGTGCGGAACACGCCGCGGTCCTTGTTGGGCCCGAAGGCATGGCCCAAAGCCGCGACCAGCACGATGTTGGGGTCGTTGGGGTCGACGACGAGCGCGCCGATCTGGCGGGTGTCCTTCAGCCCGACGCTGTTCCAGGTCTTGCCGCCGTCGGTCGACTTGTAGACGCCGTCGCCGATCGTCATGTCGCCGCGCGGCGCCGCCTCGCCGGTTCCGACATAGATGACGTTGCGATTGGAAGGCGCGACCGCCATGGCGCCGACCGACGAGATCGGCGTGTGATCGGTCAGCGGCTGCCAAGTCGCGCCGCCATCCGTCGTCTTGAACACGCCGCCCGCCACCGCGCCGAAGTAATAGGTATAGGCGTCGCCCGGAATGCCCGCGACCGCGAGCGCGCGCCCGCCGCGATAGGGACCGATGCCGCGCCATTGCAGCGCCTTGAACACGCTTGGGTTGACAGGAAAGCTCGTCACGGCTTGCGCCGGGGCGGTCTTGGCCGCGGAGTTTTTGGGTGGTGCCAGTGCCAATGCGGCTGATGCTCCGATCAGCGCCGTCGACAGCAGAAATGCACGTATGCGGAATGAGCTGGTCATGATCCCCCGGAGTCGCGGATTCCGGCAAAATCCTATGCCGCGCCGCCCCGATATCCAAATTCCCGGTCCGTTCGGGTCCACCGCTGCAAATGAGACGCCATCGCCGCGGACTGGGGTGCGCGGCGACGGTTCGCGAGCAACGGTCGGAACTGTCTACGGCATGCTTCCGGCAACGGTTTTCGGTGTCGATATGACGCGCCGCATTTCGCGGCGCCAAGGCATGACGCCCCGCATTGCGCCGAAAATTTTTTTGTCGTCGCGATGTAGTTTGGAATTGGTTCCATCGTGACAGAAATTTTAGTTGATGGAACCCGGCATGCACGGTTTTTGGACCCGCGTCCCCCGGCTGGGACGACAAGAAAAAAACAGAAAGGGTTGTCGATGCGAAACTTCGCCTCGAAGAAGGCAGGCGCGCGCGTGCGCACCAAGATCACGACTGCACTGTTGGCCAGCGCCGTCGCACTCCTGTGCGGCACCGAAGCCAACGCCGGGGGGAAGCTGACGTTCCAAGACAATTTCGACACGCTGAGCCTGTGGGATGGGCACACCGGGACCTGGGGCACGGACTTCTGGTACGACCCGCTGAACGGGCCCGGCAACACGCTGGAGAACAACGGCGAGCAGGAGTGGTACATCAACTCCAACTTCCCGCTGACCCAGGGCGTGAAGCCCTGGACCACCACCAAGGACGGCAAGCTCATCCTGAAGGGCCGCCATGCGCCGAAGAAGATCCAGAGCCTGATCAGCAACTACAAATACACGTCAGGCGAGCTGAACTCCTATCACTCGTTCAGCCAGACCTACGGCTACTTCGAGATGCGCGCCAAGCTGCCGACGACGCAGGGCGTATGGCCGGCGTTCTGGCTGTTGCCGGCCGACGGCTCGTGGCCGCCCGAGATCGACATCATGGAGGTCCTCGGCAACTCGCCCACCACGCTCTACACTAGCGCGCATAGCCAGCAGAACGGCAAGGAAGTGGACTACGGCACGCAGGTGACCGTGCCCGACACCAGCCAGGACTACCACACCTACGCCTGCGACTGGGAAGCCGATTACATCACGTGGTATTTCGACGGCAAGCAGGTCTACAAGCTCGCGACGCCGCCGGACATGCACAAGCCGATGTTCATCGAGGTCAACCTCGCGCTCGGCGGCAACTGGGGCGGCAAGGTGGACGGCACGACGATGTTCCCGTCGAACATGTTCGTCGACTACATCAGGGTCTATTCGTCCAAGCCGTAAGGCGGCATTGGGGCACGTGCGGCAGGGCCTGGAGCGATTCAGGCCCTGCTTCGCATCTCAGGCCCTGCCGCGCATCTCAGGCCCTGCCGCGCATCGCGTCGCGCAAGGGCCGGTAACCGATCGTCCGGATGCCGCAGGCCGCGATCATCGACTTGAGCGCGGGATCGGTCAGGCACAGCGCGTCTGCCACCCTCAGATCGGCATATTCCGTGTCGTAGGCGCGCAGCTCTTCGCTGTCGGCCGCCGGATGCACCACGAACTCGGTCACGCCGCTCGCGATCCTGGGGACGCGGCGGAAGAGCGTGCCGCGTGCCTCTTCGCCCCAGGGCGGCGCGATGAAGCCGTCGGTGGTCACGATGCCCGCTTCGTCGAGCTTCGACTGGCTCATCGCCGAGAACGGCCACTCGAAGGACGAGCGGCAAAGGCGCACCGGAAGGCCGTAGCGGCGGGCCAGGCGCATGTACACCGCGAAGTAGTTGCGGTCGAGCTGCAGGATGTCCATGTGGCTGTCGATATGCGTCACGTCGATTCCCCAATCGAGCGCGCAGTCGATCTGCGCCACGCATTCGCGTTCGACATCGGCCAGGTCGGCGCGCGCCCACACTTCCTGGGTGGTCATCGGAAGGTAGCCGTCCTTGTCGTGCAGCGAGGCGGCGCCGGTGAGCGAGGGCCAGCGATAGGCGGGATATTCCGAGGTCAGCGTGAGATGGACGCCGATGTCGAGATCGCTGCTCGACTTCGCGGCCAACCGCGCCCAGGGGCAGGGCACCATCAAGGTGGCGCTGGTCGCCGCGCCTTCGCGCAGCGAGCGTTCGATGGCGAGATTGGCGGATCTGCTCGAACCGAAGTCGTCGCAGTTCACGATGAGGAGGCGGTCGTCGGGCGCATAGCCCAGCGATTGCGCCAAAGAGAACTTCTGCGTTGGCACTCGACGCCATGAACGAACGATTTCAAGCACTTGCTCTGTCTCCCGCGCGCTTTTCCTAACGCATCGCGGTGACGGTTGGTTGCGGGCAGTTTAGCCGCAGGCGACGATGGCGGCATCGAGCCGGGCTCACGTTTACGCGGTCGAACCAAGCCTAGGCTCGTGCGTTTGCTGACTGAAGTGGAAGGACGCGACGGATCGGCATGCGCGTTGCCTATTTGGTGCACGATCTGAACGATCCTGCGGTCGCGCGCCGTTTGCGCATGCTTCGCATTGGCGGCATGGATGCGGTGGTCGCGGGCTTCTGGCGTGGCGCTCCTCCACCATCGGAAATCGCAGGCGCTCCCGCGATCGCGCTGGGCCAGACATTCGATGCGCGGTTCGCACATAGAAGCCTGGCGACATTGCGCCAAGTGCTGGCCCCGCAAGCGCTGGCGCGGCGCCTGGGTCCCGTTCACGTCCTGATGGCCAGGAACCTCGAGATGCTGGCCGTTGCCAGGGCGCTGCGGCGCGCGCGCGGCGGAAACCTGCCGATCGCTTATGAGGTCCTGGATATCCACCGCCTGCTGCTGTCGCCCGGTCGCGCCGGCCGGATTCTGCGGGCGGTCGAGCGCGGCTTGATGCGGGAGGCCGATCTGCTGGTCACGAGCTCGCCGGCCTTCCAGCGGGAATATTTCGAGGCGCGACAGTTTTCGAAGCACGCTCTGCCGGTCGCGCTGGTCGAGAACAAGCTGCTCTTCCTGAACGCGGCGGAACAAGCGGAGTCCGATCCGCTCGACGGTCCGCCGTGGCGCATCGGCTGGTTCGGCATGATCCGCTGCCGCCGCAGCTTCGATATCCTCAGCCGGCTTGCGCGAAAGAGGCCCGACCTGGTTCGCATCGAAATCCATGGCCGGCCGGCCGCAGGCGTCTTCGGCGATCTCGCCCGCGAGGTCGCCCAGGTGCCCGCCATGACCTTCGGCGGCGCCTATGCGCCGGCCGACCTCGGAAGGCTCTATCGAAACGTGCATTTCGTCTGGGCGATCGACTATTTCGAGGAGGGCGGGAACTCGGAATGGCTGCTGCCCAATCGCCTGTATGAAGGCGGAAGCTTCAACGCCGTGCCGCTGGCGCTCAGGCGCACCGAGACGGGCCGCTGGCTCGACCGGTTGGGGCTTGGCGTGCTGATGGACGATCCGGCCCGCGAGCTGGAATCCTTTCTCGAAACGGTTTCGCCGCATGCCTACCTTCGGATGCGCGATGCGGCGCGCCGCGCGCCGCGTTCGGCCTTCGTCGCCGATCGCAGCGACTGCGAGCGCCTTGTCTCGATCCTCGCCGACCGGGCCGCATGAGCGCGCCCGACGTCACGCTCTGCATCTGCAGCTACCGCCGTCCCGAGATCGTCGAGACGCTGGCCGCGCTGTCGCGCAACACCGGGCTTGCGACGGACCGGCTCCAGGTGGTGGTGGCCGACAACACCCAAGAGGGACGCGCGCGGGATCTGGTCGCGCTCGCCTCCGAGGAGTTCAGGATCGCCCTGGACTACGTCCATGCGCCCGCGAACAACATCTCGATAGCGCGCAACGCCTGTCTCGACGCGGCGAAGGGGCGCTGGATCGCGTTCCTCGACGACGACGAACTGCCGGCGCCGGGTTGGCTGAAGGCGTTGATGCAGACCGCCGAGCGGGAGGGCTTCGACGTCGTGCTCGGACCGGTCACCGCGGTCTATCCGGACACGAGTCCCCGCTGGCTTGTCGCCGGAGACTTCCATTCCACCCGGCCCGTGCGGGTGCGCGGCGAGATCGTCACCGCCTATACCGGAAACGTGCTGTTCCGCCGCGACGCCGTCGAGAAGAACGGCTTGCGCTTCCGCCTCGAGCTCGGGGCGACGGGCGGCGAGGACGAGGATTTCTTCTACCGCCTTCGCGACGCGGGCGGCCGGATCGGATTCGACCCGCGCGCCGTCTGCTATGAGCGCGTGCCGGTCGAACGCGCCGGCATGCGCTGGCTGCTTCGCCGCAGCTTTCGCGCCGGCCAGTCGCACGGCCGGCGTCTCGAAACGTTGGGACGAACACCGTTCAGGATCGGCCTGGCGTCTCTCAAATGCGTCTTTTGCGGCGTGGCGGCGGTGGTCTTTCTTCCGCACGCGGTGTCGAGCAGGCGCTATCTGATCCGCGCGGCGCTGCATGGCGGCGTCGTGGCCAGGCTGTCGGGCTTGAGCGAAATCCGGATGTATTAACCGGATGTATTAATACGAGCCGCGGCGCGCCAGCACGGCGGGAACCGTCGCGACCACCAGATAGATGTACAGCGACGGCCGCACGGACTTCGCGAACAGGCAGTCCATCGCGACGCGGGTGCGGTACTCGACGTCGTTGCGGCCGCTGACCTGCCAGATGCCGGTGATGCCGGGCTTGACGCGATAATAGCTCGCGATGCGGCGGCCGTAGCGCGGAACCTCGGCGTCGACGATCGGCCGCGGACCGACGATGCTCATCTCGCCGCGCAGCACGTTGAAGAGCTGGGGCAGCTCGTCGATGCTCGAGCGGCGCAGGAACCGGCCGAACGGCGTTACGCGCGGATCGTTGCGCAGCTTGTGGTCCTTCTGCCACTCGGCGAGCGCTTCCGGATCGTCGCGCAGCAGCCGGGCGAGGCGCTCTTCGGCGTCCACCACCATCGAGCGGAACTTGTAGCAGTAGAAGGCGCGGCCTCCGCGTCCGACGCGCTTGTGCGCGAAGACCACGGGCCCGCCCTGCAGGGCCAGTATCGCCGCCATGATCAGCAGAAGCGGGAGCAGGAAGACGATCGCCGCGACGGCGATCGCGACATCGAGCCCGCGAAGGACGATCTCGTCGAAGCGGCCGCGACTCAGCGGGACATTGCGCGCGGCGAGGATGCGCGTGTCGTGGTTCAAACCCTGGAACGAAAAAACTGCCGACACAGCGTCCATCCATTCTTGTGTGCCGGTTCAAACGAAGGCGGATAAGCATCGTTCCCAAAGTTCCCGAAGTTGCACTATACCAAACGTACATCTCTTAGGAGGAACCGGATTTGGCAGCAGGCGTTTAGCAGTCACCGCCAAGGCGCAGTGCGCGCAGAAGGGGATGTCGTGTATCGTCTACTGGCTTCTTTCGTCATGCTGACCGCCCTGTCGGGGCCGGCGCTTTCAATCGACAACGAGTCGCAATCTCCTGCTGCCGGCGTTGCGCCACTTAACGTAGCAACCGCGAGCAACCGGACCGGCGCAGCCGCCGACAACCGGATCGGACTGAAGGACACGCTCGGCATCGACGTCTTCGACGTGCCGGCGCTGACGCAGACGGTTCAAGTCGACAACGGGGGATATATCAACCTGCCGCTGATCGGGCAGGTGCAGGCCGTCGGCCGCACGCCCAACGAGTTGTCCGCCGACATCTCAACGGCGCTCAAGGCCAAGTACATGAAGGATCCGATCGTCACGGTGGCGATCAAGGAAGCCGCGAGCAAGAAGATCACGGTCGACGGATCGGTCGCCCAGCCGGGCGTCTACGAGATCGGACCGGGCACCACGCTGATGCAGGCCGTCGCGCTCGCGCATGGGCCCGACCAGGTGGCCGACGTCCATCACGTCGCGATCATCCGGACGGCGGCAGAGGGACGCAGCACGTCGGTCTACGACCTCGACGAAATCCGCGAGGGAAAGTCGATCGACCCCGCCGTCCGCCCCGACGACGTCGTGGTGGTGGACGTGTCGGGAAGCAGAAAGTTCGTCCGGGATTTCGGAAGCGTCATCTCCGTCTTGGGATGGCTGCACCCGTAATCACCCAGAAAGCGGAGATCAGATAGGTGAACGAGCTAGCCCTGCAGGGAGCGGACGGCGCGTCCGAAGCGAACCTGCGTCCATTCGAGAACGGCATGCCGTCGCTGCGTTACGGCATCGGCATCGCGCAGAGCCGGTGGCGGCTGGGCGCGATCGCGGCCGCCGCGATCTTCCTCGTCGTCCTGGCCGCCGGGCTGCTCATGCCGCGCGGTCACTATGCCCAGGCCCTGCTGATCATCCATCCCGTCGCGTCGAACCTGGCGCAACCGGCCAACGAGCAGGCGGTGCTGCCGCCCGACACCAGCGCGATCGACACCGAAGTGGAAGTCCTGCGCTCGCCCGCGGTCGCGGAAGGCGTGGTGCGCAAGCTCGCCCTCTACAAGGACCCCGAATTCGGCGGCAACGCCAAGGCGGATGCCACCGGCGACGTCGAGAAGAACGCGGTCCTGGCCGTGGTGGCGCGGAGCACCATCCGCCGCATCGGCCTGACCTACGCGGTGCAGGTCGGCTTCTCGGCGAGCTCGACGGCGAAGGCGCAACGCATCGCGGACACGCTGCTGAATGTCTATATCCAGCGCAAGCTCGATCAGAAGCTGGCGGCCGTGGCGCAGGCCAACCGCGATCTCGGCTCGACCCTGGGGGGCTTGCGCGATCAGGCGCTGCAGGCGGAATCCCGCGTCGAGAAGTACAAGGCCGAGAACAACCTGCTCGGCGCTGAAGGCACCGCCTCAACGGAGGCCGAGCTGTCCTCGCTCGACCAGCAGGTCTCCGGCGCCCGCGCCGATTCCGCCGAGCGGCTCGCGAGGCTGGCCGCGGCCGCTTCCCAAGCGCGCGACGACAGCGGCGGCACCGATACGGGAACGGCGCTCGCATCGAGCACCGTGGGCGCGCTCCGGCAGAAAGAGGCCGAGGTCAGCGCGCAGCTTTCCCAGCTGCAGACCGAATTCCAACCCGACTATCCGCTGGTCAAGAAGGCCCAGGCCGAACTGGATACCGTCCGGGCTCAGATCAGATCGGAAATGAAGAGGATCATCTCGAGCCTGCGGGCCGAAGCCTCCGCCGCCAGCCGCAAGGAGGCGTCCTTGCTGGCGAGCCGCCAGCAGACCCAGGCCCGGCTGGAGACAAACAACCGCGCGCGGGTCGGCCTGTTGACGCTGCAGCAGGCGGCCGACAGCTCGAAGAAGATCTACGAGACCTATCTGACCAGGGCGAGCGAGGTCGCCGTCGCCAGAAGCCTGCAGCGCGTGGACGCCGACGTCGAATCCAAGGCGCTTCCGATGCCGGCCTCGACCTTCACCAATCCGAAGGTCATCCTGGCGCTCGCCCTGCTGCTCGCTCTGCTGGCGGGCGCGGCGGCCATCGTCGTCTCCGAGATCTGGAGCCGCAGGATCCGCAGCTGGAGTGACGTCGCCCGCGACATCGGGCTTCCGCTCGCGGGCTTCCTTCCCAACGTGGTGTCAAGCTGGACGGGCGATCCGGCCGAGCACATCGCCAGCCAGCCGATGACCGCCTTCGCCGAGGGCTTCCGCAATCTGCGCGCCTACCTCGCGCTGTCGGTCGAGCCGGGGAAGTCGCAAGTGATCGCGGTGACGTCGGCCGTGCCGGGCGAGGGCAAGACCTTGGTGTCCGCCTGCCTTGCCCGGACGCTGGCCGCGGCCGGATCGCGCGTCGTGCTGTTGAACTGCGACATGCGCAAGGCGGCGACGTCGAAGCTGTTCGCAGGCTCGAAATTCGGCATCGGCGACGTGGTGTCGAAGGCGGTGTCGATCGAGCAGGCGCTGACCTACGATGCCAAGACCGGCATCTGGTATCTTTCGGCGCATCTGGCCGATGCGTTGTCCGCCGAGCTGTTCAGTTCAAGCGGAATCGACGGCCTCTTGAAGACGTTGGCGGAGCGGTTCGACCGCATCGTCATCGATACGCCGCCGCTTCTCGGCTTCGCCGACGGACGCATCCTGGCCGCCAAGGCCGACCGCGTCCTCTATGTCGTGCAGTGGGACAAGACCTCCGCGGCCACCGCGCACGCCGCCGTGACGATCCTGCGCCAGTACAAGGCGCGCATCGCCGGCGTGATCCTGAACAAGGTCGACGTGCATCAGCAGGCGCGCTACGGCTTCGGCGACGGCAGCGACTATTCCTACTATTACGGCTCCGCCTACGCGCAGCGAGGTTGAGCCGCGCATGCGCGATACGGGGCTCGCGATCCTCATGTGCTGCGCGGCGCTGATGCCGGCACCGGTGACGGCGCAGGTTCTGTCGCATGCGCCGGACGGACGCCCGTTGGTGCTGACCTTTGCGGACGAGTTCCAGAGCTTTCGCCCGCTGGGCGCGCCGGGCGGCGTTTGGCGCACCACCTTCGGACCCGGAGACGAGAAGGGCCTGGACCGGCGCACGCTTCCGGACAACGGCGAGCTCGAGCTCTATGTCGACGCCAGGCTGGCGGATGCGTCGGGCCCGATCGGCATCGATCCCTTCCGCGCCCATGACGGCGTGCTCGATATCCTGGCATCGCCCACGCCGCCGCAGCTGAAGGCGCGGCTGGGCGGTCATCCTTATGTTTCCGGCGTGATCACCAGCCAGCCGTCCTTTTCGCAGACCTACGGCTATTTCGAGATGCGCGCGAAGCTGCCTTCCGGCAAGGGGCTCTGGCCGGCGTTCTGGCTCTTGCCGCAGGACCAGAGCTGGCCGCCCGAGATCGACGTATTGGAAGCGGTCGGCGACGGCGGCGACATCCATTCGACGGTCCACAGCACCCTCAAGCCGACCGCCGTCGACGTCGAGACGCATGTCGCGCGCGGCGCATTCCATACTTTCGCCGTCGCCTGGGACCGCAACCGGGTCGCCTGGTACATCGACGGCCGCAAGACCGGCGAGCAGCAGACGCCGGCCGATCTGAACAAGCCGATGTACGTGCTCGCGAACCTGGCCGTCGGCGGCGATTGGCCGGGCGCGCCGGACGCCACGACCGTCTTCCCCGCAACGCTGTCGATCGATTTCATCCATGCCTATCAATTCAGCCGCAATTGAGCTCCCCGCCGGCTTCGGCGCCCCGCCGCACGAGCCGTCGGCGGCGCGCCTCGACGCGTCGGATCGCGCCTTCCTGTCCGAGCCCATCGTTCATGGCGACGGCCTCGTCTCGTTCGCGCTGTTTTCGCTGATGCTGTTCATCCTGCAGTTCGGCAGCTATGGCGCGGCCTTGTTCTGCGCCGTGACGCTCGCCTATGGCGCCGCCCGGTGGCGCGCGTTGCCCGGCGTGATCGCGCGCTCCTGGTACCTGCTGCCGTTTCCCGCCTTCGCCTTGTTCTCGGTCCTGTGGTCGGCCGTTCCCGCCGAGACGCTCAAGCATGCCGGCGAATACGCCTTCACGATCTTCGCCGCGCTGCTGATCGCCTCGGCGCGGAACCGGAAGTCGTCGCTGTGGGGGATATTCGCGGCGTTCTTCCTCTATACCGCGGTCTCCGTCGCCTTCGGCAACATGGTCGATGTCGGCGACTACGGCGCGCGCGCGCTCTCCGGCCTGAACGACAGCAAGAACGAGGAAGCCGACATGGCGGTGACCGGCCTCGTCATCTCCACCTTCCTGCTGGTGGTAGGGTTGAGGACGCGCCGTGCGTGGCAATGCGTCGTCACGGCCGCCGCGGCGGCGCTGCAGGCTTATGTCGGCCTGAAGGCGCTTTCGGCCGGCGCGGTCGCCGGCGCGGCGTCTGCCTTGCTCGTCCTCTTCGTTCTGCTCGCGCTTCGCAGCGCCGGCGAGGCGATCCGCAGGACCCTCATGGCGTCCGCGGGCCTGTTCGCGGTCGCGATCGTTGCGCTCTTCCAAGTCCTTTCCAACTCGATGCTGCAGTCGATCGCCGGCATGTTCGGCAAGGATGCCACGCTCACCGGACGCACTTATCTCTGGTTCCGGGCAAGGGAACTGATCGCCGAGAGTCCGTTGCTGGGCGCCGGCTACGGCGCCTTCTGGCAGCAGGGCAACCTGGACGCCGAAGGCCTGTGGCAGTTCGCGCGCATCACCAGCCGCCAGGGCTTCAACTTCCACAACACGTTCTATGACATTCTGGTGAGCCTGGGATGGATCGGCGCGATCGTTCTGGGGTTTACTTTCTTCTTCGGCCTGGGCCGGCTCTGCCTGACATATATCCGCAGGCCGACGCTGACGGCCGGCTTCTGGCTCAGCATGGCGGCCTATCTGTTCATCCGCATGCCGACGGAATGCGTCGGCCTCAACGAGTTCTATTTTTCTACCGTGCTTCTTTTTGCGCTGCTGAGCTGGAGGGAGCCAGTCGCGCATACAGCCGGCTCGCGCGTGCGCGGATCGGGCGCACCAGCAGCGGCCAGATACGGGGCGCGCCAAGGCCGGTAGAAGCCGCTTCGCGATAGTGGCCTGCCTTGGTCAGCGTGACGACCCGATCGTAGAGCAGGAGCGAATGGAGCGATTGCGTCCTGCGGTCGAGCGCCATGGCTTCTTCGGGCGTAAGCGGGCGCGTTTCGCTCGCGAACCGCCGGTCGGCTTCGATCAGCGCCAGAATATGCTCGCGCTTCAGGCGGTAGGAGGTCGAATTCGGATGCCGCCGATAGAGGTAATGAGCCTCCGGCTCCAGCCGCATCCGGGCGCCGTGGGCGAGCAGCCGCGCCATGAAGTCGTAGTCCTCGCCGATCCGCAGCCGCTCGTCGTAGCGGACCCGGCTATCGCGCAGGAGGTTCATGGCGATGAACGGCTTCAGGTAGCCGAGATCCGGAACGCGGCTGTGCAGGCGGTTGGAGTCGATGAATTCCGCCAACCCGATCCAGCGTGGTTCGCGCGCGAAATTCCTGGGAAGGAAATTCTTCGGCGTCGCCGATTGCTCGGAAAACAGCAGCAGGTCGTCCACCACGATCGCGGCCGCATCGCGGCGCGCCCGGTCGAGCAGGGCCTCAAGCCTTTGCGGGCGCATGATGTCGTCGCTGTCGAAGACCGCGATCCAGTTTCCGCGCGCGCGGCCGATGGCCCGGTTGCGCGCCGCCGCGGGACCGAGATTGGTGGACTGCTGCAGGATCGCGACGCGTGGGTCGCCATCCGCCGCCGCAACGGCAGCCGCGACGCTGTCGTCGCTGGAAAGGTCGTCGACGAAGATCAATTCCCAGGATTGGAAGGTCTGGTGCTGCAGCGACCGGATCGCGGCCGCCAGGTGCCGGCTGCCGTTGTAGTTCGCCATGACGACGGAGATTTCGGGCGCGTCCATCATCAGCCGGCCGCCGCCGGACTGCGCTTGAACATCGGCCGTGCCGCTTCCAGCCACGCCCACCAGAAGCCGACGGACCAGGCCAGGTGCATGATCGAAGCGGCATAGCCTGCCGCCAGCGCGCATCGCGAGCGGTCGCGCCAAGCCAGGAGCGGTCCGAACGCCATGCAGGCCGCGAGCCACAGCAAGGCGGGCAGGGCCGCCCATGGCAGCCAGGGTGTGGCCAGCAAAGCCAGCACCGAAGGGGCCACCGCGACGGGCAGCATCTGGCGCAGCTTGGGCCGCGTGCGATGCCGCATGATCGTAAGCGCGCGGCCGCGGCCGTAATTGCGATATTGGTTGTAGAGGTCCTTGGCCCGGGCGCGTGGGAAATAGGTGACGTTGGTGGCGCGCGTCAGCCAGATCTGCCCGCCGGCGCGGCTCAGCCGGACGTCGAACTCCGCGTCTTCGTTGTGGCTTTGCGCCTCGTTGTAGCCGTTCAGCGCCTGGAACCGCTCCATGTCGAAAAGCGCGTGGTGCCCGTGATCGACGAAACCTTCGAGGCCTTCGCGGCGATGCGCCGAGCCGCCGGCGCCGATCACGCTGTTCTGGGCCACCGCCACGGCGCGCTGGAAGCAGCCCCGCCCTTGCGCCTTCATCGAGACGACGACCGAGGTCGCCCGCGTCCGCTCGGCCTCGGCGACCAGCTGGGAGATGTAGCCTTGCGGGTATTCGGCATGCGCGTCCATGCGGATCAGCCAGCGCCGTCCCTGGCCGAAAAGCTGCACCGCGAGGTTGATGCCGGCGCTCTGGATGCGGGCCGGATTGTCGACAATTTTAACATTTGGGGCTTCCGCGGCCAGCCGCGACACGATCCCCCGAGTTCCATCGACGCTGCCCCCGTCGACCACGACGATCAGGAGCCGGTGCGCCAGGGCATCGCGCAGCGCGATCCCGACAACCGACGCGATGTGGTCTTCCTCGTTGAGGCAGGGTATAACGACCAGGCCATCGGGCTGGGTCGAGGCTTCGGGAACCAAACGGAACCCCCCTTGAACGGTTGCGATCTTTGAACTCAAAATGCGCCAACAGAGCCGATAGTTCCTCAGCTGGAGGCACAGATTGGGGAATGCGGAGTTTGCGATGTCGCACGACACGCTCAACAAGACGACCGATGCGCCCATGACCGCGGATGGCATCATACACGTAGCGACCGGCGAACCTCCCCACGTGGAGAAATGGCCTCGCGCGTGGCGGTATATCTTCATCATCGGCGGCACCGTGGCGCTGTGGCTGGCCGCGATCCTGATTGGCCGCTGGATCGTCTAGTTCCGGCCGGAACTTCCTTCCCCTTGCTTCGTTGAAGACCGAGCAGCTGCGTCGCCGCTTGGAATTCGCATGAGTGAGTGCTCGGAGGTCGACCGGTTCTCCGGATCGCGGCAAGGCGCGGCGCCTCGCCCGGTCATCTTCGGCACTGCGCTCCTCAGCACCGCCAGCATCTCCAAGCTCGCGCTGCAATGCGTCCTGATACCGGTGTTCGCGCGCGTCCTGGGGCCGGGCATCTTCGGGTTGATGAGCGTGGCCATGTCCTTCGTGCTGCTGGCCAACATGCTCTCCGACGGCGGCATGGGTGCTGCTCTCATCCGCGAGCACCATTCCGACCGTCAGCTGGAATCCACCGTCTATTGGCTCTCGGTCTTGATCGGCATCGCGCTGGCGACCGTGATCTGCGTCGCGGCCTGGCCGATCGCCATCGTCTATCGGCAGCCCGAGCTCTTCCCGGTTCTTCTGGCGCTGGCCCCCATCCTGATCGTCAGCTCCAGCCTTTCCGTCGCCAACGCCAAGATCATCAGGGCACAGCGCTTCGACCTGTTCGCGCTCGGCGACGTCGGCTGCGCGGTCGCGGGCGCGGCAATCGGGCTGGCGATGGCCTTCCACGGCTACGGCATCTGGAGCCTGGTCGCGCAGCAGCTCGCGTTCTGGCTCACCAAGGCCTTGTGGGTCTCGACCGCCGTGGGCTTCCGTCCCGACCGCTGCTTCAGGCTGAAGATGGCGCGGCCCCTGCTGCGCTTCAGCATGAACACGCTGGCCTCCAACATCGCGGACTTCGTGGGGAAGAACTTCCCCATCCTGATCGTGGGCGGCGCGCTGGGCGTGAACTCGGTGGCCCGCTACGCCATGGCCTATCAGTTGACGCGCGTCGCCGAGAACGTGGTCTCGGAGCCGGTCAACGTCGCCACCTTCTCCGCCGTCGCCGGCACCAGGAGCCGGCACGACGCGACCGAATTCGTGATGACCGCGCTTCGCACGCTCCTTTTGGTGCTGCTGCCGCTGTTCTTCGGCCTGGCGCTGACCGCGGATCTTCTCGTGCCCCTGGTGCTGGGAAACAAATGGCTCGGCACCGGGCCGGCGCTTGCCGCGCTTGCGCCCGGCGCGCTCATGTTCTGCCTCTACCGGTTCGCCACCGGCGTCCTTCTGGGAAAGGGGCGCGCGGGACGCGTGCTCAAGCTGACGCTGCTCACCGGCGCGGCGACCTCGGTCGGGGCCCTGCTCGGCGTGCGGCTGGGCGTCACCTGGTCGGTGATCGGCGTCAGCGCCGGCGCCTGCGTGGTGGCGCCGCTCTACATATGGTCGCTGGCGCCGCCGCTGCACATTTCGGTCCCGCAGCTTCTGGCGACGGGACGGACCAGCGTTCTGGCGACCGCGGTGATGGCCGCCGCCGTCGTCGCCGTGCGCTGGTATGCCGCCGGCATGAGCCCCGTGGCCGAGCTCGCGCTCGCGGTGATCGGCGGCGCGGTGGTGTTTGCGGCGACGGCACTGCTTCTGGGCGGCAGCGAGATACGCAGCGACTTCCTGAAGCTGCGCAAGCGCGCGGTGCGCAAGAGCAGGCCGCAACCCGAGGCGTGGCCGTTCATGCCGCCGGCCTTCGACGAGCATTCACCGGTCACCGAGCCGGCCGCATGAGCGCGCTTCGCGCCGGAGACTGGGTCGAAGTCCGGCCCATGGCCGAGGTAATGGCCACGCTGGACGGGCAGGGTGCGCTTGCGGGCCTTCCCTTCATGCCCGAGATGGCGAAGTACTGCGGCCGCCGGTTCCAGGTGTTCAAATCGGCGCACAAGACCTGCGACCCGACGGGACTGACCAACATGCGCCGCATGGAGGACGCGGTTCATCTCGAGACGCGCTGCGACGGCAGCGCGCATGACGGTTGCGAGGCGCGCTGCCTGCTCTATTGGAAGACCGCGTGGTTGAAGCCAGTCGACGGTCCGGGCGCGGCGGGCATCGAGGACGGCGACGAACCCGCCCCGGATATCCAGGCTCTCGCAATAGCCACGCGGGACGCCGCGGACGGCGAAGTCCGCTACCGCTGCCAAGCGACGGAGATCGTCCGCGCCACGACGATCCTGTCGTCAAAGGATCCCAAGCAATACGCGCAGGACATCGCGTCGAAGAATATCTCGATCCCGCATTTCGCGCGCCATTTCGGCGCCGCCCTTGCGCAATCGGTGACGAGCAGACTGGGGCGGTTGGCGTCGCGGTTCGGCGGCGGCGCGCAGGACCGGCCGACGCCGCCGCGCGCGCCCTCTGCGTCTCTCGGCCTGAAGCCGGGCGACCTGGTGCAGATCCGCTCGGCGAAGGAGATCGAGGCCACGCTCGACAAGAACGGCAAGAACCGCGGGCTGGCGCTGGAGCGCGAGATGCTGCGCTATAGCGGGCGCATCTGCCGGGTCGCCTACCGCGTCGGCCAGATCATCGACGAGACGACCGGCCGCAAGATCAAGCTCGAAAGCGACTGCATCGTGCTCGAGGGGCTGACCTGTGCGGGTCTCGAGAACCGGGGCCGCCTGTTCTGTCCGCGCTCGTCCTTCTTCTACTGGCGCGAGGCCTGGCTCAAGCCCGTCACTTGAGCACGAAGTTCGCCGACAGGTTCAGCGTCGACGGCCTGACACCCACCAGGGTCGTCACCAGGATGTCCGACAACGCGCCCGCCGGATGGAAATGCAGCTGGGTTCCGCCGTCGTTGGTGGGCATGATGCTCAGGATGCCATCGGTGAACGGCGTCTTCCCCTTGTAGCCTATGCTGTTCAGCAGCGAAGCCACGCCAATCGTGTCGGACGCGACGTCGAAGTCGGTGATCTTGCCCGCGTTCCACGGCACGCCGTTGAAGACGAACAGGTTCGAGCCGCTGTTGCCGCTCATCACCACCGAGTCCTGACCGGAGAAGAACGTGTCGTTGCCTGCCGTGCCCTTCAGGACCTGGCCGGAGGTATTGTTGCCGGTGAAGGTCTTGCCTTTCCTCGGAATGACGACGACGTCGCGGCCGAGATTGATGCTCGTAGGCGCGACCTGCTTCAGGTTGGTCAGTTGCACGGTCGGCTTGGGGCCCGACGGACCGTCGGGATCGATGCCGACATTGGTGGAGCCGTCGCCCGCGTCGGAGAACTGCAGATAGCCGTCGCCGACCGGGTTCTTGCCGTGATAGCCGAGCGAGGCGAGCAGAATGCTCACGTCCAGCTTGTCGACGCCGGGCCGGAAATCGACGATCTGGCCCGCCGCCGTCGGGAGCCGGTCGAGCACGAAGCGGTCCGCGCCCGTGCCGCCCGTGAGCGAGGCGGAGCTCGTTCCCGCATACAGCGTGTCGTTGCCCGCGGTGCCGGCCAGGACCTGGTTCGGCGTGCCGGCCGCGACCAGAATGCTGCCGGCCTTGTGCGTGAGCACGACGTTTTTCGCGACGTTGACGGAAGACGCCGTCACGCCGCTCAGCAGCGCCAGCGCCACGGCGGGCTTCGAGCCGCCGCCGTCGGGATCGAACGAGACGAGCGTGTCGCTGCCGTTCTGGGCGAGCGTCAGGTAGCCGTCGCCGACCGGATTGGAGCCGCCATAGCCGCTGGCGGCGAACAGGGCGCTGAGGTCGAGCTTGTCGTTGGCGACGTCGAAATCGGCGATCGCGCTTTGCGAGGCAGGAAGGACGTCGAACACGAAGGTGTCGGCGCCGCCATGGCCGGTCATCTTCACGCCGCCGTTTCCGGGATAGAACGTGTCGTGATGCGCGGTGCCGGTGAGGTTCGTGTTCGAGCCCGCGACCAGCACCTTGCCCGAAGGCAGCGCCGAATAGGCGGCGATGTACTGGATCTGCATGCCGGCCGGCAGCTTGCTGGGATCGACGTTGCCCGGCCAATAGCCGCCGGCGGCCAGGTTCGCCTGCATGAACATCGGCTGATGCATGTCCTTGGGCGTCGGAACCTTGAAGACCGGCTTACCGTCGAAATACCAGGTGATGTACTTCGCTTCCCAGTCGCAGCCGTAGGTGTGGAAGCCCTTGCTCATGTCGGCGACCTTGATGGCCTTGCCGATGCCGGTATTGCCGCCGTTGTCGCCCGTGTGCACGGTCGTGTAGAGCGTGGTCGTGTCGTCGCCCAAGACCTCCATGATGTCGAGCTCCGGCGGCCACTGGCCGTTCTCGGGCAACAGCCAGAACGCCGGCCACAGGCCTTTGCCCGACGGCAGCTTGGCGCGCATCTCGAAATAGCCGTAGGTCTGGCTGAAACTGTGGAAGGTGTTGATCTCGCCCGAGGTGTATTGATAGCCGTTGATCAGTGGCTGGATCTCGGCCGCGGCCGGCGCCGCGGTCAGCGTCAGGATGTTCTTGGACACCGTCCAGGGCTTCACCGCGCTGGTCGCCGGGTCGTTGGCGTTGATGTACCACTCCTGCTCGCCGTTGGCGGTCAGCGTGTTGCCGTTGCCGTTCAGCGGGTCGTACCAGTAGTCCGTCGACCAGGTTCCCGAAGTTCCATTCCACAAGCTCAAGACGGTGAAGACGGCCTTGAAGGTCAAGCTCGCGGTGCCCGCGAGATTCGTGGGATCGATCGCCATTGTCGCGCCTCAGCCGAAAACGGCGCGACGACATACGAGGACAATTCCGTTTGCAAGTTACGATTTTCGGAAGCGTGTTTGGTTCCCTTCGATGGGAAAAAAATTTTGCGCGAGTTCCACGAAGTTCCATCGAAAACTTCGCGCGATACTTGGAAAAATCCGCGCGGTGCGTCAAACGCGCTCGCGTGCGTCCGGGAACCATTCGAACGGTGTTCCGTTCAGGTAAGGAACTTGCTGCGAGGGAACTTCGGGAACTTTTTGTACATGCGCGCGTATCGAGTCAGCGCCGCGCTGCCATCCGTGTACGGTCTTTCGACAGCGCCTGCTTCGCCGCGCGGATGACGAATGAGGGCAGATGGGCCTTCGCCGACCGCCGAAGGCCGAGGCCGGTCCGGTACAGATACCCGGCCGCGGTCCGCGGAAGGACGGCGCCGCCGAGCGCAAAGTCCTGCTGGCGCCATTTGAGCTTGTAGGCCTCGTCGCCGATGCCGAGGTCGAACACCTCGATCCCCTGCGACTGGGCCCATGCGATGAGTTCTTCCATCAGGAGCCGGCCGGGGGAATACTTGGCCCATCTGCCCGCCTCGTAGGCGCACATCAAATAGTAGAAATGCCGCGCGGATATCAGGCTCCAGGCGGTCGCGACGATCTCGGCGTCGACGCTCAGATAGGCGAGTTGCACGCCGCGGCCGGAGAGCCGCCGCGTGAGCTCGTGGTAATAGCTTTGCTGCCCCGGCACGTCGAAGCCGGGATGGCCGAGCGTCTCCAGGTACCGCTGCGACTTCTGGCGCACGAAGGTCGCGAACACGGCGTCGATCTCGTCGCGCTCGCGGGCGACGTTGAAGGTCAGTGTCCCGATCTCGGCGATCCGCTTGCGCTTGCGGATGCTGTCCTTGAGATCGCGGGTCTTCTCCAGCGCCTCGGCCGGGGTATCGGGGCCGAGGAGGAGGCGGTGTCCCGACATGGGCCAGGGTTCCGCCGTCAGGTCGTAGAGCGGGTTGCGGATGCTGCCGACGAATTCGGGGCATTTCTCCAGCAGCGCGACGTCGAAGCGCGGCGCGGCGCGGCAGATCGATTCCCACAGCGCGCGCGTATGGTCCGGCGCGAGACCGGCTGCCCCGTCGAACAGGATGGGTGCGTTGTAGTCGCACACGCCGCCGTCGAGGAACCCCAATATCCGAAGCCCGCGATGCTTGCGGATGCCGAGCGGCAAAAAAAGCAGGGGAGCGCCCGCTGCGCTTCTCACGCCGACGAAGACGGGACGCACCCCCAACGCGGCGCCGATCGTGTCGAGCCAGACGCGAAGATGGTCGCGGCATTGGAACGCATGGCCGTGCGCGCTCGGGGCGCCCGCCAAAGCCTCCATGGTCGGCCAAAGCTCCCCGAAGTCGTCGAGGCTGCCGGACACCTGCAGCTTGAAACCGGCGGACGCGCTCGGCGCGGACGCGCGCAAGGCAAGCGCCTGGGCCATTGGGACGGGCTCGGATGACATCGGCGCGGGATTGCTCGCAGACAGGGCTCGATACCCAACGCTTTGGACCTGAACTTGGTTTCGCGCGCCGCCGAGAAATATAACAGCAGAAATAAAAACGAAACTCGGACGAAAATCCGTTGAAGCCCCGCCGCGCCGCCGCTAGCTTGGCCGCGTCGCTTGCGGGGACGGGGATGGACGAGCGCCGGAGGGGGATCGAAGCAGCCGACCGGCGCCCGCACGATCGCGGTCGTGCCACGGAGCGCCGCGGATGAATTCTGTCATCCTCGGCGTGCTCGGCATATCGGCGCTGCTGGTGGCGGTCAGCATCGTCGTGCCGGTCGCGCGCCGCCTCCAGCTGCCCTATACGCTGGTGCTTGCGGGGCTCGGCTGTCTGGTCGGCCTGCTGGGCTATCTCAAGCTCACCGCCGTCGGGCTGGGCGGGGAAATCGCGGGCGGATTGCGCGAGATCGGGCTGCTCGACGACGCCTTCATCTATGTTTTCCTGCCGCCGCTGTTGTTCTCCGCCGGATTGACGGTCGACATCCGGCACATCCTCGACGACATCGGCTACGTCGTGCTGCTCGCCTTCGTCGCGGTCCTTTTGTGCACGGTCTTCGTCGGCTACGGCCTCGATCTCGCGACGAGCTTCGGCCTGCTGCCCTGCCTGCTCTTGGGCACCATCGTGTCGACCACCGACACGGCGGCGGTGATCAACATCTTCCGCGAAGCCGGCGCGCCCAAGCGCCTGTCCGCCATCGTCGAAGGCGAGGCGCTGTTCAACGACGCCGCGGCCATCGCGCTGTTCGGCCTGTTCCTCGACATGGTGACGCAAGGCAAGCAGCTCGACCTGATCGAGGCGGCGCGCGATTTCCTGCTGGCGCTGATGGGCGGCGCGGCGTTCGGCTATGCGATGGCGCGCGTCTGCGGCTGGCTGATCTCGCTGCTCCAGGACTCGGTGACGACCGAAGTGACGCTGACCATCGCGCTCGCGTATTTCACCTTCGTGGTGAGCAACGAGGTGCTGGGCATCTCGGGCGTGGTCGCGACCGTGACGCTCGCGACCTTCGTCGGCTCCGGCAGCCGCACGCGCGTCTCGCCCGGCTCGTGGGAGATCCTGCACAACGTTTGGGAGCATCTCGATTTCTGGGCGACGTCCTTCATCTTCATCATCAGCGCGATGTACATCCCGCGCTCGCTGACGACGTTCTCATGGTCCGACGCGGTCGACGTCGCGGTGGTGTTCGTCGCGGCGCTGGCCTCGCGGGCGGTGGTGATCGGCGGGATGATGCCGACCTTCAGCGCCATCGGCGCCTCCAAGCCGCTTCGCCGCGCCTACAAGATCGTGCTGTGGTGGGGCGGCATGCGCGGCGCGGTCACCGTGGCGCTGGCGCTGGCCACAACGGCGACGGACGGCGTGCCCGAGCCCGTGCGCCATCTCATCACTTCCTCCGCCGTCGGCTACGTCATCGCGTCGCTGGTGCTGAACGGCCTGACCTTGCGGCCGCTGATGAAGCTGCTGCGTCTCGACAAGTTCAACGAGGTCGACCACGCCCTGCGTTCGCGCATGGTGATGCTGGCGCGCAGGCGCATAAAGAAGGAGCTCAACGACGTCGCCGCCGCGGTCGGCTTCGATGCCGACGAACTCAGCAAGGCGGTAGTGCCGCACGACAAGGGCGTAGCGCGCAGCAGCAAGAGCCATGTCGGCCTGCCGCTCGTCCTCGACACCTGGTGCCATCACGAGCTGGACACGGTGCTGGCCTTCCGCGAGCGCGGGCTGATTACGCGCCACCACGCAGATATGCTGCGCGCCCATGCCGACCGCCTGCTCAATTCGCTGCGCAACGGCGAGGCCGAGGGCTATGCGGACGAGGTCGAAAGGCTGCGCCGGCCGGGCGCCCTGATCCGCGGCTCGTTCGAGCTCTATCGCCGGTTCGGCTGGAGCCGCTGGCTGAGGGCGGTTGTCTCGGCGCGGATGGAATATCTCGTGGCGGAGATGCTGTTGATCCGCGATCTGATCGGCCAATGCGACGAGGCCGCGGCGCGGCTGTTCGGACGGGAGCTGGCGGAGCAGCTTCGGACAATGCTCGGCGCGCGGCTTGCCGCGACGGAAGACGAGCTCAAGAGCATCGAAGCCGCTTATCCCAAGTTCGCGGGCGTCATGCATCGGCGCTACCTGGCGCTGGTGGCGCTGGGCCTGGTGGAAGCGGAGTACAGGCGTCATCTTTCCGAAGCGACGATCTCCGCCGACGTCTTCGAGGACCTCGATGCCCAGCGCCGCGCCATCGCGTCGGGATACGTCCACACCGACGCGCGCAGCTCGCTCGAGGATTTCGACACGGTCCATCTGCTCGAGCGGCTGCCGCTGCTCGACGATTTTCCGCAAGCCCGATCCTGCGTGCGGCCCCATCCGGTCTATCCGGGAGAGGCGCTCATGCCCGGCGGTCAGGGCCGCGTCTATTTCGTCGCCTTCGGGACGGTGCGCGGCCGGGACGAGAGCGGCGAGCGCGCTTTGGAGGCCGGCTCCTATTTCGGGGCCAAAAAGTATTTCCGCGGCTGCCGGCCGGTGAGCGAAGCGTTCAGCGCCGGCTACAGCAACCTGCTGGCGATCGACTGGCCGCGGCTGCGGTCGCTGATGCGCAGGAATCCCGAGCTCAAGGCGGCGCTTGAGAGCGGCGCCAAACCCGCTTCGCGCAACGGGCGGAGCCGCAGACGTGCCGCGCAAAAGGCCGCCAGCGCGGAAACCTAGCGCCTTCGTCCGCGCTTGGGTCCGGAAAATTCCGGCGATAGCGAAAACCGTCCGCGCTCGCCGCGCTGGGCGAGCAGATAGCCCTTGCGCACCATGCGCCACAGCGCGTTCTGCAGGAAGCGGCGCTTCTGCACGACGGTGAACTTGCGATAGAGGCCGATGAGGACGTCGTCCAAGGTCGCACTGCCGCCGAGCGCCCGAAACACGTCCAGGATCTGCGTGTCCAGCGACGTCCGCGGGCCGAGGCGGAGCTCTTTCAAGAGCTCGTCCGGCAGATCGGCGAGATCGCTGTTGACGATCTCGGCCGCGCCGCGCCGCTGCTTCTTGCGGCCGTCCGTCTTGTCATTCCTGGCGCGCGCGGGAAGCGCCACCACTTCGTTGCGACTCATTCTTCTTTCGACCCCAATGCCGGCACGCTACCCGCTTTTCGGATCGAAGAATACCGCGCGTTCGCGGCTTACGCGTCCCCGGCGCCGGTGTCGTCTGCCGCTGCGTCCGCGGCTTGCGGAGCGGCCTTCTTGCGCTTGGCGCGGCGCTGCTTCTGCGCATCGGAACCGGCGTCCCCGCCTTTGCTCTCCGCGCCGGATTCGTCGGCGGACTTGCGGCGGAAACGCACGATCTTCTTGGGCTCGGCGCCTTCCTGCGGCATTTCCCGCGTCGAGAACGTGCCGAAGTCGGGGATCGTCACCCGCTCGCCCTTGTCGGCCGCCTCGGCGATCATGCGAAAGGTCTCGCGCTGGACGGCCAGCACCTGCCTGGGCTTCAACTCGCAGGCCGTGGCGATCGCTTCGGTCATTTCCTTCAGTTTCATGATGTTCGCTCTCCGTGGCTGTGTCGGCAGCGCTATAGCACAATTCCTCCGTGCTCTACCATATTTCGTTTTATTTTCGTCTAGTTTTCGTCCTGCAGGCTGCGCAGCATGCCGGCGGCCAGCAGCGCGGCGACGACGGCCAGGGACAGGCTCAGCAGGGCGCGCATCCAGGGCGCGCTCCAGCCCGGCCACAGAAGTGCGAGGCTGGCCAATCCCCACAGCGCCGTCAGCGCGCCGAGCCAGGGCTGATAACGGCGCACGCGGACGGGATGGATGAAATGGATCGGCGCGAAGGTCAGGCCTGAGAACGCGACGACTACGATCGCGCCCGCGATTTGTCCCGGTTGCAGCAGGACGAGATAGAAGGCGACGACGTTCCACGCCGCCGGGAAGCCGCGGAAGAAGTTGTCTTCCGTCTTCATGTCGGTCCGCGCAAAGGTATAGAGCGACGACAGCAGGATCAGGGCGGTCAGCGCCAACGCGGCCGGCGCCGGAAGCAGCCCGGCGCGATAGATCAGCACTGCCGGCACGAAAACATAGGTCAGATAGTCGACCACGAGATCCAAGGTGGCGCCGTCTATCCCCGGCGTGCGCCGCGTCACTCTTGCCCAGCGCGCGAGCGGACCGTCGATGCCGTCGACGACCAGCGCGGCCGCGAGCCAAAGCAGCGCCTGCCGCCACTGCTGTTGCTCGACCGCGAGCAAAGCCATGAACGCCAGCACAGCGCCGCTCGCGGTCAAGGCGTGTATCGCCCAAGCGACAAAAACGGGAACCGGCCGTCCGGAAGGAGAAATGCTCATGCCCGGATTATTTGCGACGGTCTCCGCCCGTCAAGGCGCGGGAATGAAATCCAGGTCCTTGTAGTCGAAGCTGAAATCGGCAAGCGGCGAAACGGGGCGCATCTCGATGCGGGAAATCTTTCCACCCGCGAGATCGAACTTCGCATAGGCCGCTTCGATGCTCTTGTCGGTCCAGTCGACGCGGAAGGTGTCGTCCGCGACATGGGTCAGCGGACCTTCCATTCCGGGCGTCAGGTCGAAGCGCATGCGGAGCTTGCCGCCGCCGGACGACACCGTCGCGGTTCCGTACCACGGATCCTTGTAGACGCCGGCATAGGAGGCGAGCGGCAGCGAGGTCTTGTCGTTGGTCGCGACCTGCTCGGGCTCGGCCTTCATCGCCTTCTCGCCTTCGGCGACCATGCCGTCGACCATCCGCTTGAGCTTGACGTTCCAGTCCTGGTCCGGGACGCCCAGATAGTGGTCGAGCAGGTGATAGGCCACGGCGCGGCGCGCGGCGCCGTCCTCGGAATTGATCATCACCGCGATGCCGACGTTCTTCTCGGGCACCAGGTAGAGCGCGGCAACCGCGCCGAGCACCGCGCCGGTGTGCTCCACGACGGTATGCCCGCGATAGCTCTCGATGAACCAGCCGAGTCCATAGTTCTGGAAATCCGGGACGAGAGGCGACAGCGCCGCGGGGAAATCGTCGCGCACCACGACGATGGACTTCCACATCTCGGCCGATTGCTCGTCGCTGAACAGGCGCGCGCCGGAGGGCAGCTTGCCGTGCGCGAGCTGCACCTGCATCCACGCCGCCATGTCGGCCGCGCTGGCATTGATCGCGCCGGCGGGAGCGGAGGCCGCGCCTTCGAGCCCGTGCAGCAGCGCGCGCTGCGGGCCGAGGCCGCGGATCGGACCGTCGGTGCGCGCATGCAGCGCGATGCCGTTCGCGGCACGGATGTCGTATGCGGTCGCGGCGTCCCTCATGCCTGCGGGGGTGAGGATGTGGGTCTGGACGAAGTGCTCCCAGCTCTCGCCCGACACCTGTTCGAGCAGCGCGCCCGCGACGATGTAGAGGATGTTGTCGTAGGCGAAGAGTTCGCGGAAGCCGGTGACCGGCTTCAAGTAGCGCAGCGCATGCACGATGTCGGCACGCGTGCGCGTCGTCGACGGCACGATCAGAAGATCGCCTTCGCCGAGACCCAGGCCGCTTCGATGCGTGAGCAGGTCGCGCACCGTCATGTGCGCGGTGGCGTAGGGGTCGTACATCTGGAAGCCGGGCAGCCTGTCGACCACCCGGTCGCTCCATTTGAGCTTGCCCTGGTCGACCAGGATCGCGAGCGCCGCGGCGGTGAAGGCCTTGGTCTCGGAGCCGATGGGGAAGGCGGTGTGCTCGTCGACGGGCGCGTTGGTCTCGATCGAGCGCACGCCGTAGCCCTTGGTCACCACGGGCTTGCCGTCCTCGACCACCGCGACCGTCATGCCGGGCGGCCCGAAGAGCTTCATCGACTGCGCGACGAAAGCGTCGAGATCGGCGGGCGGCGCGGCCAAGGCCGGCGCGACCACAGCCGGGGCGCCCGCTAAGAGAAGCGCAAGCGCCGCGCGCCGGAACTGCCTCATGTCTCGCCCTTCAGATGTTGAGCTGGAAGTTCGCGAGCCCGAAGTCGAGGATCGCCCAGATGCCGTAGAGACCGGCGAGACCGAGCACCAGGTCGCCCGCGCGCGCCAGCCAGCCTCCCGGACCGTTCACGAGCCTGAGCGCGCCGTTCGCCGCCATCGCCAGGCCGCCCAGCACCGCGAGCGCGCCCAAAACATAGAGCAGCGTCATCCAGGTGTTAAGGCCGCCGTTGAACAGCAGGAACTCGTTGGCGGAGACGGCGGTGATCAGCCCGACCCAGCCGAGGATCACCAGCAGATAGAGAAGCGCGCCCAGCCGCGCCCCGAGCCGCAGCCGCGCCTGGCTCCCGGTCATCTCGAGCGGGCGGCGGAAGCGGCGCCGCACGATCCAGCCGCCGAACCACACCACCAGCGCCAGCGCGCAGACCGCTATGGTGCCCAAGCCCAAAAGCTTCAGCAGGCTGAGCTGCTCGAGGCCGTGCACGCGCTGCAGCTCCTCGACGGGCAGGAAGTCGTCGCTCTGGAAGAAGTCGATGTCGCCGTCCTTGGTCTCGACGAACTGCAGATGCGTCTGGCCGCCGACCTCGCGATAGAGCAGCGGCCCGACGTTGCGCCACTTCTTCACCGCGCCGCTGAAGTCCTTGAAGGCGCTGACGGTGATCGTGCCGTCGGGCTGGGCGGCGACTTCCGTCTGGCCGAGCGCGAAAAGCAGCTTGAGCGCGGAATCCTTGCGGCGGCTGGCGCCGTACCAGCCCACGACCTTGGCGTTGTCCTTCGACGGATCGGCGACCGTCTTCTCATCCGGCGGCGAATAGGGGAAATAGCGGTCGAGGAAGGCGCGGAACAGGGCCCAGCGCACTTCCTGCGCCTCGCCGTCCTTGCCCAGGCTGTTGAACGACATGAAGATGCCGGTGTCGGCGTCGAGGATCAGGTGCAGGTCGCTGTGGAACGCGACCGTGTCGCCGGCATGGCCGATGATCCGGTGGCCGTTGCGGTTCTCCTGATAGAAGCCGAGATCGAAGCCGTTGAGCAGGCCCGGCGCGAAGGTGAAGTTGCGGCTGTGCATCTGCTTCGCGGTCTCGGGCTTGATGAGGCCCGCGCCGTCTTGGAGATGGGCGATCATGAACTTCGCCATGTCGGTCGATGTCGCGGCCAGCGCGCCGGCGGGCGAGGCCTGGACGACCTCGTACGGCACCGGCGTCGGGTCGGACGCCTGCTTGTAGCCGACCGCCATGCCCTTCTGGAGCGTCGGCGGCAGTGGCTGGGCGAAGCTCGAATGATCCATGCCCAGCGGCTTGAAGATGTGGTTCGCGACATAGTCCTCGAACTTCTCGCCGGACACGCGCTGCACGATATAGCCCGCGATGGTGGTGGCGAAGTTCGAATAGGCGACGACCTTGCCCGGCGGGAAGATGCGCGCGGGCATGCGCTTGATGAGGTAATCGTGCAGCGGGTACTGCTGCTCGGGCTTCTCGACGAAGGTGTCGGTGACGCTCTCCTCGAAGCCCGCGCTGTGGGTCATGATGTTGCGCAAGGTGATCGGCTTGCCGAACTTCTCCGGGATCTTGAAGTCGAGATAGGTGTTCACGTCGGCGTCGAGGTCGAGCTTCTTCTGCTCGACGAGCTGCATCACCGCGGTCCAGGTGAACAGCTTCGACACCGAGCCCGGGCGGAACAGCGTCTCGTCGGCCACCACCGGCTTCTTCGTCTTCAGATCGGCATAGCCGTAGCCCTGGGCGAAGATGAGCCGGCCGTCCTTGACCACCGCGATGGTGGCGCCCGCCATGTCGCCGCGATGCAGCGCATAGGGAACCAGCCCGTCGAGGAACGGGTGCAGGTCTTCCGCCGTCAGCGCATGCGCGTCGGTCTGGGCCGGCTGCGCGGGCGCTGCCGCGACCGGCGCCGGCGAGGTTGCCGGCACCGGCAAAGGCGCGGGCCCGGTCGAAGGAGCCGTGGCGGCGCCGCCGAGAAGGACGGCAGCTAAGGCGATGGCAAGGGCTATGGTCTTTCTCGGCGCCATGGTTTCGATCTTCCTTACAGCTTGGCGGATACGGTGACGCCGAACGTCCGTGGACGGATGATGCCGACGGTGGGCACCGTGGTCCCGGGTGCCGCGCCCGCCGCCTGCGCCGCGACGACCGAGCCGGTCGCGCCGACCGAGGTGATGCCGCGCTCGTCGCCCAGGTTCTTGCCGTAGAGCGCCAGCGACCAACGGCCGTAGTCCACGCCCGCGCGCAGGTCGAAGGTGCTGTAGGCGGGAAGGTTGCTCTGTCCACCGTTGACGTAGCTCGAGGACCGCGCGCCGATGAACTGCCAGCTGGCGCCGAAGAACGGCGTGAATTCGCCGATCTTGTCGAAGGTGTAGTCGGCGTCGAGCGAGGTGTTCCACATCGGCGAATAGGGCAGGCGGTCGCCCTTGAGGCCGCCCACTGCGACGGCATCGGTGGTCAGCCGCGCGTCGGTATAGGCGCCCCCGAAGGTGATATCGAGGTTGTCGACCGGGATCCAGTTCATGTCCCATTCGAAGCCGTCGCTCTGCGCCTTGCCGCCGTTGCCGTTGATGCCGAAGTTCTGGACGATCATGAGCAGCTGGATGTCGTCCCAGTCGATGTGGAAGACGTCGGCATCGAGCGACAGCCGGCCGTCGAGAAGAGTCGACTTCACGCCGAGCTCGTAGTTGATCAGCGTGTCGGGGCCATAGGTCAGAGGAACGCCTTGCGTCTTCGGCGGCAGGGCGTTCGGCCCGCCCGGCCGCCAGCCCTTGGCGATGCGACCATAGGCGGTGATGTCGTCGTTGATGTGCCAGCGCGGCGCCACCGACCAGGTGAAGACGTCCTCGTCGGACTTGCCGCCCGCGGAGGCGAGGCCGAACTCGAAGGCGTTCTGGCTGTCATGCGCATAGCGCCCGCCGACGCTCACGTCTACGGCCGGCGAGAAATGATAGGTGAGGTTGGCGAAGCCCGCGGTCTCGACATAGCGCGAGTTCAGCGTCAGGAAGGCCAGCGGTGCGCCCTCCGGCGTGGCGACGAGGTTCTGCACCAGCCCGGCGCTTTCATTGGTGTAGTAGATGCCCGCGAGCCATTCGAACGGCTGGCCGGAGGGCGAGACGAGGCGCGCCTCCTCGGTGAACTTCTTCTGTCCCAGCCGCGCATTGATGAACAGGCCGAAGACGTTGGTCGCGTCGGTCAGGATGTGGTCGTCGAAGCTGCCGTAGCTCGTCGTCGACAGCAGCGAGGCCCAATCCATGTCGTAGTCGACCGTCGCGTTGTAGAGGCGATAGCGCACGGACGAATATTCGTCGGCAAGGCGCCCCTGCTCCAGCGGTCCGAACAGCGGCACCAGCTCGCCCGAGCCGTTGGCCACCATGTCCTGGTCGAAGCCCGAGCCCGATTTCAAGTCCTGCAACAGCGCCGTGGCGCGGATGGAGAGCGCGGTGTCCGGCTTCCACAGCGCCGACACGCGCCCACCCTGGTCGTGGACGTCGTTGACGTCGCGTTCGCCCAGCGCCGGATCGTCGATGAAGCCCGGATCGCGGTCGATATAGCCCACCGCGCGCACCGCCGCCGTGTCGGACAGCGGCACGTTGACCATGGCCTTGGCTTCCCAGCCGTCGCCGCCCTCGTTGACGGTCGCCCCGCCGACCTCGCCCTGCATGGCGAAGCCGGACGGATCGGGCTCTTTGGTGACGAACTTCAGAAGGCCGCCCAAGGTGCTGGCGCCGTAGAGCGTTCCTTGCGGGCCGCGCAGGACCTCCACCCGCTCGACGTCGAAGGTGTCGATATTGGGCGTCGTCAGCGTGCCGTTGGCGAGCGCGCTCGACGACCCGTACGGCGTCTCGTCGAGGTAGGTGCCGATCGTGGCGCCGATGCCGCCGGCATTGATGCCGCGCAAGATCAGCGTGGTGTGTCCGGGATCGTCGGCGACGAAGCTCATCCCCGGCACGTGGGTCACGAAATCCGAGAAGCTGGTGGCATGCAGCTTGGTCAGCGAGTCGGCGGTAAGCGCCGTCACCGACATCGGCACTTCCTTGATGGGCTCGGCGCGTTTGCTCGCGGTGACGACCACCGTCTCGATCGCCGACGTCTCCGCCACCGACGGCTGTGCCGTCAAGGCCATCGCCGAAACCGACGCCAGCAATACGCCGCAGATGTTCCTGGTCATGATCCTGCCCCCACTTGCTCCAGAGTAAAATCTGATCGATATTTTCTGATTATGCAACTTGTTTTCCGCTTTGGCTAACTCGACAGGCGCCGCGCGGCGCCTTAGGTTGGGGCTTACGGAGAATTTGGCGATGCCGACCAAGAAGCTTGCTCTTGTGCAGAAGCCGCAGGACACCCACGCCGCGGCGCGGCCCGGCGCGGCCTTGCGCGCGATCCGGATGCAGCACGGCTGGACCCTGGCCGAGGTCAGCAAGCGCACCGATCTTCCGATCTCGACGCTGTCGAAGATCGAGAACGACCGCGTCTCGCTCACCTACGACAAGCTGGCGCGCATCTCGACGGGGCTGGGAGTCGACATCTCGCAGCTCTTCGCGCCGCAGGTCGTGGGACTTTCCGGCGCGATGAGCGGCCGGCGCAGCGTCACGCCGGCGGGCCAGGGACAGACAATCGAGACCGAGAACTACGGCCATCTCTATCCGGCGGCCGATTTCCTCAACAAGCGCTTCGTGCCGGTGATCGCCGAGCTTCATGCCCGTACGCTCGAGCAGTTCGGCGAGATGATCCGCCATTCCGGCGAGGAATATGCCTTTGTCCTCGAAGGCACGGTGGTCTTCCATTCCGAGCTCTACGCGCCGCTCACCCTTCGCAAGGGCGATTCGATCTATTTCGACAGCGGCATGGGCCATGCCTATCTGGCGGGGGAAAGCGGGCCCTGCCGCGTGCTGTCGATCTGCTCCGGCCCCGAATCGCAGCTCATCGAAGCCGTGAGCCGCGAGGGCAAGGGCAAGCAACCGCGCCGGAAGAAATAGGTCGGTCGGCCCACGGGGGCGGACACCACGCCGGGAGCGGCGGCTTCGGTCAACCCAAACGGATCGGACATCGCGCCGGGAACGGCGACCTCAGTCCAACTCCAGCGGATCGGCCACGCGGGGGAAGAAATCCATATCGCGCTTCTTCTTGTAGTCGATGCCGGCGAAATCCATCTGGATCGCGCCGGGCGTGGCGACGGCCACGATGCGGTCGGCGATCTTCGAGAACTGCGCCTGGAAGTGCCAGCTCGATTTCAGCGCGATGATGCGCTTGTCCGCGAGCTCGATGCCCAGCCCGGTGAAGGCGTCGGGCGCGAAGACCTGGCTGCGGGCCGAGTTCAGAACGACATCGATGCCCGCGACCTCGATCCACGCCGAATCGCCTAGCGCCGAACGCGCCGGCCCCAGTCCCATCTGATCGTGCGCTTCGCGGAAGGCGCGCACCGTCGCGATCACGTCGAGCGGCTCGCCGGAGGCAGGCCCGCTTTTGCCGCCGATGCGCAGCGGCAAGGTCGCGCCGACGCCCGCTTCGGCGCAGACCTTCACGCTCACCGGATCCCAGACGCAGCCGAACACCGCGCGTTCGACCTTGGCCTCGATCATCGCCTTGAGCAGCGCGACGTTGTCGCTCGGCGCGCCGCCGCCGGCATTGTCCGCCGTGTCGGCGAGCACGGCGCAGCCGTTGGTCTCTGCGCCGATCTTCAGCGCGGCATCGATGCGTGGAAAGCCCGGAAGCAGCGCCTTGCGCTCGGCATAGATCGCGCGCCCGATCTCGGCGGCGGTCAGTTCCGCGAGCGGCGCGTCGCCGTCGGAAATGGCCAGCACCTTCGATCCCGTCTCCGGCGTGTCGCCCCAGGGAAAGCCGTGCGCGAAGCTGACGGACAGCATTTTGGGGCGCTTTTCGGCCGCGCTCATCCGGTCCACCAGCCCGCGCATCGGCTCGGTGGTGGTGGGATAGAAGCCCACCATGCGGCAGTCGAAGACGCGGCTGACCGGCTTGATCGTGCCGCGCGCCGCGCCCACGCAGATGTCGAACAGCTCGCGGCCCCGCTCGACATAGTCGGTGTGCGGATATTCCTTCATCAGCACGATCGCGGTCGCCTTCTCGATCATCAACGGCGTCAGATGGCAATGCGGGTCGAGCTCGGCGCCGATGGCCGCCTTCGGTCCGACGATCTCGCGGATACGCGCCAGGATGTCGCCCTCGCAATCGTCGCAGGCCTGCGAGACCATGGCGCCGTGCAGGAACAGCAGCACCACGTCGAACGGGCCTTTGGTCTCGAGATCGGCCAGGATCTCGTCGCGGAAGGCTTCATAGACGCCCTGCACCGCGGGGCCCGAAGGCTGCGCGGAGGCGAACAGGCTCTCGACGAACGCGAACCCGGCGTCGCGACTGAGATCGTGCCATAGCGCGGCGAGCATGCCGGTCATGGAATCCTTGCCGCGCGTCGAGGCGTCGCCGTGGAACGGGCCTTCCTCGGAGAAGCCGGCGAGGCCCGTCGGCCACGGCGCGAAGGTGTTGGTCTCGGTGATCAGTCCGGCGGCAAACACGCGCATGGCCGATTTTCCAATTGAGAAAAAAATTTCTGTAAAGTAAAACGATTGTCGATTCAACCGCGTTTCGCCCGAGAGCATCACCCGCCCGATGAGCACGGAGAGCTTCGACATCGTCGTCATCGGTGCAGGGATCGCGGGCGCCTCGGTCGCGGCGGAGCTCGCCTCCACGCATCGCACCGCGCTTCTCGAGCGCGAAGAATTCCCAGGTTATCATTCGACGGGGCGCTCCGCCGCGCTGTTCTCCGAAAGCTACGGCAACGCGGCGGTCCGGGCGTTGTCGCGCGCAAGCCGCGATTTCTTCTTCGCGCCGCCGGAAGGCTTCGCAGAGCATCCGCTGGTGCAGGCGCGCGGCGCGCTGCACGTCGCGCGCCAGGATCAGCTCGCGCGCCTGGAATCCTTTGCCGCCAATGCCGACATGACCGGCCAAGTGCGGCGCATCACGCGCGATGCGGCCCTGTGCCTGTGTCCGATCCTGCGCCCCGAAAGCGTCGCGGCCGCGATCCTGGAAGGCGACGCGGCCGACGTGGACGTGGCGGCGCTTCATCAGGGATATCTGCGCCGCTTCCGCGCCGCGGGCGGGACGCTCGCGGTGAACGCGCAGGCGCGCGCGCTGACGCGGCGAAGCGGCCTGTGGCACGTCGAGACCGGCGAGCGCAGTTTCCGCGCGCCCGTGGTCGTCGATGCGGCCGGCGCCTGGGCGGACGCGGTCGCGGAACTTGCCGGCGTGGCGCCGCTGGGCATCCAGCCGCGCCGGCGCACGGCGGCCCTGGTCGATCTGCCCGAGGGCACCGAAAGCGCGCGCTGGCCGATGGTCATCGACATCGACGAGACATTCTACTTGAAGCCGGACGCCGGTCTGCTGCTGATCTCGCCGGCGGACGAGACGCCGGTCGAAGCCTGCGACGTGCAACCTGACGAGATGGATGTCGCCATCGCAGTCGATCGCGTGGAACGTGCGACGAGTTTGACGATCCGCCGCCTGCGCAAGCGGTGGGCGGGCTTGCGCTCCTTCGCGCCCGACCGCTCTCCCGTCATCGGCTTCGACGCGGCGGCGCCGGGCTTCTTCTGGCTCGCGGGGCAAGGCGGCTACGGCATCCAGACCGCGCCCGCCGCGGCCAGGCTCGCCGCGGCGCTGCTGCGTGGGCAGGCGCCGGACGAAAGCCTGGCGCAGATCTCCACCGCAGAGCTTTCGCCGGCGCGGTTCGCCCGGCCGCTCAAGGATATCGCATGAGCGGCATGGATGACGCAGCCACTCCCATGAGCGACGGCCACGACTGGTTCGGCCATCCGCGCGGCCTCACCATCCTGTTCCTGACCGAGATGTGGAGCCAGTTCTCCTTCTTCGGCATGCGCGCGCTGCTGGTCTATTACATGACCAAGGAGCTGCTGATCGGCCAGGCGCATTCGTCCTATATCTACGGCATCTATTCGTCGTTCGTATATTTCACGCCGCTCATCGGCGGCGCGATCTCGGACCACTGGCTGGGGCGCAGGCGCGCGGTGATCCTGGGCGCGTCGATCATGGCGTTCGGCCATTTCATGATGGCGTTCGAGCCGCTGTTCTATCCGGCGCTCGCCACCATCGTGATCGGCAACGGGTTGTTCCTGCCCAGCCTCGCCAGCCAGATCAACTATCTCTATGCGCCCGGCGATCCCAGGCGGGCCACGGCCTACAACGTCTATTATGTGGGCGTGAACCTGGGCGCGTTCCTGGCGCCGTTCGTCTGCGGCACGGTGGGCGAGCTCTACGGCTGGCATTGGGGCTTCGCGCTCGCCGGCATCGGCATGATGATCGGGCTTCTCACCTATCTCGGCGGCGGACGCTATCTGCCGAGGTCCGATGCCGAAACGGTGACGTCCGCCGCGCCCGCGCTCGATGGGCAAACGGCAGCGCAGACGCGAACCGCGCCCGGCACCTATCTCCTGCTCGCCTCGGTGATCGCCATCGTCGTGATCTTCCGCGCGGCCTATGAGCAGTCGGGCAACACGATCGCGCTATGGGCCGACAGCGGCATCGACCGCCACGTCGGCGCTGCGTTCCAGGTCCCGATGACCTGGTTCCAGTCCCTGAACCCGTTGATGATCTTCCTGTTCACGCCCGTCATCGTCGCGTGGTGGGCGCGCGCGGCGCGGCGCGGACGCGCGCAGAGCACCTTGGCCAAGATGGCGACGGGCGGCTTCGTCGTCGCCCTCTCTTATCTTCTGCTCGCCTCGGTCGCGGCGTGGGCAGGGCCGGAGCGCGCGAACTGGCTCTGGCTGGTGCTGTTCTTCCTCGTCTACACGACCGGAGAGCTCTTCATCCTGCCGGTGGGCCTTGGGCTGTTCGGAAGGCTGGCGCCGCGCGGCTTTGCCGCCACCGCCATCGCGGCCTGGTTCGTCGCCGCGTTCTTCGGCAATCTCGCCGCAGGCGGCGTCGGCTCGCTCTGGAGCACGATGACGCCGGCGACCTTCTTCGTCGTCACCGGGGTCCTGGCGGCGCTGTCGGGCGCGCTTCTCTTGTGTCTGGTTCCGTGGGCGCGCGGGATAGAGGCCGGGGCCGACGCGACGCTCAGATCGGGCTCGAATCCGGAATCTCGGTGTCCGTCTTGAGCGCGTCGCGGACGTAGAAGACTTTCACCGCCGTGAAGAGCGCAACGGTCAAGGGCGCCGCGATGACGAATCCCATGGGCCCGAGAACCATCCCGCTCATCAGGATTCCGATCAAGACGAGCGATGGCGGGATGCGCAGGAAGTACCGCTCGAGCAACGGCGCGAGCACATAGCCTTCCAGGAGATGGATGCCGAGATAGACGCCGGCGGCGAGCCACATCGTATCCAAGCCGACCGTCAGCGCCGCGAAGAGGGCGGGTACCGCCGCGACGAAGGGTCCGAAATAGGGGACGAACTCGGCGAGGCCCGCGACGGCCCCCAAGGCGAGCGCGCCGGGAACGCCGACCAGCCAAAGCGCGATGGAGGTGGCGATCGCGACGACGGCCATCACGATCATCTGGGCCATGAGCCACAGCCTGAGCGAGGTCCCGATCAGCTCCAGACCCTCCGACGCCTTGTCGAACAGCTTCGGTCCGAACAGCTGCGCGGCACCGACGCGATAGGTATCGGGCGACGCCGAGAAATAGAGCGCGCTGACGAACAGGACGATCCCGCCTTCGAGCGCGCTCAAGACCAATTCCGGCACGCCCGCGGACAGCGCCGCGGCCATGTCGCTGCCGCGGCGGCGCAGGGTGTCGACGAGGGCGCCCATGTGCTGGTCGCGCAGGTATTGCTCCACGGTGGCGACGCCGGAACCGATGCGCTGCGCGACGAGCTGGAGCTGCCCCGCGGCACTGGCGCCGAACACCACGGCGGACAAGGCAACGGTGGCGACGATGAGGATCACCGCCAGCGTCAGCCCCATCGCCTCGCCCAGAAAGGGAATGCGGCACAGCAGCCGCATGATCACGCGCAGCAGGATGGCGACGAGTACGGCGGCGAACGCGATCGCGAGCGCCGACCGCAATTCCCACAGCAGGAACGCGGCGCTGACCACGCTCACCCAGATGACGGCGGTTCTGATCGTGAGTGCGGTTTGCGCTCGCATGGGTATCGAACCACAACGGCTGCCGGCGGCAGTTGTTCCCTAGCCCAGCCGCTCGCGCACGATCTCGTAGAACAGCGGCACGAAGAAGATCGCCAGCGCCGTGGCCGACAGCATGCCGCCGATGACGCCGGTGCCGATGTCGTTCTGGCTGGCGGCGCCGGCGCCGGTCGAGACCGCGAGCGGGATGACGCCGGCGATGAAGGCGAGCGACGTCATCAGAATGGGTCGCAGACGCAGCCGGGCGCCTTCGACGGCGGCGTCGCGGATCGAGTCTCCGCGTTTCTGCGCGTCCACCGCGAACTCGACGATCAGGATCGCGTTCTTCGCCGAAAGTCCCATGGTGGTGAGCAGACCGACCTGGAAATAGATGTCGTTGTAGAGCCCGCGCAGGGTTGCGGCCAGGATCGCGCCGACGATGCCGAGCGGGATGACCAGCATCACCGACAGCGGGATCGACCAGCTCTCATACAACGCCGCCAGCAGGAGGAAGACGACCAGCGCCGAGATCGCATAGAGCGCCGCGGTCTGCGATCCGGCCTGGCGCTCCTGGAAGGAGAGGCCGGTCCACTCCAGGCCGACGCCTTTGGGCAGCTGCTGGAACAGCTTCTCGACCTCCGCCATCGCGGTGCCCGAGCTTTGGCCCGGCGCCGGCGTGCCTTGCAGCTCCAGCGAGCCGACGCCGTTGAAGCGCTCGAGCTTGGCGGGGCCGAGCGTCCAGTGATAGCTGGCGAAGGACGAGAACGGCGTCATCTCGCCCGCCGAATTGCGCACGTACCAGCGATAGAGATCGTCCGGCACCATGCGATAGGGCGCGTCGGCCTGCATATAGACCTGCTTCACGCGGCCGCGGTCGACGAAGTCGTTGATGAAGGCGCCGCCCCAGGCCGCGCTCAGGGTGCTGTCGACGTCGGTGAGCGCCAGGCCGAGCGCGGTGGCCTTGTCCTTGTCGATGTCGATGTGAAGCTGGGCGGTGTCGTCCAGGCCGTTCGGCCGCACGCCCGCGAGCAGCGGGTCCTTCGCGGCCAGCCCCAGGAACTGGTTGCGCGCCTTCATCAGCCCGGCATGGCCGAGATTGCCGCGGTCCTCCATCTCGACGTCGAAGCCGGACGACTGGCCCAGCTCCTGCACCGCGGGGGGCACGAGCGCGAAGACCATCGCGTCGCGGAATTTGGAGAAATGCCCCATCGCGCGCTGCACGATGCCTTGCGCGTGGTTCGCCGTTCCCGAGCGCTCGTTCCACGGCCGCAGGTGCACGAAGGCGATGCCCGAGTTCTGTCCAGCGCCCGCGAAGCTGAAGCCCGCGACGATGAAGGTGGTCTCGGCGTTCTTCTGCTCGTCGACCATGTAGTAATGCTCGACCTGCTTGGCGACGGCGAGCGTGCGCGACTGCGTGGCCCCGACGGGCAGCGTGATCTGGGTCAGGATCGTGCCCTGGTCCTCTTCGGGCAGGAACGCCGTCGGAAGGCGCAGGAACAGAAGGATCAGCACGACGATGATCGCGCCATAGATCGCCAATGCCGGCGTCACCCAGCCCAGGAACCGCTCCAGCGCGCGGTGATAGCGGTCGCGGCCGTATTCGAAGGTGTCGTTGAACCAGTTGAAGAAGCGGCCGTGGATATGCTCGCCGCCCTTGGGGACCGGCTTGAGCAGGGTGGCGCACAACGCGGGGGTCAGGATCAAGGCCACGGTGATCGAAAGCACCATGGCCGAGACGATGGTGACCGAGAACTGGCGGTAGATGACGCCGGTGGATCCGCCGAAGAACGCCATCGGCAGGAACACGGCCGACAGCACAAGCGCGATGCCGATCAGCGCGCCGGTTATCTCCTGCATCGACTTCTTTGTGGCGTCCTTGGGCGACAGGCCTTCCTCGCGCATCAGGCGCTCGACGTTCTCGACCACCACGATGGCGTCGTCGACAAGCAAGCCGATGGCCAGCACCAGCGCGAACATTGTGAGCGTGTTGATCGAATAGCCGAAAGCGGCCAGCACCGCGAAGGTGCCGAGCAGGACGACGGGCACGGCGATCGCCGGGATCAGGGTCGTGCGCCAGTTCTGCAGGAACAGGAACATCACGACGATGACCAGGATCGTCGCCTCGACCAGCGTCTTGATCACGTCGTTGATCGACAACCGGATGAAGGTCGTGTTGTCGACCGGGAAGGCGAGCTTGACCCCCGGCGGGAAGGTCGAGGACAGCTCGGCCGCCTTGGCCTTGACGGCGTCGGCGGTCTTGAGCGCGTTGGCGCCGGGCGCTAGCTGGATGGCGATGCCGGCGGCGGGCTTGCCGTTCATGCGGCTGACCACCGCATAGCTCTGCGCGCCCAGCTCGACGCGCGCGACGTCCTTCAGGCGCACCACTGCGCCGGTGGTGCTGGTCCTGAGCACGATGTTGCGGAACTGCTCGGGCGTTTCGAGCCGCGACTGCGCGGTGACCGTCGCGTCGAGCTGCTGGCCCTTGACCGTAGGCTGCGCGCCCAGCTCGCCGGCCGAGACCTGGACGTTCTGCGCCAGCACGGCATTGCGCACGTCGACCGGCGTCAGCGCGAAGCTGTTCAGCTTGAACGGATCCAGCCAGATGCGCATCGCGTAAGGCGAGCCGAACACGCGCGCCTGGCCGACGCCGGAGACGCGGCTGATCGGATCGACCAGCTTGGTGGCGATGAAGTCCGAGATGTCGATATTGGTGTAGCGTCCGCTGTCGTCATAGAGCGCCACGACCAGCAGGAAGGCGCTCTGAGACTTGAGCACCACCACGCCCTGCTGCTGCACCTCCTGCGGCAGGATCGGCAGCGCCTGCTGCACCTTGTTCTGCACCTGCACCTGGGCGATGTCGGGATTGGTGCCCGGCGCAAAGGTCGCGGTGATGGAGACCGAGCCGTCCGAGCTGCTCGAAGACGAGAAATAGAGAAGGTTGTCGACGCCGGTCAGCTGCTGCTCGATGACCTGGGTAACCGAGTTCTGCACCGTCTCCGCCGCGGCGCCGGGATAGCTGGCGACGATGGTCACCGCCGGCGGCGCGATGGTGGGATATTGCGTGATCGGCAAGGTCTGGGTCGCAAGGATGCCCAGAAGCGCGATCACGATCGCGATCACCCAGGCAAAGACCGGCCGCTCGATGAAGAACTGCGACAGGCCCATCAGGCACCCTTGAGCTTGGCGGGCGGCGTTGCGCCCATCGCGGGCTTGACGATGGAGGCGGGCACGGGATGCACGGGCGCATCCGGCGCCGCCTTCTGCAGACCCTCGACGATCAGCCGGTCGCCCGCTTTGAGCCCGTCGGTCACCAGCCACCGGTCGCCGATGGCGCGCGAGGTCTTGAGCAGCTTCAGCCGCGCAACGTTCTTGTCGTCGACGACCAGCGCCGTGGGATCGCCCTTCTCGTTGCGGCCGATGCCCTGCTGCGGCACGAGGATGGCCCGCTGCTCGACGCCTTCGACGATGGTGGCGCGCACGAACATGCCGGGCAGCAGGATGCCGTGCGGATTGGGGAAAATGGCGCGCAAGGTCACGGCGCCCGTCGTCTCGTCGACATTGACCTCGCTGAACTGCAGCTTGCCCTCAAGCGCGTATTTCGTGCCGTTGTCGAGCGTCAGCGTCGCCGGCGCGTCGGACGGCTCGGAGTTGACGTTGCCGTGCTGCATGGCGAGCTTCAGCGCCAGCACCTCGCTGCTCGACTGCGTGATGTCGACATAGATCGGGTCGAGCGTCTGGATGGTGGCGAGCGGCGTCGTCTGGTCGGCGGTGAGCAGCGCGCCCTGCGTTACCGCGGAGCGCCCGATGCGGCCCGCGATCGGCGCCGTGATCCGCGTGTAGCCGAGATTGATCCGCGCGGTCTCGACGTTCGCCGCCGCCTGCTTATAAGCGGCGACGGTGTCGTCGTAGAGCTGCGGCGCGATCGCGTTCTGCTTCACCAGCGCGGCATAGCGCACCGCTTTCGCCTTCGCCGCGACGAGCACCGCCACCGCATTGTCGTACGCCGCCTTGTAGGGCGCGGGATCGATCTGATAGAGCGGCTGGCCTTTGCGGACGATCGCGCCTTCGGTGAAAAGGCGCGCCTTCAGCAATCCACCGACCTGCGGGCGTATATCGGACACCTCATAGGGCGAGGTGCGGCCCGGCAGCACGGCGGTGAGCTGCGCGGGCTCGGTCTTGACGACGACCACGCCCACCTCGGGCGGCGGGCGTTGCATGGACTTCTGTTGTCCCTGACCGCATCCCGAGAGAAGCAGAGCTCCGCCAAGGCAGAGGATCGAAATACTGCGAACTGTCATTGAAATCAAAGCCGGATACGAATGGCGGTGCCCGGCCATCCGACACGATCCGGCGGCCCTTCGCAACTGCAATAAGTTAGGTTCGGAACACAATTTTTTCAGGCCGGGCGGGAACGATTCCGCAGCCCGTGAACTGTCCGCGAAGTTGCCGGTGGCTACTGCCTACTGGAAAACGGCGAAGCAGCAATCCACGCAGAACTTCAGGATCGGCACCGCCGCGGCGATGACGGCGCAGACCAGCACCGCCAATCCGACCAGCGCCCGGTCGCTCGACCGACACGGCTCATGCGTATGAACCAGCGCCATGCTTCCTCCCAAGCGGACTCTGACGGTCCGCTGGAATGGGAGTGTGAGCGCGCCGGGACTGAAAAGCCACAGAAATATTATGACTTTAGGGCGGCGATGCGTTCTTCGCGAAGCTGGGAGCGCCGCACCTTTCCTGCGTCGTCGCGCAGCGGGCTGTCGACGAATTCGACGCCGCGCGGGCGCTTGTAGGCGACCAGGCGTTCGGCGAGGTGCGCGTCGAGCGCGTCGCGCGTCAGCCCGGCGCGCGGCTGCACGATGGCGTGCACGCGGTTGCCCAGATCGTCGTCGGGAATGCCGATCACGCAGCTCGACAGCACCAGGGGGTGTTCGTCGATGGCGGCTTCCACCTCGGCCGGATAGACGTTGGCGCCGCCGACCAGGATCATGTCGGTGCGGCGGTCGGCCAGATAGAGATAGCCGTCGGCGTCGACCCAGCCGATATCGCCGATGGACTCCCATCCGCCGTCGAGCGCGCGCGTCTCGGCGCCCAGATAGCGATAGGTCGCCGGGCCCTGCTTCTGGCGCATGAATATCTCGCCGGTCTCCCCGCGCGGCAGCATCCTGCCGCCGGCATCGAAGGCTTCGATCTCGGAGTTCGGCGTCGGGCTTCCGACCGAGCCCCTGTGCGCGAGCCATTCCTTGTCGCTGATGACGGTCGCGGCGACGCCTTCGGTGCCGCCATAGAGCTCCCATACGATGTCGGGGCCCAGCCAGCCGATCCATTCCTCCTTCAGCCAGATCGGGCAGGGCGCCGCGAGGTGCCACACCGTCCTCAGCGAAGAAAGATCGTATTTGCGGCGCGTCTCTTCCGGCAGGCGCCAGATGCGGCTCATCATCGTCGGCACCAGATAGACCCATGTCGCGCGATGCTTCTCGATCAGGCGCAGCGTCTCTTCCGCGTCGAAGCGCGGCATGACCACGACCGGCGCGCCGACCCACAGCGCCGGAAAGGCGGTGACGATCGGCCCGTTGTGATAGAGCGGCCCGGGCATCAGCACCACGTCGTCTTCCGCGATGCGCCAGCGCGTCCAGGCGGCTTCCATGCGCACGCCGGGCTGTCCGGCGACGATCAGCTTCGGCCGCCCGGTCGAGCCGCCCGAGGTCGGCGCCTTCCAGGCGGGCGAGACCGCATCGGGCAGATCGCCGTCGTCGTCCGACAATGCCAGCAGATCGGCGATGGAGACGACCGGACGGCCGATGTCGAACGGCGCGTCGGCTATCACGATGGGCGAATTCGCGAGATCGACGATGGCCTTCATCTCGCTCACCGGCAGGCGCCACGACACCGGCTGCGGAACGGCGCCGATCTTCCACGCCGCATAGAACGCCTCGATGAAGCCTATGCCGTTGGGCAGCGCGATGGTGAGATAGTCGCCGTGCTTCACGCCGCGCAGCGCGAGCCCGCGCGCTATGCGGTTGGTGCGTCCGTGCAGGTCGCGCCACGAGCGCGTTTCGTCGCCGCAACGCACGGCCCATTGCTCGCCCTTGCGCGCCGCGGTTTCGGCCAGCAACGCGCCGAGCGACGGCGGGTTCGTTTCCGGCGTCAGCCTTGCCAGCGCTTCGAGGATCTCGTTCATCGCGTCAGACGCGCTCGATGACGATCGCGGGCGCCATTCCGCCCGCTGCGCACATGGTCACCAGACCGCGCTTCAGGCCGCGGCGCTCGAGCTCGTCCAGCACCGTGCCGATCAGGATGGAGCCGGTCGCGCCGATGGGATGGCCCAGCGCCATCGCCCCGCCGTTGACGTTCACCTTCTCGCGGTCGAGCTTGAGTTTTTTTTTTAATGATACGGCGACCACCGAGAAGGCCTCGTTGATCTCGAACAGGTCGATGTCGTCCAGGGTCAGCCCCGCCTTCTGCAGCACCTTGCGCGCCGCGGGTACCGGCGCGTTCAGCATCAGGGTCGGGCAATCGCCCATGTTCGCCATCGCGACGACTTTCGCGCGCGGCTTGAGC
>JAFBAL010000038.1 GCA_019247845.1 Alphaproteobacteria bacterium | reverse complement strand
CGTGAGCCTGACTTATTTCGGCGACGGCGCGGCGAACCAGGGACAGGTGTACGAGAGCTTCAACATGGCGGAGCTTTGGAAGCTCCCCGTCATCTACGTCATCGAGAACAACCGCTACGCCATGGGAACGTCGGTGAGCCGCTCCTCCGCGCAAACGGATTTCTCCAAGCGCGGGACGTCGTTCAACATTCCGGGCGAAGCGGTCGACGGGATGGACGTGCGTGCGGTCAAAGCCGCGGGCGAAGGCAACCGCCCGTTCGCCCGCCGCCTTCACTGCGCGGACATCCATGCCGTCGACCTGCTCGCCCGGAATGTTGAACGAAATACCGCGCTTGGAAAAATCGGGCTGCGCGCTCGAGCGCTCCACCGACGTGCCCATGGCGTATTTATTGTTTTCGATCACGTACACGACGGGAAGCTTCCAAAGCTCCGCCATGTTGAAACTTTCGTATACTTGCCCCTGGTTCGCGGCCCCGTCGCCGAAATAGGTGAGGCACACGCGGCCATTTTTGCGGTAGCGATTGGCAAACGCGATCCCGGTTCCAAGCGAACACTGGGCACCGACGATGCCGTGGCCGCCGTAGAAATTCTTCTCGATCGAAAACATGTGCATCGAGCCGCCTTTGCCGCGGGAATAACCCCCGCGGCGGCCGGTGAGTTCGGCCATCACGCCTTTCGGGACCATGCCGCAAGCGAGCATGTGGCCGTGATCGCGATAGCCCGTAATGACTTGATCGCCGGCTTCAATCGCCATCTGCATGCCGATGACGACGGCTTCCTGGCCGATATAGAGGTGGCAAAAGCCCCCGATCAGTCCCATGCCGTAGAGCTGGCCCGCCTTCTCCTCGAAGCGGCGGATCAACAGCATGTCGGTATAGAACTTCTTCAGGTCCGCGGAAGTGGAGCCCGCGCCGTTACCCTTTGATGTAGCAGGGTTTTCCATGACTTGACCGAAATGGTGAACGACAAGGGGACGGTTGTGGCAAGCGGGTGCGGTTTTGGCAAGCTTTGACGATCTGTCAGGGAACGCGCCAGGGGCCGATCGGTGCGCCTGTCAGTTCAGCCAGCCAATCGGTGCGCCTGCCAGTTCAGCTAGCCAATCGGCGCGCCTGTCGCTGCGGCCAGCCGGCGGTCCTGGCGCTACGGCTTGGCCGCCGGACGGGGCACGGCGACCTGGCCGGGGGCCGCGTCCATCAGCTCGCCGCGGGCGAGCTCTTCCACCAGGTCGGGATCGACCGCGCCCGGACGCATCAACGCGATGCGGTGCTCGAGCCGCTCGCGTTCGCCGCGGACCTGGACGAGCTCCTCCTGCCGCACGCCGAGCTCGGCCTGGGTGTCCTCGAGCGCCAGCACGCCGCGGCCGCCCCAAATAGCGTAATAGCCGAAATAGGCCGCGACCGCGCCCGACACCGCCGGCAGCACCATGGCGGCGAACACGCGTGTCACACTTCGCCTGATTCGCATAGAGCGAACGAATCACCAACCGATTCGGGTCGTCAAGGAGAATTGGGTTAAGGCGGACGGTTTGACGCGTTAACACGGCGCGCGATGGGCGCTCGGCTCCTCTCGCAGCATCGGTCGCCTCCGCGGCATGCAGGACACGCAGCATCGAACACCGGTCCCGTCGCCACGAAAATAGAGCACATAGGGATAAGGATTGGCCGGAATCGCACGCACGCCCTTCAACACGGTGGCATGTCCGGTGCCCGGATGAGCGGCCACGAACTCCGCGACTTCGAGAATCCGGTGAAGAACGTTCTGCGCCGCAGCTGGATTGTCGCGCGCGATGTAGCGATGGATTTCGGCCATCTGCCGCTTAGCCAAGGCGCTATACAGCACCCCATCTGCCGGCGAGCCGGTAGATTTCAGCCATCTCAGCTTCACTGGCTACCTCGCCCCGCTCCATTTCGCGCAGCGCTTCTTCCAGGTCGGCACGCTCTTCATCAGTCAACGGCCAGAGCTCCGCTTCGGCATCAGTGGTGCTCAAGGGGTCAGGCGAGCTGCAAGCCGGGACGCTGCCGGAAGCTTTCTTCTTCATACTCACCGCGCGAAAGCCTGCACCGGCTCGTGGAACCGGGGCACGGTTCCCGCGTCGGACAGGACCGAAAGCACCCGAACCTCGCCGCCGTCGAGCTTGTAATAGAGCGAGTAGGGATAGGGCGTGAGCGGGAAGCGGCGCAGGTCGCGGCGCGGCACCGGGCGGCCGGCCTCGGGATCGCGCGCCAAGGTATCCGCCGCTTCCTCGACGCGCAGGATGAAGGCCCGGGCCATGATCGCGTCGCCGAGCGCGATACGGGCGTGGATGTCCTTGAGCTGCGAGCGCGCGCGCGGCAGGAACAGGACGGCGGTCATGGGCGAAACTTGTCGAAGAACGCCTTCATCTCGTCTTCGGTCAGGAACTCCTTCCGGTCGGCTTCGGCCAGGGCCTGGTCCAGCTCGACCTCTTCCTGCGGCGTCAGCTCGCGGCCGGCGTCGTCGTCTTCCTGAAGCCATTGGAGCAGCCGATAGGCCGCCCATTGCTTTTCCGCGGGCCACGCATCGAAATCTTCGAGCATGGTTTGAATCTGCCGTTTCATCATGTCGCTTATATAGCACAAAGCCGCAGCGGTGTCACCAGGAGCGCCGCTTTATCAAGCACTTCGCGAATGCCCCGCCGTTCGCAAGGTGCGTGTAGGTTTCCGTCGCGGTTTGTCGCAAACAATCCTTTAATTTGACCGCCTTGCATGCGGGGCGCAGCCTCGATGCAGCGACAAGGGGAGCATCCGTCATGAAAGCGATGAAGATCGTCGGCGCCGCGCTGGCGGTGAGCCTGATCGGACAGGCGGCCCGTGCCGACGCGACCGGCGAACGCCAGGCGGCGTGGCGCGCCGCGACCGCCGAACGCCAGGCCGCATGGCGCGCCGCGATCGCGCACACCAGGACGCCGGGCCCGGGCTGCTACCAAGCCGCCTATCCGCTGACGGTCTGGCACCAGGTCGCCTGCACGGTTGCGCCCACGCGCGCTTACATTCCGGCAACGGGCACCGATCACGGCGCGCAGACGACGGGCGACGGCAACGACTATGCCGGCGTGACCGAAAACATCACTCTCGACGCGAAAGGCTCGTTCCCGAGGGCGAAGGGGCTGACGTCCGAGACCGGCTCGGGCGGGCGGCCGAACTTCTATTCGCTTCAGCTCAACTCGAACTTCATGGCGGGCAACCCGGCCTGCGCCGGGTCCTTCGACGCGTCGAAGTGCCTTGCCTGGCTGCAATACGTCTATTCGAGCGGCGAGCATCAGGCGTTCATGCAGTACTGGCTGATCCACTATGCCGGCGGCAGCGTCCATTGCCCGAGCGGCTGGATCAGCGTCTCCGACGACTGCTTCAAGAACAGCCCCTCGGTGCAGGTGCCGCTGCAGCCGATCACCGAGCTTCCCAATATCAGCATCGGCGGTGCGGCGGACCTGGGCGGGTTCGATACTCTCAACATGACGACGGCAACGCAGGGCTATGCGGTCTCGAACCAGGACAGCGTCGTGTTCCTGGCCACCGGCTGGCACGGCTCGGAGTTCAACGTCATCGGCGACGGCGGCGGCTCGTCGGCCAACTTCAACGCGGGCACCAAGCTGGCCGTGCGGATCGACCTGAACGACGGCACGACGAAGAAGCCCGGTTGCAACGCCAATTCGGGCACGACCGGGGAGACCAACAACCTGAACCTCGGCCCCTGCCTGGCCCGGGGCGGGGCGACGCCGTTCGTCAGGCTCACGGAGTCGAACTGAGGCAGACCTCAGCCCTTCAACACGCTCCTGCCCGCATAGATCGCCTGGTCGCCCAGCATCTCCTCGATGCGCAGGAGCTGGTTGTACTTGGCCAGGCGGTCGGAGCGCGCCAGCGACCCGGTCTTGATCTGTCCGCAATTGGTCGCGACCGCGAGGTCGGCGATGGTCGAATCCTCGGTCTCGCCGGAACGATGCGACATCACGGCGCGATAGGCCGACTTTTGGGCGGTCTCGACGGCGTCGAGCGTCTCGGTCAGCGAGCCGATCTGGTTGACCTTGATGAGGATCGCGTTGGCGGCGCGGCGCGCGATGCCGTCTTTCAGCCGCGCGGTGTTGGTGACGAAAAGGTCGTCGCCGACGAGCTGCACCTTGCTGCCGATGGACTTGGTGAGCGCGATCCATCCCTCCCAATCGTCCTCGGCCATGCCGTCCTCGATGGAGACGATCGGATAGCGCGAGGTCAGGTCTTCGTAGACCTTCACCATGCCGGCGGGGTCGAGCGTCTTGCCCTCGCCCTCGAGCACGTATGTGCCGTTCTTGAAGAACTCGGTCGAGGCGGGATCGAGCGCGAGATAGAGCTCCTCGCCGGGACGATAGCCCGCCTTCTCGATCGCCTTCATGACGAAGCCCAGCGCCTCGTCGGCGCTCTTCAGGTCCGGCGCGAAGCCGCCCTCGTCGCCGACATTGGTGTTGTGGCCGGCATCTGCGAGCTGCTTCTTGAGCGTGTGGAACACCTCCGCGCCCATGCGCAGGCCTTCGCGAAAGCTCGACGCACCGACGGGCATGATCATGAATTCCTGGAAGTCGATCGCGTTGTCGGCATGCACGCCGCCATTGACGATGTTCATCATCGGCACCGGCAGCACCTGCGCCTTGGCGCCGCCGACATAGCGGTAGAGCGGCAAGCCGGCGCTCGCCGCGGCCGCCTTGGCCACCGCCAGCGACACGCCCAGGATCGCATTGGCGCCCAACCGCGCCTTGTTCGGCGTGCCGTCGAGCGCGGCCATGATCTTGTCCAGGCGCGGCTGATCCTCGGCGTCCATGCCGCAAAGCGCATCGAAGATCTCGCCGTTGACTGCGGCGACCGCGTTCTCGACGCCCTTGCCGCCATAGCGCTTGCCGCCGTCGCGCAGCTCGACCGCCTCATGCGCGCCGGTCGAAGCGCCGGAGGGCACGCCGGCTCGGCCGAAGGCGCCGTCCTCCAGCCGGACGTCGACTTCGACGGTCGGGTTGCCTCGGGAATCCAGGATTTCCCTGGCGGTGATGTCGACAATCGCGGTCATGGCAGCGGCCCCGTCACAAAATTGCTCGGTTTGGGTGCTTGTAGGCGACTGCGCGCTCTTCAAGCAAGGCGCGCGACGGAGAGGGGCCTCTTCGCGCGTTTACACCTCAAAGAAACGGAGTCCCCCTCGATGAATACCCCCAGGATGCTCATGGCCGCCGTCGCGGCGACGCTGATCTCGACAGCGAGCTTCGCCACGCCGCCCTCGGCCGACCAGGTCTCGGTGCCCCAGGGCCAGACCATGTCGCGCCACCAGGCCCGCATGCAGCAGCTGTTCCAGTCTCCCGACCAGTTCATGATGTTCCGCATGGAAATGAAGGAAGCGACGCGCGGCATGTCCCGCGACCAGAAGCGCTCCTGGCGCCGCGCCGAGCTGCAAAAGGTCAAGGCGATGAACGCCAAGGAGCGCGACTCCTGGCTGCACGGGCTGCAGGCCAAGTGGGACGCGCTCCCCAATGCGCGCAAGGAGCGCATGGAAGCCCGCCTCGAGAACAAGCAGTACCGCCACCACGGCCAAGGCGGCGCCCAGTATGACGGCCAGAGCGGCCAGAGCGGCGGCCAGTACGACAACCAGTACGGCGCCCCGAACGGCGGCCAAAACGGCGGCCGTCATCGCAACCAGGGCGCCGCGCCGAATGCCGGCCAGGCGCCCTACGACCAGTCGGATGACGACGCCAGCGCCCCGCCGCAGCAGCTGCAGCACTGAGCACCGGCCGCCTCCGCGCTAAGCGCAGAGGGCGAATCCCTATAGGTTCTCCTCGAACTGGCTCCCGCGACGCAAACCGCGGGAGCCGCTTTTCGAGGGGACCATTTCCATGCTGAACGTCGCGCACGCGTCGCTGCTCACCGCCATCGTCACCGTCATCGCGCTGCTCATGTATTTCTGGACCGGCTTCCGCGTCGGCGGAATGCGCAGCAAGCACGGCATCAAGGCGCCGGCCGTCACCGGCAATTTCGAGTTCGAATGCGCCTATCGCGTGCAGATGAACACGCTGGAGCAGATGGTGATGTTCCTGCCTCTGCTGTGGCTGTCCAACGCCTATTTCATGGCCTGGCCGTACCTGACCGGCGCGCTCGGGCTGGTATGGGTCGTCGGCCGCATCGTCTATGCGATCGGCTATATGCAGGACCCGTCGAAGCGCGAGGCCGGATTCATCATTTCGGCGCTGGCGCTGCTGGCTCTCCTGATCACGACGATCTGGGGCATCGCCAACGCCTGGATCGCCGTCAGCGCCTGATTCGCGAATCCTGGTAGTGTTCCCCGGCAACGAAGGGGAACACCGCCATGATGAACGTCGCGCACGCGCCGCTGCTCACCGCCATCGTCACCGTCATCGCCTTGCTGGTCTATTGGTGGACCGTCCTGCGCGTCGGCCGGATGCGCGGGAAGCACGGCGTCAAGGCACCGGCCACGACCGGCCCGCTCGAGTTCGAATGCGCCTATCGGGTGCAGACGAACATGCTCGAGCAGCTCGTCGTGTTCCTGCCGCTCTTGTGGCTGTCCAACGCCTATTTCATGCTCTGGCCCTATGCGACCGGAGCGCTCGGGCTGGTATGGATCGTCGGCCGGATCATGTATGCCGTCGGCTATGTCCAGGACCCCGCCAAGCGCAGCACGGGCTTCCTGATCTCGTTCATCGCCACGATCGGCCTTTTGATCACGACGATCTGGGGCATCGTGAGCGCCTGGATGGCGGTCAGCGCCTGATCACGCCGCCTTGGCCCTCGGTCCGGCGAGCTGGGCTGCGACCTTGGTCGCGGTCTCCTCGCCGGACAGGAACGCGCCGCCCGCGGTCTGGATCAGCGGACCCGCCAGCGCTTCGCCGGCGAAGAACACGCGCTCGGCGAGCGGCCGGCCGAGCTTCTCGCGCTCGACATAGTGTCCGGGCAGGCACGCCGCATAGGCGCCACGCGTCAAGGGATTGCTGGCCCACTTGGTGAACAGCGCCTTGGTCACGCGCTTGGGCGCGTCGGAGCCGAAGGTCTGCGCCAGACGCTGCTTGGCGAAGTCGATCGCCGCATCCTCGCCCGCGGCCGACAGCTGCCAGCCGAACTCCCCGCCCACGAAGCCGACCATCAGGTCGCTCTCCCACGGCCAGGCGAGGAAATAGATCTCCTGGCGGCCGGGAGTTTCGATCAGCACGTTCTCGAAAGGCTTGATGCCGAAGCGGTCGCCGGGGATCAGCATCGGGATCTTGGCGAGCAGGCCCATCGGCACCTCGCCGATGGCGGTCTCTTTCCACTCCGGCAGCACGGGGTCGAAGCGGATGGAGCCCGCCGCGAGCACGCCCGTCGAGACGGTGACGATGGCGGCGCGCGCCTCGATGGTGCCGGCGTCGGTCTCGACGCGCACGCCTTTGCCCTCGCCCCAGCGGATGGTTCGCACGGGCGTCGAGAGCTTGACCGGGACGCTTTCGCCGACCTTGGCGACCAGCGTGCCGTAGCCTTCATAGACCAGATAGTTGGGATCGAGATCGGCGGACCTGGCATAGTCGGTCGTCGACAGGTCGCTCAAGTCCACGCCCATGTCCATCGGACCCAGATAGGTCGCCGCCGCCTCGAAGGGCGGCGTCCATTGCGGCACGGCGGCGGTCACCGCGGTGTCGCGGCGCTTGGCGATGCGCTCGGAGTTCTTGCGGATCGTCTCCTCGGCCTCGTGTTCGCGCTTCAGGCCGCGCGCGTCGCTGCGCCGCTGGCCGTAATAGAGGCTCGTCAAGTTGAGGTCGTGGAAGTGGAGCTTGTAGCCGTCGTCCTGCGCGTATTTGTAGAACGGGTTGCGGTCGGCGGCGTGGATCCAGGCGCAGCCGATGTCGAAGGGAATGCCGAAGGTGGTGGTGTCGGTATAGGCGCGCCCGCCGATGCGGCTGTCGGCCTCGACCACGACGCAGGAGAGGCCGCGCTTCGTCAGCTCCAGCGCGGCGCCGATGCCGGCCGCGCCCGCGCCGATCACCACCACGTCGGGGTTGGAGGGCAGCGCCCAGACCGGACGCGCGGCAAGCACCGCGAGACCGGCGAGCAATCCGCGCCGCGAAAGCTGGAAGTTCGTTTGCATGATGGGTCCCCGCCCGAAGCAGCGGGCTCTACCCTATCACGAAAGCCGATTGACGCCGACTTCGGCGGTTGGCGGCCGCCTCAGGCGTCCCGCTTCTTGACGATGCGGTCGATGGCGACGAGATCGGCGACGATCGCGCCGAGGTCCTTGATGCGGATCATGTTCGGTCCGTCGGACGGCGCGTTGTCCGGATCCTGATGCGTCTCCATGAAGACGGCGGCGACGCCGGCCGCGACCGCGGCGCGCGCGACATAGGGCGCCATGTCGCGGTTGCCGCCCGACGAGGCGCCCTGCCCGCCGGGCTTCTGCACCGCATGCGTCGCGTCCATCACGATGGGCGCGCCGTACTTGGCCATCTCGGGCAGGGCGGTGATGTCCACGACCAGGGTGTTGTATCCGAAGCTCGCGCCGCGCTCGGTGACCAGCACGTTGGGATTGCCGGCCTCGGTCACTTTGGCGATGACGTTCTTCATGTCCCAAGGCGCCAGGAACTGGCCCTTCTTGACGTTGACGACCTTGCCGGTCCGCGCCGCGGCGACGATGAGATCGGTCTGGCGCGACAGGAAGGCCGGGATCTGAAGCACGTCGACGAACTCGGCCACGATCGCGCATTGCTCGCGCTCGTGCACGTCGGTGAGCACGGGAAGCTTGAGCCTTTCGCGGATCTCCTCGAAGACGGAAAGCGACGCGTCCAGTCCCATCCCCCGCTTGCCCGCGCCGCTGGTGCGGTTGGCCTTGTCGAAGCTCGTCTTGTAGATCAGCCCCACGCCCTGCTTGGCCGCGATCTCCTTCAAGGCCTGCGCCATCTCCATCGCATGCGCGCGGCTCTCGAGCTGGCACGGCCCCGCGATGATGGCGAGCGGAAGCGCGTTGCCCATCGCGACGGAGCCGACGGTCACGGTGCTGTTGGGATTGGTCACGCGAGGTCCTTCGTCATTTCCGCCAAGGGTTTAGCACCAAATCCGCCGGCTGCGCGGAAATTTAACTCGCCTGCCTCTTCTTAAAGTTGTTTCCTTTCCGGCGCGAAACGCGGAGGGGGACATGGCGCGCAAGACGCTCAAGAAAGCGGGCAAGGCGAAGAAGAAAACGCAGACGCGCAAACCGCCCGCGAAGAAGGCCGCGACGAAGCCGGCCGGGAAACCCGCGAAGAGACCCGCGAAGAAGAAATCCGCGCCGGCCGCGCCCCTGCCCACCGACATCCTGAAGCGCAACAGGATCACCAGGTTCGGCTGGGTGCCCGACCTGCCCGACGTGCGCGACCTGATGTACAAGGCGGTGCCGATCGTCGCAGCACCCGCGAAGGTCGATCTCAGCCCGCAATGTCCGCCGGTCTACAACCAGGGCCAGCTGGGCAGCTGCACCGGCAACGCCATCGCCGCCGCCATCCAGTTCGACCGCATGAAGCAGGGCTGCGCCGATGCGGCCCAGATACCGTCGCGGCTGTTCATCTATTACAACGAGCGCGTGATGGAGCAGACCGTCGACCAGGATCCCGGCGCGCAGATCCGCGACGGCATCAAATCGGTCGCCAAGCTCGGCGTCTGCTTCGAGGGCAACGGACCCGACTGCTGGGACTATGTCGAGGGACGCTTCGTCAATCAGCCGCCGCAGCCGTGCTACGACGCGGGCGCGAAGAACCGCGTGCTGAGCTACGACCGCCTGGTCAACACGCTCGACCAGCTGAAGAACTGTCTGGCTTCGGGCTATCCCTTCGTCTTCGGCTTCACCGTCTACGACGCGTTCGAGGGCCAGGAGGTCATGGCGTCGGGCGAGCTCGACATGCCGGCGCAGGGCGAAGGCATGGTCGGCGGTCATGCGGTGATGGCGGTCGGCTATGACGACGCGACGCAGCGCTTCCTGATCCGCAATTCCTGGGGAGCCGATTGGGGCAAGGCCGGCTATTTCACGATGCCGTACGAATATCTGACGACCGACAACCTGGCCGACGATTTCTGGACGATAAGGATCGTGCAGCAGCCTTGATTTTGCGCGCAATTACGGGCGAAGAGAAGTGCTTCGCCCAATGCGCTTGCAGAAAAGTGCTTCGCCCTGTTGCGCTTGCCGATCAGGGCCTGAACACATAGGCCATCGACGCCGTCGACGAGGCGGGCGAGAGCACCTGCGCGAAATCCCAGAACAAAGTCTGGTCGACGGTGACGACGTCGCCGGGACGGATCATCGCGGTCGCGTCGGGTTTCACGTCGTAAGTCCTGTCGTCGCCTTCGTGGCGGATATGGACCGTCGATTCCACCGCGTGCTCGGTGAAGCCGCCCGCCATGCCGATGGCGTCGAGCGCGCTCATGTTGCTGGCATAGGCGTATTGGCCCGGGCGGTTGACCTGGCCGATGATGTAGAACGGGCGGTAGGCCGTGACCTCGATCGAGACGCGGGGGTTCTTCAGATACCCTTCGCTCAGCGCCGAGCCGACGTCGCTTTCGAGCTGATGCGCGGTGCGGCCCGTGGCCTTCACCTGGCCGACCAGCGGCAGGCGCACATAGCCCGTGCCGTCGATCTGGAACTCGCCCGACAGGTCGGTCTCGTTGTAGACGGTGACGCGGATCTTGTCGCCGGCGCCGAGGCGGTAGTCCATCGACGGCGCGGTGACGACGACGGTCTCGGTCTCGCTCTTGCGCAACCCGTCGTCCGCGGCAGCGTTGCCGCAGCACGCGAAAACCAGAGCTGTACCGAACACGAAGCCGCGCATGACGCGATCTTATGCGCGCGAGGCTTTAGGATTTCCCTACTGGCTAGCGAAGTTGGTGAACCAAAGGTTAAAGCCTTTTGGAAACGCTTCACTTCCGCGCTTTCGAGAGTGAACGCCGCGGGGTATACAGGCGCCCCGGTTTCACGAGCCCGACTTTCACGAGGCCCGACTTTTACGAGGATCACCATGCGCACCGACGAGCCGCGCACCATTGCGCTCAAGGACTACCAGCCGCCCGCCTACAGGATCGCCGAAGTGGGGCTCACCTTCGCGCTCGATCCGCAAACCACGCGCGTCACCTCGGTCATGACGATGACGCGCCTGGCCCATGCGCCGCTGGTGCTGAACGGCGAGCATCTGAAGCTGGTCTCGGTCAAGATCGACGGCGCGGCCGTGGACCACGTGAAGGACGACGAGACGCTGACGATCGCCAGCACGCCCGATGCCTTCACCTTGGAGATCGTCACCGAGATCTCGCCCGCCAACAACACCGCGCTCGAGGGCCTCTACGTCGCCAAGGGCATCTTCTGCACGCAATGCGAGGCGGAGGGCTTCAGGCGCATCACCTATTACCTCGACCGCCCCGACGTGCTCGCGGTCTACACCACGCGCATCGAGGCCTCGAAAGCGGACTATCCCGTGCTGCTGTCGAACGGCAACCTCGTCGACAGCGGCGATCTCGAGGGCGGCCGGCATTTCGCGGTGTGGAACGATCCGTTCCCCAAGCCCTGCTACCTCTTCGCGCTGGTGGCGGGCGACCTGGGCGTGCTGAAGGACAGCTTCACGCGCGGCTCGGGCCGGCCGGTCGACCTGCGCATCTATGTCGAGCACGGCAACGAGGACAAGGTCGCTTACGCGATGGACGCGCTGAAGCGCGCCATGCGCTGGGACGAGGAGAAATACGGCTGCGAATACGACCTCGACATCTTCATGATCGTGGCGGTGTCGGCGTTTAATTTCGGCGCGATGGAGAACAAGGGCCTCAACATCTTCAACGACCGCCTGCTGCTCGCCTCGCCCGAGACCGCCACCGACGACGACTATGCGCGCATCGAGAGCGTCGTGGCGCACGAATATTTCCATAATTGGACCGGCGACCGCGTCACCTGCCGCGACTGGTTCCAGCTCTCGCTGAAGGAAGGCCTGACCGTCTTCCGCGACCAGAGCTTTTCGGCCGACATGCGCTCGGCCGGCGTCTGCCGCATCCAGGACGTCAAGATGCTGCGCGCGCGCCAGTTCGTCGAGGACGCGGGCCCGCTCGCCCATCCGGTGCAGCCGCAGAGCTACATCACGATCGACAACTTCTATACGGCCACGGTCTACGAGAAGGGCTCGGAAGTCATCCGTATGCTGAGCGCCTTGGTCGGGCCCGAGGGCTATCGCAAGGCGACCGATCTCTATTTCAAGCGACATGACGGAACCGCCGCGACCGTCGAGGACTGGGTCAAGTGCTTCGAGGACGCCTGCGGCCGCGATCTGACGCAGTTCCGGCTGTGGTACGCGCAGTCCGGCACGCCGGAGATCGAGGCGAGCGGCGAATACGACGCGGCCGCCAAAACCTATGCGCTGACCCTGAAGCAGAGCCTGGGGCCGACGCCCGGCCAGCCGACCAAGAAGCCGATGCACATTCCGGTCCGGTTGGGCTTCGTCGGCAAGGCCGGCGCGATCCCGCTGACGCTCGAGGGCGAGAACGCGCGCGGGCCCGACGAGCGCGTGCTGGAGCTGACCGAGGCCGAGACACGCTTCGTCTTCGTCGACGTCGCCGAAGAGCCGCTGCTCTCCATCGGCCGCGGCTTCTCGGCGCCGGCGGTGTTCAAGCTGCCCGCCGGCCGCAAGGCGCGGGCCCAGCTGATGGCGCGCGACGCCGATGCCTTCAACCGCTGGGAAGCCGGCCAGGCGCTGGCGACGGAGGTGCTGAAGGAGATGGCGGCCGGCAAGGCCGAGCCCGATCCCGTTCATATCGAGGCCATCGGCGGCGTGCTGGCGCGCGCCGAGGAAGACATCGCCTTCACCGCGCAGATGCTGACTCCGCCGAGCGAGAACGAGATGGCGCAGGCGATGACGAAGCCCGATCCGGACGCGATCCACGCGGCACGCACCGCGCTCATCCGCGCGATCGCCGCCACGCACGGCGCGCGCATCGAGGCGCTCTATGACAAGCTGGCGACGACCAGCGCCTATTCGCCCGACGCCGGGTCGGCCGGGCGCCGCGCGCTGCGCAACGTGCTGCTGCGATATCTCACCGCCGCCGACGACGAGGCGGCTGCCGCGCTGGCCGACGCGCATTACCGCGCCGCCACCAACATGACCGACGCGATCGCGGGGTTGAGCGCCCTCATCCGCATGACCTCGCAGAAGCGCGACGCGGCCTTCGCGCATTTCCACGACCGCTTCAAGAACGATCCGCTGGTGCTCGACAAATGGATGAGCCTGCAGGCGAGCTCGCCTCTACCCGACACGGTCGAGCGCGTGCGCGCGCTGACCAGGCATCCGGCCTACGACGTCAGGAACCCCAACCGCGTGCGCTCGCTGGTCGGCGCCTTCTCGGGCAATCACGTCCGCTTCCACGCCGCGGACGGCAAGGGCTATGCGCTGGTCGGCGAGACGATCCGCGGGCTCGACGCCATCAACCCGCAGGTCGCCTCGCGCATGGCCGCCGCCTTCGAGGCCTGGCGCCGCTACGACGACCGGCGCCAGTCGATGATGCGCGCGCAGCTGGAGGAGACGCTGAAGGTCTCGGGCCTGTCGCCCAACCTGTTCGAGGTGGCGAGCAAGATGCTGGGATAGCTTGTCATCCTTCGGCGCCCATCGCGCGGCGATGGGCGTCTCCGGATTCACGGGGGCAATTCTTAACGCCCCCTCTCGCAATTCGTTAATGACAGCGACTCGCTGATTCGCATAATCGTAGGAGCGAATCAGTTGGGGGATGGCTCTGAGTATCGCGGCCACCTGGCCTTTGGGCATCGCAAGGACGGCGCGCTTCGCCTCGCGCCATGTGCGCGCGACGGTCGTGATCTCGCTGATCCTGATCTGCGGCAGCTTCGCCGCGGCCGCGGCGCTGTCGATGCGCTTCGACCGCGTCCATGCGCTGAACCAGGCGAGCGTCTTCGAGCAGCGCCGCGCCCGCGACCTGGCGGCGGTGGTCTCCGCCGCGCTCGACCGCATGGAGCGCCAAGGCCGCGCCTTCGCCGAAGGAAGGCTGACCGCCGCGCCGGACGGCGTGCGCAACATCGCGGTCTATGGGCCGGACGGCACCGCGGTTTCGACCTTGACCGGCGCCAACGCCTTCGTGCGCCTGCCGCGCGAGGTCGTCGCGGCCGCGCGCGGACAGCGTATCCTGATCGGCAGCGACGGGCTCGCCACGACGGTCTCGGCCTATGGCTCGTATGTCGTGGCGGTGGCGTTCGATGCGCACGTGCTCGCGCCGGCAGGCATGCTCGAGCGCGCCGGCCTGACCGTGGCGAACGGCTTGCCGCTGCTCGGCGCCGGCGGTGGCACGATCCAGGCGCGCGCGCACGGCTGGCCCGTGACGGTCTCGGTCACGCCCGACGACGACGGCGCGCTCGCCGCCTGGACCGGCTCGCTGCCGCTCTATCTGTTCGTGATCCTGGGACCCGCGTTGGTCGGCGCGTGGCTCGCCTCGATCTTCGTCGGCGAGTTCGAGCGCCGCCGGCGCGCCGAAAGCCTGAAGGCGCGTCCCGCCGATGCGCAGCTGCTGGTGCGCCTGGCCCAGGCCGAGCGCGAGGCGGTCGAGGCCCAGCGCTCCAAGGCCGAGTTCATCGCCCATATGAGTCATGAATTGCGCACGCCCCTGAACGCCGTGATCGGCTTCTCGGAGATCATCGAGGGGCAGATGTTCGGCCCCGCGGGCCACGCGAAATATGTCGAATACGCGCACGACATCGGCACGGCAGGGCGCGGACTGCACGGCAAGATCGGCGACATCCTGGAATATGCGAACCTCGAAGCCGGCCGCTATCCGGTGCGCCTGAGCACCTTCGACCTCGCCGAGCTCGCCGGCACGCTCGTCGACGAGCAGGTCGGCCGCGCCTTTTCACGCCGCATCGGCCTCGACTTCGTGGCCCACGCGCCCGCGCCGGTGTGCGCCGACGCCAATGCGGTGAAGCGGATACTCTCCTGCCTCATCGCCAACGCGCTGGCCTTCACGCCCGAAGGCGGCCGCGTGCGCGTGAGCCTCACCGCCGAAGAAGGCGCGGTCGCTGTCCAGGTCGCCGACACCGGTCCCGGCTTCAAGCCGGAAGAAGCCAAGGGCGCGGGCAACGCGTTCCGCCGCTTCGACCGCCAGGGCGGGCAGACCGGCCAGGGGCTCGGCCTCGCCATCGCGGTGCAGCTCGCGCGGCGCACCGGCGGCGCGCTCACGCTCGCTTCGTCGCAAGGCCAAGGCACGAAGACCGAATTGCGCCTGCCGAAAGCGGCCTGACCACCTGTCATGGCCCGCGCCCCGATCCGCGCGAAGCGCGATCGAAGCGTAAACTCCTGCGGGCCACCCAGCTGGGTTCTGCACGACGCTGCGCAATACGCAAGGTCAAAGCGAAGGCTTGCAAGGTCTCGCGGACTTCACCTGGGTGGCCCGCATTCGCGGGCCATGACATCTATTTCCAAGCGTCGAGCGGCCTCACAGATACCAGCTGTATTCCGCGGCCGAGATGATCTTGGCGAAGCGCTTGTGCTCGAGCCGCTTGGTCTCGGCATAGAACGCGACGGTCTCGGCGCCCAGGTAATCGCCGATGGCGCTTTCGCTCTCCAGCTTCTCGATCGCGTCGAGCAGGTTGAACGGCAGCGCCAGGTCGGGCTCGCGCGAGACGTTGCCCTCCGCCTTCGCGCCCGGATCGACCCTGTTCATCAACCCGTAGTGCAGGCCCGCGAGCACGCCCGCCAGCGTCAGGTACGGATTGGCGTCGGCGCCGGCGACGCGGTGCTCGACGCGGCGCGCAACGCCCGGGCTCATCGGGATGCGCAAGCCGACCGAGCGGTTGTTGTGGCCCCAGCGGCGGTTCACCGGCGCGAACATGTCGGGCTGGAAGCGGCGATAGGAATTGATCGACGGCGCGAACAGCGCCATCGAGCCCGGCATCAGCTTCTGCATGCCGCCGATAGCGTGGCGCAGCTGGTCCGAGCCGTGCTCGCTGCCGTCGTCGAAGATGTTGCGGCCCTGCTCGTCCAGCACGCTGACGTGCACGTGCAGTCCCGTGCCCGCGCGGTCCGGATAGGGCTTGGCCATGAAGGTGGCATCGAAGCCCGCATGCTTCGCGGCCGCGGTGATGACCTGCTTCAGGAAGACGCAATGATCGGCGGCGCGGATCGCGTCTTCCTGGTGCTTCAGGTTGGCCTCGAACTGGCCGGGCGCGTATTCCGAGCTGACCGCGCTCAGCGGCAGGCCCTGCACCGCCGCCGCTTCGGTGAGCGCGCGGGTGAAGACGCCATAGCGGTCGAGATCGTCGATGCCATAGACCGAATTGGTGCTCTCGCGCTTGCCGCTGGCCGGATCGATGGGCGGCTGCGGCTGGCCGTTCTCGCCGCGCTCCTTGTCGATCAGGTAGAACTCGAGCTCCAAGGCGGCGACGGGACGGAGCTTCAACTCGGCGAAGCGCTCGAGCACGCGCTCCAGCGCCGCGCGCGGCTCGGCCGGATGCACCGTGCCCGACGGATCGCGCAAGGTGGTGAGCATCTGGGCGCGCGGCGGCTCTTCGCCCCACACCCGGCTGATGGTCTCCGGGATCGGCCAGGCGGTGCCGTCGGGATCGCCGTCGCCGAAGCCGCGGCCGAACGGGTTCACCATCTCGCCGCTCGCATCCATCATGTAGATCGACTGCGGGATCTGCATGCCCGACTCGAACAGGTGTCCCGTTCCGCGCACCGGCAGCCGCTTGCCGCGCAGGGTGCCGCAGATGTCGGCGATCATCGCATCGACGAAGGCGATGTCGGGATGCGCCTTGACCAGGGCATCGAGCGTCTGGCGGGCCTCGTCCACGAAGGCGGGGCGCGCGAAAGAAGGGGCAGGCGTGGGCTTGTTCATGATGACGGGATCATAGGAGTATCCCCCATTGCTTACCACGATTGCGCCCTTGGATGGCAAACACTAGGTTCCAACCCTATGAAAAGGCTGATTTTGTTGGTGGTCTCGGTGGTTGTGGCGCTGGCCGCCGCGATCTGGTTCCTCAAGCCCACCCATTCCAGCGCCGACGCGCCGCATCCCGGCCAGCTCGTCCTCTTCCAGTGGGAGGACTACATGAACCCGCCCTTTCTGCACGAATACGAGCGCAAATATAAAGAGCCGCCCAAGATCACCATCTTCGCCGACGAGGACGAAGCCTTCGCCAAGATGCGCGCCGGCTTCACCCCCGACGTGATGGGGCCGTGCTATTACGAGTTCCCGCGCTGGCAGGAGGCGGGGCTGCTCGAGCCGATCGACACGAAGAAGCTCAAGAACTGGGACAAGATCTCGCCCACCTTGCGCAACCTGCCCGGCATCGACGCGGGCCATGGAAAAGTGTGGTTCGTGCCGCACTACTGGGGCAACACCTCGATCACCTTCCGCACCGACCTGGCGCCGGAATACGTGCAGCATCCGAGCTGGAACATCCTGTTCGATCCCAAATACAAGGGCCGCGTCAGCGTGCTCGAAGGCGTCGACGACACCGTGCCGTTCGTGGCCCATATGATCGGCATCGACGCCTATCACATGACGCCCGCGCAATGGGAACACGTGCAGGCGAAGCTGCGCGAGCTGGTGCCGCAGACGCGCACGATCACGAGCGACGATTCCGCGCTGGTGCAGGGGCTCGCCTCGGGCGAGATCGTCGCCGCGATGACCTGGCGCATCGTCTATTCGTCGCTCAAGCGCGAGAACAAGCCGGTCGCGTTCATGAACCCGCCCGGCGGCATGTTCACCTATGTCTGCGGGCTCACCATGCACAAGAACCCGTCGAGCGTGGAGAAGGCGACCGCGCTGATCGACTCGATGATCGGCGACGAAGGCGCGATCTACACGATCGAGGAGATCGGCGACGAGCCCGCCAACGAAGGCGCCCTCGTCCGCGAGCCCGACGAGATCTTCATCCGCCAGGGCCTCGACCGCGACATGGAGACGATGCTCAAATCCGGCATCTTCCAGAAGCGGCTGAAGAACAAGGAAGAGGTGGTGAGCGCCTGGACGGAGATCAGGGCGGGGCTGTAGGGCGCGCGCTTCTTGATGTCATAGCCCGCGAATGCGGGCCACTCAGGTGACGCGGCGATGTGGTGCAGAACCCAGCTGGGCGGCCCGCATTCGCGGGCCGTGACAAACCAAAGCTCAAGGCCGCCGGAACATCTTCCGCAGCCAGCCGCGCGGCTTGCGCACCTGCTCGGCGACGCTCTGGCGCTCTTCGGGCGTGAGCAGCTCGACGCTCTCCGCCGTCACCGTCGCGGACTCGGCCTCGAAGGCGCTGTCGGCGCTCTGCACCTCGGCCATGGCCTTGTCGAAGGCGGCGCGGTCGAAGTCCTTGGCCGCGATGACGCCGAACAGCTCGCGGCGCGCCTGCATCGCGTGCTGGTGCAGCTCGCGGATCCGGGCGTGGTGCCTGTCCATCACGGCCTGGATCCTGTCCTGCTCGGCCGGGACCATGCGCATCAGCGCCATGGGGTTCAGCCCGCGCGCGTCGTGCTCGTGCGGCGGCGGCGGGACCAAGCGCAACCACATGATCGCGGTCAGCCCGATCAGCGCGACGTTGAACGCGAGCGAGACGATGAGCAGCACGCCGGGTCCGCGACGCGGGGTGTCGGGCGCTGCGGCGAGCGGATCGCTCACGACGCCTCCCCGAGGTCGAAGCTGGGCGGCGCGTCGAGCGCGATGGTGGCGGCCTGCTCGGTCGTATCCTCGAGCGGCACGGCGCTGCCCGCGACGATGCCGACGACGAGCGCCGCGGCAAGCACGGCGGCGGGCTGCCAGGCCGGCGCGCCCGGCCACACCATCCCGCTCAGGCTCGCGAACCAGCCGCGGCGGCGTGCTGCGACGCGGTCGAAATCGGCCAGGATGCGCCGCTCCAGCGCCGCCGGGGCCGGCACGCCGGGCAAATCCTTCAAAAGGGCCTCGGCCCACATCGCGTCGTCATCCATTCCCCGTTTCCCCTCTTATTACTTCAGGTGCCCGAGCCGGGCCCGGAGCGTCCTGCGGCCCCTGGCCAGCAGGGACTCCAATGCTTCAACGCTCACGCCCAGAACTTCCGCCGCTTCGATATTGCCCATTTCCTGGTGGTGGCAGAGCAGGAGCGCCGCCCGCTGGCGCTCGGGCAGCGCCTGCAGCGCGGCCTCGATCTCACCCCCCAGCTCGGCGTTGGCCAGAACCGCGTCGGCGGCCGGCGTGGGATCGACGACCTCCGCCGCCTCGTCGAGCGAGGCGCCCGGCCGCTTGCGCAGGCGGTCGTAGCACTTGTTCATCGTCACCCGGTAGAGCCAGGTCTCGAACTTCGCCTTTCCCGGCTCCCAGCGCGCGGCGTGGGTCCAGAGCTTCAGGAAAGCGTCCTGCACGGCGTCCTCGGCCTCGGCCTGGCGGCCCAGCATCCGGCGCGCGAGCGTCATCATCTTGGGCAGATGCCGCGCCATCAGGGCCTGCGCCGCGGCGCGGTCGCCCTGACCGGCCCGCTTCACCAGCTCGGTATCCGGATCGAACATCGCTTGGCCTTAACCATGGGCGGCGCGGGAGCGCAACTTAAGTGTTCAGCAAGGCGTCGAGCCGCGCGAGCAGCGCCTTGCGGTCGGCGGCAGTGCTTGCCGGGAAGCGCTCGAATTCTTCGCCGGTCTTGAGGTCGGCGAAAAGCTCGGGCCCGTGCTCGTGGAAGTGCAGGAAGCCGCGCCTGCCGCGATAGAAGGCGCCGCGCGCCTTTTCCTTCAAAGCGCGGCGGCGCACCTGCTTCAGGAACGGCTCGAGCCTGGCGAGCGCGTCGGGGCCTGCATGCTTCATTCCGCGATCTGGTCCGGAACGGTCAGGAACGGCAGGGCCGCGACGCGCGCGCCGCCGCCGAGTTCGGTGCCCGGCATGGCCTGCGCGGTATCGACCACGGCGAGCGCGATGGCGCGCTTGAGGGCCGGGGAATAGAGCGACGACAGCGTGCGGCCGCCCTTGACGGGCGCGCGCGGCCTCGGCGTCTCGCCGTCGAAGGCGATGCCGACGCGGGTCTTGTCGCGCGGCGCCGCGAGCGCGGCCGCCCGGCCGTTGAACGTCGTGTGGTCGATGTCGACGAGCGACTCCAGCCCAAGCTCCCATGGCGTGGGCGAGGCCGCGAAGCCGTCGCGCGCCGGCTCGTAGTCGCGGTCCGGGCGCGGCACGCCCGCTTCGAGGTCGAGGATGTCCATCGCCTGCACGCCTATGGCCTTGAGCGCAAACGGCTGTCCCGCCTTGGCGATACGGTCCCAGACCAGCAGCGCGTCGTCGGGCGCGCACCAGATCTCGTAGCCGCCATGCTCGCCGAAGCGCGAGCACGTCACGTCGGCGCCGCGCCAGAAGCTCTTGCGGAACTTGAGCGGCTCGAGCGCGGGATCGAGCCCCGCCGCCTCGACGATCTTCGCCGCATAACGTCCGACGATCGCGAGCCCGCCCTCGTCCGGCTCGCGAACCGACACGTCGAACAGCGCAGCGCTTTGCGCGATCCACTCCCGGTCGGCGGCGGTCGTGGTGAGCACGAAGCTCTCGCGGCCGTGGCGCGCGATCACGCCCGCGCCGCGCACGCCGCCCTTGTCGGTGAGCCACGCGGCCTTGAACGCCTCACCCGGCGCGAGCTTGGCGGGGTTCTTCGTCACGAGGCGCGCGAGATACTCTTCCACGCGCGCGCCTTCGAGCATCGCGCGCCAGCGCCACGAGATGTCGGCGAAAGCGGAAGTGAGATGCGCCGCCAGTGCTTCCGCTTCCGGTTCGCCGTAATGCGAGGCCAGCGTAAAGCCCTCGCGCGGCTCCCAGACGTTGAGCTGGTTCTCGCGCGCGGCGCGGGCATGGAACGGCGTGGCGCGGATCTTCATGCGCCCTTGTCCCGTGTCGCGAGCGCCGCCGCAAGCCGCGCCGCGCGGCCCGCGACCGCGTCCATCGGCTCGGCGTCGCCGCCGCAGAGATAGAGATGCCTGATCGGCGTCATGATGCGTATCGCGGCCTCGTCCATCAGATGCGGCACGAGCACGTCACGCGTATGACGTTCGGTGGCGACGATGCGGCTTTTTAGCTGGGGCGCGAAGCGTTCGAGCTGGGCCGTGACCGCATCCGCCTCGGCCTCGCCCTTGGCGCGCACCCAGAGCTGATGCTGCCCGGCTTGCGGCGCCGGCGCGACGACGGCCTCGAGCGCCGGCTCGCCCTCCACGATCACCTGCCGGCCGTTCGCGAAGCCCGGCGCCGCGTTGAGCGTGAAGCGGAGCACCGTCTCGCGCGCACGGGGCGTGTCGCGCATCAGCCGCAGGGTCTGCGCGAAACCGGCGCTCGCCGTCGGGGCGAGCGTCAGCAGGGTCTCGCGGCGGCCGAGGCTGGAGAACACTTTGGCGGCGAAGATCTTCTCGCCGCTGTCGAGCTCGACGCCCGCCGCCTCGTCGCCGGCCAGGATCAGCTTCGCCACCCGCGCCTTGGCGCGCAGGTCGACGCGCAGCTCCTGCGCCATCGCGACCAGTTTGGCGCCGAGGCCGCCGCCTGCGGGCACGGCCAGCGCGCCCTGAAGCCCGCACATCTCCTGCGCCGCGCGCCATACCAACGCCAGCGCGGAACCCGGCGCGTGCGGAAACGGCACGTCGAAGCTGAGCAGCGCCTTCAGGGCGTCGCTCTCGAACCATTGGTTCAGATAGGCCGCGGCGCTGGTCATCCGCAGCCGCGCCAGCAACGCGCTGGGCCTGGGTGCCGCGGCATCCTCCCACCAGAACGGGCGCAGCGCGCGGGCGAGCGCGAAGATCTCGTCGTGGAAGCGGGCATAGGCGCCTGCATCGGTGGGCGAATGCGCGGCGATGGCACGCGCCGCCGCATGCGGGTCGCGCGCGAGGGTGAGATGCCGCCCGTCCTGGCGCAGCGCGGTGCTGGCGAGGTCGCGTTCGGCGAACTTCAAGCCGCGCGCCGAAAGTCCAAGCTCCCTCACCACGCGCGGATCGAGGGCGAAGAGATACGGCGGCAACCCGCCATTCAGCGTCTCATGCGCCTCGAGCAGCACCACGCTCGAGCCGGCGCGCTTCAGGGCGATCGCGGCCACGAGGCCGCCGACCCCGCCGCCGATCACGATGGCGTCGGTGCGCGCGCTCATGCGCGGTCCGCCATCAGCGAACGCGCGGCGGCGATACCTGCGGCACAGCTCGCGAAGGGCCCGAGCGCCGAGGAGCGGCCGCCGAGATAGAGGCCTTCGATCGGCGTGCGCCCGCCGGGCCAGTCGCCAAAACCGCGCAGCGCGAACATCTGGTCGGGCGCGATCTCGCCGCCGTTCAGGTCGCCTTCGGTCGTGCCCAGCGCTTCTTCGATGTCGGGCGGCACGATGAGCGTCGATGCCAGAACCTCGCCGCCGATGCGCTTCAGCACCTTGTCGCGCAGCAGGTTGCGCTTCTCGTTGGTCCAGGCGCCGTCGAAGAGATGATGCGGAATACAGCCGATCGTGGCGGTGACGACGGCTTGGCCGGCGGGCGCCAGGCTCGGGTCCTGCGCGGAGACGCAGCGCAGGCGGACGGGCGGATCGTCGGGAATGATGCCCGCGCGCCAGGCGGCGAAGTCCGGCGCAGGGTTGTCGTCGAGCCGCTGCGGCGCCGCGGCCAGCGCCACCAGCAGCCGCGCGGTCGATCCCGCCGGACGCCAGGCGGTGACGCGCTCGATGACGCTCCGGGGCAGGTCCTTCCAGGCGAAGAGAGAAAAGAAGGTGCGGCGCAGGTCGAGCGTCGAGATCACGGCGCGCGCCTCGATCTCGGTGCCGTCGGCGAGACGCGCGCCCGAGGCGCGATGCTTGGCGTGGCGGATGTCGGTGACTTCGAGGCCCGAGCGGATTTCGGCGCCGGCGGCGGACGCGGCTTTGGCGAGCGCTTCGCCAAGCGTGCCGAGCCCGCCCATCGTCATGCCAGAGCCAATCGGAGTGCCGATCAGCGGCAGCTCCGGCGCTTCAGGATCGAACGCGCTTTGTCCCGGCCAAGCGGCAGACAGCGGCGCGCCGCCGAACCAGCCGCGCTTCGGCGGCGCGGCGCTGTCGGCCAGGCCGCGCGCGACGATCGCGTTCAGCAGCTGCGGCGCGGGCGGCGTGGCGGTGAAGATCGCGCCGTGGCGCGCCAGGTCGAGCGCGCGCGCGATCTCGGCCGGGACGACCGCGATCTCGTCGCAGAACGGCGAAGCACGGAAGCCCGGATGGAACTCGCGCGTGACGCAGCGCCCGCCGGGGCGCTCGCCGCGCTCCAGCACGATCGTCCTCAGCCCGGCAGCGGCAAGCGCGGCCGCAGCCGCCAAGCCGTTCGCGCCCGCGCCGATGATCGCAGCGTCGTATCGCACCATGCGCCACACCTTGTCCGGCGCATTGTGGCCGGACAAGGTTAACGCGTGCTAACTACAGATGTTTAAAGAACGCCGCGCTTGTGCTCGCCGACCACGATACGGCCGGGATTGAACGCGCGCTTGAAGACGCCCAGCGCCTTCCTCGGTTCCGCGTCGCCGCACATGAAGACGTCGAAGGCCGCATAGCCCTTTTCCGGCCAGGTGTGGACGGAGATGTGGCTTTCGGCCAGCACCGCCACGCCGGACACGCCGCCGCCGTCGGAGAAAGTGTGCAGATGGATGTGCAGGAGCGTCGCGCCTGCTTCCTTCACCGCGTCGATCAGCGCCTGCTCGATGCGGTCGCGATCGCCCAGACCTTCCGCCTCCCACAGGTCGATGATGAGATGCGAGCCCGCAAAGGTCAGACCGTTGCGGGTGATGAAGTGATCCTTTTGGTCGTCGTTCGCCACGGGAACGACGGGGACGTTGACGGACTTCGCGGAAGGGCGGACGCGGGGCGTCTTAGCTTCTTTGGTCGCCGCAACAAGTGCGAGTTTAGCCATTTCGGGCACCTACCCAGTTAAGAGTTGACACCTGCGCCTTGGCCTTACGGACTTCCGGACGCGCCTTAAGAAGAAAGCGGCGGAGACGGAAGGCCGTCTCGCCGCTTTGTCCCCGAGGGAACGGGCCGAATATATGCACGTTGCCCCCCCATGCAAGAAAATTTTGGGCCGAGCGTGAAGTTTTCTTGAAGCGGCGTCGCAGACGCGCAACGGCGACTGTCACAAATCGCCTTCGGCGCCGAGAGTGGACAGCATGACGCGCGAGCCCTATACGGGCGCGCTTTTTCGAGCAGCGGAGGATTCCATGGCGAGCGTTCAGGAGCGTCTTCACAAGGGCTACGCGCAGAGCATGGAGCTCAAAGGCAAGCCGCTGGCCGACGAAAAGAGCAAATACCAGCGCATCAGGATCTTCGATACCGTCGCCAACGGGCGGGTGATGACGCTCGACGACATCGTCCAGATCACCACGCGCGACGAGAGCGCCTATGCCGAAATGCTGACACATTTGCCGATGCTGGAGCACGGCAAGGTCGAGCGGGTGATGATCGTGGGCGGCGGCGACCTGTCCATCGCCGACGAGGCGCTGAAGCACAAGGGCGTGAAAGAGGTCGTCCTCGTCGACATCGACGGCCGCGTCGTCGAGCTGTGCAAGGAGCTGTTCCCGGAGATCAACGCCAAGGCGTTCAAGGACAAGCGCCTAAGGATCGAGATCGCCGACGCCTTCGAATATCTGGGCCGCAAGGAGTCGAAGAACCGCTTCGACCTGATCGTCGCCGACCGGCCCGATCCCGTCGGCCCCGGCAAGGCGCTGTTCGGCGAGACCTTCTACGACCGCATCAAAGGCGCCTTGAAGCCCGGCGGCTTCGCCACCTTCCAGACCGGCGTGCCGTTCTACCAGCCCTGGGAGATCACCGAGGCGCTGGAGGAGCTGGCCCGCTTCTTCCCCCGTTCGGGCCTCTATCTGAGCGTGGTGCCGACCTATATCGGCGGCTTCATGGCGCTGTCCTGGGCGGGCAAAGGCGCGGGCGCCAGGCTGGGCACGCCCAAAGGCATCAAGCGCGCCGCGGCGGCGTTCAAGAAGGCCAAGCTCAAGACCGACTATTACAATCCCGAAACCCACGCCGCGTGCTTCGCGCTGCCGGAATGGATCAAGCGGCTGGTGCCGTGATCTTCTTATCCTCCTCCGTTTACGGGGGAGGTGGATGCGCTGCGACGGCAGCGCAGACGGAGGGGGCCCATCGCGCGCGACGCTGTCGCTACGCGCCGCTTCGCTCGACACCTCCCCGCTTCGCAGGGAGGATAAGAGGGGCCGTGCTCAACCCTTCTCGCGCTTGGTGACGAAGAGGACAAATCCCACGACCAGCGCCGCCGCGCACCACAGCGCCGCGGCGGCGTGGATGTCGAACGGCGGCACGGCGGCTTTGCCGTGCCGGTCGTCCTTTAGAAAATCATACATCGTGTAGGCGTAAGGCAGCATCGCGCCCCATTTCGACGCCAGCGCGGCGAGCGCCGCGACCCAGGCGAGGAAGCCCGCGCCCACGGGCACCAGGAAGCTCTTGAACCGCAGGCCGAGCGCGTACTGGATCGCCACGACCGGCAGCGCGTCGAGGAAATAGAACGCGGCCTCATGCGCGAAGCTTGCGAGCGGGAATTCGGGCGGGATGGCGGTGCCTGCGGCGAGCGCCGGCAGCGCTCCGGCCAGATAGACCCCGGCGACGAACAACGCCACGAACTGCGCCATCAGCCCGACGATCACCGCGAGCTTGGAAAGGAAGACCACGGCCGGCGTCAGCGGCAGGACGTGCACCTGCTTCCAGGCGTTGTTGCGGACCTCGATCTGCGTCACCAGCGCGGCCGTCAGGATCGCGCCCATCGGCAGGAAGAAGATCGCCATCGACTCCCAGCAATTGTGCCAGAGCGCGGGCCAGAAATCGGGCCGTGCCGAAAGCGCCGCGATCCGGTCCGCATGCAGCAGCCTGGCGCCTATGACGACGGCCGGCGTGAAGCCCGCGCCCACGATCACCAGAGCCGAGGCGAGGCTGCGGCGCGTCTTCAGCCATTCGCTGCGAAGGCTGTCAGTGAAGGCCATCGCCGCCGCTCCCGATCAGCTCCATGAAGATCGCTTCCAGGTCGTCGCCCGCGGGCTCGATGGCATGGACGTCGACGCCGTCCGCGACCAGCGCGCGGTTCAGCGCCGCGATCCCGGTCGCCGACAGGCCGTCGCGGGTGAGCGTGCCGCGGCTGGTGGTGAAGGTGACGGCGGCGCGGCCTCGTTGCTTCAGCTCTTCGAGCGTGCCCTGGAAGACCAGGCGGCCCGCGCTGATGATGCCCAGATGGGTCACGAGCTTTTCGATCTCGGCGAGCAGATGGCTCGAGATCAGGATGGTGATGCCGTGGCGGCGGTTCAGCTCCTTGAGCAGCGCGCGGATATCGACGATGCCGTTGGGGTCGAGCCCGTTGGTCGGCTCGTCGAGGATCAGCAGCCTGGGCTCGTGGAGCAGCGCCATGGCGATGGCGAGGCGCTGCTTCATGCCGAGCGAGAAGCGCGCCGCGCGCTTGTCCGCGGCATCGCCCAGGCCCACGAGCTCCAGCACCTCGCGCAGGCGCGCCTTGGGGCGGCGATGGATCTTGCGCAGGACTTCCAGATTCTCCGCCGCGGTCAGGTGCTCATAGAGCGACGGGCTTTCGATCAGGGCGCCGACGTCCCTCAGGACGGCGATACGCTCGCGCTCCAGAGACCGGTTGAAGATCGCGATGGCGCCCTGCTGCCTGCGGATCAGCCCCAGGATCAGCCGCAAGGTCGTGGTCTTGCCGGCGCCGTTGGGGCCCAGGAAACCGTAGATGCTGCCTTGCGGGACCTTGAGGTCGACGCCGTCCAGGATCGTGCCGCCGCCCGGATAGGCATGGCTGAGGCCGGTAGTCTCGACGCAATACATGGCACCCCACGTAATTGTTGTAAGAGTTAAATAATCGAAGTATGAGTTTAAGTCAAACTTAAATTCGAGAGATCGATGACCGTCACGGAAATCCGCACCCGCAGCGCCGGACTCGCCCGGGCATTGAGCGTCCTGTTCGTCGTGCTGGCGGTCCTCGTCGCGCTGGAGCGCTTGAGCGTCCCGCTGATCGGGCTGTGGCGGTTCGGCGGCGGGAGCGGCGCCTGGCGCCGGTTGGGCGTATCGCTCGTGGCCGCGGTTCCCGACGCGTTCTATCTGGCGGCGCTGTGGGGCATCCGCACCGCGCTGGCCGAATTCGCGACAGGCGATTTCTTCGCTTCGACGGTGACCGCGATGCTCGACCGCGTCGGGCGCTGGCTCGCGATCGGCGCCGTGGTGAGCATGTTCGTCGTGCCTTTGGCCGACACGGCGCTCGGCCACGGACCCGGCTATTGGGTCGCGCTCGACGTCTCCGCTCTCGTGCTCGGCGCCGTCGGGCTGTCGCTCACCGTCGTGGGCCGGGTGCTGGCGCGCGCGGCGGCGCTCAAGACCGAACTCGACGGGATGTTCTGATGGCCATCCGGATCACCCTGGACGAGGTGCTCGCCGCGCGGCAGATGACGGCGAAGCAGGTGGCGGCGCGGATCGGCGTCAGCGAAACCCATCTATCGCTGTTCCGCACGGGCAAGGTGCGCGGCGTGCGCTTCTCGACGCTCGCCAAATTGTGCAACGTGCTGGATTGCCAGCCGGGCGAGCTGATCGCATACAGCTTCGACCCGGCCGATCTGGAGACGAGCGAAAGTGGCGACGACTGAAGAGCAGCTCTACGAGCGGCTGCGCGCACTCGACATTGCTTGGGTGCGCTACGAGCACGCGCCCGTCTTCACCGTCGAGGAGGCCGCGGTCGTCAACGCCACGCAGCCCGGCGGCCATACCAAGAACCTGTTCCTCAAGGACAAGAAGGGCGGGCTGTGGCTGGTGGTGCTGCGCGACGATTTCCGCCTCGACCTGAACGGGTTGTCGAAGCAGATCGGCGCCCCGCGCTTCTCCTTCGGCTCGGGCGAGCTTCTGATGGCGACGCTGGGCGTACCGCCGGGCTCGGTCACGCCCTTCGCGCTGATCAACGATCCCGGACACACGGTGCGCGTCGTGCTCGACGAGGTCATGCTGGGGCAGGAGCCGCTCAACTATCACCCCTTGCGCAACGACCGCACGATCGCGGTCTCGGCCGCGGATCTGCTGAAATTCATCGCCGCCTGCGGCCACGAGCCCATGGTCGTGCGCCTGCCGGAAGCGCAGCCGTGACGCCGGTGACGTCGCTGGGCCCGCGCACGCTCGCCGGCCGCTTCATCGCGCTCGAGCCGCTGGAGCGGCGCCACCACGCCGACCTGGTCGAGGCGGCGAAGGACCCCGGGACCTGGACCTACATACCGGTCGACGACTTCGCCAGGCGCCTCGCCTGGATGGTTGCCGAGAACGAAGCCGGGCGGCTGATGACCTTCGTGGTGCGGCAGCTGTCGGACGGCGCGGTCGTGGGCTCGAGCTCCTATCTCAACATCGTGCCCGACGATGCGCGCGTCGAGATCGGTTTCACCTGGTACACGGCGGCGGTGCGCGGCGGCGCGGTCAATCCCGAAGCCAAGCTTCTGCTGCTCGAAAACGCCTTCGCCGCCCACTACAACCGCGCCGAGTTCAAGACCGACGCCAGGAACGCCCGCTCGCGCGCGGCGCTGCTCAAGCTGGGCGCCAGAGAGGAAGGAATCTTGCGCGGCCATATGTGGATGCCGCCCGGTCCCGGCCGCGCCCAAGGCTATTTCCGCGACTCGGTCTATTTCTCTATTCTCGGTGCGGAGTGGCCGCCCGTCGAGGCAGGCCTCAAGAAGCGCCTTGCCGCGTTATAGTGAGACAACGGAAATCGACAAATGGCTTTTGGCACATGGCATTGATCGGACCGGGCGGACGCCCCATTCAGAAGCCCGGCGCGGCGCCGGCCGAAGCCGCGGGCGCCCATATCAAGGCGGGCTCGCTCGAGACTTTCACCGCCGACGTCCTGCAGGCGAGCCGCGAAGTTCCGGTGCTGGTCTATTTCTGGTCGCCGCGCTCGGCGAACTGCAAGGAGTTCGAGCCGCTGCTGGACCGGGTCGTGACCGGCGCCAAGGGCGCGGTGCGCCTGGTCAAGGTCAATATCGACGTCGAGCACGAGATCGCCCAGCAGCTTCGCATCCAGACGGTGCCGACCGTCTACGCGTTCCAGAACGGCCAGCCCGTCGACGGCTTCATGAACGCGATATCGGAAAGCCAGCTGCGCGCCTTCATCGATCAGATGACGGGCGGCCACGGCGGCGCCGACCATGCGGCCGAAGTGCTCGCCGCCGCCGACGAGGCGTTCGCGGCCGGCGACATCGCGATGGCGGCGCAGGCCTTCGGCCACGTGCTGCAGGACGAGCCCGGCCATCCCAAGGCGGTCGCTGGGCTCGCGCGCTGCTATCTGAAGAGCGGCGACATCGAGCGGGCGCGCAACACGCTTCAGCTCGTGCGCCCCGACGGCGCGGGCGACGAGGCCATTCGCGCGGTCGAGGCCGAGCTGCAGCTCGCCGACAACGCGTCCAAGGTCGCGGGCGACGAGGCGCCGCTGCGCGCGCGGCTCGAAGCCGATCCCAAGGATCACCAGGCGCGCTACGACCTGGCGCTGGCGCTCGACGCGCGCGGCGACCGCGAGGGCGCGCTCGACGAGCTTCTGGAACTCGTGCGCCGCGACCGCAAATGGAACGACGAGGCCGCGCGCAAGCATCTCGTCACCCTGTTCGAGGCGATGGGGCCGGCCGACGAGCGCACGCTCGCCGCGCGCCGCAAGCTCTCGTCGATCCTGTTTTCGTGAGCGGGCGCTATCACACCCTCGACGCCTTGCCGGAATCGATTCCGGTGTTCCCGCTCTCGGGCGTGCTGCTTCTGCCGCGCGGCCAGCTTCCGCTCAACATCTTCGAGCCGCGCTATCTGACGATGGTCGACGCCACGATGGCCGGCACGCGCCTGATCGGCATGATCCAGCCCGTCGAGCCGGAAGAGAAGACCTTGAAGCCCGCGCTGGCGCAGGTCGGCTGCGCCGGGCGGCTGACCTCGTATCGCGAGGCCGAGGACGGGCGCTATCTCATCACGCTGACCGGCATCTGCCGCTTCCGCGTGGAGGCGGAGCTCGAGCTCGGCACGCCGTTCCGCCAGGTCCGCGCCGATTTCGCGCCCTATGTGAGCGACCTTGCCGCGCCCGAAGGCGCCGACTTTCCGCGCGAGCGGCTGATCGGCGCGCTCAAGGCCTATCTCTCGCGCCGCGACCTGAAGGCGGATTGGCAGAGCGTGCTGAGCGCGCCGGCCGAGACGCTGGTCAATGCGCTGGCGATGCTCTGCCCCTTCGAGCCGGCGGAGAAGCAGGCTCTGCTCGAGGCGCGCGACTGGAGCGAGCGCGTGGCGATCCTGGTCGCGCTGCTCGAGATGGCGAGCGTGTCGGCGGGCGGCCCGGCTTCGGTGAACTGATGGAACCCGATCCCAAGCTTCTCGAGATCCTGATCTGCCCGGTGAGCAAAAGCACGCTCACCTATGACCGCGGCGCGCAGGAGCTGATCAGCCGCGCCGCCGGCCTCGCCTATCCGATCCGCGACGGCATCCCGATCATGCTGCCCGGCGAGGCGCGCGAGCTCTCCGACGACGAGCGCAACGTGAAATGAGCGCTGCGCGATGACCGAAGCCGCGCCCCGCCCCTGGCCGACCGAGCTGCGCGTCGATGCCGCCAAGCGCACGCTGACGGTCACGTTCGACAACGGCGAGCGCCATGCGCTGCGGGCAGAATACCTGCGCGTGGAATCGCCCAGCGCCGAGGTCCAGGGCCACGGCCCGGGCCAGAAGCAGATCGTCACGGGCAAGGAGAACGTCGGCATCGAAGCGCTCGAGCCGGTCGGCAACTACGCCGTGCGCATCCGCTTCGACGACGGGCACGACACGGGGCTGTACAGCTGGGAGTATCTGCTGGAGCTGGGACGGGAACGGGAGACGAAATGGAGGGCGTATCTGCTCGCGGCGAAGCGCGAGAAATAGCCGCGGCTATGGTATAGTGCCATCATATGGGGGAGCGATGACTGGCGTGCAGAACTGTTTGGATCGCGTCGCAGACGTCCGCATCTCGGCGCTGACTGTCCTGCTGCGCGACGGCCGCAAGATCGGTGCGCCGCTCGATTGGTTTCCGCGCCTCAAGGCCGCGCCCATGGAAGCCCGTGCCGCTTGGGAACCTGCGGCGGCCGGGCACGGCATCCACTGGCCGCTGATCGACGAAGATCTCAGCATCGACGGCTTGCTGAAGGGCGCGTCCGCCGCATGAGCGAGCCTGCGAAAAGCGAGACGCCCAGGCCTCCAACCCCGCCGCGCTCGCCGATCTATCGACCCGGCCCGCTGCCGCATCGCGAGAGGCTCGCCGTCGTCAAGGGCCAGGACCTGTCGCGTTACACCGACTTCTACCACTTCGTGCTGCGCCTGCCGTGGTGGGCGTTCTTCCTAGGGCTCGCCGCGGTCTTCGCCGCGACCAATCTCGTCTTCGCGCTTCTCTATGTCGCCGATCCCGGGGGCATCGAACATGCGCGGCCGGGCAGCTTCTGGGACGGCTTCGTGTTCAGCGCCCAGACCATCGGCTCGATCAACTACAGCGTGATGGTGCCCAAGTCGACCTACGTCAACACCGTCGTCATCGTCGAGGCCTTCGTCGGCATCCTGATGATCGCGCTGTTCACCGGCATCATCTTCGCGCGCTTCTCCAGGCCCTTCGCGCGCGTCGTGTTCTCGAGGGTCGCGGTGATCGCGCCGTTCGACGGCGTGCCGACCTTGATGTTCCGCGCCGCCAACCAGCGCGGCAACCAGGTGCTGGACGCCGCGATCAGCGTCACGCTGGCGCGCCAGCACGAGACGCGCGAGGGGCTCGTCTTCCGCCGCTTCGAGGAGCTCAAGCTGGTGCGCGCGCGCACCTCGCTGTTCGCGCTCTCGTGGACGATCATGCACGTGATCGACGAGTCCAGCCCGCTCAACGGCTTGACCAGGGAGCAGATGGTCGACCGGCAGATGGAGGTGGTGGCGCTGCTGTCCGGCGCCGACGCCACCATGGCCGAGACGATCTATGCGCGCTATTCCTACGGGCCGAACGACATCGTGCAGGGCCACCGCTTCGTCGACGTGCTGTCGCTCACGCCCAAGGGCCAGCGGGTGGTCGACCTCGGCCGCTTCCACGACACCTGCCCGATCGACGAAGCGCCGGCATGAGGCGCCGCGTTACGCACCCTTGTCCTTCTTCTCCTCCATCTCCTCGATATGGGTGATGGGCGCGGTGGTGAAGAGATATTCCTTCAGCTCCTTGTCGAAGCGCGGCTCGCGGCGGCGGATCCATTCGAGCACCATGGCGGCGTGCTCGATCTCCTCGTTGGCGTTGTGCAGCAGGATCGCCTTGAGCTCGGCGTCGTCGGTGTCGTCGGCGCGCTGGCGGTACCAGTCGACGGCCTCGAGCTCCTCCATGAGCGAGGTGATCGCGTAGTGCAGATGCAGCGTCGACTTCGACAGGCGCTCGCGCGGGACATGCAGGACTTCGCTCGACATGGACGTTCCTTGGACGGGTGTTTCGACGCCGCGAGGCTATCATGCTAGCTTGCGCCAATGGAACCGTTCACGACGCTTTGCGGGATTGCCGCGCCTCTCGACCGCAGCAATGTCGATACCGATGCGATCGTGCCGAAGCAGTTCCTCAAAGTCACGGGGCGCGCCGGCCTCGCCCGCGCCTTGTTCCACGATCTGCGTCGCGAGGGTGACTTCGTGCTCGACCGCCCGGCCTGGCAGGGCGCGAGCATCCTCGTCACCGGCGCCAATTTCGGCTGCGGATCGAGCCGCGAGCACGCGGTATGGGCGCTGATGGATGCCGGCATCCGCTGCGTCGTCGCGCCGTCCTTCGCGGAGATATTCTCGGGCAACTGCGTCAAGAACGGGCTGCTCGCCGTCGCCCTGCCGCAGCCCGAGGTCGACAGGCTGATGGACGATGCGCGGCGCGGCGCCGATGCGCGGCTGACCGTCGACCTCGTCGCGCAGGAGATCCTGCGCCCCGACGGCGAGCGCATCCGCTTCGAGATCGACGCGCACGCCAGGCGCGCGCTGCTCGAAGGCCTCGACGACATCGCGCTGACGCTCGGCCACGAGAGCGAGATCGGCGCCTTCGAGGCGCGACGCAAGGCGCAGACGCCTTGGCTGTGAGCTTGGGCCCTTGTAGCTGCCCGGGAGATCTGTCGTCGGCGCGCCGCGGTAAAACCACAGACTGACCGCGTTGGTGCGGTATCAAGCGGGCGTTTTGACGATCCGCTTCTTCGGAACGCACGCGGAGTATGACGAAGTGGACGCGGAACGCTTCCACTTCCCGGCCGACCTTCTGATCGCGCCGCTGGGGCGCGCCGGCGCCGCCTAAATCTCCACCACCACCTTGCCCACCGCCTTGCGCTGCTCGAGCAGGCGCATGGCGTCCACCGCGCGCGCGAGCGGGAAGCGCGCGCCGACATGCGGGTGCAGCTTTCCCTCCGCCAGCATCGCGTCGAGGCCTGAGAGGTTCTCGGCGCCGCGCTGCGGGAACTTGCGGCCGTATTCGCCGGCGCGCATGCCCATCACCGAGAAGCCTTTGATCAATGGGATGTTGACCGAGACCGTGGGAATGCGGCCGCTGGTGAAGCCCACGACCAGAAGCCGGCCGTCGAAGGCGATGCAGCGCGTCGATTCGTCGAAAACGTCGCCGCCGACGGGATCGTAGACGACGTTGGCGCCGTCGCCGCCGGTGAGGCGCTTGACCTCGTCGCCGAAGCCGGTGGACGGCAGCACGTGATCGGCGCCGAAGCGGGCGAGGAACTCGCGCTTCTCGTCCGTCGAGGCCGCCGCGATCACGCGCGCGCCGAGCGCCTTGCCGAGATCGACCGCGGCGAGGCCGACGCCGCCCGCGGCGCCATGCACCAGCAGCCACTCGCCCGGCTCGATGCGCGCGCGGCGCACCAGTCCGACATAGGCGGTGAGATAGGCGGCCGTGAAGCCGGCGGCGACGGCATAGTCCACGCCGCGCGGGATGGGACGCAGCCGCGCGGCGCCGACCTGCGTCTCTTCCGCGAAGCAGCCGAGCCCGCCTACGATCACGGGGTCGCCGACCGCGACCCTGGTCACGCCCTCGCCCACCGCCACGACGTCGCCCGCGCCTTCGGTGCCGGGCACGTAAGGAAGCACGGGCTTGTGCTGGTACTTGCCTTGCACGGTCAGGATATCGGGGAAGTTCACAGCGGCCGCGCGCAGCCGCACGCGCGCCTGACCGGGCGCCGGCGGCGGCAGCGCGACGTCTTCGATCTTCAGGCTGCCGATGTCGTCGCTGAGCGCGCGGCAAACGAGAGCCTTCATGCCGTGCCGCTCTCGGCCCCGGCGACGTCCGCCACGATGCCCACATTCACGCCCGGCAGCGAGCGCACGCCGCCCAGGAACAGAGCGGTCGCGAAGATCGCGGCCTGCGCCGGATCGGGCGTTTCGCGCCGCATCATGCGCTCGCTGACCTCGAAGGCGACGCCGGCGATGGCCGCCATCAGGAAGTCGGCGTCGACGGGCGGGAACAGGCCGCTGGCGATCGCGGTCTCGATGTCCTCGCGCAGCTCGTCGAAGCCCGCGATGACCTCAGGCGTGTCGACGCGCACGCGCGTGGTGTCGGCGCTGTGGCGGATGGTGCGGAAGTCGATGCGGTCGCTGGCCACGAACTCGAAGAAGGTGCGGAAGGTGCCCGAGATGAACTCCTCGACCGTCTTGGCCTGGCGGCGCTCGTCGCGCAGGCGCGGGCGGATGGCGAGCGCGACCTCGTCGCGGATCGCCTGGTAGATCTCCTCCTTGGAGCGGAAGTAGTTGTAGAACGTGCCCGAGGCCAGCGGCGTGGCGCGGATGATGTCGCGCACGGTCGCCGCGCCGTAGCCGAGCTCGGCGAAGACGCCGCGCGCCGCGTCCAGGATCATCTGGCGGTTCTGGGCCTTGGTCCGTTCGCGCTTGCCGGACGGGGCCGGCGCGGCGACGGACTTGGCGAAGGCGGTATCCATGCGGTCCTCCAAAGGGACCGGCACTCTACTGATCCATGACGGATCGTCAACTTTGCCGCTATTCCTTGGACCGGAAGAAAACCGCATGGACGCTGTCGACGTCCGGGATGGCGACGGTGACCGGCGGTAGCGCCGGGTCCTTCCGCCGGGCGATCGCGATGTCGCGCTCGTGCTTGTCGGTGACCAGGAAATAGGCGCCGACCGCCTCGTCGTCCGCCACCAGCGGAACCGCCGCGAAATCGCCCAGATAGGTCGTCTTCCCGGCCTCGATGGTGAAAGGAAGGGAGAAATGCCGGTCGGCGCTCCAGGTGTGGAGGTGGTTGCCGAAATTGAGGAAGTAGAATTCGTAAGTGCCAGGCGGGAATTTCTTGATCCTCACCACACCCGACTCTCCGTCGGAGAATTCCGGCCGGTCCCCGAAAAGCCCCTCGGTCGAGTAGCCGAGATAGGGCAGCAGAATGGGGATGCTCGCTCCGGAACGCTTGTAGAGCAGCTGGGCGCTGGTGATCTGCGCGCCGGTGGTTCCGATGGCCATGACCAGCGTGCCCTCCTCTTCCGCGGCGGCAGCGGCAGCGGCGGTGCAAAGGCAAAGACACAGCGTGACGACCAGCGTTCTCATGCGGCGCGCCCCCGATCGCAGCCTTCCCTTCATCCGTCCGCGACGCTATCACCGCGGCATGAGCGAAGCACAGGATTTCTGGCGCGAGGCGATGCGCCGCGGCATGGGTCAGACTGCGTTCCTGCGCGCGCTGGGCGGCGAGATCGTGGCTTTCGAGAACGGCAAGGGCCGCATGCGCCTGCCCTTCGCGCCGCATCTGGTCGGCGATCCGCAGACGCGCGTGATCCATGGCGGCGTGCTGACCGCGATGCTCGACCAGGCCTGCGGCATGGCCATCGGCTCGGCGCTGAACAAGCCCGCGGCCATGGCGACGCTCGACCTGCGCATCGACTATATGAAACCCGCCGCGCCCGATAGCGACATCCACATCGAATCCGAATGCCTGAAGATCACGCGCGAGGTCGCGTTTGCGCGCGCCGTCGCGTTCCAGGCGTCGCGCGAAGACCCGGTCGCCATCGCCACCGGCACCTTCATGATCACCGGGCTCACGGCATGACGGCCAAGGCTGCCCCGGACGTCGACGCCCTTCTCGCGCGCGTCCCCTATTGCGTGTTCCTCGGAATGCGCGCGCGCATCGAAAGCGGCGCGGTCGTGCTCGACCTGCCTTTCGACGACAAGCTGATCGGCAATCCCATCCTTCCGGCGCTGCATGGCGGGGTGACGGGCTCGCTGCTCGAGACGGCGGCGCTGGTGCAGGTTCTGTTCGAGACGGGCGCGCAGAAGATGCCCAAGCCCGTCGACATCACCATCGACTATCTGCGCGCGGGCAAGCCCATGCTCAGCCATGCGCGCGCCGAGCTGGTGCGCGTCGGGCGCCGCGTGATCAGCGCCCGCGCGGAGATGTGGCAGGACGATGCCGCGAAACCCGTGGCGGGCTTTCGCGGGCACTTCCTGCTCGGCTAGTTCCAGCGTCCGCCGGCGATGCTGTAGCGGCCGGCGCCGAGCAGCGCCGCGCTGAGCGCGCCCAGCAGATAGAACGCCTCGAGCTCGATGCCCAAGCCGCCCATCGCGTTCAGCCCGACCAGGCTGGCGCCCGACAGCACCAGCGCCACGATCATGTTGACCGCCACGAGGCCCGCGCCGATGCGCGAGAACAACCCCAGGATCAGCATCACCGGGCCCACGATCTCGCCCAGATAGACGCCGTAGGACAGCGCATCGGGAAGCCCGTGCGCCGCGACCATCGCCTTGATCGGCGCGATGCCGTTCAACAGCTTGTGCATGCCGTGCAGCAGCAAAAGGCCGCCGACGGTCACGCGTAGAATGAGTTTTCCCAGATCTTCCTGCATGATCAGCCCCCCCTCGAAATCGCGTCTATCTTTTGTTATGGCGGCATCATAACTCCGTCTAGGCGGCGGAGCCAACCGCGTCGGCGACGCGCGCGTAACCGCCGCGGACGAGAAGCATGTGCAATTCGCGCTTGATGCGGTCGACGAGGCCGGGACCCTGGTAGGCGAGCGCGGTGTAGAGCTGCACCAGGCTCGCGCCGGCGCGGATCTTCTCATAGGCGTCGGCGCCGCTGGCCACGCCCCCCGCTCCGACGAGCACGACGCGCGCGCCCAGACGCACGCGCATGGCGCGAAGGACTTCGGTCGACGGCGCCATCAGCGGCGCACCCGAGAGCCCGCCCTGCTCCTTCGCGTTCGCGCTCTTGAGCGAGGCCGGGCGCGCGACGGTGGTGTTGGAGACGATCAGGCCTTCGATGCCGGCGCGCGCCACCACGGCGGCGATGTCGTCCATTGCGTTCTCGTCGAGATCGGGCGCGATCTTGAGCAGGATCGGCTTCGCGTCGCGCCGCGCCTGGGCGAGCGTGCCGAGCAGGCGTTCGAGCTCGTCCTTGTTCTGCAGCCCGCGCAGGCCCGGGGTGTTGGGCGACGATACGTTGACCGTCACATAGTCGGCGAGCGCAGCCAGCCGCGCGAAGCCGAGCGCATAGTCGGCGATGCGGTCCGCGCTGTCCTTGTTGGCGCCGATATTGATGCCGACGATGCCGCGGCGCGGCCGCGTTGCGAGCCGGACCGCGGCCGCATCCATGCCGCCGTTGTTGAAGCCCATCCGGTTGACGACCGCGCCGTCCTCGGGAAGGCGGAACAGCCGGGGCTTGGGGTTGCCCGCCTGAGGGCGCGGCGTGACCGTGCCGCATTCGACGAAGCCGAAGCCGAACTTCAGCATCGCGTCGGGAACCTCGGCGTCCTTGTCGAACCCGGCCGCCAGCCCGATGGGGTTGGGGAAGGACAGCCCGAAGGCCTGGACCGCGAGCTGCGAATCGTCCGGCGCCGCGGCCGGCAGAAGCGGCGCGAAGCTGCGCGCCAGGCGCACCGTGGCGCGGTGCGCCGTCTCGGCCGGCAACAGGCGCAGCAGGCGCGCGCCAGAGTCGACTAGCTTATCGATCGGCATCTTGCTCTGGACCTGGGAGTTACCATATTCTAGGAATTATTGCCGTCGTTCCGGATCACTTTCTTATTACGATGCTGACGCACAAACAAATCTGGACCGCGATCGACGCGCTGGCGGCGCGCAACGGATTGTCGCCGTCGGGCCTCGCCAAGCTCGCCGGCCTCGACCCCACGACGTTTAACAAGAGCAAGCGCGGCACCGCCAATGGAAAGCTGCGCTGGCCCTCGACCGAGAGCGTGTCGAAGATCCTGGCCGCGACGGGGGCGAGCCTCGACGATTTCGTGGCGCTGATCGGCAACCACGCCTCGCGCACGCGCATGGTGCCCCTGATCGGCATGGCGCAGGCGGGATCGCGGGGCTATTTCGACGACGCGGGCTTCCCCGCCGGCAACGGCTGGGAGGAGATCGCCTTCCCCGAGCTCGCCGACGAGCATGCTTATGCGCTGGAGATCACGGGCGACTCGATGTTGCCGGTGTATCGCGACGGCGACCGCATCGTCGTCTCGCCCTCGACCTCGCCGCGCCGCGGCGACCGCGTGGTGGTCAAGACCCAGGGCGGCGAAGTGATGGCCAAGCTCCTGCATCGCATGACGGCGCAGCGCCTGGAGTTGAAGTCGCTCAATCCCGACTACGAGGACCGCACCTTCGCACTCAGCGACATCGTCTTCGTCCATCGCATCATTTGGGCCAGCCAGTAGTGGATTTTTCCACTACTCCGTCAAAGATTCACATTTGAGAAGCGTGCGACAATTCGAGAGAACTTTCACGCAGGCTTGCGATTTTTCTCACCGTCTCGTGATCCTTTGACAAACTCACATGCGAAGCGCGCCGCTATCATCGCACCGTGTACGAGTAGCACCGAGCGATCATGGATGGGGATGCGGCAGCTTACGTTCTGAACAACGACCAACGTATCCGGACCCTGATTTCGGCCGCCAAGCAGCATGCCGAGCGCGGACAGCGCCAGGAAGCCCAGCGCCTGATGCGCCAGGCCGAGATGGAGGCCCCGAACCATCCGCGCGTCCTGAACGAAGCGGGGCTGCGCAAGCTCAATGCCGGCGATCCGGCCGGTGCGCTGGCGCTGTTCGAGCAGGTGGTGGCGGGCGAACCCGACAGCCCTGAGCTGTTGTTCAACTACGCTTCGACGCTCAGGCGCCTCGACCGCGTCGACGAGGCGGCGGAGATCGTCGACCGGCTGCTGCTGATCGATCCGTCGAATCTGAGCGCGCTGATCGAGAAGGGCGAGCTTCAGGAGCTGCAATACAAGCCGCGCGCCGCCGCGATGAGCTATCGCGCCGCGCTGCAGAGCGTGCCGCCCGATTTCCGCGCCCCGGCCTGGATGGAGACCAAGCTGCGCCATGCGCGCGAGGCGGTCGACGCCAACACGCGGGCGCTGGAGAGCTATATCGGCGAAGGGCTCGCGCATATCCGCGCGCGCCATGCCGACGAGCCGCTGCACCGCTTCGACCAATGCGTCGAGATCATGCTGCAGAAGCGCGGCATCTATCGCCAGCAACCGACGTTCATGTACTTCCCCGAAATGCCGACGATCGAGTTCTACGACCGCGGCCTGTTCCCGTGGATCGGCGCGCTCGAGGCCGCGGCGGACGACATCCGCCGGGAGCTTCTGGCCGTGCTCGCCGAGGGAAACGAGACGCTCGACCCTTACGTCGACCTCGCCCATACGGTGATGGACAAGTGGCGCGAGCTCAACCACTCGCGGCGCTGGGGCGTCTATTCGCTGTGGCGCGAGGGCAAGTCGTATCCCGAGCACATCGCGCGCTGCCCCAAGACCGTCGAGGCGATCGAGGAGATGCCGCGCTGGAACGTGCCGGGCAGCGGCCCGACCGCGATGTTCTCGATCCTCGACGCCAAATCGCGCATCCCGCCGCATACCGGGCCGGTCAATACGCGGCTGGTCTGCCACCTGCCGCTGATCGTGCCGCCGGGATGCGGCTTCCGCGTCGGGGGCCAGCAGCGCGAATGGCAGCCCGGCAAGGCCTTCGTGTTCGACGATTCGATCAACCACGAGGCGTGGAACGACGGCGACCTGCCGCGCGCGGTGCTGATCTGCGACATCTGGAGCCCCTATCTGAGCGCGGCCGAGCGCGAGCTCGCCCGCGCGCTCACCGTGCGCATCGGCGAGTTCTACGGAACCATGTCGAACAGCGGGATGGGGGTCTAGGCGGAATTCCGCGCCTATGCTTCCACGATCAGTCCCTGCGGATCGACCACGACCGTCCGCGCCGGCCTGGGCGCGACGTTCACGCGATAGCGAGCATGGCGCCGTTCCCCGCTCCGCAGCAGCGCGCCTTTCTCGACCATGTCCGCCAGATCGCGCGTTGCCGTGGCGGACGTCGTGCTTGTAATTGCGAGATAGTTGCTCGCGCTCAACCCGTCTTTGAAGCCTTCCGGTCCTTCACGCAAAACGCGGAGCAACACGTTCCGCTGCCGCTCGTTCAGTTGCCCTCCGAGCCGGTCCAGCAATCGGGTTTTGTCGAGCAGAAATTCTATCATGACCGTGGTTCGGCGCTGTGCTTCGATAGTCATGCCTGCGAACCAGCGCAGCCAATCCGACAATTCGGTCTCTGTGTTGTTGCGCTCCAGGGCCTCGTAATAAGACCTGTGCCTGGCGAGGATCGTTGCCGCCAACGCCGTAAGCGGCGGATGGCCGAGCGCTTGTGCCAGGGCTTTCTCCGCGATCGCCCGCCCGATCCGTCCATTTCCATCTTCGAACGGATGAATGCACTCGAAATAGATATGGGCTACCCCCGCGCGCGTCAGCGCCGGAAGCGGTGACGGCGCATTCGGAGCCGTGCTGTTGAACCAATCCACGAACCGCTTCATTTCGCGCGGCGCTTCCGCCGACGGTGGCGCCTCGAAATGCACCTTCGGGTCGTAAACAGGACCGGACACGACCTGCATCGGGGCCTTGCGCGTGCGATAAGCGCCGACGTCGTTGAGATTGCGCGGCCGTTCATGACCATGCGGTGCCAGTCGAACAACATCCGATCCGAAAGCGGCTCATCGAAGCTTCGATAGAGACCGACCGTCATTTCGGCGATCCCCTGCTCGGCCGGCTTCACGCGCCGCGGGTCGGTGCCGAGCCCGAGTTGCTGCTGGATCGAGGACTGGACGCTGGCGGGATCCAAGCCCTCGTCGCTACGGATACCCCTGATCCCGCTTCACCAGCGCGTCGAAGCTCGACCGATCCTTCTTCCACGCCGCGAGAAGCTCCTTGGCGCGGGCCTGCGCGAACTGCTCATAGGCCGTATGCGGCGGCATCGTCGAGGCGCGCGTCAGGGCATCGGCGATCTGCGCCTTGTACTTGCCCGCGTCGAGACCGCCGAGCGACAGCGCGTATTGATAGCGCAGCACCAGGTTGTCGGGCGCGGCCTTGAACGCGGCGGCGAAGTCCTTGAGCCCCTCGTCCACGTTCGCGCCATAGAGCCAGCTCGCGAGCCATGCGCCGCCGCCGCGCACGATCTCGATGTTCCAGCCGCCGATCGCGGCCAGCGCCCAGGCGTCGTTGGGATTGGCCTTCAATGCCGCGTCGAGATTGGATTTGGCCTCCTCGGCGTATCCATTGAAGCGCGCATGGATGCGCCCCTCGATGCGCGCCTTGTAGCCCAGCGTCACCGCCAGATAGACGCGCGGCTCGCCGAGCCTGGCATCGGCCGCGATCGACTTGCGCGCCAGGCTCTCGGCGAGCGTGAGGCAGTCGAGACAGGGGCTGCGCTCGGCCGCGACCGCGAGCGCCGCGCGTGTCGCCGTCGCCAGCGACTGGCCGGTGTTGTCGTGGATGCCCGCCTTGATCGCGTCGGGATACTGCCCCGCCTGGTAGAGCGCGAGCGGATCGGTGGCCGGCTGCGGCGCCGTGCGCTTGGCCGCGGCCGGCGTGACCGCGGCGAGCGCGATCAGGACAGCCGCGAACGCCGCGCGGATGGGGCGCGTCATCGCGAGGGCAGGTGCTCCGCGGTTGGGCGTTCCGAGATCGGGCCTCCTCATGCCGCGTCCACGAACTCGCCGGCCAGCGCGCGGCGGATCATCTGCGCGGTCCGCGCGCAGCCGAACAGGGCCGCAAACGAGCCGAAGCGCGGCCCCTGGGTCTGGCCGAACAACACCTCGTAGATCGCCTGGAACCAGGCGCGCAGCGGCTCGAAATTGTGGCGTTTGCCGACTTCGTAGACCTCGAATTGGACCTTCTCCGCGTCCCGCTCTTCACCGAAACGCTCGAGCACGCCCGCGAGATCCTCCAGCGCCGCGCGTTCCTGCTCGGTGGTCGCCCGATAGCGCTTGGTCGGCTTCACGAAATCCTCGTAATAGCGCAGCGCATAGCCGACCAGCCGGTCCAACCCCGGATTGTCCCTTGGATTGGCCTGCGGCGCATAGGCGCGGATGAAACCCCACAAGAGATCGCGGTCGTGCGCGTTCGAGGCGCTGACCAAAGTGAGCAGCAGCGCGAAGCTGACCGGATAGGTCTCGTCCGGCGGATCGCCGTTGTGGATGTGGAAGACCGGGTTCTCCATCCTGACCGCCGGATCGTTGGTCGCGCGGTAGGACTCGAGCAGCGCGATGTAGTCGTCGACGGTCTTGGGGATCACGTCGAAGTACAGCTTCTTCGCCGCCTTGGGCTTCTGGAACATATAGAGCGCCAGGCTCTCGGGCGGGCCATAGGTCAGCCATTCGTCGATGGTGATGCCGTTGCCCTTCGACTTCGAGATCTTCTGGCCCTTGTCGTCCAAGAACAGCTCGAAGACGAAATGCTCCGGCGGCTCGGCGCCGGCGATGCGGCAGATCGCGTCGTAGAGGCTCTGGCTCGGCAGATGATCCTTGCCGTACATCTCGTAGTCGACGCCCAGCGCCGCCCAGCGCATGCCGAAATCGGGCTTCCATTGCAGCTTGCAACGGCCGCCGGTGACGGGAACCGTCTCCTCGCTGCCGTCCTCCTCGACATAGGTGATCGTGCCCTCGTCCACGTCGCGCGCAACGACCTTGGCGAGCAGCACCTTGCCGGAGCGCGGCGAGATCGGAAGGAACGGCGAATAGGTCTGCTGGCGCTCTTCGCCGAGCGTCGGCAGCATCACCTCCATCACGCGGTCGTATTCGGCGAGCACCCGCAAGAGCGCGGCATCGTAGACGCCGGACTTGTAGAACGCGGTCGCGCTGCCGAACTCGTAGTCGAAGCCGAACTTGTCCAGGAACGCGCAGAGCCGCGCGTTCATGTTGTGGCCGTAGCTCTCATGCGTGCCGAAGGGATCGGGGATCGAGGTCAGGGGCTTGCCGAGATTGGCGGTGAGCATCTCCTTGTTCGGCACGTTGTCGGGCACCTTGCGCAGGCCGTCCATGTCGTCGGAGATCGCCAGCAGCCGCGTTTTCGTGTCCGACATCCTGTCGAAGGCGCGGCGCACCCAGGTGGTGCGCGCGACCTCGCCGAAGGTGCCGATATGCGGCAGGCCCGACGGGCCGTAGCCGGTCTCCAGCAACACTTCGTTTACCGGCTCGCCCCGTTTCGCGCGGCGTTCGAGGCGCGCGACGATCTTGCGCGCTTCCTCGAAAGGCCAGGCGCGGGCGGCAAGGGCGAGGTCGCGGGTCTCGGAAACCATTGAAAGACTTAACCTTAAGCGTTTCGAAAGGGCAGCGAAGCTAGGCTCTGGTGAGGGATGTCGTCAATGTCGCTTGCGAAAGTGAGGCCGGACGAGGAATCGCGCGCGGTGTTCGCCGGGCGCATCGACATCCTTTACACCCTCGGCCGCCATTATCTCTCGCTGCCTTTCGCGGTGCTCTGCGTGCCGGTCACCCTGCTCGGCACCGGCAGCGGCTGGTTCGCGCTGATGCCGCTGACCTTGCAGATCGCGGTGGTGATCGCGGCCGAGCAGCTGACCTCCGCCTACAAGCGCCGCAAGCCCTTCAGCAGCCCCTATTACTGGGCCAGGCGCTACACCTTCGTCTCGGCGATCGCGGGCGCGACCTGGGGCGTGGGCGCGTGGTTCTGGTTCGTGCCGGATTCCTATGCGGCACAGGCCTATCTGGCGCTCGCCTTCCTGGGCATGACCGCGACCGAGTTCATCGCGCGTTCGGCGCACCGGCCGGCCTATTTCGCGCATGCCGTCTTCGCGCTCGCCCCCCTCGTCGTGCTGCTGCTCGTGCAGGGCGGCATCTATGCGACGATGACCGCGCTGTTGATCGTGCTCTTCACCGGGGTGCTCTACACCTATTGCAACGGCATCGCCGGCCTGATGGACGAGTGCCTGAACCTGCGCGACGAGAATTCCGAGCTCATCCAGAAGCTCAGCCACGAGAAGCAGGACGCCGAACAGGCGCGCGATGCCGCGCTTGCCAGCGCGCAGGCGAAGTCGGTGTTCCTCTCCAATGTCAGCCACGAATTGCGCACGCCGTTGAACGCGCTGCTCGGCATGGCGCAGCTGCTCGACCGCGCCGAGCTGCAGAAGCCCTATCGCGACCACGTCAAGGTGATGCTGGAAGCGGGCCGCGGATTGCAGACCTTGCTCGACGACGTCATCGCGCTGACCCGTGCCGACGACGACAGCACGCGCGAAGAGGACTGCGATCCGGCGCAGGCCGCGCGCGCCGTCGCCCGCCTGCTGCAGCCGCGCGCTTGGGAGAAGCATCTGCGCCTGACCGTGTCGGCGCCGGTGGAGGTGCCGCGCGTCGCCGCCGATCCGCGACGGGTGCGCCAGGTGCTGCTCAAGCTCGCCGACAACGCGCTCAAATTCACCGACAAGGGCGGCGTCGAGATCCGCGTCGAGCGCGAGAACGACCTCATCCGCTTCAGCGTCGCCGATACCGGCCACGGCGTGCCGAAGGAGATCGAGGCCAATCTCTACAAGCCGTTCCAGCCGGGCGACAGCTCCTATGCGCGCCAGCAGCAGGGCGCGGGCCTAGGGCTTTCCGTCGTCAAGCGGATCGTCGAGGGGGCAGGCGGCGAGACCGGTTTCGTCAGCGAGCCGGGCGAAGGCGCTACGTTCTGGCTCACGCTTCCCGTGGCGGGCACGACGCAGCCGGCCAGGGCCGTGCCGGCGCCGCCGAGCGACAACCTGCCCGCTCCGACCGGCCTGTCGCTGCTGATCTTTGCGCATGACGAGGTCGCCGACCGCCAGCTCGCCGGACTGCTCGAGCCCTTCGGCAACGAGATCGAGTTCGCCGTCTCCATCGCCGATGCCGTGGCGCGCGCCAGTCGCGGCGGATTCGATGCGATCCTCGCCGCCGCGTCCGACGCCGACACCATCGCCGCCGCACCGGGCAGCAAGGCGCCGATCCTGGCGCTGATCAAAGGCGGCGAGCGCGCGCCGGCCTGCGCCGACGAGCTGCTGCGCTGGCCGCCTTCGGCCTACGAGCTCTATCGCGCCGTCGACACGGTGCGCGAGCGCCGCGCCAAGGAGATCACGCCCGAGCCGCCGCCGGCGGACAGCGTCGCCACCATCGATCCGGCGGCTTTCGCGGCGCTGGAGAAATCGGTCGGCGTCGCCACGCTGGTGGAGATCCTGAAGTCGTATATCGAATCGGCCGAGAAGCTCTGCCAGGCGCTGGGCGAAGCCAGCGACGACGCCAACTGGCAGGAGGCCATCCGCCTGGCCCAGGACATCGCGGGCAGCGCCGGCGCCCTGGGGCTCACCGCCATGACCGCCGCCGCCCGCGGCTTCGCCCAGCAGGCGCGCGACGGCGCCGGCGGTCACGAGCTGCGCAACACCGCCCAGCTCATCGTCTGGGAGCACGAGCGCGTGCGCCGGAGCCTGGCCAATCTGTACCCGGACCTCGTAGCCTGATCGGGAAGGATCGCCGACTCCCGGCCCTTTTGCCTGAACGTCGAATGTTCCGCCCCTCTTGCCTGAACGCCAGATGAACGGCGGCTTCCGATGCCGTTCAGGCCCCTTCGCGCATTATCTCCCCGTGTTTCGAAACAAGGAGCCCAACATGTTCACGAAATTCCTGGCCAAAGCGGCCGTTATCGGCGGCCTTGCCGTCGCTGGCCTGGCCGCGGCCACGCCGGCCGACGCCGGCGTCCATGTCGGCATCGGTGTCGGCGTCGGTCCAGGCTACTACCACCCGCATCGCGCCTGGTGCTACCACCACCCGCACAAGTGCGGTTACGGCCGCGCCTATTACGGCGGTCCGGGCGTCGCGGTCGGCATCGGCGGCCCGCGCATCGGCGTCTTCTACAACGGCCGCGGCTGGTGGGACGGCCACCGCTACTGGCACAACCGCTACCGCTGGCACGGCGGCTGGCGCTATCGCTAAGCGCTGACCGAGGTCAGCCCCAAAGCGGCCTAAAGAAAGCGGCCCTCGCAAAAGCGCGGGCCGCTTTTCTTTTTTGCGGGCCTCGGCCTACAAGTACAAATGCCGAACGAACCCGCCTCCCCGCTGGCCTTGGCAGCCTTGGTGCCCGCTCCAGGCGGCGCAGCGGTCTGCGCCGCGGACGGGACGTGCCGCCGCATCGGGCTGGACGAGGCTCGCGCGCTGTTCCGCTCGGGCGAGGTGCTGGTGGCGCATGCGGTGTTCGTGGCGGGCCGCTTGAAGACCGCGCCCGCCGCGCCCCTGTTCGACGTGCTCGAGCTCTTCGCCTTCGTGCGGCCGGGCCAACCCTGCGTGCCGAGCGCGCTGGGGCTGGCGCGCGTGCTGGGGCTCGAACTGCCGCAGACGCCGGAGGAGTCCGCGCGCGTGCTGCGGCTCGCGGCGGAGCGGTTGCTCGGCGAGGTCGAACCCGCGTCGCGCGTGCTCGCCACCACGCTCGGCCGCTCGGGCTGGCGCTGGGCGGGTCCGATCGGCACGACCGATGAGAAGCTCTCGCCCATCGCCGGCCTCGACACCTGGAAGGCGCTGCCCGGCTGGGAAGACGATCCGTACCCGGACAAACCGGGCTCGCTGCCCGTGTCGCCGGACGATGCGCGCATCCGGCTGGCGAGCCTCGTCGGCCCGGGCGGCGAGACCCGGCCCGAGCAGGCTTCCTACACCGAGGCCGCCTCTTACGCTTTCGCCGAGCGCGAGCGCGCCGGCGCGCCCCGCATCGCGCTCGTCGAAGCAGGGACCGGCGTGGGCAAGACGCTGGGCTATCTGGCCCCCGCTTCGCTGTGGGCGGAGAAGAACGGGCCGGGCTTATGGATCTCGACCTATACCCGCAACCTGCAGCGGCAGATCGTGCAGGAGATCGCGCGGCTCTATCCCGATCCGGCCGAGCGCAACGAGAAGGCCGTCGTGCGCAAGGGCCGGGAGAACTATCTCTGCCTCTTGAACTTCGAGGAAGCCGCCAAGCGCACCGCCTTGGCGCCGGGACAGCGCGCGGTCGCGCTCGGCCTCATCGCGCGCTGGGTGGGCGCCACGCCGGACGGCGACATCTCGGGCTACGGCTTTCCCGCGTTCCTCGGCGCGTCGCTGAGCTTGCGCGAAATCACCGACCGCCGCGGCGAATGCGTTTACGCCGCCTGCCCGCATTATCGCATCTGCTTCATCGAGCGCGCAATCCGCCGCGCCCGTCACGCGCCCATCGTCGTCGCCAACCACGCGCTCGTCATCGCGCAGGCGGCGCAGGACTGGCTCGCCGTCGACGAGACCACCGACAGCCCGCCGGAGCGGCGCGTGCGTTACGTCTTCGACGAAGGCCATCACCTGTTCGATGCCGCGGACAGCGGCTTTGCGGCGCTGGTCTCGGGCACCGAGATGGCGGACCTGCGCCGCTGGATTCGCGGGCCCGAGGGCCGCGCGCGCAGCCGCTCGCGGGGCCTGCAGGAGCGGCTCAAGGATCTGATCGAGAACGGCGACGAGGCACAGTCCGCGCTCGACGAGGCGGTCACCGCGGCCGGCGCGCTGGCGGGCGAAGGCTGGCTGTCGCGGCTGCATGGCGGCGGGCAGCGCGGCCCGGGCGAAGCCTTCCTGGCCGCGGCCTACGAACACGTCCGTGCACGGAGCGAAGACGCCGACGCGTTCTATTCGCTGGAGGCCGACACCCAGCCGCTCGGCCAGCCGGTGATCGACGCCGCGCGGCAATTGGGCGCCGCGCTGAAGCGCCTGGCCGGACCGCTGCTGCGCCTCGCCTATCATCTGCGCAAGCAGCTCGACGACAAGTCCAGGGAGCTGGAGACCTATCATCGCGCGCGCATCGAGGCGGCGGCGCGCGGGCTGGAGCGGCGCGCCAAGATCGTCCTGCCCGCCTGGATCGCGATGCTCGATCAATTGGAGACCGGCGAGATCCGCGACGAGTTCGTCGACTGGTTCCAGCTCGAGCGCGAGGACGGCCGCGACGTCGACGTGGGCCTGGAGCGGCACTGGGTGGATCCCACCATCCCGCTCGCGGGCGAGGTTCTGGCCAACGCGCACGGCGCGCTGATCACCTCGGCCACCTTGCGCGATGTTGGGCGCGATGGGGGCGAGGCCGACGACTGGCAGAGCGCCGAGGTGCGCACCGGCGCCGCGCATCTGCCCGAGCCCGCCAAGCGCGCGAGCTTCGGCTCGCCCTATCGCTACGGCGAACAGGCGCGCATCTTCATCGTCAAGGACGTGAACCGCCGCGACGCCGACCAGCTGGCGGCCGCCTATCGCGAGCTGTTCCTCGCCGCAGGCGGCGGCGCGCTCGGCCTCTTCACCGCGGTGCGCGCGCTTCGCGCGGTGGAGAGCCGCATCGGAACGCCGCTCGGCGAAGCGGGGCTCACCCTTTATGCGCAGCATGTCGACCGGCTCGACGCCGGCGCGCTGGTCGATCTGTTCCGCGCGGAGGAGAACGCCTGCCTGCTCGGCACCGATGCGCTGCGCGACGGCGTCGACGTGCCGGGCCGGAGCCTTCGCCTCGTCGTCTTCGACAAGGTGCCGTGGCCCAAGCCCATCATCCTGCACAAAGCGCGGCGCGCGCGCTTCGGCAAGACCTATGACGACCTGCTCACGCGGCTGAAGCTCAAGCAGGCCTTCGGACGGCTGATCCGCGGCGCCGACGACAAGGGCTGCTTCGTGATCCTGGAAGGCGCGATGCCGTCGCGGCTGCTGTCGGCGTTTCCGCCGGACGCGCCGGTCAGGCGCTGCGGGCTGAAGGAGGCGATCGGGGAGGCGGGGGAGTTTTTGGGCTGACTTCTCCAATGCATTGAATTATCATGCAATTATGGCTTGTGTTCGTATTTTGTTCCGGATACTCTGTTGCACTTTTCGGTGCAAAAGTCGTTTCGAGCTTATCGGTAGGATTCCCAAGAGGCCGCGAGTCAGCTGTTATGGACAATCAAAAGCTGCAGTACGGGGAGACGTTCATGCGGGTTAAGGTCCAAGAAATCGGCCATGCATTGCATCCCAGTGAGCGCGTTGTCGAAGTCACCACCGCATCAGGGAAAGAAAGACTGGTTGTGGATAAGCGCTCGATTGATAACGGCTCTCTTTCCGTCGGCTCTCCGATTGCTCGCGCCAAGGACTTTTGGCTGGTGGAACTGCCGCGCGAAACGATGAGCGGCTCATGGCGCGTGTGGGTCAAGCCTAGTCTGCTGATAGAAGATACCAAGGCGCGCGTGGCGTGATCCTGACCGACCGAGAGATAAAGATCGCTCTCGGGCGCGGGTTGATCCAGATCGACCCTCTCCCGGATGATGAAGCAGCATTCAGTTCAACAGCTGTCGATCTTACGCTGGACTCTACGATAAGCATGTTCAAGCAGGCTGCCAGAGGCGTGGAACAAGCCATTGATCCGAGCCTAGCGGCCGCTTCAGATATCATTTTGGACCTCACCAAATCCCAGAAGATTCCGAAAGACGGGTTTCTCATTCCGCCGAAAGTTCTCGTTCTGGCTTGGACCAAAGAGTACATCAGCCTGGATATCGGCACCCGCATCGCAGCGCGCGTGGAAGGGAAAAGCTCTCTTGCGCGGATGGGATTAGGCGTGCACGTCACGGCGCCTACCATACATGCCGGCTTCAACGGCCAGATCCAACTTGAAATGATCAATCACGGCATAGTGCCTATCAGGCTTCGCGCCGGCATGCGTATTTGCCAACTGATATTTGAGACGACGCTGGGGACACCAGAGCGCGGCTATCGCGGCCAGTTTTCCGGCCAAAAGGCGAAACGGTCAAAAAAGGCGGCATAGCCCCCTTGACCTTACAAACCGTCACACCAGGTAGTTGTGATGGTACGATCTGCTACCATTGCGACTGCGATGCAACAGCCCCGGCCGGTGCCGGTCCGGGGCTGCACGGGCATGCCCTTTATTCCGCCATTATCCCAATCGCGCCCGCGGGTTAGGCCCGGTTTTCCGAATTGAATTCAAAAAAATCGAGGCTGTTTCTCGATACAGATGTACAGAAGCGCAGCCCGGCACGGCCGGAAGGGCATCGGTCCGGCATTTTTCGAAAAACAATTATATTGCCGTACGGGCGTTCCGGCCGGGAGCAGTCCCCCTGCGAAAAGCGCGGTTCGAATGCGCCGCGTCCTCGTCCTCCACAACATCTTGATCTAGGGCTGCGCCAGCACCCAGTCGAGCACGGGATCGCGCCCGGCCTTGGCATCGGCCCAGCTCGGCACGATCTCCTTGTCCGGCGCCACGAGATTGGGCCCGGTCTTGCGGAAGGCGTACCAGAGCGTCGAGGCGCGCACGACGAGGTGCGAATTGGGCAGCGTGAACTGCCGCGGCTCCTGGTACGAGTTGGGCTTCTCGCCGATGGTCTCGCCGACCAGGATCGCGTTGGTCTCGTCCTGGAACTGGGCGGCGTTGTTCATCGCGGCGGAGAAGGTCTCCGCGCCGATCAGAACATAGAGCCGACCTTTACGGTTCAGGTCGGCGCGCGCCTCGAGCGGCTTCACGATCTGCGCGTCGCCGACCGTGTTGTCGCCGCCGCCGTTGTCGCGCATGTCGACGATGAGCTTGTGCGGCTTCACGCGGTCGACGAGCGCGAACATCGCGCGCGCGTTCTTCGCCAGATCCTGATAGCCGCGCCAGTCGCAATAGACGGTGCCGGCTCCGACGTCCTTGCAAAAGAACGGCGCATCCTTCTCTTGATTGGGCAGGAGGCGGTCGGGCCAGAGCGAGGTCAGTCCCGCATCGGCATTCGGCGGCAGCCCCGCCACGTCGAGATCGAACGCGGTGCCGTCGTCGCGCGCGAGGCTGTAGAGCGCGTGATTGCGGTCCGGCGTCACGCCGAGGCCGTGCAAGGCATAGCCCCGCGCCAGGTAGGCGAGCGCGCGTTCGCGGCGGAGCTGGTCGAGCTCGCCTCGCGGCGTGAGCGTCAGTGCGCGCCGCCACACCTCATCGACGGGATGTCCGCCGATCTTCACGACGCGCGTGCCCAGCGCGCCGGGTGCGCCGGGCCCGCTGGCCACGATGCGGAACGCGTCGCCGAACTTGGCGACCTGGATCGGCATGACGCGGCGGTCGTCCGGCGCGACGAGCCCCGTATGTCCGTCGCCGATGGCGTTGGCGATGGCCTGGAGGCCCACGAACATCTCGTCGCCATTGGCGGTATCGGCCTTGGCTGTGAGCGCGGCGATCTCGGCGTCGAAGATCTCGCGGCCGAGCGAGAAGAACGCGTTGGCGTGGTGCTTGGGCAGCTCGCGCGCGAAGAAGGCGATGTCCTCGCGCCACTGAGCCGGCGTCAGATCGAGGCGCGGCGCGGACGCGTCCTTCGCCTGCGCCGGACCGGTCCTGGTGAACGCCGCCGTGCCCTTGTCGCCGGCGAGGTCGAAACTGCCGGTGAGCGTGTCGCCCTTGCGGGTCAGGCTCAGCGTGCCCAGGGCCGCGCGGGTATCGAAGCCGAGCGTCAGCACGTCGCCGGCCAGCGCGACCTTGGTGCCGGGGAAGTTGCCCGCCGAGGTGAAGAATTGCGCGGCAAGCTTGCCATCGCCGCAATAGAGGTTGATCCGGGTCTCGATCCTGCTGCCGTCGGAGCTGATGGCAGCGCCGGTATAGAGTCCGGTCACGTCGGGCCCGGCGGGGTCGGGGCAGTCCGCCTGCGCTACGCCCGCCCAAAGGATCGCCGCCGCCAGACATCCGCCGAATCGCATCGCCGCATCCTCCAAAGCCCGCAAAAGCCTTGCACAGCTTTGTTATTTCGGCCGCGTGACGCGCGCGCAGAGCCCCCCTATAACCGCGGCATGGCTCAGGTCGAGGAAAGCTTGTTTGGCGAGGGCGGCGCCGGCGACGGCACGTTCGGCCGCCATTCGACCGGCATCCTGCCGAGCCACGTGCTCAAGCGGCTGATCCGCGCCCGGCGCGAGATCGTCACCGTCGAGGAGTTCGACGAGGCGCAGCTCCAGCCGGCCAGCATCGACCTGCGCCTGGGCCCCGTCGCCTGGCGGGTGCGGGCGAGCTTCCTGCCCGGCGCGAACGCGACCGTCGCCGACAAGCTCTCCAACGTCTTCATGCACGAGATCGACCTGACCAACGGGGCGGTGCTGGAGACGGGCTGCGTCTATGTCGTGCCGCTGCTGGAGAGCGTCGAGTTCTCGGCCCGGGTGTCGGGGATCGCGAACCCGAAGAGCTCCACCGGGCGCATCGACGTCTTCACCCGGCTGATCACCGACCGCGCCGTGGCCTTCGACCGGATCGAGCCCGGCTATCGCGGCCCCCTCTTCGCCGAGATATCCCCGCGCACCTTCCCGGTCCTGGTGCGCAAGAACTCCAGGCTGAACCAGCTGCGCGTGCGCCACGGCAACCCGCAGTTCACCGACACCCAGCTGAAGCGCCTCCATGCCGAGGTGCCGCTGGTCGATACCGAGGCCGACATCGACAACGGGCTCGGCCTTTCCATCGACCTCAAGGGGGATGGAAAGCCCGGGGCCTTGGGGCGGATCGGCTGGCGCGCCAAGCGCCACACGGGCCTGATCGATGTCGACCGGCGCAATTATCTGTCCCCGGAGGATTTCTGGGACCCGGTCTCGGCCCAGCCCTCGGGCAACATCGTGCTGGACCCGGACGAGTTCTACATCCTGGCCTCGCGCGAGGCGGTCGCGATCCCGCCCGACTACGCGGCCGAGATGGTCCCGTTCAATCCGCTGGTGGGCGAGTTCCGCGTTCACTATGCGGGCTTCTTCGACCCCGGCTTCGGCTTCGAGGCGGGCCAGCCGCCCAGCGCCCGGGCGGTGCTCGAGGTGCGCTCGCGCGAGGTGCCGTTCATCCTGGAGCACGGCCAGACCATCGGGCGGCTGGTCTTCGAGCGGCTGACCGATCCGCCTCCTGAGGTCTATGGCGAGCGGCTGGGATCGAACTATCAGCGCCAAGGGCTGAAGCTTTCCAAGCACTTCCGCCTGCCGGCGGCCTAGCGGCGCCCCGAGGGTGGCTTGCGGCGCGCCGAAGTTCCCAAAGTTCCAATTGTTGCAGTGAATCCACAGGGGCGTTGCAAAATTGGATTCACATAAGCGTGACCGTTGCGTCAGGCTCATATCTGGGGCCCTACTTCCGCCGCTGCAGCGACGACGGTTTGGGGGTTCGCCGCTGTAGCGGGTCCACTTGAAGGGGGCAGCGTGAGGCGGCTACGGCGCGGAAGTGCCGGCCGCCTCACGAATTTCCAGCCCAACCGATGTCCCAAGACCGCCCCATGATCCTGACAACCGACCGCCTGCATCTGCGCCCCGTCTCGGCCGGCGACGCCGAGGCGCTGTTTGAATCGCGCGGCGACGCTTTGGTCATGCGCTATTGGGACTGGCCGGCACAGGAGAACGTGGCGGCCGTCCGCTCCATCCTGGAGGCGCATATCCCCGAGCTCGGCGACGGGCGGACCTTGTGGTGGGTCGTGGCGCTCAGTCCCGACGGACCGGCCATCGGCGAGTGCGACCTGTCGGAGATCGACCATCATCACCGCCGCGCCGAGGTCGGCTTCCTCTTCGCCCGCCGCCATTGGGGCCAAGGCTATGCGAAGGAGGCGATGGACGCGGTCGTGGCGCATGCCTTCGGCGAGTTGAACCTCGAGCGGCTATGGGCGCGGTTCCATGACGGCAACGACGCGTCGAAGCGGCTGCTCGAGCGATTGGGCTTCGCGTACGAAGGCACCTTGAAGAGCCACATCCTGCGCGACGGCGCGCGGCGCGACTGCCACCTCTATGGGCGCCTGCGCAGCCTGTCGGCGACGAAGAACGGCGCATAGAGGATCAGGATGAAGACCAGCGCGATCGGCACCAGCTCGGCGATGTACCAAGGCCAGGGCGACAGCAGGTCGAGCACCGACGGGTTCTTGGACTTGGCGGCGAGGAAGCCGAAGTTCACGCCGAAGATCCAATCGACCAGGCCGGCCGCGACGCCGTAGAACAAGGTCCATCCGACCACGCGCGGCAGCGAAGCCGGATAAGGGCGCATCCGCATCCCCAGCGTCATGTAGAGCACCGCGGCGATGACGCCGCAGTGGAAGCCGAAGAACACGACGAAGCGCCAGTCGGGCCAGCCGAGCGCGAGCTCGGGCGTCAAGGTCGCCTGCAAGGTGCCGGTCAGCGCCCAGAAATAGGCGAGCTCATAGGTCTTCTGGTTGGGACGGATGAGCGAGACGATGCAGACGATCGCCGCCCAGTCGCATAGATGCATCGGCAGGATGTTGCCGACCGCCACCCAGCCGCGGTCGATGAGCAGCCAGTACCACAGCGCGTAGGTCGCGATCAGCTCCGCGGCGAAGGCCCAGCGCACGATGTCCTTGAGCGTCTCGCTGCCGGACAGGCGCACGACGACGGCAAGAACGGTCGGCACCACGAAGGCGAGCGCGATCGCGGTCCAATGCGCCGGGCCGAACAGGACGAAATGCGGATCCATGGCGAGCTCCCCCGATGCGCAATCTAGACCGGCTTGCGCATCCGGTCGACGATGAACCACGGCAGATAGAGCAGGATCGCCGCCACGATCCCGAGCACGACCGTCTCGGGGATGTAATAGGGCCACGCCGACAAAAGGTCGTAGAACGTCGCGTGCGTCGGCTTGGCGCGGAAGAAGCCGTAATTGGTGCCGAGCGCCCAATCGACGAGGCTGGCCGCGCCGGCATAGATGAAGGTCCAGCCGATGACGCGCGGGATCGACGCCGGCACCTGGCGCATCCCGGTGCCGAAGGTGAGATAGATCACCGAGGCCATGATCGCGGCATGCCCCAGGATGAAGACGATGAATTGTGCTTCCGGGAATCCGAAGTTCACGTCCGGCGTCACCAGGCCCTGGATCGTGCCGGCGAAGGCCCAGAAATAGGCAAGCTCGTAGGCCTTCCGGTTCGGGCGGATCAGCGTGACGATCAGCGCGATGGTGGCCCAGTCGCACAGGTTCATCGGCAGCGCATTTCCCAGACCCAGCCAGCCGCGCGCGATGAAGAGCGCGAACCACGCGATCCAGGTGCCGATCAGGAGCGCCGCGAAGCCGAGCCGGAAGGGCTTGTCGAGCCTGGGATCGCGGCGGGCGGCGATTGCGAGCAGCAGCGGCACGGCGACGGTAAGCAGCAGCGCCACGACATGGTCGCGGCCGAAGAGCACGAACCTATCCTGCATGCTGCACCTGATGCCGGTGCAAGCGGTCCGCGACGAAGAACGGCGCGTAGAGCAGCAGCATCGCCGCCAGTCCGATCAGAAACGACTCCGCGATGTACCAGGGCCAGGGCGGCATTCCGTCGAACAGGGTCGCGACCGACGGCTTGGCGCGCAGGAAGCCGTAGTTGGTGCCGAGCAGCCAGTCGGCCGTCCCCGCCGCCGCGACATAGGCGAGCGTCCAGCCGACGACGCGCGCGATCGAGCCCTTCACCGGACGCATGCGCAGGCCGAAGGTCATGTAGAGCACGCTGGTGATGATGATCGCGTGATAGAAGAAGAAGAACAGGAAGCGCACGTCCGGGAAGTCGTATTCCAGGTCCGGCGTGATCGAGGCGAGAAGGGTGCCCGCGAGCGCCCAGAAATAGGACAGCTCGTAGCTCTTCTGGTTCGGCCGGATGAGCGTCACCACCACGGCGATGGTCGCCCAGTCGCAGAGATTGAGCGGCAGCACGTTGCCGAGCGCGAGCCAGCCGTTCATGTAGAACATCGCGAGATACGCGATCCAGTCGGCGAGCAGGAAGAAGGCGAGCGTCCATCGCAATGCCTTGTCGAAGGTCTCGCTCCTGGCCGTGCGGGCGGCTGCGATCAGCAGGGCGGAGACCGCGAGCATCGCCGCCATCGCCGCGATATGCGAGACCCCGAAGGAATGGAAATGCGCCGGCATCGCGAGACCCCTCTTGGATGCTCCATCAAGGGAAAGCGCGGCGGTGGCGGATTGGTGGCGCGTTCATGATCCTTTCGCGGATGACACTTTCGCAATGCCGCGCAGGCGTGCTATCTGAGGCCCGCGTGCGGGCGTAGTTCAATGGTAGAACGGCAGCTTCCCAAGCTGCATACGAGGGTTCGATTCCCTTCGCCCGCTCCATCCTTCGCTCGCAATTGGGGGGAAATCGATGGACACCGACTCGAAAGGCGCCAACGAGCGTCTCAACAATCTCGTCGCGATCACGGTCGTGATCATCTCCGTCTTCATGGCGGTGTCGAACGTGAAGGACGGCAATATCGGCCAGAACATGGCGCTGGAGAAGGCCGACGCGGTCGACACCTGGTCGGAATACCAGTCCGCCAAGCTGAAGCTGCATCTCGCCGAGAACGCCCTCGCCCAGCTTGCGGTGATCGCGAGCGCGCAAGGCACCGATGCCGCGCTGGTCGCGAAGGAGAAGTCGCGGCTCGAAGCGGCGATCACCAAATACACCGCCAAATCCGACCAGCTCATGAAGGACGCCAAGGCGCATGAGGACAGGTACAACGCGCTCAACGTCCATGACGACCAGTTCGACATGTCCGAGGCCTTCCTGTCGATCGCGCTGGCGCTCTCCGCCGTCGCGGCGCTGACCGGGATCGTGTGGCTGCTCTACGTCTGCTGGGGCGCCTCGGCGCTGGGCATCGTGATGGGGATGGCGGGATTCCTGGGCTTGAGCCTGCATTCCGATTTCGTCGCGGGCCTGCTCGGCTGACGGAACCAAACGCGCCGCCCAGAGGTTCGGGAAGCATGGCTCGCAAAGTCTTCCGCGCCCATCTGGGCTTCTACGACACCATCGTCGCGGCGCCGTCGCAGAAGGCCGCGCTGCTCGCCTGGGGCGCGGCCCCCGCCGAGTTCGCGCACGGCTTCGCCAAGGTGACGAAGGACCCCGAAGCGATCGAGGCGGCGCTCAAGCAGCCCGGCGTCGTGCTTCGCCGGCCCTACGGCTCGAAAGGCGCGTTCAAGTTCGTCCCCGACGCGCCGCCGGCGCCCCAAGCCTCGCCCAAGCGCAAGCAAGCCGCGGTCGCGGCTGCGCGCAAGCGCCGCGCCGAGGAAGAGCGCGCCCGCAAAGCGGAAGCAAAGCGCCGCGCGGACGAGGCCAAGGTGGAACTCGCCCAGTTGGCCGCGGAGGAAAAGGCGCTCGCCGCGCGCAAGCGGGCGCTGCGCAAGCGGCTGAAGACCGCGTCATAATATCCTCCCAACCGCGCGCCGCGACGGGCTATAACTAGACACCGTGCCTGCGACTCGCTCGCTGGCGAGCAACTTCTTCCGGGTACGGACAATGGCGAATGTGGCGGTGATCGGCGCCCAGTGGGGCGACGAGGGCAAAGGCAAGATCGTGGACTGGCTGTCCGCGCGGGCCGACGTGGTCGTGCGCTTCCAGGGCGGCCACAATGCCGGCCATACGCTCGTCATCGACGGCGTCACCTACAAGCTCTCGCTGCTGCCGTCGGGCGTGGTGCGGCCGGGGAAGCTGGCCGTGATCGGCAACGGCGTCGTGGTCGATCCCTGGGCGCTGCTGGCCGAGATCGACAGGCTGGGCACGGCCGGCGTGACGGTGACGCCGGACAACCTCGTCGTCGCCGAGAACGCCGCGCTGATCCTGCCGCTGCACCGCGAGCTCGACGAGATGCGCGAAAGCTCCAACAGCGTGCAGGCGCTGGGCACCACCAAGCGCGGTATCGGCCCGGCCTACGAGGACAAGGTCGGGCGCCGCGCCATCCGCGCGGTCGATCTCAAGGACCCCGCTTCGCTGCCCGCCAAGATCGCGCGCCTGCTCGCCCATCACAACGCGCTGCGCCGCGGCATGGGGCTCGACGAGATCTGCGAGAAGGAGACGCTGAAGGCGCTGAGCGGGATCGCGCCGCGCATCGTGCCCTTCGTCGGCTCCGCATGGCGCAGGCTCGACGCCGCGCGCCGCGAGGGCAAGCGCATCCTGTTCGAGGGCGCGCAGGCGGTCCTCCTTGACGTCGACCACGGCACCTATCCCTATGTCACCTCGTCCAACACCGTGGCGGGACAGGCGGCTGCGGGTTCCGGCGTCGGACCGCGCCAGATCGGCTATGTGCTGGGCATCGTGAAAGCCTATACTACGCGCGTCGGCGAAGGCCCCTTCCCGACCGAGCAGACCAACGCGATCGGCGAGAAGCTGGGCACGCGCGGCGCCGAGTTCGGCACGGTGACGGGCCGCAAGCGCCGCTGCGGCTGGTTCGACGCGGTGCTGGTCAAGCAGACGGTCGTGACCGGCGGCATCGACGGCATCGTGCTCACCAAGCTCGACATCCTAGACGCTTTCGAGGAAATCCTGGTCTGCACCGGCTATGAGCTCGACGGCAAGATGCTCGACCACCTGCCCACGGATGCGAACGAGCAGGCTCGGCTCAAGCCCGTCTACGAAACGATGGAAGGCTGGAACTGCTCGACGCGCGGCGCCCGCAGCTGGGCCGACCTGCCGGCGCAGGCGGTGAAATACGTCCGCCGCGTCGAGGAGCTGATCGGCGCGCCGGTGGCGCTGCTCTCCACCAGCCCCGAGCGCGACGACACGATCATGGTGCGCGATCCGTTCCTGGGTTGATGGCGGCTCGGCATGATGGTAGAATTCTACCAAGGAGTGGTAGAATGAGCCTGAACATTAAAAGCGACGAAGCGCACGCCCTGGCGCGAAAGCTTGCCGATCACACGGGCGAGAGCATGACGACCGCCGTAACCGAGGCGTTGCGCGAAAGACTGGCGCGCATCGAAAAGACCGGACTTGTCGACAGGCTGATGGAGATCGGCAAGGAATTCTCTTCGCGCATGAGCAAGCAAACGAAGAAGTTCGATATCGACAAGGAGCTTTACGACAAGAACGGTTTGCCGAAATGATTGTCGACAGCTCCGCCATCCTCGCAGTTTTGAAGCGGGAGTCGGACGCACTGAAATACGCGACCGCACTTTCGTCGAAGCAGGCCTTGAAGATGTCGGCAGCGACCTATGTGGAGTTGGGCATCGTAGCCGACAGGGACCGCGATCCAATCATGAGCCGTCTGCTGGACCATGTTGTTCGTGACGCCGAAATCGAGATCGTGCCGTTCGACGAAGCCCAAGCCCGCATCGCGCGCGAAGCATATCGCGATTTCGGAAAGGGAAGCGGTCACAGAGCCAGGCTCAATCTCGGCGATTGCTTTGCTTATGCCTTGGCCAAGGTGACCGGCGAGGCCCTGCTCTACAAGGGCTCGGACTTTCAGCATACCGACGTAACGTCAGCCTTGCGTTAGGTCTTGCGCCTTGAGCGCATGCTGGGCAGGCTTGGCCCTCGCTATCGAGAGGGCCGGCCCATGTTGAAGACCCGTTTCACCGAGATGTTCGGCGTCGACGTGCCGATCACCATGGGCGGCATGACGCGCGTGGGCAAGGCCAAGCTCGTCGCCGCGGTCGCCAATGCCGGCGCGCTCGGCTTCATCACCGCGCTGACGCCGGGCTCGCCCGAGAAGCTCGCGAAGGAGATCGCGAACTGCCGCGAGATGACCAACAAGCCCATCGGCGTGAACCTGACGATCCTGCCGACGATCACGCCGGTGCCTTACGACGAATACCGCCAGGTGATCATCGAGAGCGGCGTCAAGATCGTCGAGACCGCGGGCAACAACCCGGCGCCGCACCTGCCCGCCTTCAAGGAAGCCGGCGTCAAGGTCATCCACAAATGCACCAGCGTGCGCCACGCGGTGAAGGCGCAGTCCATCGGCGTCGACTGCGTGTCGATCGACGGGCTGGAATGCGCCGGCCATCCCGGCGAGGACGACGTCGGCGGGCTGATCCTGTTTCCGGCGACCGCCGACAAGCTCAACATCCCGCTGCTCGCCTCGGGCGGCATGGCGGATGCGCGCGGGCTGGTCGCGGCGCTGGCCTTGGGCTGCGACGGCGTCAACATGGGCACGCGCTTCATGGCGACGCAGGAAGCCGAGATCCATGAGAACGTGAAGAAGCAGATCGTCGCCAACGACGAGCGCGGCACCGACCTCATCTTCCGCACCCTGCACAACACCGCGCGCGTGGCGAAGAACGCGATCAGCCAGGAGGTCGTCGCCATCGAGAAGCGGGGCAACGCGACCTTTGCCGACGTGAAGGACCTCGTCGCCGGCACGCGCGGCGCGCAGGTCTATGACAGCGGCGACACCGACGCCGGCATCTGGTCGGCCGGACAGACGCAGGGCCTGATCCACGACATCCCGACGTGCCAGGAGCTGATCGCGCGCATCGTCAGCGAAGCGGAAGCGATCATCCGCGGGCGGCTGGAGAAGGCTATCGCGTAACCGCGTGGTTCAGCGGCCCATGGCCTTTGCCGAGGCCCGGTGCGGTCTGAATAGCCGCCTGCACGTATTCACGCGCGCGGCCGACGGCGAGCGGCAGCGACAGGTGCTGCGCCAGGCCGCAGGCGATTGCGGTCGACAGCGTGCACCCGGTGCCGTGCGTGTGCCTGGTCCTGATGCGCGGGAAGGCATAGGTCTCGACGCCGCCGCGCCACACCATCACGTCGTCGACGGTAGCGTTGGTGGCGTGCCCACCCTTGATCAATGCGGCCCTGGCGCCCATCGCCATCAGCTTGCGCGCCGCGCTTTCGGCATCGCCGCGGCCCACCAGCGCCTTGGCCTCGGGCAGGTTCGGCGTGACCAGTGTGGCCCGCGGGAACAGTTCCTTGACCAGCGTGACCACCGCAGTGTCCGGCAGCAGCCGGTCGCCGCTGGTCGACACCATCACGGGATCGAGCACGATGGGAACGGCCTTGGGCAGCGCGGCCGCGACCGCCTTGATCAGCTTCGTCGTCCCCAGCATGCCGATCTTGATCGCATCGACGCCGATGTCGGTGAGGCAGGCCTTTATCTGCGCCGCGACCATGTCGGGCGGCACGGCATGGATGGCGCCGACGCCGCGCGTATTCTGTGCCGTCACCGCGGTGATCGCGGTCATGGCATAGCAGCCGAAGGCCTGCGCGGTCTTGATGTCGGCCTGGATGCCCGCGCCGCCGCTCGAATCCGACCCCGCGACGATCAGGAGCCGAGGGGGAAGAACGCGCGCAGGCTTCACGCCGCGACTTCCTCGATGGTCTGGGCGATATCGCGCACGACCTGGCGCACCAGCTTCTCGTCGTCGCCCTCGGCCATGACGCGGATGACGGGCTCGGTGCCCGACTTGCGCACCAGCACGCGCCCGGTGCCGTTCAGGCGCGCATTGCCGTCCGCGATGCACTGCTTCACGCGCGCGTCCTCGAGCGGCATGCCCTTCTTGAAGCGGACGTTCTCGAGCACCTGCGGCAAAGGCTCGTAGAGGTGCGCCGCCTCGCTCGCCCGCGTATCTTCCATCGCGAGCACCGCAAGCACCTGCAGCGCCGCGATCAAGCCGTCGCCGGTGGTGGCGAAGTCGGAGAGCACGATATGGCCGGACTGCTCGCCGCCGACGTTGAAGCCGCCGCGCTTCATCTCCTCGATGACGTAACGGTCGCCGACCGAGGCTCGCGCGAGCTTGAGGCCCAGCGTGCCCAGATAACGGTCGAGGCCCGCGTTCGACATCACCGTGCCGACGACGCCGCCGCCCTTCAGCAGCCCGTTCTTGGCCCAGGAGCGCGCGATCAGCGCCAGGATCTGGTCGCCGTCGATGATGCGGCCCTGCTCGTCGGCCATCACCACGCGGTCGGCGTCGCCGTCGAGCGCGATGCCGAAATCGGCGCGCACCTCGCGCACCTTGCGCTGCATGGCTTCCGGCGCGGTCGAGCCGCAATCGAGGTTGATGTTGGTGCCGTTGGGCTCCACGCCGAGCGTCACGACGTCGGCGCCGAGTTCCCACAAAGCCGCCGGCGCCACCTTGTAGGCCGCGCCATTGGCGCAATCGAGCACGATGCGCAGACCGTCCAGGCGATGGTTGCGCGGGAAGGTGCGCTTCGCGAACTCGATGTAGCGCGCCTGGGAATCGTCGATGCGCTTCGCGCGGCCGATGCCGCTCGCGGCGGCCAGCCCCTCTTCCATCCCGTTCGACATCAACGCCTCGATCTCCTGCTCGCGCGCGTCGGACAGCTTCTCGCCGTCGGGGCCGAAGAGCTTGATGCCGTTGTCGTGGAAGGCGTTGTGCGAGGCCGAGATCATCACGCCAAGGTCGGCGCGCAGCGAGCGCGTCAGCATGGCGACGGCCGGCGTCGGCAGCGGACCGAACTGGAACACGTCCATGCCGACCGAGGTGAAGCCCGCGACCAAGGCGCTCTCGATCATATAGCCCGACAGCCGGGTGTCCTTGCCGATCACGACCCGGTGGCGGTGCTCGCCGCGCGTGAAGATACGCCCCGCCGCCATCCCGACCTTCATCGCGATCTCGGGCGTCATCGGGAACTTGTTGGCGAGGCCGCGCACCCCGTCGGTGCCGAACAATTTGCGGGTCATGAGAGCGTCCTTGAACGAAGTCGCAAAGCTAGGCGCCAATTATAACCAAACCCTGAGCGGAAAGCGCCATCACGCTCGGTTACGGCCTGTTTCCAGGGTTTCCGTGACCAAGAGCGCGTCTTTCAGGGCGCGCGGGTCGTGGGTGCGGATATAGTCCGCGCCCGCGCGCGCCGCGAAAAGCTCGGCCGCCAGGGTTGCGGGCGCGATCTCGGCGACCTCGCGCCCGACGAGGCGGCGCAGGAAGGACTTGCGCGAGACCGACACCAGCACCGGCAGCGCGAATTCTCTTTTGAGATCGGCGATCCGGCGCAGCACCGCAAACGACGCCTCGCGGTGGTTGCCCAGGAACAATCCCATACCGGGATCGAGCACGATGCGCTCGCGCGCCACGCCGGCCGCGGTCAGCGCGGCGATGCGGTCCCCGAAGAACTCGACGATGCGGGGATAGAGCTCGTCCGGCTCCACGCGCACACGCGTCGCGGGCCCAAGCCCCTGCACCGAATGCATGACGACGAGCTTGGCCGAACTCGCGGCAAGCTCGGGATAGAGGTCCGGAAACGGAAACCCCTGGATGTCGTTGATATAGGCGACGCCTTGGGCCATCGCCCAGCGCTGCACCGCGGGCGCGAAGCTGTCGACAGAGATCGCGACGCCTTCGAGCGCCGCGACGACCGGCACCATGCGCGCGATCTCGACCTCGGGCGGCACGGCTTTCGAGTCGGGATTGGACGACGCCGCCCCGATATCGAGCACCTGCGCATGCTCGGCCAGCGCGCGCCCATGCGCGATCGCGGCCTGGGGCGCGAGGTACTTGTTGCCGTCCGAGAACGAATCCTCGGTGATGTTCAGGATGCCGAGAAGGATGGGCGCCATGGCCCATCATCGGGCCTCAAGCAGGCGATGTCATCAGGCCGGTTGCGCGGCCGCCTTCGCCCGTATGCTGCGCCTCACCGCGGTGCGCAGCCAGGCATATTGCAAAAGGAACAGCGCCAGCTGCGCCGGCAGCGGCACGAAGGCCGCGAACTGCATCCACGCCGCCTTGCCCAATTCGAGCGCGACATAGGCATTGGCCGCTGAGAGCGCGAGCATGGCGAGGGCCCAGACATAGCCCCAGGCCAGCAGCACAGGCTGCGACACGTTCTGCGTCACGATGGCAGGCAGATACCGGACCTGCCAGTTCGGCGTCATCATCACCAGGCCGATGGCGAGGTTGGCGATGCTGGGCTTGAGCATCGCGAAAACGGGGTTGTTGGTCGCGATCGAGACCGAGCCCAGCACGATGACGAGCGCGAGGCCCGCCCATTGCATCATCTGGATCTGGCGGCCGCGCAGCTTCAGGATCGCGATCTGCGCCAAGCCCAGGATCATGCCGGCGGCGACGGCCCAGAGCAGGTTGCCCGTCACCTGCATGACCGCGATGAAGAAGATCGTGGACAGGAAGTCGCTGAGCAGCGGCTTGAACGCTTGGAACAGATAGCCCATGGCACTCCCCTCGAGGCACTGTCAGGTGGGGATGCGTCCGGTTCCTTACAAGCCCTGCCGCCAGTTGCCGTGGAAACCGAACGGCACGCGTCGCGGCAGCTCGGCCGTGCCGATCGGGCCCGCGGCCACGTCCCCCGCCTCGAAGACCGCGAAATCGCTGCGGTCCGTGGACGGCCGGTAGACCGTCGTCACCAGCCAGCCGTCGCCTTCCGCGGCGCCCGCCGAGCGCGGCACGAAGACCGGCTCGCCCGGCTGGCCGTCCGAGAAGGTATGCACCGAGCGCTTGCCCGTCTTGTGGTCGATATGGGCGATGGAGTCGAACAGCACCTTGGGCTCCCCCCGCGAATTGGCGGCGAAATAGCCGTGGCGATAGGCGAGCCCGGCATAGCGCTCGTCGAGGCGCGGAAACTCGCCCGCGAGATCGTCGAGCGGCGTTTGCCTTATGGTGTTGCTGTTGTCGGCGAGATCGATGGTCCAGCGCACCAGCCGCGCGGCGGCAGGCTTGCCGGGCGAGCCGTCCACGTTGGGGAACAGGGGTGCGTTCTCGTATTGCATCACGTCCGCATAGATCTTCGTGCCCTCTTCCCACATGTTCATCGGGTGGAAGACGTAGCAGGGATCGGTCGTGAACCAGCGGATCGTGTCGATGCCCGCGTCGCGCCGCATGACGCCGATATGCGAGCCCTTCTCCGGCTCCCAGGCGAAGGCGGGCTTGCCGCTCATCGCGCGCTGAAGGCTTCCCGAGAGCGGCAGGATGGGGAACATCACGTGGTTCCTGGTCACGAAGAAGTCGTGGATCATGCTCGAATACGGCGCCTTGAACATGTCGAGCCGCGTGACCGTGCCGGCCTTGTCGACCACGCCATAGGCGACGTCGTCGCTGAAGAAGCCCGGGCCGGCCGAATAGCCGAAGAACACCATCTCGCCGGTGTCGGGGTCCATCTTGGGGTGGGCGGTGAAGCGTAAAGCACGCCCGGCATAGTCGACATAGCCGCGCGATTTCAGCGTCACGGGATCGAGCTCGAAGGGATTGTGGCCCTCTTCCAGCGCGAGCAGCTTGCCCGCATGCCAGACGATGTTGGTGTTGCCGACGCCGGCGTCCTTGCCCACCACCGACGGGTCGGAGGTCATCGGATTGCCGAAGGTGCCGAACAGCGAGCGTCCGGCTTCATGCTCCAGCACGTATTTGTTCGTATGCACGTAGCGGTTCAGGTACGAGACCTTGCCGTTTCCGACATGAAATGCGTGTATCATGCCGTCGCCCGCGAACCAGTGATGGTTCGGGTCGCGCGGCTCGAATTGCGGGTTCGGGCCGTTGCGGTAATAGGATCCGCTGAGGCTCTTGGGTATCTCGCCCTTGATGGGAAGATCGGCGAAATCGTCCTCGCTGCGGACGGGCGCGAAATTTCCTGTAAGATAGGGATTGAGGCGGACGGGAGCGTTCACGGGATTCCTCCAGGAATTCAGCTTCCTTACTGCGTAAATTTATGCTGTAAATGTTCCGAGTGCAAGTGCCGACGGAGAATTTTTTGTGCCCCGCGTCCTGACCGAGACCGATCTGGCCGATTTTCGCGAAAAGTTGATCACGGCCGCGACCCGCATCTTCGCCGAAAAAGGCCGCGAGGGCTTCACCATGCGCGAGGTCGCCGGCGAGCTCGGCGTCAGCGCCATGACCCCCTATCGCTACTTCAAGGACAAGGACGAGATCCTGGCGGCGGTCCGCGCCAACGCCTTCAACCGCTTCGCCGACGCGCTGGAGGCCGCCTTCGGCGCCGAGGGCAATGCGGTGGCCCGCGCCCGCAAGGTGGGCGAGGCCTATATCACCTTCGCCTTCGGGGACTCGGCGTCGTACCGGCTGATGTTCGACCTGTCCCAGCCGGAGGAGAAAACTTATCCGGCGCTGGTCCAGGCGGCCGCGCGCGCGCGCAAGACCATGACCGATTATGTGCGCCAACTCGTGGCGGAGGGGATGCTGAAAGGCGATCCCGTGCTGATGGGCCACGTGTTTTGGGCGGCGTTGCATGGCGCGGTGGTGCTGCAGCTTGCCGGAAAGCTCGGCGAGGAATGCGACTTCCCGACCGTGACCGAGGAAGCCTTCCGCGCGATCGGCGCCGGCTTCGGCCGGCCGCGGGTGAATTAGGAGGCGACTATCGAGCCGCGAGTGAATCGGGCAGCGACCTGCTATCGACCTAAGCCGCCACCTTCTCCGCGACCTTCGCAGGCGCGACGTCGAAGTCGCGCCTGTCGGCCGAACGCGTCTTCCACCAATAGGTCACGGTGAAGTCGGGCCAGATCGTCGAGTTGGTGCCGTTGGCGTTGAGATACCAGCTCTTGCAGCCGCTCATCCACACCGTGCCCTTCATCTTCTCATGCAGCTGGGCATTGAACGCATCCTGCACCTCCTTCTTCACCTCGACGGTGCCGGCGCCGTTCCACAGCCATTTGATGCAGGCCATGGCGTAGCGCACCTGCGCCTCGATCATGAACACCACCGAGTTGTGGCCGAGGCCGGTGTTGGGCCCGAGCAGCAGGAACATGTTGGGATAGCCGTTCACCACGACGCCGTAATAGGCGAAGGCGCCGTCGCGCCAGTCGTCGATCAATTCGCGCCCGCCGCGTCCCCGGATGTCGACATGCGAAAGCCAGTCGGTGACGCGGAAGCCCGTCGCATAGAGGATCGCATCCACCTCGCGCAGCCTGCCGTCCGCGGTCACCACGCCGTTGCCGCGGATCTCCGCGACACGGTCGGTGATCACCTCGACATTGTCGCGCTGGAGCGCGGGGTAGAAATCGTCGGAGATCAGCACGCGCTTGCAGCCCAGGGGGAAATCCGGCGTCAGCTTGGCGCGCAGTTCCGGGTTGGGGATCGCGTGGCGCATATAGTCTTCGGCGAGCTTCTGGAACTTCGCGACCATCTTGGGCTTGCGGGTGAAGCCGATGGCGAGCATCTCCGCGCGCCAATAGATGAGGTTGCGCCATAGCCGCTGCAGAAACGGCACGCGGGCGAACGACGCCTTCGACGCCTCCTTGAAGGCATAGTCCATGCGCGGGATCACCCAGCCCGGCGTGCGCTGATAGAGGTCGAGATGCGCGACCTTGTCCGCGATCGCGGGGACGAGCTGCACCGCGCTCGCGCCGGTGCCGATCACCGCGACGCGTTTTCCGGTCAGATCGTAGCTGTCGTCCCAGGTCGCGGTGTGCATCACCTTGCCGGTGAAGCTCTCGGCGCCTTTGATCTCGGGGTACGACGGCACATGCAGGATACCCGCGCCCGCCACCAGCGCCCGCGCGGCTGCCGTCTCGCCGCTCCTGAGCGTGAGCTGCCACAGCCCGGCCGCCTCGTCGTATTCGGCGCGCGCCACTTCGGCATCACAGCGGATGAAGGGCAGGATGCCGTGCTTCTCCGCCGTCGCCTTCTGGTAGCGCCAGATCTCGCTCGCGGGCGAATAGGCGCGCGACCAATCGGGATTCTGGTCGAAGGAAAACGAATATAGATGCGAGGGCACGTCGCAGGCGCAGCCCGGATAGCGGTTCAGGAACCAGGTCCCGCCGATGTCGGAGGCCTTCTCGAAGACGCGGAAATTGGTGCGGCCGGCCTCTTTCAGCTTGATGGCCATGCACAGGCCGGAAAAGCCGGCGCCGATGATGGCGACATCCAGGACTTGGCCCGCAGTCTGCGGATCGCGGAACGGCGCGTTCATGAAAGACCCTCGCTCTGGAACTGACAAATTATCAGTTCTGAAAGGTTGACGCAACTGGAGCCCTGCGGGCGCTCGAGGCGGCGCCCGTGGTCAGCCCGAGCTTAGGTCCGGCCAGAAGTTCGACGTGCCCCTTGCGGCGACGCGCGCGCCGATCCAGTCCGCCCAGTGGCGCTCGTTGCCGTGCTCTGAGCCCCAGGTCCAGAGCCGCTTGGTCAGGTGCTGGAGGCGGTATTCGGCGGTGAAGCCCATGGCGCCGTGCACTTGGTGCGCGATGCCGGTGGAGATGCGCGCCGCCTGGTTGGCGCGCAGCTTGGCGCAGGCGATCTCGAATTCGGCATCACCGCCATTTTCCTCGACCAAGTCCGCGGCACGGAAGGCGGCGGCGGCGGCCATGTTCGCGGCAGCGGCTTCCTCCGCGAAGACGGCGAGCTGCTGCTGGATCGCCTGGAAGCTCGCCAGCGGCTTGCCGAACTGCTTGCGCTCGCGCGTGTACTGGACCGAAAGATCGAGCGCGGCCTGGAGCGCGCCGGCCATCTGGGCCGCCAGCAGCATCGGCGGATAGAGATCAGACGGCCGTGTTGCAAGGATCGCCTGAGGCAGCGGCAGGTCGACCGCGTGATAGCCGCAGGCGCGGATGACGATGAAGGCGTCCTCCCAACTGCCGCCGAAACCGCCCTCTTCTTCCGGCACCAGCACCTTGGCGAGACCGGCCTCTTCTACCCGCGCCCAGTCCGGCGCGTTCGCCAGCACACGCTCGGTCGTCTCGGCCAGGATCGCGCGCAGCTCGCTCATCGAAGCCCCAATTCGCGCGCGATGATGCCGCGCAGGATCTCGCGCGTGCCGCCGCGCAGCGAGAAGGACGGCGAGGTTTGCAGCAGATAGATCAGCGTGCGATCGAAGACCTCGTCGGTCTTGGCCGGCGCCAGGGCCTGGACGTCGCGCGGAATGTCCTGCTCCAGCGAGGTGCCGAGGTCCTTCACCACCGCCGCGGCGACCGCCGGGTTCTCGCCGGCAGCCAGCTTGCCGGCGATGGCGAGCGACATCTGGCGCAAGGTCCACATCCGCGCGGTGACGTGGCCGATCAGCAGGCGCTCGGCCTCGGTCGGTGTGTCGCCGACGATACGCAGGAACTCGAGGAACACGCGCATGCTGGAGAGATAGCGCTCCGGCCCGCTGCGCTCGTAAGCGAGCTCGGCGCCGACCTGGGACCAGCCGTCGCCCTCGGCGCCGATCAGCATCGCGTCGGGCACGAAGACGTCGTCGAGGAAGACCTCGTTGAAGTGACTCTCGCCGGTCAGGTTGGCGATGGGCTTCACCGCCACGCCCGCGCTCTTCATGTCGACGAGGAGCTGGGTCAGGCTCGCGTGGCGCTGCTCGGCGTCGCCGGTGCGCACCAGCGCGATCATCCAGTCGGCATGCTGCGCGTTCGAGGTCCAGATCTTCTGTCCCGACACCTTCCAGCCGCCCTCGACGCGGCGCGCGCGGGTGCGCACGCTGGCGAGATCCGAGCCCGAGCCCGGCTCGCTCATGCCGATGCAGAAGCAGAGCTCACCGGCGGCGATCCCGGGCAACAGCGTCCGGCGCTGCTCCTCGGTGCCGAAACGCAGCAGCAGCGGCCCGCTCTGGCGGTCGGCGACCCAGTGATTGCCGACCGGCGCGCCGGCGACGAGCAGCTCTTCGATCACCACATAACGTTCGGCATAAGAGCGCTCATGGCCGCCGTAACGCTTGGGCCAGGTCATGCCGATCCAGCCGCGTGCACCCAGCTTCCTGCTGAACTCCCGGCTGCCGCCCGACCACGACCGCGCGCGCTCGACCGAGGGCTTATCCTCAAGAGCCTCGCCCAGGAACGCGCGCACCTCGCCGCGCAGCGCCTTTGCTTCCGGCGGCAGGTCATAAGGTGCGAATTCGAAAGTCGACAAACCAAGGCCCCTTTGCCGCCATTGTGACGGTCAGGGCCCCGCTGCGCAAATCAGGCGCGCGTCGATCTCATGCGGTGCCGCGGCGTCAGGATCTGTCGCGTACGCTGCACGATCCGCCGGAACGGCGCGGACAAATGCGTGCGCGGCTTGGTGCCGCGGCGGCGTCGAACTCGTCTGGCAGGCATGGGTATTCCCCTTCCCCTCATCGCTGTCGCGAACGCCCCCGTCCGACAGCGAATCTGTCCCTGCACGTTAAGGGGTGAACCCAATTGGGACAATCGTTACGCTGGGCATAAGGTTACCAGCGGCGTTAGTCTGTTAGCAGACGCAACAGGAGCCGCGCATGGACAAGGTCTCTCTCGGAAACACCGGCCTCAAGGTTACCCGCATCTGCCTGGGCGCGATGACCTACGGCACGCCGAAGTGGCGCGACTGGGTTCTCGACGAGGAGGCGAGCCGGCCCTTCATCAAGCGCGCGCTCGAGGCCGGGATCAATTTCTTCGACACCGCAGACGTCTATTCGTTGGGCGTGAGCGAAGAGGTGCTGGGCCGGGCGCTGAAGGACTTCGCCGATTCCCGCGAGCGCATCGTCGTCGCCACCAAGGTCTGTTCGCCGATGAGCAACGACCCCAACGAGCGCGGGCTGTCGCGCAAGCACATCATGCACGGCATCGACAATTCGCTGCGCCGGCTGGGCATGGATTACGTCGACCTCTATCAGATCCACCGCTTCGATCCGACGACGCCGATCGAGGAGACCATCGACGCGCTGGACGACGTCGTGCGCTCGGGCAAGGCGCGCTATATCGGCGCCTCGTCGATGTATGCGTGGCAGTTCGCGGACTATCTCCACACCCAGGAGCGGCGCGGCAAGACGCGCTTCGTGACCATGCAGAACCACTACAACCTCGTCTATCGCGAGGAGGAGCGCGAGATGCTGCCGCTCTGCATCGCGGAAGGTATCGGCGTGATCCCGTGGAGCCCGCTGGCGCGCGGCTTCCTGACCGGCAACCGCCGCAGGCAGGATGCCGGCAAAAGCGGGGGCGAGACCGCGCGCGCCAAGTCCGACGCCTTCGCCCACGACATGTACTATCAGGAGAGCGACTTCGCCGTGGTCGACGCGGTCAGCGACGTCGCGGCCAGGCGCGGCGTGCCGAACGCGCAGGTCGCCCTCGCCTGGCTGCTGAGCCGCAAGGGCGTGACCTCACCGATCGTCGGCGCGTCGAAGATGAGCCACCTGGAAGACGCCATCGCCGCCGTCTCGCTCAAGCTCGACGACGACGAGATCAAGGCGCTGTCGAAGCCCTACACGCCGCACCGCGTGCTGGGGCACGCCTAAAGCTGGACCGGAATCGGCAGCGGGTTGAACTCGTTGCGCGTCGGCGCGTCTTTGTCCTGGTCGAGCGTCCAGCCGCCGCCCAGCGCGCGGTAGAGGCTGACGCCGGCCTGGAGGCGGGCGAGCTTGATCTGCACCAAGGTGTCCTGCGAGGTGAAGAGCTGCTGCTGCGCCTGGAGCACGGCGAGCAGGTCGGTCACGCCTTCGCGGTACTGCAGCTCGGAGATGCGGAAGGCTTCCTGTGCGGCGTTCACCTGCTCGGTGACGAGACGCTCCTGCTCGGCGAGGCTCGTCACCTGGCCGAGCGAGCTTTCCGCGTCGGAGAGCGCGTTGAACACCGTTGAGCGGTAGTCGGCGACGAGCTCGGTCTCGCGCGCCTTGTTGATGTCGAGCTGAGACGTCTTGGCGCCGCCGTCGAAGATGGTCTGGAGCAGCGAGGCGCCGATGGTCCAGGCCAGGCTCTCGGGGCTCAGCAGCGAGCCGATCTGCGGATTGGCATAGCCCACCGATCCGGTGAGGCCGATGGCGGGCAGGAACGCGGCGCGCGCGGCATCGACGCTGGCATGCGCCGAGACGAGATTGGCCTCGGCCGCGGCGATGTCGGGGCGGCGCACCAGAAGCTGCGCCGGCATGTCGGGCTGCACCGGCGGGGCGGCGATATTGCCCAGGCCCTGCGCCTTGACGTCGAAGCCTTCGGGGATGCGGCCCTCGAGCACGGCGAGCGCATAGCGCGCCTCGCGCTCCTGCTCTTCCAGCGCGGGGATCGACGACTCGGCGCCGGCGACGATGGCGCGCTGCTGCGCGAGATCGAGGTTCGACGACACGCCGTTGGCGACCTTGGCCTCGGTGATCTTGAGGATACGCTTCGCCGCATCGACGTTCTGCTTGAGGATCGCGATGCGGTCGCGCAGCGCCAGCACGTCGAGATAGGTGTTGGCGACGTCGGAGGTGACGGTGAGCCCGACCACGCGCTGGGCATAGAGCGCCGAGCGCGCGTTGTTCTGCGCGGCGCGAAGGTTGTCCTGCGCCAGGCCCCAGAAGTCGAGCTCGTAGCTCGCGTTCAGCGACACGCCGAAGCTGTTCTCGGTGATGCTCGAGGTGCCGGAGGTCACCGTGTGCCCGCCGCCGCCGACATGCGATCCGCCAGAGCCCGCCGTCGTGAACGGAACCTTGGAGCCGCTGCGCGACGCGGTACCCTGGAGATCGACCGCGGGGAACAGCGCCGAAGCGGCGAGCCCGGTATTGCCGCGGGCCTGCAGCACGCGCGCCGCGGCAGCGGCCAGGTCGAGATTGTTCTTCTCGGCGTTGACCTCGAGCTCGGTCAGCTCGGCGCTCTGGAAGCCCGTCCACCAATCCGTCGACGGCCAAGCCTGCGCGCTCTTGGTCGTCGGCGCGGTGAAGGCAGACGGCATCTCGGACGGCTGGAGCGCCACGGGCGGGTCCGTCGAGCAGGCGGCCACCGCCACACCGGACAGAAGCAGCGAAACCGAACGCAGCAGGATTTTCATGGGCAATAACTCGCTCGAAATGACGGGGCGCCGCTCCCTACATAGAGGCGCCTGCGCGCAAGACAAGTCCTGGCGTGTCCCAAACTATCAGGGAATCCAGCCAAACCAGCATTTGCGGCGGTAGTTGGGCGGCCGGATCATGGACCGATGTGGGGGCATCGAAGCGTGACCCGGCCGCCCGGAAAGCCGTGCCCGTCACTGGGGAACGCCGAGGAGGCACGGCCGCTGAGACTGTCGGAGCGCGGTCCGTCCCGCTCAATGGAGAAATTGTAACGATGTGTCGCGCGCGCCTGAGCGCCATCGGAGTCGCGACGAAAAATTGGTGAATTCTACGTCAGACGCCGCCGCCGCTGCCGCTCTGCTTATGCACGACTCGGAAGCGCTTCAGCTCCATCGCTGCCGGCGCGAAGTTCGGCTCGAGCTCGAGCGCTTTCTTGTAGTCGTAATAAGCCGCGCGGATGTCCCCGTTGCGCTCGTCGATGATTGCACGATCGTAATATGCGATGTGGGGACGGTGTGGGCTGAGCGAGATGCCTTTGTTCAGATCCTGCAGCGCGTCGTCGTAGCGGCCGAGTGCCATTGCCGCCGCGCCGCGGTCGATATAGGTGTCGCCCGAGACGGGATCGAGCGCGATGCCGGAATTGATGTCGGCGAGCGCCTGCTCGTTCTGGTGAAGCCCCAGGCGCAGCACGCCGCGATTGACGAAGGTGGCCGCGCGATCGGGAACGGAGAGCGTCGACTCGAGCGCGAAGGAGCAGCGGATCAGACCCTCATGCAGATCGCCGCCGTTTTCGGCGAAGTCGAAACATTCCTGCGCCGGCCCCGGACCCAGCACGGTGACCGCCGCGTTCGCGTTGGATGCCAAAGCACAGGCCACGCCGAACAATGTCGCGACAAGGATTCGCATCGGAGCCTCCCCAAAAGCTGGGCGAACCATACCATTTGCGGCAATCTGGCGTCCACGAAGGGGGTCCATCCGGCACCGGCTCCCGGCAACACGATATCGTGAGTTTCAGCCCATGAGGTTTTGATGCGCTTCCTGCCGATTCTGCTGCTCTGCGGCTCCAACGTGTTCATGACTTTCGCCTGGTACGGCCAGCTGCGCTATCCGAACGCGCCGGTGTGGCTGCTTGTCCTGATCGGCTGGGGTATCGCGTTCTTCGAATACTGCCTGGCGGTGCCGGCCAACCATTTCGGCTACCGCGTCTATTCCGCCGCCCAGCTCAAGACGATGCAAGAGGTGATCACGCTCGGCGTGTTCGCGATATTCTCCGTCACCTATCTGCACGAAGCGCTGAAATGGAACCACTTCGTCGCTTTCGCTTTCCTGGGCTTGGCGGCATTCTTCGCCTTCAACAAATGGTGACGCGATGAAGACTGGCGCCGCAATGAAGATACCGGGCCCCGACCATCCCATCGTCATCGAGCGGACGAACGGCCAAGTCGTCGTGCGCGCGGGCGGACGCGTACTCGTCGATACAAGCAAGGCACTCAGCCTGCGCGAGGCATCGTATCCGGCCGTGCAATACGTGCCGCGCGAAGACGCCGACATGACGCAGCTTGAGCGCAGCACGCATACGACCTACTGCCCCTACAAGGGCGAGTGCTCGTACTACTCGATCAAGGGCGGCGCCGAGAATGCCGTGTGGACCTATGAGCATCCCTATCCCGCGGTCGCGGCGATCGAAGGCCATCTCGCCTTCTATCCGGACCGCGTCGACTCGATGGAGATCAGCTGAAAGGGTTCTCGGAAAAGTCGCCGACCTGGTGCAGCGCGATCTGGAACGACGGCCGCGTGCCGATATAGACGACCAGGAACATCTGCTTCGCCTTCGCCTTCCACACCATCTGCGGCGCGATCCCGCCCGGCTTGCGGAAGGTCTCGCCATCGAAGTCCATCTTGCGCGGCGCGACCTGGTCCCAGGCCGCGGCGAGATCGGAGGCCAGCCGCTCGCGCGCCGCGTCGCGGTCGTCGGGCCCCACATCGAGAAGATCGGGCGCGCTGACGCGCACTTGGCCGTCGGGCTCGATCTCCAGCCGGGCGGCGAGCATGGTGTCGTCCGATTCGTAGGTGCCTTCCCAGCGGCCCTGCGGCGGCGCGGGATGCGAGCATCCGGCGAGCGCTAGCACGCTCAAGGCGGCGAAGACGAAACGGCGCATGACCTGCATGATAGCGATGGCAGGGTTGAAAAACAGCAAATGTCTTGCGCAGGCCGCCCCGCCCCTTATACGTGAACGCATGTCCACGACGCCGCTGCCGAAGAGCTTCCTGTCCGATTCGCTGAACCGCATTCAGCCTTCGCCCACCATCGCCGCGAGCCAGAGGGCGCGTGCGCTGACCGCCGCCGGCCGCGACGTGATCAACCTGGGCGTCGGCGAGCCCGATTTCGACACGCCCGCCAACATCAAGGACGCCGCCATCGCCGCCATCAAGCGCGGCGAGACGAAATACACCGACGTCGCCGGCATCCCCGAGCTGCGCAAGGCGATAGCGGGCAAGTTCAAGCGCGAGAACGATCTGGACTACGCCATGGAGCAGACCTTCGTGGCGCCCGGCGGCAAGGCGATCGTCTACAACGCGCTGATGGCGACGGTGAACGCGGGCGACGAGGTCATCGTGCCGGCGCCCTATTGGGTCAGCTATCCCGACATCGTGCTGCTCGGCGGCGGCAAGCCCGTGATGCCGAAGACGCGCCTCGAGGACGGCTTCAAGCTCAAGCCGGACACGCTGGCGTCCGCGATCACGCCGAAGACCAAATGGCTGATCCTGAACCAGCCCTGCAACCCGACCGGCGCCTGCTACACGCGCGAGGAATTGCAGGCGTTGGGCGAGGTGCTGCTCAAGCATCCCCATGTCTGGGTGCTGACCGACGACATGTACGAGCACCTCGTCTATGGCGGCTTCCGGTTCCACACCATCGCGCAGGCGGTCCCCGCGCTCTACGAGCGCACGCTGACGATGAACGGCGTGTCGAAGGCCTATGCCATGACCGGCTGGCGCATCGGCTATTGCGGCGGGCCCGTGGCGCTCATCAAGGCGATGACCAAGCTGCAGTCGCAATCGGCGTCGAACGCGTCGTCGATCTCGCAATGGGCGAGCGTCGAGGCGCTCGACGGACCGCAGGATTTCATCCCGAAGTTCCAGAAGGTGTTCGAGGAGCGCCGCGACCTGGTGGTCGCCATGCTCAACCAGGCGCGCGGCATCGAATGCGCCAAGCCCGAAGGCGCGTTCTACGTCTATCCGTCCATCGCGGGCCTGATCGGCAAGACCGCGCCGTCGGGCAAGACCATCGCGACCGATGACGACTTCGTGAACGAGCTCCTGGAAAGCGAAGGCGTCGCGGCCGTCCACGGCGAAGCGTTCGGATTGTCGCCGTTCTTCCGCGTTTCCTACGCGACCTCGAACGCAGCTCTCGAGGAGGCCTGCCGGCGCATTCAACGCTTCTGCGGAAATCTGCGCTGAATTCACGCGACCGTGTTCGACATCCCGGCAACGTGAATTGTCCCTAACGGCCGCCTCCTCTCCACTACGCTCGGGGAGGCGCCCATGGACCTCGTTCCGGGACGCGATTGCGGCAAATGCACGGTGTGCTGCACCGAGCTGCACATCAACCAGCCCGAGCTTCGCAAGCTCGCAGGCGTGCGTTGCCAGAACCTCCGCTCCGACGGCGGCTGCGCGATCTATGCGACGCGGTTCAAGGTATGCCGCGAGTTCCACTGCGCCTGGCGGGTGATGCCCGAGCTGAGCGAAAGCTGGCGGCCCGACCGCTCGGGCATCGTGCTGATACCGAAGACCAAGGGCCATCCGCTCGGCTATCGCGCCGACAGCGGGGTGGAGATCATGGTTCTGCAGCGCTGCGCGCTCTACAATACCGAACTGCCCGGCCTGATCGCGGCATGGGTGCAGGGGCGCGTGCCGCTGTTCCTCACCATAGCCTCCCCGATCGGCCACATGGCGCGCAGCGCCTTCCTGAACGACATGGTCGAGGACGCCGTGCGCCGCCAGGACCGCGCGGCCCTGGTCAAGGCGCTGGAAGACATGGTCGACACCTTGCAGCGCCGCACGCCGGAGACGGCTGTCTTCGAAGCCGTCACGGCCTGACTGGCGCCGATACTCGTTCGCCGCTATGAGCATCGCCGGATCGAGCTCAACCGGGGGATTTCATGAAGCGCGTCGTTTTGGCGGCATTGTGCATGTGCGCGGCTTTTGGCGCGGGCGCGGCGAAGGCGCCGCAGAAGACGCTGCCCTCCTACATGACGCTGCCGAAGGACGTATTCCCGTCCGACGGCCAGGACAGCATCATCCAAGAAGACTACGGCGTCGCCGAATTCTACAATCCCGGCAGCGACGCGGCGGTCGAGAAGCGCGGCCGCCACTGGCATGTGAACATGACCGTGAGCGGCGTGCCCGACACCATGCCCGGCAAGCAGATCTGGAACGCGAAGGTGAAGCAGGTCTTCGTGAGCCAGGGCTGGAACGTCAGCGTCGAATACGACAGCAACCCGTTCTCGGCGATGGTCCGCCGCCAGAAGGACGGCAAGGACGTCTGGGGCTATATCAAGATCTTCGGCCGGGACGACCTGCGCATGGACATCGTCGAGGCCGGCGGCCCGCCGCAGACCCTCGTCGCGGCGCCGCCGGCCGCCACGCCCCAGAAGGTCTCCGTCGAGAAGGGCGACTTTCCCTATCTGCCGCCGCTGCCCGGTTCCACGGACGGCTCGGGCGGCCGCGAGAGCGGGCCGATGACGGTCGAGATGCCGGGCTCCGAGGAGCCGCAAGTGGTGGGCAACGGCTACCTCGTCAGGAACTACAACGAGCCGCCCGGCCTCTCGACGGTGCTGTTCGTTTCGCAATACCACAACGCGCTGACCAAGGCGGGCTGGACCATCATCCAGGAATCCGCGGGCGCCAGCCAGACCGATGCGACCCTGACGGCGCATTACGCAAAGAACGGCCGCAACATCTGGGCCTATCTGCACAACGGCGGCGGCAACTATTCCATCCAGGTCGCCGATGCCGGCGCGGCGGACGATCTCGCCAAGCAGCTGGGCAAAGCGTGTCACGTAGCGCTCTACGGCGTGCTGTTCGACTTCAACAAATCGACCTTGAAGCCGGACTCCGATCCGGTGCTGCAGAACGTGCTGGGCATCCTGCAGAAGGACGCCGGCCTGAAGGTCGAGGTCCAGGGCCATACCGACAACGTCGGCAACGACGCCTATAACCAGAAGCTTTCCGAAGCGCGGGCGAAGTCCGTCGTCGCCTGGCTGACCGGCCACGGCATCGCGGCCGACCGTCTGACCTTCAAAGGCTATGGCAAGACCGTGCCGGTGGCAAGCAACGACGACGATGCCGGCCGTGCCAAGAACCGCCGTGTCGAGATCGCAAAGCCCGGCTGCGCCCCCAAGCATTGACGCGTCAAGCCCTTGCAAGCGCCCCGGAACGGCGCGAGCATCGGCCCATAGCGGGGCGCGTGACGCCGCCCAAAGCCTTGGGAAGAAGACGCCCGCCGCGCCTCGACGCCCTGCGTTAAAGGGTGATGGAGGCGATCATGTCCAATGGAGGAAAAGGGCCACGCACCGTGGCCCTGGTGGGACCATACGGCAGCGGCAAGACGACGTTGCTGGAAAGCATTCTCTTCGCGAGCGGCGCGATCCAGCGCAAGGGCGCCGTGGCCCAGAAGAACACGGTGGGCGATTCCAGCGCCGAGGCGCGCGAGCGCCAGATGAGCGTCGAGGTCAATTGCGCCACGACCAAATATCTCGACGAGAGCTTCACCTTCCTGGATTGCCCCGGCTCGATCGAGTTCCTTCAGGACGCGCTGAACGTCCTTCCCGGAATCGACGCCGCCGTCGTGGTATGCGAGCCCGAGCCCGCGAAGATGCAGATGCTCAAGCCTTATTTGAAGCGGCTGACCGACCTGCACATCCCCCATTTCCTCTTCGTCAACAAGATCGACAAGGCCGACGGAAGCCTGCGCGACCTGCTCGAAGCGATGCGCGAGGTCAGCGACACGCCGCTCCTGGTGCGCCAGATCCCCATCGTCGAGGGCGGCCGCGTCACCGGCTTCGTCGACCTGGCGCTGGAGCGCGCCTGGGTGTTCAAGCCCGGCCAGCCCGCCGAGCTTGTCGACATCCCCGACAAGGACGCCGAGAAAGCCGAGCGCTTCGCGATGCTGGAGAAGCTCGCCGACTACGACGAGCACCTGATGGAGGAGCTGCTCTCCGACGTCGAGCCGCCGCGCGACGAAGTGGTCGCCGATCTGTCGCGCGAGCTCGCCGAGGGCCTCGTCGTACCCGCGCTGCTGGGCTCGGCCGAGACCAACAACGGCGTCGAGCGGCTGCTCAAGGCGCTGCGCCACGAGGTGCCCGAGGTGAAGGCGGCCGCCGACAGGCTCAAGATCGAGGCCGGCGCCGACACCGTCGTCCAGGTGCTCAAGACCTACCATTCCAGTCACGGCGGCAAGCTTTCGCTCGGCCGCGTGATGGCGGGGACGCTGAAGGACGGCGCGGTGCTGCATACCGCGTCCGGCGCCGATGCGCGCGTCGGCGGCATCTCGGCGCTGAAAGGCGAAGCGCAGATCAAGCTCACGGAAGCCCATGCCGGCGACACCGTGGCGCTGGGGCGGCTTGAAGGGGTCGTGACCGGCGACATGCTGTCGACCTCCAAGAAGGTTCCGGCCGGGCCCAAGGTCGAGCACCTGACGCCCGTCTATCGCCTCGCCGTCGAGGCGGCCGACCGCAAGGACGAGGTCAAGCTCACCGCCGCGCTCGCCAAGCTGCGCGAGGAAGATCCGTCGCTGCATTTCGACCAGAACGCCGAGCTGCAGGAGATGGCCTTGGAGGGCCAGGGCGAAATCCACCTGAAGGTCGCGGTCGAGAAGCTGCAAAGCAAATACGGCCTCAAGCTCAACACCCATCGTCCGCGCGTGCCGTATAAGGAGACGATCAAGAAAGGCGTCACCCAGCACGGCCGCCACAAGCGCCAGTCGGGCGGTCACGGCCAGTTCGGCGACGTCATCATCGAGATCAAGCCGCTGCCGCGCGGCAGCGCCTTCGCCTTCCTCGACCAGATCAAGGGCGGCGTGGTGCCGAAGCAGTGGATACCCTCGGTCGAGAAGGGCGTGGCCGACTATCTGAAGGAAGGCCCGCTCGGCTTCCCCGTGGTGGACGTCGCGGTGGCGCTGATCGACGGCTCGTATCATACCGTCGACTCTTCCGATGCGGCATTCCAGACTGCAGGCCGAATCGCGATGCAGGAAGGCATGCCCAACTGCGCGCCGGTGCTCTTGGAGCCGATCATGCATGTGCGCATCCACGTCCCGAGCGAGGCGACGGCCAAGGTCAACCAGGTCGTGAGCAGCAGACGCGGGCAGCTCATGGGCTTCGACGCGCGCGACGGCTGGAAAGGCTGGGACACGGTCGAAGCGCAGATGCCGCAATCGGAGATCGCCGACCTCATCATCGAGCTGCGCTCGCTGACGCAAGGCGTGGGGACCTTCGAGAAGGCTTTCGACCATCTGGCCGAACTGACCGGCAAGCTCGCCGATCAGGTCGTCACCGCGAAGCGGGCGGCGGCGTGAGGGTGCGCATCTGGCCGGCGGCGGTCGCGCTTCTCGCGGTCGCCGCCTCCGTTCCTTGCGCGGCTGCCAGCGGCACCGCGCAAGCCTTCGTCGACGATTTGTATGGGCAATATCGCAACAGCTCGTTCTGCCCGACCTGCGACGGCACGGCGGCGCGGGTCTTCGACGCGCCGCTGATCGCGCTGATCCGCCAGGACGAAAAGCTGGCGGACGGCGAGGTCGGAACGCTCGACGGCGATCCGGTCTGCGATTGCCAGGACCCCGGCGGCATGAGGGCCAAGGTGCTCTCGGTCGCATCTCTGGGATCCAGCGCCGCGGCGGCAAAGGTCGAGCTGCGCTTTCCCGACGGGCCGCGGCAGATGACGCTCGACCTGGTGCTGACGAAGGGCGGCTGGCGCATCCACGACACTCACACCAAGGACACGCCGAGCCTGGTGAAGCTGCTGAAGGACGGCATTGCCGAAGAATCCAAGCAGCACAAATAAAAAAGTCGCCGGAGCGAGGGGGGAAAACGCTCCGGCGACCGCTGCTTTTTACGCGCACCCTAAAGCGCGCCCGTGGGCCGCTAGGTCCGCGGACCGCATGCCGTGGGGGGAACGGCATCGCGGCCTACAGGAGATGGGAGCGCGAAAGCCCGGTTTCAAGTGGCGGCGAACCTGCCGCGGGCTTGCGAAATCTTCACGGAAAGGCGCGGAAATCTTGGACAAATGCTCCCGCAGCGATTGACCTAAAGAAAGTTTCATCGCTACGCTTTGGACTTTCGTGGGGGCTTCAAGGCCACAGGAACAGGAGAGTCGAATGCGCACATCCTTCAAAGTACTCATGGGCTTGTCGAGTTTGCTTTTGACCGGCGCCGCCGTCGCGGATCCGGTGCTCGTACCGGTCACGCCCTTCCCGAACGCCTCGACGACGAGCGTGTTCGGCATCGCCGATGACAACAACACCATCGCCGGCAGCTATGTCGACCAGGACGGCATCAGCCACGGCTTCTACGGCACGCTGGACGGGAACTACACGTCGTTCGACTATCCGGACGGTCCGGACACGCAGGCCCGCGCGATCGATGGCGGCGGCATGATCATCACCGGCTTCTCGAACATCGCCGGCGCGCATTGCGAGCTGGTCCCGTGGGAGTACGGCCTCGAGAAGGGCAAGATCAAGCGGGTCAGCCGCGACGGCGTCGGCATCAACGGCATCGTGCAGGGCATCAACAAGGTCGGCGCGTTCGCCGGCGACTATTGCGACGGCGAAGGCGTGGTCCACGGCTCGACGGACAAGAACTACCGCGTCAAGCGCGACGTCGATACCGGCATCAGCTCGTCCTATACCGGCGAGCGGGCGTTCAACGGCTTCGGCACCTCGGCCGGCTTCTATGTGAACGACAATACCGGGCTGCAGATCGGCACGCTCGTCGACAAGGACGGCAATGTGACCACGATCACCTATCCCGACGCCAACGAGAGCTACACGGTGTTCGAGGGCCTGAACGACCACAACCGCTCCGACGGCCAGTGGGGCGACACCAGCGGCATCGTCCACAGCTTCGAATACAACACCAAGACCGGCAACTTCACCGAGATCGACGATCCCTTCGCGGCGTCGTTCACCCAGGCCTGGGGCATGAACAGTTCCGGCCTGATCGCGGTGACTTCCGACGCGGGCCCGTACATCTATTGCCCGAAGGAAAACAGCTGCCCGCTCAACACCGCCCATGCCATCCGCCTGAACGCGCGCGTGGTCCATGGCGAGCCGGGGGCGACGCGCAACCATGCGCCGTCCAAGCACGTCCTGCCCAAGGGCGCGGCGCGGCAATAGGAATCGATATCCCGACATCCCTGCGGCGCCTCCGGGCGCCGCAGTTTTTCCAACCGAAGGAGATTTTCGATGCGGTGCCATAGTCTGATTTCTTCCCTGCTCTGCGGAGCCTGTTTTGCGTTCGCCGCCGCCGCCGATGCCGGGACATTGATCCCCGTGCCGCCGGTCGCGGGCGCCGCGTCGACGAGCATCTTCGACGTCAACGACAACCTCGAAATCTCCGGCATGTACAAGGACGGCGACGGCGTCGAGCACGGCTTCTTCGGCACCCTGGGCGGCGACTACACCTTGTTCGATTATCCGGGCGAGACCGGCACCGAGGCGCGCTCGATCAACAACGCCGGCTATGTGCTGGGCTTCGCGCCCGACGACACCTTCGCGGCAGGGCCCGAATTCCTGCGCAAGCCCGACGGCACCATCATCACCATCCTGAAAGACGGCGTGCCGCTCAGCGGCATCGCGCAAGGCCTCGCGCCGCACCAGGTCTCGACCGGCGACTACGTCGTCACCGACCTGTCCCACAAGGCGGGCTATCGCGGCAAGAACGGCAAGTACAAGGCCGACGTCGTCCTCGGCGTGCCGACCACCCGCGTCGCGCCCCGCGACATCACTCCGCACGGCGCCATCGCCGGCTTCTTCAACGACGGCACCGGCACGCACGGCTTCATCCTGAAGCACGGCGTCACGCAGGTGATCGACGCCGATGCCAGCGGCACGACCGCGCTCGAAGGCTTGAGCGACCGCGGTATTCTGAGCGGTCAGGTGCAGGACGGGTCGGGCAACAGCCACGCCTTCACCCTCGACACCGACACCAGCACGATCACCTGGATCGACGTGCCGGGCTCGACCAATCAGCAGGCCTGGGGCATCAACCGCCAGGGCTTCGTCGCGGTGAGCAGCGACAACGGCTCGTATATCTATTGCCCGCTGAAGCCGAGCCGCTGTCCGTCGGGCGGCACCGCGGTCCATGCGCGCACGACCAGGCTGACCGCGCAGCACACCGAGGCGCGGCCGCAGCATGCAACGCCGCTGGCACGCTAGCTAATAGCGCCAGTCCTTGGCCGAACGGACGAGGAAGTCGCGGAACGCCGCCACGCGCTTGGCCTGGCGCAGCGCGTCGGCATAGACGAGGTGCACGTCGAAGCACGGTCCGGGCACGTCCGGCAGCACGCGGATGAGCTCGGACCGCTCGGCGGCGACATAGTCCGGCACCGCGGCGACGCCGATGCCGGCCAAGGTCGCCGACAGGATGCCGGTCACGTTGTTGATGCGGATGGTGCGGCCGGTGCCGTTCAGCCGCCGCCGCGTCGCATCGAGCAGCCAGTTGATCTCGCGGATCTCCGGCGCCGCGGTCTCGCCATAGGCGATGACGGTATGGTTGGCGAGGTCGTCCATCGATTGCGGCGTGCCCGCTTTGTCGAGGTACTCCTTCGTCGCGTACATGTGGTAGTGCACGGTGAAGAGCTTGCGCTGGATCAGGTCGGCCTGCACCGGCGCGCGCATGCGGATGGCGAGGTCGGCCTCGCGCTGGGTGAGATCGAGCTCGCGATCCTCCATCACCAGGTGCACCTCGACCTCGGGACACTCTTTCAGGAACTCGTCGAGGCGCGGCACCAGCCAATAGGTGCCGATGCCGTGGCTGGAGGTGATCTTGAGCACGCCGCGCGGCGCTTCGCGCACGTTCTTGAGCGCCTCTTCGGCCTGCGCCAGCCGGGTCAGCACGTCGCTGACCGCGGCATAGAGCATCTCGCCCTCGTCGGTCAGCGTCAGCCCGCGGGCGTGGCGCTGGAACAAAGGCGTTGTGATCTCTTCCTCGAGCGCGCTGATCTGGCGGCTGACCGCCGACTGGCTCAAGGTGAGCATCTGGCCGGCATGCGTGAAGCTCCCCGCCGAGGCGACGGAGTGGAAGATGCGAAGCTTGTCCCAATCCATGTCGTTGCCCTACCCCGTTGACGCCCCCAGCCTCAACGCAAACTTCATGACCGAATTTTTCAATGCCCTCCGGCCAAAAACCTCTCCGCTTCCAGCGCGGCCATGCAGCCCATGCCGGCCGCCGTCACCGCCTGGCGGAACACCTTGTCCTTGACGTCGCCGGCAGCGAACACGCCCGCGACGCTGGTATGCGTCGAATCCGGCGCGGTCTTGATGTAGCCGCTCTCGTCCATCTCGATCTGGCCTTTGAACAGCGCCGTCGCCGGGGAATGCCCGATGGCGACGAACAACCCGTCGACCTCGAGCTCGCGCGTGCTGCCGGTGACGGTGTTGCGCAGGCGGATCGCCGTGACGCCGCGCGGCTCGTCGGTGCCCAATACCTCGACCACCTCATGATCGAACAGGCAGTCGATCTTCCTGTTCGCCATGACGCGCGCCTGGTTGGTCTTGTCGGCGCGCAAGGTGTCGCGGCGGTGGATGAGCGTCACGCGCTCGGCGAAATTGGTGAGGAACAGCGCCTCTTCCGTCGCGGTATTGCCGCCGCCGACGACCGCGACCTTCTTGCCGCGATAGAAGAAACCGTCGCAGGTCGCGCACGCCGAGACGCCGAAGCCCTGGAACTTCGACTCCGACGGCAGGCCGAGCCAGTTGGCGCTGGCGCCCGTCGCCACGATCAGCGTGTCGGCAGTGTATGTCTCGCCGCCGTCGCCGGTCAGCGTGAAGGGACGGCGCGACAGGTCGACCGAGGCGATCGTGTCCTGGATCATCCTGGTGCCCAGATGCGCGGCCTGGGCCTGCATCTGCTCCATCAGCCAGGGCCCCTGGATCGCTTCGGCAAAGCCCGGATAGTTCTCGACCTCGGTGGTGATGGTGAGCTGGCCGCCGGGCTGGATGCCGGCGATCAAAGTGGGCTCGAGCATGGCGCGCGCGGCATAGACCGCGGCGGTGCAACCGGCGGGTCCGCTTCCCAGAATGACGACTTTGGAGTGCAAGCGGAGCCCCGGTTCGTGCAGGTGAGATGCTGATATCGGAAGCAGCGGGCAAAAGGTCAAGGCAAGCGAAATGGTTAAACGGAACAGGCGGTTGGGGCCCCGCGGATCGCACCTTTGTGAAAGAAAAATGCGACTCGGGGCTTGAGATTCTTCGCGACAGAAATATTATTGCGCGACAGGGGCTGTTGGAGTTAAAAATCCTCCGCTTTGCAACGCAGGTGACCCGTGGAGCATCACAAGCTCGATTCCATCGATCTACGCATCCTTTCCGAACTCCAAGCCAATGGCCGCATCACCAATGTAGAATTGTCGCGCCGCGCGAAGATCACCGCGCCACCGTGTTTGCGCCGGATGCGCACGCTCGAGAAAGCCGGGCTGATCAAAGGTTACCATGCGGAACTTGACGGCAAGGCGCTCGGCTTCGAGGTGATGGGCTTCGTCTTCGTCGGATTGCAGAGCCAGAACGACCACGACCTGAAGGCTTTCGAAGAGCGCGTGAGGCAATGGCCGCAGGTGCGCGAGTGTCACATGCTGAACGGCGAGACGGATTTCCTGCTCAAGGTCGTCGCCAAGGATCTGTCGGCGTTCCAGAGCTTCGTCACCGACGTCGTCACCGCCGAGAAGAACGTCGCACGCGCGCGTTCGTCCCTCGTCATCCACGCCTCGAAGAACGAGCCCGGCGTGCCGCTGGAAGTGAAGGGGTGAGCGAAGAAGGGGTTCGCTGGTTCGCCCGGGCCACCATCACGCGCTGGGTCGACGACGACCCGCAGCCCGGAATCGTCGAGTGCAGGCTCGACGACGCCGCGGGCCGCAGCTGGTTTTTCATCGGCAAATACTACGACTTCACGCAAGACGAACTCCGCGCAACCAGCCAATACCCGCGGCGCGGCTATCTTGCATGCGATGTGACGGCGCGACGTCGCGACGATAGGAAGCGCGAGATCGCCAGCATAGACACCGATACCCCCGATCGCGGCCGCGACTCCGAAGAAGGCATGTGCGCCTTCGACATTCTCGCCGATCAGCTGGTGGCGGACGCGCTGCCTGCTTGGCAAGTCTTGCCGCTGGTCTCTGAGAGCTGACCTAAGCGCTGATGTCACGCCCCCGCGTCTCCGGCAGCAGCAGCGCGATCAGCACGAAGCCGATGGCGCCGAGGATCACCGGGTACCAGAGGCCCGCATAGATATCGCCGGTCGCGGCCACGATGGCGACGACGGTCGCGGGCAGGAAGCCGCCGAACCAGCCGTTGCCGATATGGTAGGGCAGCGACAGCGCCGAATAGCGGATGCGCGTCGGGAACAGCTCGACCAGCGCCGCCGCCTGCGGCCCGTAAAGCGCGGCCGCGCCCGTCATCAGCATCAGCAGGATCAGCGCCGCGCGGAAGAAATCGACCTTCGCGCTGTCGGCCTTGGCGGGATATCCGGCCGGTTCGGTGAGCGCGCGCACGCGCGTTTCGAAGTCCTTCTTCTTCGCGACGAGATCGGCGCCCACGAGGCCGGCGCCGTTGAAGCTTTCGATCTCCTTGTCCGCGACACGGATGCGCGCGGGCGTGCCCGCGGGCGTGGCCCCAGGCGGCGCTTCGTTGCGATAAGGGACACCCATCGCGGCCAAGGTGCCCTTGGCGATGTCGCAGGACGAGGTGAACTTGGCCTTGCCGATGGGATCGAACTGCACCGAGCAATCCTGCGGAGCCGCCACAACCGTCACCGGCACGCGCGCCGCCGCGTCGGCGAGCGCGGGATTGACGGCGTCGGTCAGCATCTTGAAGCCCGGGATCATCGTGACCACGGCCACCGCCATGCCGAACAGCATCACCGGCTTGCGCCCGATGCGGTCGGAGAGCCAGGCGAAGAGGATGTGCAGCGCCGAGCTTCCGATCAGGACCGTCATGATGAGCAGGTTGACGACGCGCGGCTCGACCTTGACGACGCGCTCCAGGAATATCTGCGTGTAGAAGTTGGCCGTGTACCAGACCACGCCCTGGCCCATCATCAGCGCGAAGAGCACGATCAGGATCAGCTTCAGGTTCTTCCATCGGAAGAACGCCTCCGACAGCGGCGCGCGCGATCCGCGGCCCTCCTCCTGCATCTTGCGGAACAGGGGCGACTCGTCGAGGCGCAGGCGGATCCACAGCGAGATGCCGAGCAGGCCGGCCGAGAGCAGGAACGGCACGCGCCAGCCCCAGGCGGCGAAGGCGTCCTCGCCCATCCAGCTGCGGATCACGAAAATCACGAGCAGCGCCAGGAACAGACCGGCACTGGCCGCGACCTGGATCCAGCCCGTGGCGCTGCCGCGCTTGTTCGGAGCTGCGTGCTCGGCGACATAGATCGCCGCCCCGCCATATTCGCCGCCGACCGCGAACCCCTGCAGCATGCGCATCGCCAGCAGCAGCCATGCCGCGTTCAGCCCGATCGCGGAAGCGTCGGGCAGCAAGCCGATGGCGAAGGTCGCCAGGCCCATGATGGTGATGGTGACGAGGAAGGTGCGCTTGCGTCCCGTGCGGTCGCCGAACCAGCCGAAGACGATGGCGCCAAGCGGCCTGACCGCGAAGCCCGCCGCGAAGGTCAGGAGCGCGAAGATATAGCCCTGGGTCTCGCCGGCGCTGGCGAAGAAGTGCTTGGCGATGATGGCGGCCAGCGAGCCGAAGATGAAGAAATCGTACCATTCGAACACCGTGCCCGCGGCCGAGGCCGCCAATACCAGGCCCATATTCGTGCTTTTGGTGATGTCCGTCGTCATCCCCGCCCCCGCGCCCTTATCAAACGTTAAGCAGCAACCTTCCGCCACCGTCAACGTATCACTTCGCTAACCAATTTTCGCTTAGCCTAAATGCCATGTTCCACAGGCTTCTTTCCCTTTTCGCGGTCGCGAGCGCGATCGCCTGCTCAACCGCAAGCGGGGGGACGGTGGATGTCGTCGTGACCGATGCGAACGGCAAGCCCGCGGCCAATGCCGTGGTCGCGCTTGCGAACGACACGGCGCAACCCGCCTCGCATGTGCCGCCGCGCAGCGTCATCGACCAGCAGCACGAGACTTTCCTGCCGCTGGTCGTACTCGTGCGCAAAGGCGGCGAGGTCGTCTTCACCAACAACGACACGACCATGCACCAGGTCTATTCGTTCTCGGCCATCAAGCAGTTCCAGTTCGAGATCGACAAGGGCCAGGTCTCCAAACCCGTCATCTTCGATAAAGCCGGCGTCGCGGCCATCGGCTGCAATATCCACGACAACATGGTCGCCTATGTCTTCGTCGCCGACGCGCCGTATGCCGCGATCACCGACGCCAAGGGCACGGCCGAGCTGCGCGACGTGCCTGACGGGGCCTGGCATGCGAGCGTGTGGCATCCGCAGTCGCGCATCGGCAAGCAGCCGGCGCCGACCGCGCTCGCCGTCGCGGGCGACACCAGGCTCGCGCTCAAGATCCAGATCAGCGCGGCGCCGGCGATGAGCCGGATGCACAAGGACTACTGACCGTGGGCTTCCGCCACCGCCTCGCGCTGTTCCTGGTCGTGGCCCTGGCGGCGGTGCAGATCCTCACCGGCTTCGCGGCCTATTCCTATCTGCGTCACAGCCTGGTCGAGAAAGAGAAGGTCGAGCTCGGCCAGGCGACCCAGGTTTTCCTGCGCCAATTGAGCGTGCTGTCCGAGCGCGTCGGCGACGACGTGCAGGTGCTGTCGCTCGACTATGCGCTGCGCCAGGCCATCGCGCAGCACGACTACGACACCGAGCTGTCGGCGCTGCGCAACCACGGCCACCGCGTCGGCGCCACGCGCATGATGCTGGTCGGCCTCGACGGCGCCATCGCCGCCGACACCGGCGCCGTGCAGGCGCCGGGCAAGGCCTTCGCCTATTCCGAGCTGCTCGACGATTCGAATGGCGAGCGCACCGCGCTGGCGACCCTCGACGGGAAGATCTACTGGATCGTCGTGGTGCCGGTGCGCGCGCCGGTCGCCATCGCCTTCATCGCCGCCTGCGTGCCGATCGACGACGCGCTGCTGGGCAAGCTGAGCGCGCTGTCCGAGACGCCGCGCTCCATCGCGCTCGCAACGCGCGGGACAAAAGGCAAATGGGAGGTGGCGGCGCGCACCGAGAACGGACCTCGGCATATCCCGCTGCCCGGGAAACGCGCGACGGACGGCACGTCGGAGACGAGCGATTTCCTGACCGTCACCGCGGTGCTCAAGACCGCGTCGCACAGCGCGCCGGTGATCGCGGTCCTGGGCTATCCCATGGCCGAGGCGTTTGCCGCCTATCGCTCCATCGTGCCGCCGATGCTTCTGGTGCTGGCGCTGGCGCTGATCCTGGCGGCGGGGGCCGCGATGCTGGTGGTGCGCCGCGCTTCGAAGCCGCTGGAGGCGCTGGCCGCAACCGCCAGGCGCATCGCCGGCGGCGACTACACCGCGCCCGCGCCCGTGGGCGCCAAGGACGAGATCGGCCAGCTCAGCCAGGCGATCATCGGCATGACCGGCTCCATTGCCGACCGCGAGGCGGCGCTGACCTCGATGATCGGCGCGCTCGAGACCGCACGCAACGACGCGGTCAAGGCCAACGAGGCCAAATCGCAGTTCCTGGCCAATATGAGCCACGAACTGCGCACCCCGTTGAATGCGATCGTCGGATTCGGCGATATGCTGCGTCAGGAGATTCTGGGGCCCCTGGGCGTGGCGCGCTATCGCGAATATGCGGGCGACATCTGTGCGAGCGGCGAGCGGCTGCTCAGCCTGGTCTCGCGCATGCTCGACCTGGCCGAGGTCGAGAAGGGCACGCTCGCCATCGCGCGTGGGCGGGTCGCGCCGCAAGCGATCCTGCAGCAAGCGGTGGCCGCAGTGCGGCCGGCTGCGGGCGCGGTCGCCGTCGCCGTCGAGGCAGGCGATCTCGACGAGATCGAGGCCGATGCCGACAAGCTCCGCCAAGCGCTGACCAGCGTGCTGCACAATGCCGTCAAGGTCACGCCGCAAGGCGGCACGGTGCGCGTGAGCGCGCGGCGCGACGCCGCGATGGGCAAGGGGGGCGCCCTCGTCATCCGCATCGAGGATCGCGGTCCGGGCCTCGAGAAAAGCGACATCGAGGTCGTGACGCGCCCGTTCCATCGGCTGCGCTCGGCGCTCGACGGCCAGCATCAGGGTGCGGGGCTCGGCCTTCCCTTCGCCAAGGCCATCATCGAGCTGCATGGCGGCGCGCTGTCGATCGAAAGCGAGAAGGGCCACGGCACGACGGTCGAGATCCGCCTGCCCGTCGCCGCACGAGCGATGAGCGACGCGGCATGAAGCGCGCCAACCGCCCCGCCGCGCTGCCGGTCGTGACGCCCGTTCTCGCGCTGCTGCTCGCGACGCCGGCCTTTGGCATCGACTTCCAGTTCGAGGGCTATGGCGACATCCGCCTGGTGATGGCGCCCAAGACGGACTCGCTGCTCGACGGCGGGCTGGGCAAGCTGCGCTTCGGCGAGGACGACGGCGGCATCGAGCCGGGCGATATCGTCGGCGAGGGCCGCGCGATCATCCTTCCCGAGCTGACCGCGACGGCGACGGTGCGCGCCAATCCCGACTACGGCCCGGCCGTCGACCTGCTGGAGGCCTTCGTGCGCTATCGCCCGGTGTCGACGAATGCCTGGCGCTGGTCGGTCAAGCTGGGCGCGTTCTTCCCGCCGCTGTCGCTGGAGAACGACCAGGTCGGCTGGACAAGCTTCTGGACGATCACGCCGAGCGCGATCAATTCCTGGGTCGGCGACGAGCTGCGCATCCTGGGGGCCGAGGGCACGCTGGAATACCGCCGCGAGGACCAGACGATCACGCTGGTGGGGGCGGTGTTCGGCTGGAACGATCCGGCGGGCGTGGTGATGGCCGACCGCGGCTGGGATTTCAACGACCGCCCGCAGGGCCTGTTCGAGCACAACCGCCTGCCCGACATCTCGGGCTTCGGCGCGCCGCCGCCGGTCTATGGCAAGCTTTTCACCGAGATGGACGGACGGCCCGGCTGGTATCTCGATCTGTCCTGGGAGCCCGAGGACCTCGGCGGCTTCGAGATCATGCGCTACGACAACGACGCCGATCCGCGCAGGATCAAGGACGGCCAGATCGCCTGGGCGACCAGCTTCTGGGACGTCGGCTATCAGAAGCAGCTGGGCAAGATGACCGTGCTCGCGCAAGGCATGACCGGCTCGACCACCATCGTGCCGTCGGACTTCTACCGCCAGACGACCGATTTCCGCTCGGCCTATGCGCTTGTCGGCTACGACCTGGACAAGTGGTGGATGGCGGCGCGCTTCGACGTCTTCGACACGCGCACGCGCGCAACCTTCCCCAGCGACGCGAACGAGGACGGCCACGCGATCACGCTGTCGATGAGCTGGCTGCCCGAAAAGTGGCTGCGCTTCACAGGCGAGATGATCGCCATCGACGATCGCCGCGACAGCCGCGCGGAGACGGGCGAAGACCCGCACCGGAACGAAACCCAGTTCCAGCTTCTCGCCCGGATATATTTCTAGCGCACCGGCTTCCGGCGCGGGCGCAAATCCGACCGCGCGCCCGCTTCTCGCGCGGGTGTACTTCTAGTACCGTCGGGTCTCGCTATCCGGAGACCCGCATGTCGCGTCCGCAGAATCCCGAGTTCGAGTTCCTGGGCGTCAACCACTTGGCGCTGGTGTCCAGCGACATGGCGCGCACGGTCGCGTTCTACTCCGGCGTGCTCGGCATGCCGCTGATCAAGACCATCGACCTGCCGCGCGGCATGGGCCAGCACTTCTTCTTCGACCTGGGCCACGGCGACAGCCTGGCCTTCTTCTGGTTTCCGGACGCGCCGAAAGCGCAGCCCGGCGTCGCCTCGGCCACGCGCGGCATGCTGCCCGGACCTTCGGCGCACGGCTCGATGAACCATATCGCGATCAACGTTCCGGCCGAGAAGCTCGACGAGTACTACGACAAGCTGCGCGCCAAGGGCATCGAATGCTCGCGTGTCATCAACCACGACGACTCGCCGATGCAGGCGAGCCTGGAGACGACGCCGACCACCTTCGTGCGCTCGATCTATTTCTACGACCCTGACGGCATCGCGCTGGAGCTTGCCGCCTGGACGCGCGAACTGCCCAAGGAGGGCGACGTCCGCCACGCGCCCGCCACGGCCGACGACCAGGCCCGCTTCCGCGCCATGGCCGAGGCGAAGTAATGCATTTCGACGAGCACCGCATCGCCACCGCCGACGGCCCCAAGGTCTATGCGCGCGACTATCCTCACGCGAGCGCCCATCGCCTGCCGGTGATCTGCCTGCACGGGCTGACGCGCAACTCGGCCGACTTCGAGGCGGTGGCGCCGCGCATCGCGGAGCTGGGCCGGCGCGTCATCGCCATCGATGCGCGCGGCCGCGGCAAGTCCGAGAACGATCCCGAGCCCGCGCGCTACCGCTCCGACGTCTATGTCGGCGACGTGCTCAGGGTGATGGACACGCTGAACGTGCCGCGCGCTGCTTTCTTGGGGACCTCGATGGGGGGGATCATGACCATGATCGCGGCGACGGCGGCGCCGACGCGCGTGGCGGCGGCGATCCTCAACGATATCGGCCCGGTGGTGGACCCCAAAGGCATTGCGCGCATCGCTTCCTACGTCGGCAAGTCCGAGCCGGTCGACAGCTGGTACGACATGACGGCCGCGGTGCGCGCCGTCGGCGACAGCGCCTTTCCGGGCCGCGACGACGAGTTCTGGGCGACCTTCACGCGCCGCGTGGCGCGCGAACGCGAGGACGGCCGCATCGAGTTCGCCTACGACCCGCTGATCGCGCAAGGCTTTGCGGGCGCAGGCCAGGCGCCGAGCCTGATGCCGCTGTTCCAGGCACTCGCCGCCGTGCCGGTGCTGGTGGTGCGCGGCGAGACCAGCGACATCCTCTCGCGCGACGGCGTCGAGGCGATGCGCGCCGTCAAGCCCGATCTCGAAGTGGCGGAGGTGCCCGATATCGGCCATGCGCCGACCTTGGAGGAGCCCGAGGCCTGGGACGCCATCGCCGCCTTCCTGTCCAAGGTCGAATGACGGCGGTCCACACGGATGCCGAAAGCGTCGCCGACGCGATCCTTGCGGCGGTCGGAAAGACCGTCGTGCTGGGCCTGCCGCTGGGGCTGGGCAAGGCGAACCACATCGCCAATGCGCTGTTCTCGCGCGCCGCCGCCGATCCCACGATCGGGCTCACGATCTTCACCGCGCTCACCCTCGAGAAGCCGCGCGGCGGCAGCGATCTCGAGCGCCGCTTCATGGATCCGGTGGTGGAGCGGCTGTTCGGCGATTGGCCGGAGCTCGCCTATGCGAAGGCGCTGCGCGGCGGTGGGCTGCCTTCGAACATCGAGGTCAACGAGTTCTTCTTCCTCGCCGGCCGGTGGATGAACAATCCCGTCGCCCAGCAGAGCTATATCTCCGCGAACTACACGCATGCGGCGCGCTATCTGGCCGAGCGCGGCGTCAACGTCGTGGCCCAGCTGGTGGCGCGGCGCGGCGAGCGCTACAGCCTGGGCTCCAACCCGGACACCGTGCTCGACCTGAGGACGCTGGGCGCGAAGTTCGTCTTTGCGGGCGAGATCAGCGACGAGATGCCGTTCATGCCGGGCGATGCCGAGCTGCCCGAGACCGCGTTCGATCATGTGCTCGACGGGCCGCGTTTTACGCTCTTCGCGCCGCCGCGCATGCCGATCGACAGTTGCGAATACGCCATCGGGCTGCAGGCCGCGCGTCTCGTCCTCGACGGCGGCACCTTGCAGATCGGCATCGGCGAGGAAGGCGACGCGGTCGCCAAGGCGCTGATCCTGCGCCAGCACGAGAATGCGCGTTTCCGCGACGCCGTGGCGCGGCTGGGCGGACCTGTGCCGGCGCAGGAGGGACTCGCCCCCTTCGCGCAGGGCCTCTACGGCATCAGCGAGATGTTCGTCGACGGCTTTCTGCAGCTGATGGACGCCGGCATCCTCAAGCGCGAGGTCGACGGCGCGCTGTTGCATGCCGCGTTCTTCCTAGGGCCCAGATCGTTCTACGCGCGCCTGCGCGAGATGGAGCCGGAGACGCTCGCCAAGCTGCGCATGACCGCGGTCTCCTTCACCAACGAGCTTTACGGCGACCAAGACGCCAAGACCCGCGCCCGCGTGAAGGCGCGCTTCGTCAACAGCGCCTTGATGGCGACCTTGCTGGGCGCTCTGGTGTCGGACGGTCTGGAGGACGGCCGCGTGATCAGCGGCGTCGGCGGCCAGCACAATTTCGTCACGCAGGCTTTCGCGCTGCCCGATGCGCGCTCGATCGTCTCCATCAAGGCGACGCGGCGCGCGAGTGGCAAAGTCCAGTCGAACATCCGCTTCAACTACGGTCACGTGACGATCCCCCGGCACGAGCGCGATATCATCGTCAGCGAATACGGCATCGCCGACCTGCGCGGAAAGCCGGACGCTGCGGTGGTCGCCGCGATGCTGGCGATCGCGGATTCCCGCTTCCAGGACGAGCTGCTGCGCGCCAAGGACGCGGGCAAGATCGCCGAGGCATACGAGATCCCGCGCGAGTTCCGCGACAATACGCCGGATCGGATCGCGCGCGCGCTCGCCCCCCTCGACCTGCCGCCCTATCCCTTCGGCACCGATTTCACGGCGGTCGAGCAGCGCCTGCTTGTGGCGCTCGAGACGCTGAAGAATGCGACGCCCCTGACCTTGGCGCGGCTATTGCTCAAGGGCGGACCGCGCGACGCGGAGGCGCTGCACCGCATGGGCCTGGACCGGCTTACAAATTTGTCAGAACGGCTGGCCGCGAGGCTCCTTAACGGGGCGCTCCGGAGCGGCTAGGCTCGCGCGACAACCGGGAGGGACGAACGATGTCGACGATGAAATGGATTCTGGCTGCGGCCCTGTTGGCGACGACGCCTGCTTTCGCAACATCCGCGTCCGCCGCGCCTGCCAATGTGAGCGCCGCAGTCGCCGACAGCGCCCGCCCCGACGAGGACAAGCAGCTCGACGCCGAGCGCAAGCCCGCCGAGATGCTGGTGCTGGCCAAGGTCAGGCCCGGCGCCAGGGTGATGGACCTGATCCCGGGCCGCGGCTATTTCACGCGGCTGTTCTCGGTCGCGGTGGGGCCGAAGGGATACGTCTATGCCTATCAGCCGTCCGAGTTCGACAGCTTCCTGAAAGGCAAGCCTGCGCCGGTGATCGCGGTGGCCGCCAACTATAAGAACGTGAGCGTGATCCACGCCTCCGTGAACGCGCTGGCCGCGCCGGAAACGCTCGACCTGGTGTGGACGTCGCAGAACTATCACGACCTGCACGACAGCTTCGCCAAGCCGGCCGATCTCGCGGTCATCAACAAGAAGGTCTATGACGCGCTGAAGCCCGGCGGGCTCTATATCGTGCTCGACCATGCCGCCGAGAAGGGCTCGGGTCTGCGCGACACCGAGACCCTGCACCGCATCGACGAAGCCACGGTGAAGAACGAAGTGCTGGCGGCAGGCTTCAAACTGGCGAGCGAGAGCCGGGTGCTGCGCAATCCGGCCGACAATCACAAGCTCAAGGTCTTCGATCCCGCGATCCGCCACAAGACGGACCAATTCATCCTGATCTTCCGCAAGTAGGGCGAAATAGGAGCTTTCGATGCGGTGCGCGTTTCTGCTTGCTGTACTCCTGGCGGCACCGGCCGCCCTCGCCGATACCGCGCCGCCCACGGCCATCGCCACGGCGCCTGCGGCGAAGGCAGCAGCTGGAGCGCCCGCCGCGTCCGTGCCGTCGCAGCGCATCCGCGGCACGATCGGGACCTTCGATCCGGTGGCGCGCACGCTTTCCATCGTCATCGGCAAGAAGGACGTGTCGGTGACCCTGGCGGCGAATGCGCGGGTCATCACCAACCAGCGCCGCAAGGTCGCCGACATCAAGCCGGGCGACTTCATCGGCGCGGCCGCGCTCAAAGGCTCCGACGGCAAGCTGCGCGCGCAGCAGATCAACGTCTTCCCCGACGCGCTGCGCGGCATGGGCGAAGGCCAGTATCCGATGGGCGACGCTTCGTCGAACCGGCTGATGACCAATGCGACGGTCGCCCAGGTGACGAGCGTCGCCGCCAACAACGGCACGCTCAAGGTGAGCTATCGCGGTGCGGCGGCCGACGACAAAGGCGTGTGCGGCGGCCATGCCAATGCGGCCGGCGCCGCGGGCTGCACCGGCGACGCGGAGATCGTCGTGGCGCCGGGCATCCCCATCATCGCGCTGATGCTGGGCGACGAGAGCCTTCTGGTGCCGGGCGCGGCCGTGTCGGTGGTCGCCACGCCGTCGGCCGACGGCACGCTCCAGGCGACGCGGCTGACGGTCGAGAAAGACGGCGTGAAGCCGATCCTCTAAACGATCGGGATCTTCACGACCTTCGCCCGGCCGGTCAGCACTTGCGCGACCTGCTTCGGTACCAGCCTCAGATCGTAATAGTTGCGCTTGAGCTGGCGGCGCACCAGCGCCATGCCTTTGGGCTTGGTCGCCTCGCGCGTGCGGTGGATATCGGTCGCGCCGCCGACGGCCTCCTGCTGGTCGAGGATCGCGGGCAGGAGCTGCCAGGGCTGCAGCCAATCGAACACCGGCGAATTGTTCGGGTTGAACATCAGATGGTCGACGGGGAGCGCGATCTTCTCCTTGATCGCGGCGAGCTTGCGCGCAGCTTCGCGCGAGATGATGTAACCGCCGGTGCCGGTGTGGCGAGACAAAAGCGGCGCCAGGATGCGGCCCTTCACCGTCAGCCGCGGCTTGCCGATGACGATGAGCTGGTTCTTGTCGCCGTAGCGCTCGGGCTTGACCAGGCCGACGCCCTTCGGGATCCAGTCGCTGTCGCTCAGGAACCCCGGCGCTGAATCGGCCAGCACCACGTCGTCTTCCAGCACGGTCGCGTATTCGTCCGGCCCCTGCGCGATCATCCGCCAGATATGGATGTGGCTGTAAGTGCAGGCCTTGTCGCCGGGGGAGAGCCTGCCCAGCGGCCCCTCCTCAGCGAAAGGCGCGGAAAGCACCGCCGGATCGACGCTCTTGGCGTCCACCGCGTCGAAGCGCTCGAAGGGCAGGTCCAGCCGCGCAAGCTGCGCCGCCATCGCCGCCAGCCGGTCGGGCCGGCGTTCGAGATTGACGAGGAATATCCGCATGCTACGGAAGATAGTCCGGTCAAGGTCGCATGCGCAAACTGCTCAACCTTTTCTACAATTTCCACTGGGTCGTGGCCCAAGAGGCGGCGCGCTCGGCGCAGCCCTATGCCGGGATGTATGCTTCCTTCCTGCGCGGCAACGGCATCAAGGCGGTGATCAACCTGCGCGGCCACCACCCCAAATTCGGCTGGTGGAAGAAAGAGCACCAGACCTGCGAGCGGCTGGGCATCGTCCATCTCGACGCCATGCTCGATTCCAAGCGGCTGCCGTTGAAGGAGATGCTGGTGGCGCTGTTCGACGCCTTCGATGCGGCGCCCAAGCCGTTCCTGATCAAATGCAGCGGGGGCCAGGACCGAACCAGCCTGGCTTCCGCGCTTTATTTGATTCATCGCGACGGCTGGGACGCGATGGCGCGCGCCGAGGCGCAGTTCCAGCGCTTCCCCTATCTGCACTTCCCCAAACGACCGCAGCGCTGGCTGAAGCAGTTCCTGCTCACCGCCTTCGTGCAATCGGAAGGCCGCCCGCTCGCGCAATGGGTGCGCGAGCGCTACGACCCCGAGGCGCTGGCGAAAGCGCTCGCGCCGGGAACATTCAACGGCATCTGGGAACCGTGGAAACCGTCCTTGAAATAGCGCCCGGCGTCAGCCTGTGGCGCGAGCGTCTCGACCGCGCGGCGCAGCGCGCGTTGCTGGGCGAGGTGCTGGCGCAGGCCGCGTTCTACAAACCGGTGATGCCCGGTTCGGGCAAGCCGTTCTCGGTCGAGGAGTTCAACTTCGGTCCGCTGGGCTGGTATTCGGACAAGAGCGGCTATCGCTACACGTCCACCGATCCGCGGACGGCCGAGGCGTGGCCGCCGATCCCGCCCGCGCTGATCGACCTGTGGAAAGCGACGACGAACCACCCCGCGCCGCCGGAGTGCTGCCTGGTCAATCTCTATCGCGCTGGCGCGCGCATGGGTTTGCACCAGGACCGCGACGAGCAAGCGATCGACGCGCCCGTGCTGTCGGTATCGCTGGGCGACGAGGCGCTGTTCCGCATCGGCGGCACGACGCGCAAAGGCCCGACGCGCAGCGTGAAGCTCGGCAGCGGCGACGTGCTGACGTTCGGCGGGCCGGCGCGGCTCGCCTTCCACGGCATCGATCGCGTGCTGAGCGGGACATCGACCCTGGTGCCCGGCGGCGGGCGGATCAACCTCACGCTGCGCCGGGTGACGGCCTGATCATTCCAAGGTCCCTGCGACCTCGCGCAGCACGCCGGACGGATCCTCGACGATCGGCTCGCCGTGCGAGACGACGATGCGCGCGAGCGGCAGCTCCGCCCAGGCGCGGAACTGCGCGGCCAGAGCCTTCCTGTCGTCGATGATGCCGAGCTTCTCTGGCAGCGGGATCTGCGGCTTGTCGCCCGCGAAGCCGAACAGCCGCGCGATGATGCCGTCGACCCCGGTCGCGTTCTGGACGTTGGCCAGGATGTCGTTGAGGATCAGCGTCGTGCCCGCCTCGGCCGCGACCACCAGCGCGGCTTCGTCCTGCCCGGTGCCCGGAACGACGGAGAAGCGCAACGAAGCGTCGGGAAACTCCACGTCCGTCGCGTCGACCGCTACGAGCTCTTCGACATCGCCGCGCGCGCCGGGCGCCGCGATCACCTTCGCGGCCGGATAGCGATGCTTGAACGGCTTCACGTCCAGGCGGTGATGGCGTCCCGGCACGATCAGCCATGCGGGCCGGCCGAACGCGTCGATCTGCGACATCTGCTCTTCGTCGAGAGCGACCGGACTGTAGAAAGCCAGCGTGCCGTCGTTCAAGCGCACGACGCTCATGCGCCGCTCGAAGCTGCCGATCGGCATCTTGATCGTCCCGGTGACGATCAGAATCCTGTCGTCGATCCGTTGCAGGCGCCCATGCGGCAGCACGGTCCATTCTTCATGTGGTGCTGTCATTTGATGGGAACGTGCCAGGCGCGCGAACGACGCCTGAAATAAAATGGTGCAAATAAATTGGCGCCCGACCGGGGGGCCAGTCGGGCGCCGTGTGCGCCGTTACGCGCTTGGTGCCGGGAGGGGATGACCGGTCACCGCGAAGGACGAAATCCAGCTTGCGAGCGGGGGGGCAGTGCTTGCCGGATCGCTACCGTCCTTCGAGAAAGAGCCTATGCATCCAAGCCACACTTGGCAACTATTTTCTGCGTCATGAGCTTTTTTACAGTTTTCTTAATGACAGTGACGAATATGCATCAGTGTTGCCGGGCCTGGATTTGCGCGATTTTGACCCGAAGCGGACGGCGCCAACTTTCCGCCAGTTCCGGAACATCGCAGATGCGTGACAGGGTTGTTTCATCGGCATGACGGCCGAACAGTGCGCGGAACACGTCGCGCACCGATGGCGCGCCGCTCTCCCGCACGCGCTCGAGCGCCGCATCGCGCGACGGCGCATCGCCCTCTTCGATCACGCGCAGGTACCAGCCGCAGCGCGCGGACACGGTCATGATCTGCGGTGCCTCCGCGCGGCCGGCGTGCATCCCGAGCTTGTAACAGGGCGCGCGCGGCTGGCTGATCTCGAGCAGCGCGGAACCCCAGCGGAAGCGGTCGCCGATCGCGACCGCGCTTTCGTCGGCGCCTTCGAGCGTCAGGTTCTCGCCGAAGGTCGCTGGCCCGCTTGCGATGCGGTGCTCGCCTTCCCACCACGGCCAGTGCTCCGACGGATAGGCATAGACCGCCTTGTCGACGCCGCCATGAACGGTGAGATCGGCCTGTTCGTCGCCCACGATGCCGAGACGGCGCACCTGCACTGCGTCGGACGCAACGCCGCGCTTGTCGATGCCCGAGATCACCCGCTCGCCCTCGAACGTGCCGATGTCGCGGGCGCGGGCGATATTGACCGAGAGAATGCGAAGGTTCATGGAACGGAGAATAGCAGAGTCTTTCGAAGCCCGAGCCGGTGGCCGATCCCGCGATGTCCGATCCCAAGCAGCCCGATACCAAGCAGGCCGATACCAAGCAGGCCGATCCCCAAAAGCCCGCACGCCGCGCCTTCGACCCGCGGCTCCTCGAAGGCTCGATCTCGCGGGCCCTGTTCCTGCTCGCGCTGCCGATCATGGGCGCCAATATCCTGCAGGTCGCCTATCAGGTGGTGGATGCTTTCTGGGTCGGACGGCTGGGAGCGGCGGCCGTCGCCTCGGTCTCGATCACCATGCCGGTCATGTTCGTGCTGATCGCGCTGGGCATGGGCTTCGCCATCGCCGGCACCACGCTGATCGCGCAGTATACCGGGGCGCGCAATCACGAGATGGTGGACCACGTGGCGGCGCAGACCCTGCTCACCATCGTCGCGGTATCGATCGTCCTGGGCGCCGTCGGCGTTCTTCTGGCGCCGTGGCTGCTGAACATGATGCATGTCGCGCCCGCGGTGTTCGACGGCGCGCTCGCCTTCATGCGCATCGTGTTCATCGCGCTTCCCTTCACCTTCATCTACGCCATGGCGCAGGCCTTGATGCGCGGCGTCGGCGAGGTGCGCGCGCCGCTGATCATCGTGGCGGTCACGGTGGTCATCAACTTCGTGCTCGATCCGGTGCTGATCTTCGGCCGCTATGGCATGCCGGCCTGGGGCGTGGCGGGTGCGGCCATCGCGACGCTGATCTCGCAGGCCATCGCGGCCGCGGTCGCGCTGCGCCTGCTGTTCGGCGGCCGCTACGGCATCCACCTGAACTGGCGCGACTTCAAGCCGGACCTGGCCTTCGTCCGGCGCGCCTTCCTGCTCGGCTATCCCGCCTCGATCGAGCAGTCGGCGCGCGGGCTCGGCATGATGATCCTGACCTTCCTGATCACGAGCTTCGGCACCGTGGTGACCGCGAGCTTCGGCGTCGGCACCAACCTGTTCAACGTCGTGATCATCCCGGCCATGGGCTTCGCCATGGCGACGTCCACCCTGGTCGGGCAGAGCATCGGCGCCGGCAACATCGCGCGCGCCGAAAAGGTGGCGAAGCTCGCCGCCATCATCACCTTCGCGGTGCTGACCGTGTTCGGACTCGTCTGCATGCTGATCGCGCCGTCGATCGTGCGCTTCTTCGTGCCGGGCGACCCCGCGGTCGTCACCGAGGGTTCCGCCTATATCCGCATCGTCGCCTGGAGCTTCGGCTTCATCGGGCTGCAGTTCGCGCTGATGGCGGTGTTGCGCGCGGCCGGCGAGATGATCACCGCGATGGTCGTCAGCCTCGTCTCGCAATGGGTGCTGCAGCTGCCGCTGGCCTTCGCGCTGTCCAGGACGCTCGGCGTCGACGGCGTGTGGTGGTCGACGCCGATCGCCAACGTCGTCACCGCCATCGTCGCGGTCGCCTGGTTCATGCGCGGCACGTGGAAGACGCGCAAGCTCATCGCGCCGCTCAAGAAAGAGCAGGAAGCGGTCGAAGAGCAGGCGCAGATGTAGGCGAGGCTTCTCAGGCCTTCCCGAAATCCTTCGCCGTGCGGTCGATGGCGTCCTTGGCCTTGGCGACGAGCTCGTCGACTTCGGCTTCCGTGATCGTCAGCGGGGGCGCGCAGACCATCGTGTCGCGGATCGCCCGCATGATGAGCCCGCTGTTGAAGCAATAGTTGCGGCAATGGGTACCGACGTTGCCCGGATCGGGGAAGAAGGCGCGCTCCTTCCCGTCGGGCACCAGCTCGATGGCGCAGAGCAGTCCCTTGCCGCGAATCTCGCCGACGATGGGATTGCCGGCCAGTGCCTCGCGCATGCTGCGCTGGAGATAGGGCCCGATGGAATTGACGCGCGCGACCAGGCCGTCGCGCTCCATCACCTCCAGGTTCTTGAGCGCGACCGCGGACGCCACGGGATGGCCGCTATAGGTATAGCCGTGGACCAGCTCCTCGTTCGAATTGGAGATCGCCTCGCCCATGCGGCTGCCCAGCGAGATCGCGGAGATCGGCTGGTAGCCCGACGACAATCCCTTGGCCATGGTCATGATGTCGGGCGCGATCTTGTAAGCCTGCGCGCCGAACCATTCGCCGACACGGCCGAAGCCGGTGATGACCTCGTCGAGATGAACGAGGATGTCGTATTTGCGGCAGATCTTCTGCACCGCCGGCCAATAGCTCTCCGGCGGGAAGATCAGGCCGCCCGCGCCCTGGACCGGCTCGGCCGAGAACGAGGCGATGCGGTCGGGCCCGATCTCGACGATGCGCTCTTCCATCTTTTTCGCGATGAGCTCGCCGAATTCGTCCGCGTCGATATCGCCATGGCCGGCCGCCTTGGCGCCGAACCAATACGGCCCCGGCACCTTCTCGAAGCCGGGCAGCGGCAGGTCGAACTGCGGATGCATCGGGGTCAGGCCGGAGAGCGACGCCGCGGCGAAAGTCACGCCGTGATAGGCATAGTCGCGCGACAGGTGGATCTTCTTCTCGGGCTTGCCCTTCAAGTTCCAGTAATAACGGATGAGCTTCAGCGCGGAGTCGTTCGCTTCCGAGCCGGAATTCGCAAACAGCACCCGCTCGTGCCCGTCCGGCAGCACCGACGCCAGCTTCGCCGCGAGCTCGATCGTGTAAGGGTTCGAGGTCTTGAAGAAATGGTTGTAGTAGGGAAGCGTCTTCAGCGCCTCATAGCCCGCTTCGGCAAGCTCCTTGTTGCCGTAGCCGAGCTGGACGCACCACAGCCCCGACATGCCGTCGAGGATCTTGTGGCCTTCCGAGTCCCAGAGATAGACGCCGTCGGCGCGGGTGATCACCCGCACCCCTTCCTTGTTCAGAGCGGCGGTGTCCGAGAAGGGATGGATGTGGTGCGCGGCGTCGAGCGCGCGCCACTGCTGGGTCTGATTGTGCAAGGACGATGGATTTGACATGACGTGCCTCTGCCGATTGCCGTGAAAGGAATGGTCGGGCGCGCGCAGGCGCGGACTAGCGGCGCGGCGGGTTGTAGCCGATCCGGGCACAGAGGACGAGAAGCGAACGCTTGTTCGACATCCGGACAGTCTAGCAACCCGTGCGCCGGGCGTCATCCCCATTCGCCGGCGGCGCTTGAACCCGGTTCCGGTTCGGTGCAAATCGAGCGCCATGACGATCCCGCCGCCCGAGACCGGCCTGCCAGAGACCGGCCTGCCACAGACCGGCCTGCGACAGACCGGTCAGCCACAGACCGGTCTGCCAGAGACCGGCCGGCCCGAGAGCGGCCAAGCAGACGCCGGCCAGACCGAGAGCGGCCCGTCGGGCATCGCACGGCTGAAGCGGATGCAGGCCGCCTGGCTGGCCTGGATCCCGCGCTACGAGCGCCAGCTCTCGGCCGGCGGCATGATCGCGGGCTTCGTCACCGACAACATGATGTTCCGGCGCATCGACCTGCCGAACACGCAGGTGATCTTCCTGGTCTATCTGGCGGTGGCGGCGGTCTCGATCCTGATCCTGCACATCATCAACGCCCATAGCGACCCGGAAGCCCCGCGGCCGCGCTGGCAGAGCTGGCTGCCTTTCGCCAGCCAGTTCGCGCTCGGCGGGCTGTGGAGCGGGTTCCTGATCTTCTATACGCGCAGCGCCGTCTTGATCGCGTCGTGGCCGTTCCTGGTCGTGCTCGGGGCGATCTTCATCGGCAACGAGCTGTTCAAGCACTACCACTCGCGGCTCGCCTTCACTGCGGTGCTGTTCTTCTTCGCGCTGTTCTCCTATGCCATCGTGACGGTGCCGATCCTGACCCATACGGTCGGCATGTTCACCTTCCTGCTCAGCGGCTTGGCGGCCGTCGGCGCGTTCGTGCTGTTCCTGAGCGTGGTGGCCAGGCTCGGCCGTCCGTCCTTCATCGCCTCGAAATGGCAGATCGCGATCGGCTCCGCCTTCGTCTATGCGCTGATCAACCTGTTCTGGTTCACCGGCGTCCTGCCGCCGCTTCCGATCGCGCTGGCGCGCTCGGGCGTCTACAACAGCGTCAAGCATGTCGGCGACCACTATATCGGCACGGCGGAGCCTCAAGCCTGGTATGCCGGCGCCGCGGCGCCCCCGCTGCTGCACGTGGCGCCGGGCGAGCCGGTCTACGTCTACAGCGCGGTGTTCGCGCCGGTGAGCTTCTCGATGCGCATCGTGCACAGCTGGCAGCACTACAGCCCGAACGCCAAACGCTGGGTGGCGGTGTCGAACGTCGGCTATTCGATCAACGGCGGGCGCGACGGCGGCTATCGCGCCTATACGATCAAGCGCCATCCGCAGCCGGGCGATTGGCGCGTCGATATCTCGACCGGCGACGGCCGCCTGCTCGGCCGCGTGCGCTTCAAGATCGATCCGACGACGCCGCCCGGCGGCGCCGTCGAAACGACGCTCGACTAGGCAGCGGCCGGCATCTGCCCCATCGCCTGCGTCTTGCTCCAGGCCGGCAGCGCCGCGAGCCGGCCATACCAGCGCCTGATCTCGGCATAGTCCTCGAGCGGGAAGCCGGCGGGCTCCGCCAGGATCATCGGCGAGCCGAGCGCGAAGTCGGCACAAGTGAGCGCGCCGCAGACGAAGTCGCGGCCCTTTAGATGCTGGTCGAGCACCTTGGCGGCGCGATGGAAATTGGCGAGCCCCTTCTCGACCTCAGCCGGATCGGCCGGACCGCCGCCGAACAGGCCCTTCACGAAACGCTCCCAGATCAGCATCGCGCAGGCCTGGTCCCAATGCGCGCTCTCCCAGAACATCCAGCGGCTGACGTCGGCGCGGCCGCGCTCGTCCTTGGGAAGCAGACCCAGTTCGGGCTTCTTGGTCGCCAGGTATTGCAGGATCGCGTTGGATTCCCACAGCGACCAGCCGTCCTCCTCCAGCACGGGCATGCGCTGGTTCAGGTTCAGCTTGGCGAATTCGGGCGTGCGCTGCGCGCCCTTGGTCAGGTCGACGAGCACGAACTCGAAGTCGATGCCGATATGATTGGCGAAGCTCAAGGCCTTGAAGCCGCGCGGGCTGGGCGGGAAGGCGTGAATGCGAAGGCTCATGACGTTCTCCTATTTCTCGGTGTTTTCCGCTTCGTAATCCGGGGTTCCGGTCTCGATGAATTTCTTCAACCGCTTGGTCTGGATGTTGAGCACGCCGTCGGCGCTCTGCGGCAGCGCCCCATAGCCGCCCGAGACATAGCCGCCGAGGTTGTAGACGAGCGTCAGCTCGGTGGTCTTGCCCTTGTCCTTGGTCTCCAGGATGAAGTTCATCGCGCCGTCCATGCCGGTCGTCTGGAAGGGACCGAGCGCGCCATGCAGCACCAGGCGCTTGCCGGGCTGGGCGTTGACCACCGTCATATGCAGCACGCCGCCGCCGCCGGGCAGCGTCTCGCACCAGCAGCCGCCGGCGCGCGCGTCCATGGTCATGTTCTTCGCGTCGCCGGAGAAGGTATGCGCCGAGCTCCACCACAGCTTGGGCTGGATCAGCGTCTCGTAGACCTTGTCGGGCGACGCCTCGATGTGGAGGTCCTCCTCGATCGAGAAGCCGTTGGCCTGCACGTCCTGTACGGCCGCTTGCGCGGCGCCGGACAGCGCCAGCACCGCAATGGCGGAAATCGGCAACAGGTTCATCGCTCGGGTCATTGACGTGGTTCGCTTCGGCATCATTGGCTCCCTTCGGCGGCGTTACGGAATGCCTCGAGCAGCGCGCTCCAGCCGCCCGGCGCCCCCACGGCGGCATGCGCCTTGTCGGCATCCTTGCCCATGCGCTCGATGTAGCGGTGCTCGAGCTCGACGTTGGTGGCGGCGCCGTCGGCTGTGAAGCGCAGCTCGACCTCGGTGTCGAGATCGGCGTCGTACTGCCATTCGGCATCGAGCCGCCAGACCAGCACCAGCCGCGACGGCGGATCCCACACGCGCACGTGACCGGTCTCGCATTCGCTGCCGTCCGTGCCGACGTGATACCAGCGGCCGCCCTCGCGCGGCTCGATCACCGCCTCCTTGAGCGGCGCCTTGAGGATGGTGTGGGTCGGCGGCCACCAGCGCGTCATCTGCGCGGTGAAGACCTCGAAGGCGCGGCCCTGCGGCGCATTCACCCGCACCTGCTTCCTGACCGGCGCGAGCGTGATCGTGCGGCTCATGCGTTCCTCTCCCCCTCGTCCTTTTCGACTTCGGCCGTGAAGGCATCGAGCGCCTCGGTCCAGAACTGGTCGAGATAGCGCCGGACCGCGGCCAGGCCTTGCGGGTCGATGCTGTAGACGCGGCGCGTCCCTTCGGCGCGATCCGTCACCAGACCTGCCTCCTTGAGCACCTTGAGATGCTGCGATACCGCCGGACGGCTGACCGGCATGCCGCGGGCGATGCGCCCGACGGGCTGGGGGCCGTCCATCAGCCGCTCGAACACCGAGCGGCGCATCGGATCGGCCAGGGCAGCAAAGGCACTTTGGTAAGCCATCACTTACGGTAAGCCAGAACTTACGCGATAGTCAAGGCTTTTCGTGGCGTTCTGATGGGCAACATCAATCCTTCATCGCTTTCGGGTCGCTGCCTTTGCGGCCGTGCTCGAGCCAGTCGTTCAATCCCGGCGACAGTTCGGCCGCCGCGCGCTCGCGATAGCGCGCGACGTCATCTTCCGTGAGCACGTCGCGCCAGCGGCCGTTGGTGCCCTTGTTGAGGAATGTCCGATGTCCGCCCCTGACCGCCATTTCAATGCCGGGCAGGAGTGCCGCACCTTCGTTCTTCATCTTCTCGAACTGCGCGGCTTCGACGAGCTCCGGCCACAACGCCGCAGGCGTCTCGATCTCGAGGAACGCCGCGACCCGCTTCATCTCTCCCGACAAGTCGGCCTTCAGGTCGTTGTAATGCACCATCAGCAAGTTCTCGCGCCGACGCTCGGCCCAATAGCTGCGTTCCATGTCGAAGAACGCATCGGCGACGGGCACGACGTCATCGCCGCGCAGTTCGATCCACGACAGGAAGAATTCGCGCGGATCTTCCGGCGTCGGCGGTGAAGGGCTGCCCGTATCGCCGTCTTCCTGAGCGACCCGCTGCATGTTGCCGATGAATTGCGGCGTGAAATTCCGGGAGTGGTTGTGGAACGAGAAGCACGCGTCCAGTCCCCCGCGGGCGATGTGGATATATTTCACCTCGTCATGGATAGGCAGCGCGTAGAACGGCAAATGCGATTTCATCGCGCGGCGGTGCCTCTGCGCTTCGAGCACCGCGATCATCGCGTCGATCGGCATCTGGATGCGGCAATCGACCCAAGGATGGGTCTGCACGATCGGCACCGGCGCCGCCGACTGGAAGATGAGCAGACTGACGATGCGTTGGGTCCAGGTCGTGCCGACTTTCGGAAAGCTTGCGACGACGACATCGCCTGGCCGTGGCTTGTAGCGGTCCCAGTGCTTGCTGTCGCGGACGCGATCTTTGACGGTCCTGAGCGGAGCACGCGAAAGCATATGTTTCCCTTTTCGACCGGCCCTGTGCCCGGCTCGGAGCCTGGCGGCACTACACGTTCAAAAGCAGGTGCTGACGCTCCCACGGCGAGATGACCTGTTGATAGGCGTCGTGCTCCGACGCCTTCACGTCGCTGTAGAGCGCCACGAATTCCTCGCCCAGGACCTCTTTCAGGTCCGACGACGACCGGAACCGGTTCACCGCGTCCAGGATGTGCCGCGGCAGCTGGTAGCGCGAGGACTCGTAGGCGTTGCCCTCCATCGCCTTGGTCGGCTGGATGTTCTCGACCATGCCGAGATAGCCGCAGGCGAGCGACGCCGCGATGGCGAGGTACGGGTTGGCGTCGGCGCCGGGCACGCGGTTCTCGACGCGCCGGTTCTTGGCGTCGGAGACCGGCACGCGCAGGCCGACGGTGCGGTTCTCGTGCCCCCAATGGGTGTTGATCGGCGCCGACAGGAAGCGCACCAGCCGGCGGTAGGAATTCACGAAGGGCGCGATCATCGGCATCGCCGCGGGCAGGTATTTCTGCAGGCCGCCGATATGGGCCAGGAACAGCCGCGTGTCCTTGCCGTGCTTGTTCGAGAACAGGCTGCGCCCCTTGATGTCCGTCACGCTCTGATGGATGTGCATCGCCGAGCCCGGCTCCTGCTCATAGGGCTTGGCCATGAAGGTCGCGTAGATGTCGTGGCGCAGCGCCGCCTGGCGCACGGTGCGCTTGAACAGGAAGGTCTGGTCGGCGAGCGCCAGCGGGTCGCCGTGGTTGAAGTTCATCTCGACCTGCGCCACGCCCTCCTCGTGGATCAGGCTGTCGATGCCGATGTCCTGCGCCTCGCAATAGTCGTAGACGTCCTCGAACAGCGGATCGAACTCGTTGACCGCGTCGATGCCGTAGGCCTGGCGTCCCGATTGCGGGCGGCCGTTCTTGCCCGCGGGCGGCTGCAGCGGATAGTCGGGATCGATGTTCTTGGCGGCGAGGAAGAACTCGAGCTCGGGCGCCACCACCGGCCGCCAGCCCTTGTCTTCGTACAGCGCGAGCACGCGGCGCAGGATCGCGCGCGGCGCGTAAGGCACCACCTCGCCGGAATGGCGCGTGCAGTCGCAGATCACCTGCGCCGTCGGCTCCTTGTACCAGGGCACGATGCGCAAGGTGTCGAGATCGGGCGTCAGCGACATGTCCGGCGCCTGATAGGTCAGCGTCTCGGTGTCGGCGTCGGCGCCGGTCACCATCTGGCCGAAGATCGATTCCGGCAGTCGCAAGGTGCCGCTCCTGACCGCGCTCAGGAACTTCCCGGTCGGCAGGATCTTGCCGCGCGCGATGCCGCCCATGTCGGACACCAGGCACTCGACCTCGCCGACGCGGCGCTCCTTCAGCCAGTCTGCGATCTCTTCGTACGTTTCGCGGTTCATCGCCCGCTCTCCTTCAAAGCCTCCCCGAAGGCTTCGAGGATGGCGACGCTGAGCTCGTCTTCCGACCAGCGCCATTCGGGGTGCCATTGCACGCCCAAGAGGAAGCCCTTTGCGTCGGGCATCGACACGGCTTCGATCTGGCCGTCGGGCGCGACCGCGTCGGCATGCAGCGACGCGGCCAATCTGTCGATGCCCTGGCTGTGCAGCGAGTTCACCTGGAAGGAGCCCGCGCCTACGATGTCGGCGAGCAGGCAGCCGGGGTCGATCTGGATCGCGTGGACGGGCGCGTATTGGGCCTCGAGCGCCGCATCGGTGTCTTCGCGGTGGTCCATGCGGCCGGCGATTTCCTGGATGTGCTGATAGAGCGTGCCGCCGAAAGCGACGTTCAATTCCTGGAAGCCGCGGCAGACGCAGAGCGTGGGCTTGCCCGCTGCGATCGCGGCCTTCAGCAGCGGCAGGGTCGTGTCGTCGCGGCGCTCGTCCTGCATCACGCCGTCGCGCGGGACAGTGCCGCCGTAATGCTTCGGCGCCACGTTCGACGGCGAGCCGGTGAAGAGGAAGCCGTCGCAGGCCGCGACGAGCTCCTCGGGCGCAATCGCCGGATCGAGCACCGGGATGAGCAGGGGCACGGCCTGCGCGCCGTCGCGCACCGCGGCGATGTATTTCTCGCCGACCATGTGGAAGGGGTGCTTGCCGACCATCCGGTGGTCGCAAGGGATTCCGACAATGGGGGTGCGGGGACGCATGGGAGGTGCCTTTGTAAGGCTGGCCTAGCATGGCCCTTCGCGGGGCGGCAAGCGGGGCCGAAAATGCCCGTTTTCCGGCCCCTCTTGACAAATTTGGGTCTTGGTAGGGCCTAGTGGATTCCGAGCACGCTGGGCCGCGGCAGCACGAATTCGCTGGGCGGCACGTTCACACCGACCTGCACGTCGCGCAGCACGACTTGGGTCGGGGTGCCCTGCTCGTCGACGACCGTCCATTGGCGAAGCTCCAGCGACGGCTCGGCGAAGATCAGCGCGATATCGGCATGGACGCCGAAATTGCTGGTATGCGCCTTGACGATCAGCTCGTCCTGCAGGTGCTGGACGGCGACGATCTCGCTGTTCTTCTTGAGGTCGATGGAGTCGCCCAAGATGATGTCGAGCGGCGTCTGCGAGATCGGGTAGCGATCGACGGTTTTCAGCTCCTTGTTCTGCACCGCGACCGTCTTGCCGTCCGACACGACCAGCAGCGGTGCCGGCGGCTCGTATTCGAAGCGGATGCGGCCGGGCTTGACCAGATAGAGCCTGCCCTGGACGTCGTCGCCGTCGGGACCGGTCTGGATGAAGCCCGCCTTCATCGTGCGGATGGAATTCAGGTAGGCGCTGACCTTGTCGAGATCGGCCTGGTCCGCGGCATTGAACTGCGTGCGCGCGGCCGCGGGCACGGCGAGCAGGCAGAGCGAAAGGGCAACGGCGAAAAAACGCATTGGCCGGTTCCTAGAGTCCCATTGCGGCGGAAAGAAGAGCCGGCGCCGCTTGGAAAGCCACGATCGCCGCGAAAGTTCCGCTGTCAGGCCGCCGCTTCGCGCTTCTGTTGCTCGCGACGCTGCTCGGCAATCGCCTGCGCTTCCGGGCACAGCCCGTTCAGCAAAAGGCACAGCACGCCTTCGAGCTCGCGCTCCAGCTTGGGAAGCGTCAGCTTCGACCAGAGCTGCGGGTAGCGGAACTTCATCGTCGCCGCCTGGATCATCTCCGCGGTGAAGTCCTTGTTCTCGGGAACGAACTCGCCGCGGCGCTCGGCCTCGTCCATCAGCTCGACCAGGATCTTGCGCTCTTCGTGCAGCATCCAGTTGGCGAATTCGGGCCGCTCGCGGCTGATCACCAGCGCCATCTCATAGGCGCGCGGGTCCTTTTCCAGCTTGTGATAGGTGCGGCGCAGCTCCTCGAACAACAGATCGTGCAGTCGCTGCGGCGCCGGCTTGCCCGGCGTCACCGCAAGCTTGCGCATGTGCTCGAGATGCTTGGAATAGTCCTCGGTGGCGATGGCCTCGGCGATGTCGAGCTTGCCGGGATAGAAGCGATAGAGATTGCCCGGCGACATCGAGCAGTCGTTGGCGACCTCGGCCATGGTGGTCTTGGCGTAGCCGAAATGCGAAAAGCGCTTCTTGGCAGCAGAAACGATCTGTTCGCGAACGGAGTCTTTTTCGGCCATGAACGCTTTCCCTGAAGACCGTTCTGTGACGGTTCGTCGTCGATTCCTGAGCACAAGATAGGGGAAATAACTGAATAATCAACAAACCGTTCAATCTTTTTGCGGCGCAGCATCGGCGATATGACCGAAAATACAGAAACTTCAAAAGCTTATGAGGCCATAGGCGTGATCGGCGCCGGCGCCTGGGGGACCGCCTTGGCGTTGGTCGCAGCCCAGGCCGGGCGCCGCGTGACGCTGTGGGCACGCGAGCGCGCGGTTGCGAACGAACTCCAGCGCTCGCGCCGCAACGAGCGCTATCTGCCCGGCGTGGAGCTTCCTGCTGCCATCGCCGTCACGCATGCGATCGAGGCGGCCGCGGCTTGCGACGCCGTGCTGGTCGTCGTGCCGGCCCAGCATCTGCGCGAAATTCTGCCCGCTTTGCCCGCGGCCAAGCCCCTGGTGCTCTGTGCCAAGGGGATCGAGCGAGCGACCGGCAAGCTGTTGCCCGAGGTGCTGGCCGAGGCGGCGCCCGACGCGGTGCCGGCCATCCTTTCCGGCCCCTCCTTCGCGCGTGACGTGTCGCGCGGCTTGCCGACCGCCGTCACCCTCGCCGCGGGCATGGACGTGGCGCTCAAGCTTCAGGCGACGCTGGGGCACGCGACGTTCCGGCCCTATGCAAGCGACGACATCACCGGTGTGGCGCTCGGCGGCGCGGCGAAGAACGTCTATGCGATCGCCTGCGGCATCGTCGACGGCATGGGGCTGGGCGAGAGCGCGCGTGCCGCGCTGATCGCACGCAGCTTCGCGGAGCTCACGCGGCTGGGCCAGGCGCTGGGCGCGCGGGCCGATACCTTGATGGGACTGTCGGGGCTGGGCGACCTGGTGCTGACCGCGACCAGCACGACCTCGCGCAATTTCTCCTACGGCCGTGCCCTGGGCCAGGGCCGCGCGCCGGAAGGCAAGCTCGCCGAGGGCGTCGAGACCGCGCCCGCCATCGTCAAGCGCGCGCGCACCGAACGCGTCGAGCTTCCCATCGCCGAGGCGGTGGCGCAGGTGCTGGACGGCACGCTGTCGGCCGGCGAGGCTGTGCTACGCTTGATGAGCCGTCCACTGAAGCCGGAATGAAAGGGGCATCCATGCTGTTCGTCATCACCGCCATCGACAAGGAAGGATCGCTGCAATTGCGCATGGCGACGCGCGAGACGCATTTCGCCTATGTGCGCGAGACCGGCGTCTTGAAGCTGGGCGGCCCGTTCCTCGACAGGAACGGCGAGATGGCCGGCAGCATGATGATCATCGACGTCGCCGACATCGCCGCGGCGCGCATCTGGGCGCAGAACGATCCCTACAACAAGGCGGGGCTGTTCGAGACCTCGGACGTGCGCCCGTGGAAGGCGACCGCGAACAATTGCGGAGCGGCGCTGTGAGCGGCGCATACTGGCTGTTCAAGACCGAGCCCGAGACCTTCTCCTGGGAGATGCAGAAGAAGCGGGGCGCCAAGGGCGAGCCGTGGTCGGGCGTGCGCAACTATGCCGCCGCCAAGCACATGAAGGCGATGAAAAAGGGCGACCTGGGCTTCTTCTACCACACCGGCGACGAGAAGCAGATCGTCGGCATCGTCGAGGTCATCGCCGAATACAAGCCCGACCCCACCGACGAGACCGGCAAGTTCGGCCTGGTCGACGTCAAGGCGGTCAAGGATGTCCCGAAGCCCGTCACCCTCGCCGACGTCAAGGCCGACGCAAAGCTCAAGGACATGGTGCTGGTGCGCGAGGCGCGGCTATCCGTGCAGCCCGTCACCGAAGCGCAGTGGAAGCACATCTGCAAGCTGGGCGGGGTGAAGTAGCGGGCGTCAGGCGCGCTCGTCTTTCGCCCGGCGCGGAGCGACCGGCGCGAAGGCCGTCAGTTTCGCGATCGGCCTGCCGTTCTTGGCGATGACGACCTCTTCGCCGCGCGCGGCATCCTCGACAAGCCGCGAGAGCTTGGCCTCGGCCTCACGAATGTTGACTTGGCGCGACATACTGGCAGTATGCGCGCGTGCGCGGAGTGGGTCAACCCGACGCCCTGCTGGTCGCGGTGGATCGCCCCCTACTTCATCGTCGGGATGTTGAAGTCGGCCTTCTCGCGCACGCCGCCCTTGGGCCAGCGCTGGGTGATGGTCTTGATGCGCGTCCAGAACCGCACGCCTTCGGTGCCGTGCTGGTTGACGTCGCCGAAGGCCGAGCGCTTCCAGCCGCCGAAGGTGTGATAGGCGAGCGGAACTGGGATCGGGATGTTGATGCCCACCATGCCGACATTGACCTTGGCCGCGAATTCGCGCGCCGCGTCGCCGTCGCGCGTGAAAATCGCGACGCCGTTGCCGTATTGATGCCTGCTGGGCAGCGCCATCGCGCTGTCGAAGTCATGGGCGCGCGCGATCTGCAGCACGGGGCCGAAGATCTCGTCCTTGTATGTGGTCATCTCCGGCGTGACGCGGTCGAACAGCGAGCCGCCGAGATAGAAGCCGTTGTCGTAGCCCTGCATCCTGAAGCCGCGGCCGTCGACCACGAGCTCGGCGCCTTCCTTCACGCCCTGGTCGATATAGGACATCACCTTGGCGCGGTGCTCTTTCGTGACCATCGGGCCGTAATCGGCGTCGGGATCGGTGGCGAGGCCGACACGCAGGCTTTCCACGCGCGGCTTCAGCCGCTCGACCAGCGCGTCGCCGATCTTGTCGGTGACCGGCACCGCGACCGAGATCGCCATGCAGCGCTCGCCGGCCGAGCCGTAACCCGCGCCGATCAGCTCGTTGGTCACCTGATCGAGATCGGCATCGGGCATGATGATGGCGTGGTTCTTGGCGCCGCCCATCGCCTGCACGCGCTTGCCGTTCGCCGTGCCGCGCGAATAGACGTATTGCGCGATCGCCGACGAGCCGACGAAGCTCACCGCCTGGATGTCGGGATCGTCGAGGATGGCGTCGACCGCCTCCTTGTCGCCGTTGACGACCTGCAGCACGCCCGGCGGTCCGCCGGCCTCGAGGAACAGCTCGGCCAGGCGCAGGGGAACGCTCGGGTCCTTCTCGCTCGGCTTGTTGATGAAGCAGTTGCCGCAGGCGATGGCGACGCCGAACATCCACATCGGGATCATGGCGGGGAAGTTGAACGGCGTGATGCCGGCGACCACGCCCAAAGGCTGGCGCATCGAATAGATGTCGATGCCGGGGCCGGCGCCTTCGGTGTACTCGCCCTTCTGAAGGTGCGGGATGCCGCAGGCGAACTCGATCACCTCGAGCCCGCGTTGCACGTCGCCGCGCGAATCCGCCAGCACCTTGCCGTGCTCGGACGAAAGCATATGCGCGAGCTCGTCCATGTTCTTCTCGACGAGCGTCTTGAAGTTGAACATCACGCGCGCGCGACGCTGCGGGTTGACGCTCGACCAGGCGGGGAAGGCCTCGAGCGCGGCCTCGACGGCCTTGCGCATCTCGGACTTGGAGGCCAGCGGCACGCGTGCCTGGACCTCGCCGGTGGACGGATCGAAGACGTCGCCGAAGCGGCCGGAGGTTCCGTTGACGTGCCGGCCGGCGATGAAGTGGGTGAGCTCTTTCATGATGTGCCTTTTAGATCTTGCGGCGGTAGTTCCAGCTGCCGTCTTCGCGCTTGATGCTGTCGAGCGCGAAGCAGGTCTTGTCCTGGCCGCCGGGACAGGTGGTGTCGATGTTGAGCGTGTAGCTGCCGTCGATTCCCTGTGCTTGGCAGCTGTAGTGGCCCTCGGCCTCGCCGGCCTTGGCTTCGTCGCTGGCGAGGGTCGCGCCGCGCGGCAGCGCGCCGAAGTCGAGCGCGCGCGTCAGCGTGGCGGAGCACAGCTTGGCGTCGTCGGGCTTGGTGTTGTCGAGCGCCTGGGCGGTGTCGCCGAGCAGGCCGATCAGGTTCGGACGCTTGGACGCGACGACGGCCTTGTGCGAATGGCCGTACCACCACCAGCCGCCCCCCGCGAGGACCACCGCGAGCAGCGCAATGCCGCCGACGATCAACCACAGCCTTTGGCCGCCTTGCATGTGAGAATCTTTCTGAAGTTGGCGGTGAGAGAATAGACGGCCCGGAACCTTCGCGCAAAACCGAAATTGTCGCGCCCCGGCAAGGGCTTGGCGACCTGTCCAAATCCCAATCTCATCCCAACCTTGTGGTTTACGCGTTACGAAAAGGTATAATTAATTAACGTTCCGCATAAGCCTCGAACCTCTACTCTTTTCGCGCGTAGGGTTTTCCGCGACACTTTGAGAGGTTGTGAACATGCGTAAATCGTTTCTCGTCGCCCTCGCGGCGCCGCTCTGCCTGGGCCTGATGATCGGGGTGGCGAACGCCCGCCAGATCTCGGGCACCACCCAGTCCGCGCTCCCCAAGCTCACCATGCAGGCCGTCGGCAGCGACGGCAAGCGCTATGCCGGCACCTGGAGCCCCACCGGCAAGACGACGATCAACGGCCGCACCGTCTATACCGGCATGTACAGCGTCGACGTACCGACCGGTAAGAAGGTGTTGGTGGAGATCGACCGGGTCAACAAGAACGGCTCGACCAGCCCGATGACCACGGCCGCCTTCTTCACCAGCAAGACCCACAAGCACACCGCTTGGATGATCAACGTGACGCCGGCGCTTTCGGGCGGCAGCGACGCGATCGCGATGGGCCTGATGAAGGTCGGCGCGCGGCCGCTCACCAAGACGACCGTCAATCCTCTGACCGAGACCGACTGCGACGAGGACGGCGACAACGACTACCAGGATCAGGACGACGACAACGACGGCATCGACGACGATCAGGATGCCGATGAGGATGGCGACGGCGTCGACGATCAGGGCGAAGACTGCGACGAGGACGGCGACGGCGTCCCTGACGACGAAGACGACGACGATCAGGGCGGCGACGGCGACGGCGACGGTCAGTAGGACCTCGCGCCACGGCCCTCGCGGGGCGGTCGTTGACCGCAAACGCAAAAGCCCCGGTCCCCTTGCCGGGGCTTTTCGTTTTCTCAATCGAGACGCTTGGCAAGCTTGAGCGAATAGGGGGCGAAGCCGGTACGCTCGTATACCTTCCAAGCCCGCTCGTTTTCCGCAATCACGCCGATGCGCGAGAATTTCAGGCCCCGCCCGCGTGCCCAATCCTCGCAAGCGGCGATCAAGGCGAGCCCTATGCCGCCGCCGCGCAGACCCTCCTCGACATAGAGCTCGGAGATATAGAGATAGCGCCGCTCCTCCTCGCGCACATAGAGCGCGTCGTTCTCCGGCCAGGCGACGGCCCAGCCCACCGCGCGCCCGTCATGCTCTGCGATGCGCACGATGCCGCCGTCCTCATCGACCGCCTTCATCAGGAGGTCGAAATATTCCGCGCCGACCTTGTCGTCGATGCGCCGGTTGGGCTGCAGCGCATGCTCGAAGCGCTGCAGCCCGTCGATGAAGCGGAGCGCCGCGGCGCGGTCGTCGGGCCAGACGGCATCGCGGATGATCATGGCGGCGCAGCGGTCGTGGCGGCGGCGGGACGGTAGCGCCATGTCACATAGAGGAAGGCCAGCACGAAGACCGGATACATCAGCCAGCTCGCCTCGGTGCCGAGCGAGCCGCCGGTGAGCCAGGCCGGACCGTTGAAGGTGGCGTCGAGCAGCCTTCCGTCCACGAACTGGCCGCCGTTCGGCGTGCCGATGACGACGAGCTGCATGAAGTCGAACGCCGCATGCAGCCCGACCGCGAACCACAGCGTATCGGCGCGCAGCACGCCATAGCTGCACAGGAGGCTGAACGCGACCAAGGTGACGACGTCGGAGATGTTCTCGCCCGGCTTGTTGAAATAGTGGATCGCGGCGAACACCGCCGCGATGACGAGCGCGCCCGGCCAGAAGCCGATGCTGCGCCACAGGCTGTAGAGGAAATAGTGGCGGAACCAGAACTCCTCGGACACGCCGATCAGGATATTGGCGCCGGCCCAGGCCAGGATCGTGAGCGCGCCCGTGCCGGCGAAGCCGCGCACCTGCATGCCGCCGAGCAGGTAAATCCCGAGCCCGACCGCGCCCGCCATGACGACGCCCACGATCAATCCCTCGAAAGTCGGCGCGCGCAGCGCCTTGGCGATGTCGAGGCCGTAGCCGTCGACGCGGCGACGCTCGTACCAGGCGAAGGCGGCCGTCGGGATCAGGACGACGAGGAACTGGAAGACCTCGGAGAACGCGATGACGCCGGCCGAGAAGCCGTCGCGGATGCCGAGCGCCGCGAACGCCCATTCCGCCAGCGGCCGCGCAAGATAGGGGATGCCCCAGAACGCAAGCCCATAGAAGATCGCCGCGCGCCAGAACCAGCGCAGCTTGCCGTCGTCGCCCAAGACCAGCCCCATGCTCACCTCCCTGCGAATACCGCGCCGATGCCGATCAGGACGACCGACAGGAACGTCAGATAGAGACAGACGTTGAACCGCGCGCCGCGCGACGACGCCACCTGGGCGGTCCGCACGACGTTCTCGACCTCGGCGCGCCCGACATCGGCTTGGTTCGGCGCGAGCCCGATGAAGACGGTGCGCAGATTGGTCATCACCGCCAGCGCCGAGACGATCAGCAGCAGCATGGCGGGAAGCGCGAGCGGCCAGTCCTTCTCCAGCGCGAAGGTCGCGATGACGAGGAACAGGCCCTGCGCCTGGAGCAGCGCGCCGGACTTGCCCGTCAGGTGGGAAAGGTTGTCGTTGATGGTCTCGCGCGTCGGGCCCGCGCCACGCGCCGCGATGAACCGCTCGGACTCCTCGCGTACCCGTTTTCGCGACACCGGCACACCGAGCACGATGTCGAGAAGGCGCATGCGGCTATCCCAGGTTCTTCACGATCTCTTCGGTCATCTTCTTGGCGTCGCCGAAGAGCATCATGGTGTTGTCGCGGAAGAACAGCTCGTTCTCGACGCCGGCATAGCCCGAGCCCATGCCGCGCTTGACGAAGAGCACGGTCTTGGCCTTCTCGACGTCGAGGATCGGCATGCCGAAGATCGGCGACTTGGGATCGGTCTTGGCGGAGGGATTGGTCACGTCGTTGGCGCCGATGACGTAAGCCACGTCGGCCTGCGCGAACTCGCTGTTGATGTCCTCGAGCTCGAAGACCTCGTCATAGGGCACGTTCGCCTCGGCAAGCAGCACATTCATGTGGCCGGGCATGCGGCCAGCCACCGGATGGATGGCGTAGGAGACCTTGACGCCCTCCTTCTTCAGGATGTCGGCCATCTCACGCACGGCATGCTGGGCCTGCGCCACCGCCATGCCGTAACCCGGCACGATGATGACGCTGCCGGCGTTCTTCATGATGAAGGCGGCGTCTTCGGCCGAGCCCTGCTTGACCGGGCGCGTCTCGGTCTTTCCGCCGCCGGCCGCCACTTCGCCGCCGAAGCCGCCCATGATGACGGAGACGAAGCTGCGGTTCATGCCCTTGCACATGATGTAGGAGAGGATCGCGCCCGACGAGCCGACCAAGGCGCCGGTGATGATCAGCGCGGTGTTCTCGAGCGTGAAGCCCATCGCCGCCGCGGCCCATCCCGAATACGAGTTCAGCATCGAGACCACGACCGGCATGTCGGCGCCGCCGATGGGGATGATGAGCGTGATGCCGAAGACGAAGCTCAGCGCGGTGATCGCCCAGAAGGTCCAGGCCTGCTGCGTCATCGTGAAGGTGACGATGAGCGCCACGATGGCGGCCGCGATCGCGATGTTGAGCAGGTGGCGCGCGGGGAGCAGGATCGGCGCGCCCGACATGTTGCCGTTGAGCTTGGCGAAGGCGATGATGCTGCCTGCGAAGGTGATCGCGCCGATGGCGACGCCGAGGCTCATCTCGATCAGGCTCTGCATGCGGATCGCGCCCTCGGCGCCGATGCCGAAGGCTTCCGGCGAATAGAAGGCCGCGCCCGCGACGAGGACGGCGGCGAGGCCGACCAGCGAATGGAACGCCGCGACGAGCTGCGGCATGGCCGTCATCGCGATGCGGCGCGCCAGCACCGCGCCGAAGCCGCCGCCGATGGCGATGCCGCCGACGATCAGGCCCCAGGTCAACGGATCGGTCACGCCCGACACCCACAGGGTGGTCGCGACCGCGATGGCCATGCCGATCATGCCGTTGCGGTTGCCCGCGCGGCTCGACACCGGCGAGGACAGCCCGCGCAGCGCCATGATGAAGAGGACGCCCGCGACGAGATAGAGAAGGGCCGCGATATCGGCTTGGAGCGAAGAGCTCATCACTTATGCCCCGCCTTGGCCGGAGCGCCTTCCTTTTTCTTGTACATCGCGAGCATGCGCGCGGTGACGAGGAAGCCGCCGAAGATGTTCACGGATGCCAGGATCAGCGCCGCGAAGCCCAGCAGCTTGGACGTCCAGCTGGCCGCGCCGACGGTCTCGACCGAGACCGCGACCAGCGCGCCGACCACGATCACCGACGAGATCGCGTTGGTCACGCTCATCAGCGGCGTGTGCAAGGCGGGCGTCACGCTCCACACCACGAAATAGCCCACGAAGATCGCCAGCACGAAGATCGAGAGCCGGAAGACGAAGGGATCGATGGCTTCCATGATGTTACCCCTGGGCCTTCAGGCTCGGATGCACGATCTCGCCGTCGCGGGTCAGTCCCGCGCCCTTCACGATCTCGTCGTCCCAATTGAGGTTCAGCGCGCCGGTCTTCTTGTCGACGATCAGCGCCACGAAGTTGAACAGGTTGCGGGCATAGAGCGATGAGGTGTCGGCCGCGAGCCGCGACGGCAGGTTGGTATAGCCCATGATCGTGACGCCGTCGCGCTCCACGACCTGGTCGGCGCAGGTGAGCGGGCAGTTGCCGCCCTGCTCGGCCGCAAGGTCGACGATGACCGAGCCGGGCTTCATCGTGCGCACCATCTCTTCGGTGACCAGCACCGGCGCCTTGCGGCCGGGGATCAGCGCGGTGGTGATGACGATGTCCTGCTTCTTGATGTGCTCGGCGACCAGCGCCGCCTGCTTGGCCTGGTATTCCGGCGACATCTGCTTGGCATAGCCGGCCGCGGTTTCGGCTTGGCGGAACTCGTCGTCGACGACCGCGACGAACGTCGCGCCGAGCGATTCGACCTGCTCCTTGGTCGCCGGCCGCACATCGGTCGCCGAGACGATGGCGCCCAGGCGCCGCGCGGTCGCGATGGCCTGGAGGCCGGCGACGCCCACGCCCATGATGAAGACGCGCGCCGGCGCGATGGTGCCCGCCGCCGTCATCATCATCGGCATGGCGCGCCCGAAGGTGGCGGCGGCATCGAGCACCGCCTTGTAGCCCGCGAGGTTCGCCTGGCTCGACAGCACGTCCATCGACTGGGCGCGGGAGATGCGCGGGATGAACTCCATCGCGAAGCCGCTCACGCCCTGCGCCGCCAATCTCGCCACCGTGTCCTTGTCCGTATACGGAGCAAGAAGCGCCGCCAGCGCCGCGCCCTTTTTCATCTGCGCGATCGCGTCGGCACCCGGCGCGCGCACCGACAGCACGACGTCGGCGTCCCTCAGCGCAGAAGCCGCGTCGGGCGCGATGGTGGCGCCGGCCGCCGTGTACTCGGCATCGGCGATCTTGGCGCCCGCCCCCGCCGCGGTCTCGACGGTGACGTCTAGGCCGAGGCCCTTGAGCTTCTTGACGGTCTCGGGCGTGGCCGCGACGCGGGTCTCGCCCTCGCGGCGCTCCTTGAGGACAGCGAGCTTCACGTGTCTCAGCCGTGGGTGCGGAAGATCAGCATGAAGAGCATCAGGACGCCGATGCTCGCCAGCGATATGTTGATGAACTTGACGAACCCGGCCCAGGTCTTCTTGTGCTGGGTGATGTCCATATGCCCCGGCTCGTAGCCGTGATCCGCCATAACTGTCCCCTTGGAAAACGCGAAGCGGCGCGACTATAGCAAACGCAACTAGCGGGGCAACCGCGTCGAGACCGAATGATTCCAGTCGGATAGCAGCGCCCTGAGCGCCGCCACCAGGGCCAGCGGCTGGTCGAGCATGATGTGGTGCTGGGCCTGCGGGATCTCGACCACCGGGGCCGCCCGGCCGAGCAGGTTGAACATGTACTCCCCGATGTCGGGCGGCAGCAGGACAGAATGTTCGCCGCGGAACACCGCGATTCGACACTTGGTTTCGCGCAGGCGCTGCGCGGTGTCGCCGATGGAAAAATGCCGCCAGATCGCCGGATCGAACTTCCACGTGAAGCCGCCTAACCCACTTTCCTGGACCACCTCCTTCAGCGAGTGCCGCGCCACCCAGTCGACCAGATAGAGGTTCTCGGCCGTCTGCGGCGGCATCAGGCGGAACCGCGCCAGCGCCGCGGCGAGAGTGGGATAGACGTGGTGCGGCTTGATGGCCCGGTCGGGCGGGCGGCCCTCGCGCTCGGGCGGATTGACCGGCGAATCGACGATCACCGTGCCCGCCAGCCGCTCGCCATAGAGCGCGCCGGTCAGGATGGTGACGAAGCCGCCGAAGCTGTGGCCGACGATGATCGGCGGCTCGGTCGGCACGAACATGCCGGCGTCCTCGCAGACCGCGATCTCCTCGCGCGCGAAACGCTCCATGGAATAGAAATCCCGGCGCCACTCGCTGTCGCCCATGCCCGACAGGTCGATGGCCGCCACGTTGTAGTCCCGCGCCAGCATCGGCGCGATGAAGTCCCACCAATGCGCATGCGCCGCGTTGCCGTGGACGAGCAAGAGGCCCGGACGCGCGCGATCGCCCCAGCGTGAATAATGGATGCGCGCGCCGTCCACCTGGACGGTGCGGCTCTCGGGCTTCTCGGCCACCGCCTCGAAGAACCATTTCGGCGCCGGCGGCGGCGAGCCCATCAGCGCCGCCAGCGGGCCCTGGTTCTCGTTGACCACGAACATCTCCGGCCGCGTGCCTTCGACGGGCGGCGCCGGCGGCAGGTCGTCGTCGGCGTTCATACGAGCCACTCCAGCCAGACGCCGTGCGGATGCGCTTTGGCAAGCTTGGTCTCGTCGCGCACGCCGTCGTGATAGCGGATCAGCCTGAGTGCGCATTCCTGGGCATCGAACTCGAACGCGAGCCGCGCCACCGGACGGCGCAGGCCCGCCACCGTCAGCAAGTTGTCCAGCGCCTCGCGCGCCTCGCCGCTGAACTGGTAGAGCACGATGGTGTGATAGACGCAGATCGTGGCGCCGGCAGGCGCCTCGGCCAATGCATCGGGAAGCAAGGCCAGCGCGTCGCCGTGACGGATCGGCGGATGCACCTCCTTGAACAGCTCGATCGCGCGTTCGAGGCGATGCAGGCGCGAGACCTGATCCGGCCACATCAGCGCGCGCAACCAGTCGCGGTCGTCTTCATTGGTGAGATCGACGGGATTGAGCTCGAGCCCGATGCGGCTCGCGACCTTGGGCGCCGGGCCCGTCGGCGGCAGCTTGTCGCCGCGAAGCTCGCAATCGACGACCAGCGGCGCATCCGGCGCGATCGCGAATTTGCCGTAGTTCGCGCCATAGCGGTCCCAGATCATGTTGAGGCCCGCGCTCGGCCCGATCTCGATCAGATGCAAAGGCCCCTGCAACATGCGGAAACCTGCCTGCAGCACCGCCGAACGCCCGACCTCGTTGGTATTGGTGACGCGCGTCTCGATCAGCTTCGTCACCGCCTCGCGGTGCTTACCGACGAAATCCTTGAACAGCGGAAACGGGTCCTCGCCCGAATTGGCGACGCCGCCGAGATCGGGATAGAGACGGCGCAGCGGATGCTCGGCCCCGCGCAGCAGAAGAAAATGCACCGCTCCAAGGATCATGTTGGGATGCGGTTGTCCCGGCCGCGCGCGCGCCGCCAGCGCCTTCAATTCCGCGTCGGCGCAGATGCCTTCCGAGATGCGCGCATAGAGCGGCGAGCCTATCCTGCGTGCGTCTTCGGTGAAGAACGCCCAATAGTCGAAGTCCGCTGCGCTCATTTACCGTCCGTTCACCACGATCCATCCACAGCGATGCTACGCGACTGTCCCGTGCAAGGACAGGTTATAAAGCGGCCCTTAACTTGTCGCGGGCAAATATCGCGGACTTCCAACGCCCGAAGGGACCGCGATGGCGCAGACCATTCTTGTTGTCGACGACGATCCGGTACAGCGCCGCCTGCTCGAGACCGCGATCACGCGCACCGGCATGAGCGTCGTCACCGCGCCCGGCGGCGGGCCTGCGCTCGACCTGGTGAAGGGTCCGCGCGGCGAGCAGATCGCGCTGATGCTGCTCGACCTTCTGATGCCCGACATGGACGGGCTCGAGGTTCTCGCCAAATTGCGCGTCAGCCACCCCGATCTTCCCGTCATCGTGCTCACCGCCAAGGGCGGCATCGATTCCGCCGTCGAGGCGATGCGCGCCGGCGCCAACGACTTCCTGGTCAAGCCCGCGAGCCCCGAGCGCATCACCGTCTCGATCCGCAACCAGCTCAAGATCGGCGCGCTGTCGGGCGAAGTCACGCGCCTGAAGAAGAAGACCGACAACCGGTTGACCTTCGAGGATCTCGTCGCCAAGTCGGGCGCGATGCGCCAGGTGTTCCGCCTGGGCGACCGCGCCGCGAAATCCGACATCCCGATCCTGATCGAGGGCGAGAGCGGCGTCGGCAAGGAATTGATCGCGCGCGCCATCCAGGGCTCGTCGGAGCGCTCGGGCAAGCCGTTCGTCACGGTGAACTGCGGCGCGATCCCCGAGAACCTGATCGAGTCCATCCTGTTCGGCCACGAGAAAGGCTCGTTCACCGGCGCCACCGACAAGCACCTGGGCAAGTTCCAGGAGGCCGACGGCGGCACGCTGTTCCTCGACGAGATCGGCGAGCTGCGCCTCGACATGCAGGTCAAGCTGTTGCGCGCGCTCCAGGAGGGCGAGGTCGATCCCGTCGGCTCCAAGCGCCCCGTCAAGGTCGATGTGCGCATCATCTCGGCGACCAACCGCGACCTTGCCGACCTGACGCGCGAGGGCCAGTTCCGCGAAGACCTCTATTACCGCCTCAACGTCTTCCCCATCGTGATCCCGCCCTTGCGCGATCGCGGCGAGGACGTGCCCGCGCTCGCCCGCCACTTCATCGAGCGCTTCGCGGCCGAGGAGCACAAGGCCGTTGCCGGCCTCACGCCGGAGGCGGCCGACCTGCTCGAGCGCTTCGATTGGCCGGGCAACGTGCGCCAGCTCGAGAACACGATCTTCCGCGCGGTCGTCCTGTGCGACGGCTCGCTGCTCGACGTCTGCGACTTCCCGCAGATCGCGGCCGCCATGGGCGTCGAGGCCAAGTCGCGCCGCGCGATGCCGGACATGATGGCCGCCACCGCGCCGGTCGCCAATTCCGGGCGCCCCGTCTCGCATGCGCTGGCCTCGCCTTACGCGCTCAGCGCCGTCGATGCGACAGGCCATATGCGCAAGCTCGAGGACGTCGAGTCCGAGATGATCCGGCTCGCGATCTCGCGCTATGACGGGCACATGTCGGAAGTCGCCCGCCGCCTCGGCATCGGCCGCTCGACGCTCTATCGCAAGCTCAAGGAGTTGGGGCTCGAGCCCGACGAAGGCCTAGCCGCCACCGGCTAAGGCCGACAGATAGGCGTCCAGGTACGGGTTCAGGTCGAGGCGCAGCGATCCGCCGGCGCGCGGATTGACCTCGAAGATCAGCGGCTTGTCGTCCTCGATCTTGTAGTTGAAGCAGCAGGTGCCGGTATAGCCGAGCGCCACGAGGATGCGCGCGAAGGTATCGAGGTGCGGCGTCGCCATGCGGTCGATGCGGCGCGCCTCGTGGTTCACGCCGCGCACGAAATGGTCGTCGTCGAAGGTGAACTTGACCGTGGCGTCGAAGCGGATCGCGCCGTCGACGGCCAGGAAGTGCGACGTATACTCGTTGCGTCCGCCGACATAGCGCTGCTTGTAGTATTCGCGCGCGTCGATCCCCGCTTCGAACGCCGCCTGCTCCTGCGCCGAATGGACGATCTTCGACGCGATGCCGGCCTGGTCGTGGTGCTTCTTGTAGATGAAGGGATAGGCGACCGCGCCCTCATCGCCGTCGCTGCCGTCGTACAGCGTCGGCACCAGATCGGCAAAGCCCTTGTCGGCCAGGAAGGCATTGAACCGCGACTTGTCGTGCGCGAGCTGCACGAGGCGCTTCTCCGGGATGAGGAAGCTCGGCGCCGGCCGCAGCCGCATCGGCGCATAGTCCGACAGCCGCAGCGGCACCACCGCATCGTATTCGCCGAAATCGAGCGCCGCGTCCTGGAAATCCGCGAACACCGGCGTGAAGCGCGCGGCGTCCAGCCGCTCGCGCACCGGCTCGCGCCAGTCGTCCTTGTCGGCGAAGAGGATGCGCTTCATGGAGCGCAGCCTAGCAAAGTCAGCTGCGCATCCCCAGCGCGTTCATGTAGAGGTCGAGGATCGCTTCCTGCTCCTGCAGGTCGGCCTTGTCGAGCTTGCGCATGCGTACCACCTGCCGCATGATCTTGGTGTCGAAGCCCTGCCCCTTGGCCTCGTTATAGACCTCGCGGATGTCTGCGGTCAGCGCGGAGCGCTCCTCCTCCAGCCGCTCGATGCGGTCGATGAAGGAACGCAGATGCTCTTTCGCGAAGCCGGACTTTGCCATGGCCGACATCTACGCGCCGCGGGGCCTGCGCGCAACGCCCCCGCACGCGGCTACTTGTGAATCTTTTGGGTCGGGCCGGTCTGGTACCGGGCTTTCCATTCCGCCGGCGGCATGCCGTAGACGATCTCGCGCGCCTGGTCCTTGTCGAGCGCGATGCCCTTCTCGGCCGCGGCCTCGCGATACCAGTCGCCCAGGCAGTTGCGGCAGAAGCCGGCGAGGTTCATCAGGTCGATGTTCTGTACGTCGGTGCGGCCGCGCAAATGCGCGACCAGGCGGCGGAACGCGGCGGCCTCCAGGCTTTCGCGGGTCTTCTCGTCGATGGTGGGCATGGCCGGTGCTCCAAGCGGTCGGGTGAAGGTCAATGCGGGCGTGCCCATGTCCTCAAGCGCCAGCTCGAGGATCGGTGCCAGCCGCGCGGCGAAAGCGCGCGCCGCCGCCGCGTCGGCGATCAGGTCCTGGCGGATCTCGATCAGCACGTGCGGCAACCCGCGCATGGTGCCGTGGCGGTACAGCGTGTCGTTCTCAAGCTCGCCGGAATAAGGCTCGTTGTCGCCGACGGTGAAGCCGGCCTCGCCAAGGCGCCGCATCAGCGGGCGCGCAAGGCGGCCGTCGCGGTCCCACAACACGCCCACCTCCCACGGCCGGGCACGGCCTTTCCAGCTCGGCGTGAAGCTGTGCATCGAGACCAGCACCGGCACGCCGCCCATGGCGTCCAGCATCTCGTCGATGCGCGCATGATAGGGGCGATGGAACCGCGCGATGCGGCCGGCGACATCGGCGCCGCGGTTGCCGGGAATGATGCTGCCGTCCGACAGTTTCATGACCAGGGTCGGGTCGTCCTCGCCGCGGTTGAGGTCGACGAGCAACCGCGACCAGCGCGCCAGGATCGCAGGTGCCTCGAACCGTTCGGCCAGCGCGCGCGTTACCTCTGCGGCGCCGATATCGCAGGCGATGTGCGTGGCGAACAGTGTGCGCTCGAGGCCCAGATCGCCAAACGCGTCCGGCAGCGCCCGGGACGCATGGTCGCAGAGGAACAGCAACCTGCCCCCGGGACCGGGGCCGCCGCCGGAAATCAACTCGAAGGGCTCGTCATCGGTCATGGAAAAGCGATATTTGGGCGGCATACCCCCTCGCTGCAAGCATGTTGAAACGCGCCCCCACCGCCGCATTCATCGTCACCGCTCTTCTTGTCGCCGGTCCCGCCCGGGCGGACTTCACCGTCTGCAACAAGGCCAGGCACCCGGCAAAGATCGCGCTCGGCCGCTTCGACGGGCGCGACTGGGTGAGCGAGGGCTGGTGGACGGTGAAGCCCGACGCCTGCGAGGCGCTGGTGAAAGGCCCGCTCCAGGCGCGCTACTACTATCTATACGGCAGCGACGACGCGGCCGGGGTGTGGGACGGCGCGACCTCGTTCTGCACCGCGACGGCTGCGAAATTCTCGATTTCCGGCCGCGGCAATTGCGCGGCGCGCGGCTATGATCGCAGGCGATTCTTCCGCGTCGACACCAACGACAACCTGAACCAGACCCAGATCCTGCAATGAGACACCGCCGGAAAACGAAAATCCTGGCCACGCTGGGCCCCGCATCTTCCTCGCCGGAGCAGATCCGCGCGCTGTTCGAGGCGGGCGTCGACGTCTTCCGCATCAACATGAGCCACACCTCGCATGCGCTGCTCGCCGAGCTGCGCGGCCACGTGCGCGCGCTGGAGCAGGAGACCGGCCGCCCCGCGGGCGTGCTGATCGACCTGCAGGGCCCGAAGATCCGGCTGGGCCAGCTCAAGGGCGGCAAGCGCGTGCTCAAAGAGGGCGAGCGCGTGCGGCTGGTGCGCAAGGTCGAGGCCGACAACGACACCGACATCCCGATCCCGCATGCCGAAGTCTTCGCCGCGATGAAGCAGAAGCACGGCCTGCTCATCGACGACGGCCGCGTGCGCCTTCGCCTGTTCGGCGTCAAGGACGACACCGCCGAGGCCTTCGTCGAAGTCGGCGGCGAGATCAAGGACAGGAAAGGCGTCAACCTGCCCGACACCCTGCTGCCCGTGCCGGCGATGACGCAGAAGGACAGGAGCGACCTCGACGCGGCGCTCAATCTCGGCGTCGACTGGATCGCGCTCTCCTTCGTGCAGCGGCCCGAGGACGTGGCAGAGCTCAAGAAGATCGTCGCCGGACGCGCGGGCGTCATGGCCAAGATCGAGAAGCCCAAGGCGCTGTCGTCGCTGCCGGAGATCTTGGAGCTTGCCGACGCGCTGATGGTGGCGCGCGGCGACCTGGGCGTGGAGCTCCCGCCCGAGGCCGTGCCGGGCAAGCAGAAATACATCGTCGGCCAGGCGCGGCGCGCGGGCAAGCCCGTGGTCGTGGCGACGCAGATGCTGGAATCGATGGTCACCTCGCCCAATCCCACCCGCGCCGAGGTCAGCGACGTCGCCAATGCGATCTTCGAAAGCGCCGACGCGGTGATGCTCTCGGCCGAGACCGCGTCGGGACAATATCCGATAGAGGCCGTGGAGATGATGGACCGCATCGCGGCTTCCGTGGAGGTCGATCCGCTCTACCAGTCGATCATCGAGGCGCAGCGCACGGCGCCCGAGCCGACCACGCCGGACGCGATCACTGCGGCGGTGCACGAGGTGACGCGCACGATCCATGCGCGCGCCATCGTGTGCTGGACCGGCTCGGGCTCGACGGCGTTGCGCGCGGCGCGCGAGCGTTCGGAAGCGCCGATCATCGTTCTGACCCCCAGCCTCGCCACCGCGCGGCGCATGGCGATCGCCTGGGGCCTCTATCCGGTGCACACCGAGGACGCGCATGACATGGACGACGTCGTCGACCGCGCCTCGCGTTTCGCCCAGCAGGAAGGCTTCGCAAAGCCCGGCGAGCGCATCGTCATCACCGCCGGCGTGCCGCTGGGAACGCCGGGCGCGACCAACATGCTGCGCGTGGCGTTCGTTTAGATTCGCTTCTCAAATCCCCTGGCCTTCGACGTCCTTCTCGAGCGCGCGCAGGTGTTTGGCGGCGCCTTCGAGCTGCGGGTCGAGCGCGAGCGCGCGGCGGTAGAGGGCGAGCGCGCCGGCCTTGTTGCCGTAGCCTTCGAGCATGTCGCCGAGCTCGCTCATGGCGGAGAACTGGCGCGGATTGAGCGTGACCGTCTTCTGCAGCGATATCATCGCGCCTTCGTCGTCGCCGGCATCCTGCTGCATCAGCGCCTTCTGGTGCCAGGCTTCGGCGAAGTCGGGCGCGATGTCGGTGATGGCATCGAACAGCTTCTTGGCCGCATCGCCGTCGCCGCCTTCGAGCGCCGCGGAGCCCCGCGCCATCAGCAGGTCGACGCTGGGGCTGCCCGATTGCGCGAACAGCGCCTCGATCTGCTCCTCGATGGGCCGCGCATCTTCGGCGCTGTCGACCTGCTTGAGCTTGGCGAAGAGCTGGTCGAGCGGCGGCGGCTTGTGGGCCGATGGGGGCTTCTTCGCCGGAGCCGCGGCGACCGAAAGCAGGGCAAGGGCAAAAGCAAGGAAGACGCGCATGCGCCGATCCTAGACCAGAACGTATGGCACCGCACCACCGTCCGCCCAGTCGACCAGCTGCGCGATATGCACGATGGGCGGCGCGTCGGGACCGGAGAGATGATGCAGGCAGCCGATATTCGCCGTCGCAACGACGTCGACTTGGCCGATGTTTGCCAGCTTGCGGACACGTAATGCGTCCGCCATCCCGGGCTGGAGGATGGAATAGGCACCCGCCGAGCCGCAGCACAGATGCGCCTCGGGGATGCCGACGACCTCGAAGCCGCAATCGACCAGCAGCGCACGCCCCTTGTCGGCGAGACGCAAGCCGTTCTGCAGCGAGCACGGCGCCTGCCACGCGACACGCAGCCGGCGGGGCGCGCGGCCCTTCGCGCCGTCCACCAGCTCGAGGAAATCGCGCGCCTTCGCGCCCAGGGGATGGCCGGGCTCCTTCAGATAGGCCGAGCAGCCGGTCGCGGTGATCAGCACCTCGTCGAAACCTTGCGCCGCGGCGACCGCGCGGTCGGTCCACGCGCTCGCGTCGCGGCCCATGTGATGGGCGAGCGCGCCGCAGCAGCCGGCGCCCGCCATCGGCACCAAATCGAAGCCGCGCCGCGCCAGCACGCGCGACACCGCCGCGTCGATCTCGGGCGCGAGCGCCTTCTGCACGCAGCCGGGCATCAGGCCGATGCGGCGTCCCGAGCCGCGCGCGAGCGGTTCGGTGCGCGGCCGAGCCGCCGCGCCCATCCGCGCCAGCCGGCCCAAGCGGCCGGGCAGCCGGCGTCCCAGGGGTGCGAACACCAGGCCGAGGCGCACCAGAACCGGACGGCTCATCGCAAAAGCGATCGACCAGCGCAGCACGCGCTCGAGCCATGGACGGCGGTAGCGCGTCTCGATATGCACGCGCGCCGCATCGACGATGCGCGCATAATCGACGCTCGAGGGACAAGCGGTGCGGCAGGCGAGACACGACAGGCATCGGTCGATGTGATGCACGGCTTGCGGAGCGGGCGCGCCGCCCTCCTCCAGCATCTGCTGCATCATCACGATGCGGCCGCGCGGCCCGTCGCGCTCGTCGCCGGTGAGCACATAGGTCGGGCACGTCGCGGTGCAGATGCCGCAATGCACGCAGGCGCGCACCTGGCGCTCCGCCGCCGCGACCTGCGGATCGACGAGTTGGGCGGGGGAGAAATTCGTGCGCATCACAGCCCCTCGAACAGGCGGCCGGGATTGAACAGACCGAGCGGATCGAACGCCGCCTTCACCGCGCGCGTGAGCCTGGCGCGCGCCGGCGGCTCGGGCGCGGCCGGCTGAGGAAGAACCGCACCGGGCAGCGCATCGGCTTCCACGAAATCGCCGAAACGCATCAGCATCGCCGTCTTCTCGGCGAGCGCGCCTTCGAGACGCACATAGGCCCTGCCGTCCGCGTGCAGAAGCGCGGTCGCTTCCAGCGGGCTGGCCGCCACTTTGTTCAGCACGTCGGGCGAAAGCGCGGCGGCGAAAATCTTGAACGGACCTTTCGGGAACACGCGGAACGTAAGTTCTGTCAGCGGTCCCAAAGTCCCCATCGCGCCGCACATCAGCTTCGGCAGATCGAAACCCGTGACGTTCTTCACCACGCGGCCGCCGGCCTTGTAGGCCTCCCCAAAGCCGTTCACGGCGCGGAAGCCCAGCAGGTGATCGCGCGCGCGGCCGAAGCGCATGGCGGCGGGACCGTCGGCATTCGCGCAGATCGCGCCGCCGATGGTGGGCGTGCCGGTCGAGCCCAACAATGCGCGCCAATCCTGCGGCTCGAAGCCCAGACGCTGATTCTTCGCGGCGAGCAGCGCCTCGATCTCATCCAGCGGCGTTCCCGGCTTGACGGTGAGGATCAATTCTTCGGGCTCGTAGGTCACGATGCCGGTCAGGCCGGACAGATCGAGCGTATCGTCGCAAGCCGTCGGGCGTCCGAACGAACGCCGCGTTCCGCCGCCCAGGATCTCGAGGGTACGGCGGTGCTCGCGCGCTCCACGCACGATGTCGACGACTTCGGCTTCGCTCGCCGCCCGCATCAGAAGCGGGGCAGGTGGGGATAGGGCACGCGGCCGCCCTTCACATGCATGTGGCCCTGCTCGACGCAGGCCGAAAGCGTCGGGAACACCTTGCCGGGGTTGAGCAACCCGCTTGCGTCGAAGGCGCATTTGAGACGCTGCTGCTGGGCGAGATCGGCGTCGGAGAACATCTCGCCCATCAAATCGCGCTTCTCGACGCCGACGCCGTGCTCCCCGGTGAGCACGCCGCCGACCTCGACGCAGAGCCGCAAGATATCGGCGCCGAATGTCTCGGCGCGCTCGAGCTCGCCCTCCTTCATCGCGTCGAAGATGATCAGCGGATGCAGGTTGCCGTCGCCGGCATGGAAGACGTTGCAGAAGCCCAAGCCGCATTCGTCCGCCATCCCGCCCATGCGCGCCAGAACCTCGGGCAGCCTGCGGCGCGGGATCGTGCCGTCCATGCAGAGCATGTCGGGCGCGAGCCGTCCCATCGCGGGGAACGCGGCCTTGCGCCCGGCCCAGAGGCGCGCGCGTTCGGCTTCGTCGGTCGCCTCGCGGACGGCGGCCCCGCAGGCGCGGGCGATCGAGGCGATGCGCGCCATCGCGTCGTCGACCTCGCTTTGGACGCCGTCGGCGTCGATGACCAGCACGCCCTCGGCGCCACGCGGATAACCCGGCGCGCAATAGGCTTCGACCGCTTCGATGCAGCGGCGGTCCATGAACTCCATCGCGGCGGGCACGATGCCGGCGGCGATGATGTCGGCGACGCATTGTCCGGCGGCGGGGATCGACTGGAACGCCGCCATCAGGGTGCGCGTCGCCGGGGCTTTCCGCAGGATGCGCACCTTCGCCTCGACCACGACGCCCAGCAATCCTTCCGAGCCCGCGACGACGCCCAGCAGGTCGTAGCCGCCGTCGTCGCGCGCGAGCTCGACCACGTCGCCGTCCATCGTCACCAAGGTGACGGCCAGCAGGTTGTTGGTGGTGAGGCCGTATTTCAGGCAATGCAGCCCGCCCGAATTCTCCGCGATGTTGCCGCCGATGGTGCAGGCGATCTGGCTCGACGGATCGGGCGCGTAATAGAAGCCGTGGCCCTCGACCGCGCGGGTGATGGCGAGATTGGTGACGCCCGGCTCGACGGTCACGCTGCGATTCTCGATGTCGAGGCCGAGGATGCGGTTCATCCTCCCGAGCCCGAGCAGGATGCCGTCCCCGCGCGGCAGCGCGCCGCCCGACAGCGAGGTGCCCGCGCCGCGCGGCACGATGGGCACGCCTTCTTCGCTTGCGAATGCGAGGACGGCGGCGACCTGCTCCTTGGTCCGCGGCAGCACGCAGACGAGCGGCGCCTGGCGGTAGGCCGAGAGCGCATCGCCGTCGAAGGCGCGCAGGCCCGCGCGGTCCTCGACCACGCCGTCGGGCACGAGCGCCTTCAGCGCTGCCACGATCTGCGCGCGGCGGACGTTCGAAACAATTGGGACCGGATCTAGGTGCATTTGGAAGACGCCGGGTATAAGCTACTTTAAGTCAACGTGTCGTCGTTCTCACTATGACCCCCAGCGAAAAACCTTCCAACAGATATTCCCGCTTGGCTCGGGCTCGAACTGTATATCGTCGGCGTGCTGAACGCTCTGGGCACCTCTATGGGGTTCGTCGGGGGTGCGGCCACGTTGAGCGTCAAGCTCGTGATCGGCGTGACGATCCCGATATTCATCGCCATCATCAACTATTTGCCTTTGCGCTACTTCCCGGCCATCTCCGCCAAAAACGACGACCATCATCACAGGCCGACGGCGATAGCGTTCTCCCTCGGCCTGTTCCTTCTTCTGATTGCCGCATATGCCGGTCTGTACGAGATCGAAATGCCCCAATGCTTCGCGGACGGCCAAATCGGTCCGGCGTCGATGGTCCATCAGGCCATAGGCGCGATCTATTTCTCGGCGATAACGATCACGACGCTGGGCTATGGTGATATCCAGCCCGCTGGCGATTTCGCGAGGATGACGGCTGCAGCCGAAGCCTTAAACGGGTTGGCAGCTTTCGGCGTCTTCACCGGCGCGGTGACGGGCTATATGGCTGCCAAGGCGGTCGAGACGCCGCCAGCGCAAACGGACCGCTAGCCGAAGACCCAGACGACGGCTGCGAAGACGCTGAGGATGCCGGCCGCTAGAGCAAGGGAAAGCGTGCTGGGGCCGCTGGCATCCGCCTGCTTGAGCAAATCGGCGACATCCATGACCAAACCTCGCGGGCGACGCAGGAGTATCGGGTATTTGTCCGTATGGGACAACCGCCCGCGGAACTTCAGCCCTGACGCGCCTTGAAGCGGGGGTTCTTCTTGTTGATGACGTAGGTGCGGCCGCGGCGGCGGATGACACGGCAGTCCTTGTCGCGCTTCTTGAGGGATTTCAGGGAATTGCGGATCTTCATGGCCTGCCTCTGGCCCGAGGGCCCGTCGAAAGAGGCGCGGAACCTAATGAGACGGATTTTCCCTGTCAACCGCTGAAAAAGCCGCCTTTTCCGCCGCAATTCGGCCGTCCGGACCGTGCTAGAAGGGACCAAACGGGGAAGAGCATGGTCAAGGCTTGGATTCGATGTGCGGCGGCGGTCCTGATGCTGGGGGCCATGGCCGCGGCCGGAAGCAAGGCTGCCCCAACGGCAACAAATGCCGGACCGGCCGCGCCGCTCCCGCCCGCCGACCAGAAATTCCAGGATTTCGTGCGCGATTTCCGCGCCGAGGCCATCCGGGCCGGGATCAAGCCCGCGACCTACGACCTGGCTTTTGCGCGGATCGGCCGCAACCAGAAGGTCGAGGACCTGAACCTCAACCAGCCGGAGTTCTCCCGCCCCATCTGGGCCTATCTGGACAGCGCCGTGTCGGACAGGCGCGTGGCCAACGGCCAGGCGGCGCTTTCGGCCAACCTGCAGACGCTATCCGCCATCGAGGCCAAATACGGCGTGCCGAAGGAGGTGCTGGTCTCGGTCTGGGGGAACGAGAGCAATTACGGCCAGGGCACCGAGCCGTTCAACATGTTCGAGGCGCTGGCAACCTTGGCCTATGACGGCCCGCGCACCGACTTCGCCCGGCCCGAGCTGATCGCGGCGCTGAAGATGATGCAGCAGCAGCACTTCGCGCCCGGGCAGATGACTTCGTCCTGGGCCGGCGCCTTCGGCCAGACGCAGTTCGTGCCGTCGACGTTCCTGGCGCACGCGGTCGACGGCGACGGCGACGGGACGATCGACCTGTGGCGCTCGTCCGCCGACGCGCTGGCCTCGGCCGCGAACGTGCTGGCCGATGCCGGCTGGCAGCGCGGCAACAAATGGGGCTACGAGGTCGCGCTGCCGCAGGGCTTCGCTTACGAGCTCGCCGACGTCGACACCACCAGGCCGGTTTCGGATTGGAAGAGACTGGGCGTCAAGACGATCGCAGGGCTCGACCTGCCGCGCAGCGAAGAATACGGCGCGATCTACCTGCCCGCCGGCGCGCGCGGCCCGGCCTTCATGGTATTCGACAACTTCAAGGTCATCCTGAAATACAACAACGCGGCGTCCTATGCGCTGGCGGTGTCGCTGCTGGCGGATCGCATCAGAGGCGCGGCCCCTGTCGTCGCCCCCTGGCCGCGCGACGAGCAGCCCTTGAGCCGCGATGAGCGCATCGCGTTCCAGACCTATCTGGGCAAGCTCGGCTACGACATCGGCAAGATCGACGGCATCTTGGGGAAAAAGGCGCGCGCGGCGCTGCGCGACTGGCAGAAAGGCCACGGACTTCCCGCCGACGGGTTCGCGACCGCGGACCTGCTGACCCGCATCGCGATGGCCGCACAGGCGAAACGCTAGGCGTTCGGGATGTCCTCCGACGCCTCGATCTGCTCCTCGTCGGGCACGAGGCCGGCGTTCTTCAGGTGCGGCGAGAACAGCGAATAGAGATAGCAGATCAGCATCAGCCCGCCGCCGAAGGCGTACGGCGCGCTCGGATGCAGATGATAGAGATAGGTCGCGATCATCGGGCCCGCGATGAAGCCCGCGCCCGAGGTGGCGCCGGTCAGCCCCGCGATGGCGCCCTGCTCGTGCGGATCGACGGCGAGCGATGCTGCCGCGGCATAGCCGGGCCGCACCATGCCGAAGCCCAGCCCGTTGATCATCAGCGCGAAGACCAGCGGCCCGAACTGGCGCCCGATCGCGAGCAAGCTGAAGGAGAGGATGCAGATCGCGCCGCCCCAGCGCATCAAGGTGCGCGCCGACGGCCGGAACAGCTGGACCACGACGATCTGCGCGAACAGCGCCGCCGCCGCGCTCGCCATCAGGCCGATGCTCGTGTACTGCGGCGCCTCTTTCGGCGTGTAGTGCAGCACGTCGATGAAGAGATAGCCGATGGTCTGGATCGGCACCGCGCCCGCGGTCGAGATGCCCACGCCGAAGACGATGAAGGGCCAGATGCGCCGGTCGTGCCATTTGAGCGTGCGGGTGCGTGCCGCCTGGACGTGCGGCTTGCCGTGCTCGGGAAGCAGGAACCAGATCGCCGCGGCGCTGGCGAAGGCGACGGCGGCGACGAAATAGAACGGCGCGAACAGCCCGAACACGACCAGCGCGCCGCCGATGCCGGGGCCCACGGCGATGCCCAAGCCGAAGGCCGCGCTCAAGGTGGCGACGCCGCGGGTGCGCTCCTCGCGCGTCGTGCGGTCGGCGATATAGGCCTGCGCCGCGGGCGAGGTGCCCGAGCCGAAGATGCCGTAGAGCGCGCGCGCCGCGATCATCAGCGGATAGGCGACCGCAATGGGCAGGATCGCATGCAATCCCAGATCGGCGATTCCTGCGAACGAGGCGAACGACACGCCGAAGGCGACGAGTCCCAGAAGGATGATCGGCTTGCGCCCGAGCCGGTCGCTCTGCCCGCCCCAGAACCCGCTGGTGAACAGCCAGATCGTGGCCGACATCACGAAGGGCAGCGAGCCTTCGAACTCGGTCAGATGCAGCCGGCGCACCAGCGAGGGCAGGATCGCGAACATCACGGACTGGCCTGCGCCCATGCACATGAGGCTCAGGAACAGGATCACAAAGGCGCGAAGGCGGTCGAATCCGGGCTCGGTCATGCGGCTCGCAGCCTGCGCAAAACAAGGTTGCGGTCAAGGGCCGCGCCGGCTCGGTTGTGCCGCCATCCGTCCGTGCTATGACCCGCACCGGTCCAAGGCGGAGTTGCCAATGTCGCGTCGTCTTCTTGCAGCGTTTCTCGCGCTTGCCGCGGCGTCCGCCGCCCAGGCCTCGGTCGTCATCTCCACGGCGCCCACCTCGAACATGAGCTGCAGCGCCGGAAGCTGCACGGCGACGGCCGCTGATGCGGTGCTGAACGTCGACGACCTCGAGGGATTCCTGGCGGCCGGCAACGTCACGGTCACCAGCGGCAACGTCTCCCAGGACATCGAGCTCGACTCACCTCTGAGCTGGCCGGGGACGCAGAAGCTGACGCTGAGCGCCGCCGGTTCGATCCGCTTCAACGCGGTCCTCACGGTGGCCGGCGCCGGCGCGCTGACGCTGACGCCCGACAGCGACGCCAGCGGCGACGGCACGCTGCGCTTCGCGAAGAAGGGGCACGTCGCGTTCTCGGACACATCGAGCAAGCTCACCATCGGCGGCGACAAGTACAAGCTCGTCGGCAGCCTCAGGAAGCTCGCCAAGGCGGCGACCGGCTCGGCCGTGCGCGTCGCGCTGGCGCGCGATATCGGCGAGGCGCGCAAGCTCTATCAGATGGCACCGGTGGCCAACCTGGACGGAATCTTCGAAGGGCTGGGCAACACCATCTCGCATTTCCAGATCAACGGCAGCGACGGCCAGGTCGCGTTGATCGGCCAGACATCGGCAGCGGCGAGCGTGCGCGACCTCAACCTCGTCTCGGCCGACATCACCCATTTCGGGAATTCCGGCAATGCCGCGATTCTGATCGGCAACAACTTCGGTACCGTGCAGAACGTGCGCGCGACCGGAGCGGTGCACGTCACCTCGTCCGACGGCGTCGTCGAGGCCGGCGGCCTGGTGGGCACGTCGTTCAATGCGATCACGTCGTCCCAGGCCGCGGTCGACGTGACGTCCAGTTCCAAGGGCTCGAGCGGCGGCTTGGTGGGCGTCCTATTCGCCGGATGCTGCTTCGCCTCTCTGCAGACGAGCTTTTCCACCGGCGCGGTCTCGGTGTCCGGCAACGCGGCCGCCGCGGGAGGCATCGTCGGCTTCACCCAGGGCGGCTTCGTCCTGGACTGTTATGCCCGGGGCTCGGTGACCGGCTCGGCCGGCAACAACGTCTTCGGCGGGCTGGCCGGGATCAACACGCAGGGCGGAAGCTTCGAGATCCTGGGCACCTCCTATTCGACCGCGGCGATCTCGGCTCCGGCGGGCGGCATCGATGGCGGCGCGATCGGCGAGGATACGAGCGTCAACACCAGGTCAGTCTACTGGGATCTGGACACCAGCGGCATCAGCGACCCTTCGCAAGGCGCCGGCAGCCCGTCCAACGATCGCGGCGTCACCGGCCTCCACAGCGCGAAACTCAAGGCGCAGCTGCCCAGCGGGTTCGATCCGGCGATCTGGGGCCAGGACGCGCATATCAACAGCGGCTATCCCTACCTTCTCGACAACCCGCCGCGGTGAGATTCATTTCAGGCGCTTGAACCGCACCTCCGAACTATCGCTGCGGCCCTGGCTGTCGACAACGGTGACATGCGCGATGCCTTCACCCAAGGGCGCATAGAGCGCGGGCTGGAAGCGGTCGAAGGTGCCGACCAGGTTGCCGTCGACCAGCCAGGTGAGCGGCCCCTTGCCGCCGTCGGCCTTGAGCACGATGGTCTTGTCGGCGGACTTCGCGTCGGGCAGCGGCACGGTCGCGCCGTTGGGCGGGAACGAGATCGAGGGGGGCGGGACCACGACCGCGACCTGCTGCTTGGGCTCGCTGTCGCGCGTGAAGACGCGAAGCGAGGGCGGCAGCTGGTCGGAGTTGGCCACCATGATCGCGCCGGCGGGCACGAGCGGCGCGGGCCGCCTGTCGTCGGGCAAAAGCTCGAAGGTCTTGAGCAGGATCGGCGCCGCCTGGTCGCGGCCGATATGGCCCGGGCGCGGCGTGCCATCGGCGCGGCCGACCCACACGCCCACCGTATAGTCGTTCGAGAATCCCACCGACCACGCGTCGCGGAAGCCGTAGGACGTCCCGGTCTTGAAGCCCACTGTGCGCTTCCTCACCAGCCCCTGCCCCATCGCCCAGCCGTCGGGCAGGGTCACGCCGTCCAGGATGTCGCGCAGGTAATAGGACGCAACCGCGCCGAACAGCCGGTGCTTCGGCGCGTCGGGCGTATCTGCGATGGTACGCAACGCGCGGGCCTGCCCACCCTCGGCGATGCCGGCATAGAGCATGACGATGTCGTTCAGGCTGATGCCGAGACCGCCCAGCGCGACCGGCAGGCTGGGGCTCGCGCTATGCGCCGGAAACGCGAGATGCGCGCCCGCGTTCTGCAAGGTGAGCGTGAAGGCGAGCGGCCCGACCTTGTCGAGCACCATCACCGCCGGCACGTTCAGCGACATGCGCAGCGCGTCGCGCGCGGTGATCTCGCCCTGGAAGCCGCCGTCGAAATCGCGCGGCGCATAGTCGCCGAAATTGGTCGGCGCATCCTCCATGCGCGACAGGGGGTGCAGGATCAGGTCGTCGAAAGCCAGCCCGTAGATGAAGGGCTTGAGCGCCGAGCCCGGCGAGCGCGGGCGATTGGCGAGATCGATCTGCCCCGCCGGTCCCCAATAGGCGGTGCCGCCGACGTAAGCCAGCACGTTGCGCGTCCTGTTCTCGACCACGATCACGGCGAGCGTCGCGCCGTCGTCGAAGTAGTTCACTTCCTGCGCCGCCAGCCGCTCGACCGCGCCTTGCAGGCTTGCGTCGACGGTCGTGGCGATGCGTGAACTCTTGTTGGAGGTCTTGTTGTGCTTCACCAGCCGGTCGGAGAGATGCGGCGCCATCAAGGGCATCGGCTGGCGCGCGAAGGGCACGCCCTCCGTCATCGCGACATGCGCGTCGGAGGCGGTGACGACGCCCTCCTCGATCATGCGGTTCAGGACCTTGTCGCGGCCTTTGAGAGCCGCGATGGCGTGGCGGTCGGGGCGTTGCTTGACGGGAGATTGCGGCAGCGCGACCAAGAGCGCCGCCTGGGCGAGATCGATCTGGCTCGGCTCCTTGCCGAAATAGGATAGCGAAGCCGCGCGCACGCCTTCCAGGTTGCCGCCGAACGGCGCCAGGCTCAGATAGAGCGACAGGATCTCGTCCTTGGAATAGCGCTCCTCGAGCTGCACCGCGCGCATCATCTGGAACAGCTTGGTGACGATGCCCTTGCGCCGCGGCTCGAGCAGGCGCGCGACCTGCATGGTCAAGGTCGAGCCGCCGGAGACGATGCGCCCGTTGCGGGCGAGCTGGCCCATCGCGCGCATCATGGCCAGCGGATCGACGCCCGAATGCGCGTCGAAGCGGCGGTCCTCGTACGCCTTGAGCAGCGCGAGATAGCGGGGCGAGACGTCGCGGACCTCGGTCCTGATGCGCCAATAGCCATCCCGGGTCAGATAGGCGCGCAGCAAGGTGCCGTCGCGCGCCACCACCTCGGGCGACAGCGTCTCGGCCCGCGTCATGTCGGGCGGATTGGCGACGTCGGCCGCCGCGACCGCGCAGACGAGGCCGAGGAGCGTGAACGCTACGGTTACAAAACGGGGACGCCTCACGGCTTGATCGTCACGCTCCCCAAAGTCGTGCGCGCCATCACGCCCGGCGCGTACATGTCCTCGACGACGCCGGCGGGCAGCACGAAGGTGCCGGTCGTCGTCGCGCGCGCGACATAGGCGACCGCGAATTTCGGCTGCGGCTCGGGCTTCTTCGGATCGTGATAGTTCGAGCCGACGTCGAAGGCGCCGACGAAGCGGTCGTCGCGCGAATCCGCCATGCTCAGGTAGTTGAGCGCCGGCAGGAACGCATACGGCTTGCCGTCGTCGCCCGACAGCGACATCTCCACCTCGAAGCCTGCGGGCAGAAGGTCGATCGTGCCCATCTGGTGATAGAAATTGTTGGGCATCTGGCCCGCCAGCACGATCATGATGCGGTCGTTCTGGTGGATGTTGGAAAGATCGGCCGGCGTCCCCTGCATGGTCCACAGCGTCTTGGTCATCGTGAAGCCGTTGTCGAGCGCGGGCAGCGGCGTCGACGGCGTGCCCTGGACCGAGGTCGTGCGCCACACCGTGGCGTCGCCCTTGTTCAGGAAGTTGAGCCCGGCCGCGAGCTGCCCCTCGTTCGGCGACAGGCGGATCGAGCCGGCGCGCGGAATGGCCGGCTTGCCGTTCAACAGGATGTTGAGCGGCACCTTCTGCCGCGTCAGCTCATAGGCCGCGCGCAGCATCCAGGCCTTCTCCTGCGTCGTCGTCGCGTTCAGCCGCATGTCGGTCTGGTCGGCCTTGGACAGCAGCGCCGGGATGAGCTGCGCCTGCCCGCTTTCGGCGGCGAGCGCGGTGGTCCCCGCGACGTCGCGCAGGTACGAGCCGTAATCGGTCGACGGATATTCGTTGACCTTGGCGCTCATCACGATCTCGCGCGCCTTGTTGAAGCCGAAGGCCGCGCGCGCCTTGTCGCCGACGTCGTTGGCCGCGGCGGCGGTGAGCGAGGCGGCGATGGCCGTCTTGAACTCCGGCCCGCGCGTATCGGAGAAGTAGCGCAGGTCGCTGACGTTCACCTGGCCCATGCGCGCGAGGAGATAGAACGCATAGGCGCGGGTGTTGTCGTCGTTGGAGTCCGAAGACGCGGCGGTCTTGAGCCATGCGGTGCCGCGGCGCAGCGCGTCGTTCGGCACCACGAAGCCCTTGGCCTTGGCCTGGTTCAGGAAATCGAGCGCGAAGACGCTGATCCAAGGCTCGGCATCGCTGCCCGGCGCCCACATGCCGAAATTGCCGGCATAGTTCTGCATGTCGAGCACGGCATCGACAGCCTCCTGCTCGCGCGCATGCAGCCGCTGGTCGCGCGGCAGGCCCGCCAGATCGGCCAGGTCGTTGAACACCAGCAGCGGCATGGCGCGGCTGGTGGTCTGCTCGATGCAGCCATAAGGATACTTGTCGAGCCAGCGCAGCAGGCCCGGCACGTCGTTGTAGCCGTGCGCCGCCGAGACGGTGAGCGCCACCGTCGTCGTGCCGGGATAGAGATCGGCCACCAGCGACTTGTCCGCGCGATAGGTCGCGTTCGGCGCAAACGGCTGGATCTCGTCGCGGGCGATGTCGAGCTGCGGCGCGCGCGACTGGATCTGCCAGGTGTGCATCACGTTGAAGCCGCCGGGACCAGTGACCTTGAGCGCCACGTCGGAGATGCCCATGCCGTTCGCCGTCATCTCGACGGGGATCAGCACGCGCTGGCCCTTGTTCAGCGTCCTGGTGACCGAGCCGCTGGCGCCCACCTGCACCGGCGCCGTGGCGGTCACGGTCGCGGTATAGCTGCCGGCCGCGCCTTCGACGTTGTTCAGGTTGAGGGCCGCGAGCGCGTGGTCGCCGGGGGCGAGGAAGCGCGGCAGCACGAGATCGGCCACGACCGGATCGCGCACCGTCATCGGCCGCTCGGCATGGCCCATCTTGTCGTTCGACACCGCCACGACCATCAGGCGCAGCTCGCCGTTGAAGTCGGGCACGTCCAAGGTGACGTTGGCGATGCCGCCGGCGCCCACCTTCACCAGGCCTGAGAACAGCGCGACCGTCTTGATCGGCACGACGCTCAAGGAACGGCCGCCGAAGCTGTCGCCGCCTTCGCGCATCGAGCCCACGGCGCCCTTCTCGGCCTTGATCAGCCTTCCGTAGTCGTCGCGCATGTCGACGCCCAAGCGGCGCTTGCCGAAGTAATAGTCGTTCGGATCGGGCGACTTGTAGTCGGTGAGCTGAAGGATGCCCTCGTCCACCGCGGCGAGCGTCAGATACGCGTCCTCGTTCGAGCCCAAGCCCTTGATGGTGACGGGGATCGTCACCTTCTGGCGCGGCGTGATCTTGGACGGCCCGCCGATCAGCGCGGTCAAGGTGCGCGGCGAATTGTCGACGGCGAGCCAGGTGAGGCCGATGGAGCGCACCGGCTCGCGCCCGGTCGCCTCGTTCAGCGGCTTGTAGTCGGTGACGAGCACGTAAGCGCCCGCGCCCCAATCGGCCGAGACGGGGATGTTGACCGTCGTCCCGCCCGCGGGCGCGTCCACGAGCTGCGACGAGAACACCTTGTCGCCCGCGACCACGATCAGCGCCTTGCCGTTCGAGGTCGGCTTGATGTTGACCTTCGCGGTCTCGCCCGCGCGGTATTTGGGCTTGTCGGCCGCGACCGGGATGCGGTCGGGACGGTCGCCGTCGGCGCTCGCCGCCCAGCCGGAATAGAAGCGATAGGAGCTGGCCGCGCCCGACTTCGGATCGGTGATCGTCAGGCGGTAGTCGCCCCAGGGCAGCGACTGCGCGAGCTTGGCAAGCCCGCTCGCGCCGATCGCCATGGTGCCCGAAGTGATCAGCCGGTCGCGCGTGACCGACTTGTACTTCCACGAGCCGTCTTCCTGGAACCACTGATAGGTCGTGTCTTCCTTGACCCACGAGAACGTCAGGCCCGACAGCGAAATGCGCTTGCCGTCGCCGTTCAGCGCCACCGCGTCGAAGCGCGCGGGCGTGTTCTCGGCCACGCTCCAGCCGTCGAATTCGGGGCGGATGCCGATGAAGACGTCGCGCGTGCGCACCGGCACGTCGACGGTCTTGGACGTCACGCGGCCGCCGGGCTCGTGGATCGAGACCTTGATCATCGCCTTCAAGGGCAAGGTCGTCTCGGCCAGGTCGCCGACGGTGGCGGTGGCCTCGGTGACGCCGTTCGCGTCGCTGTCGGGCACGTTCATGGTGATCGAGACGTCCGAGAACGTGTCGTCGATGCGGCCGAACTGGTACTGCGAGAAGCCGTCGAAGGGATCGGTGTCGGTGACAATGCGCGCCTCGCCCTCGCCCGACAGCCCGCTGCCCGGCGCGCCATAAAGGAAGCGCGTCTCGGCCTTGACCACGATGTCGCTGTTGGGATGGCCGACCTTGGTCTCTGACGTCAGCGTGACCTTCAGCTTCTGCGGCACGAAGTCCTGGACGTCGAACTGCACGCGGCCGACCGACGGCGCGTTCTTCGACGTGTCGACATAGGCCGCAATCTGCCAGCGGCCGTGCGGCGCGGTCTTGGAAAGCTTGAGCGGCCACGTCGCCATGCCGGCGGCGAGCTGGTCGCCGCGGATGGTCGTGCGGCTGACCTCGAGCCCGTCGGGCCGCGTCGCGACCAGCGTCAACGGCGCCGACAGCGCCGCGCCGACGCGGTCGCGCAGCATCGCCGAGGCCTGGACCACCTCGCCCGGGCGATAGATGCCGCGCTCGGTATAGAGGAACGCGTCGATCGGGCCCGGCGTCTCGCGGCCGCTCACCCCGCGGTCGGTCAGGTCGAAGGCCGGACGGCGCAGGTCGAGGAAGCTGAAATCGTCGCCCGCATAGGCCATGACGACCACGGGCTCCTCGCCGCCGGTCGCTTTCATCAACCCGGCGTCGAAGTCGGCGCGGCCGGAGCCGTCGGTCGTCACGGTGGCAAGCTCGTTGTTGTCGCGCGCGACCAGGGTGAGCTTGACGCCCGACAGCGGCGTCGCCTTCGCGTAAGAGCGCGCGAAGACGGTCATGCCGTTGGCGCCGCGGAACGAGGTGAGCGCCGTGTCGGAATCGATCACCCATTGGGTGGCGATATCGTCGGACTCGTAATAGTCGTCGCCGTTGTCCTTCTTCTTCAGCGCGTCCATCGCCAGCAGGACGTAGGCGCCGGGCTTCTTGTCCTTGAGGATCTGGTTGATCGGGATCAGCGTGACGACGGAGTCGTTCTTGACGACCTGGACGTCCATCGTGCCTTCCCAGACGAGCTTGCCCTGGCTGTTCTGCAGGTCGTTGTCGTCCCAGGTGTAGAGCGAGGTCTGGTCGACGACGCCGCTTTCGATTTGCGACAGCAGGCGGTCGCCGACGCGGATCAACTTCACGCGCAGCTTGGAGATGTTGACGGTCGTCACGGGGACGCCTTGCGCATTGTCGCGCGGCAGGACGATGCCGCCCGAGAAGCGCACCACCGACGGCTTGTCGCGCAGCTCGACGGGGACGGTCTCGTCCTCGATCAGCTTGTCGCCGGCCGCGTCGGGCAGGCCGGTCTTGAGCGTGACGTTGTAGGTCGTGTTGAAGTCCATGCCCGCGAGGCACAGCCGCGTGTCGACGACGTGGGCGGCGACGCGGGTCTCGGGATCGATGGAGACGTAGTCGAGGTAGTGGGTCTTGCCCGAGGCGTCGAGGTCGCGGGTGAAGACGAAGCAGGCCTCGGCCTGGGGCTTGGTCGTGTCGACCTCGAGCCGCCTGAAGGCGAAGGTCTCGCCCTCGCCGGCCGGGGCGGTCTTGGGCGGCGACAGGCTCGCGGTCAGCGAGCCGAGCCCGCTCTCCAGCCGCGCCAGGATGCCGCCGTTGGGCGCCCCGTTCGGACCGCGCCCGCCGAGCACGTAGAGCCCCGCCAGCGCCGCCACCACGATGGCCACGACCGCGCCGCCGACGACCAGCAGCCGACGCATATTCTGTTCCATGGAAGTCCCCCGACAACCGCCAATGCGGCCCACATTGCCAACCGGCGCAGGTTACCGCCCGCGCCAGCGATCCGCCATGGAGATTCGCGGCCGAAAGCGGCGGGATGGTGACAAAAACGCCGGGGACGGAACGAAATATTCTGCAACCGGTTGGCGTGGCGCGACAGGATTGGCCTGGGGCGACATGGGAAGAAGGTCGAGCTGTGAACCGTGGCTCGTGGAAGGAATCGGTGCGCTGCGCGCGAGTTGTTTTTGGCGCACGCGGCGGGCCGCCCACCTAACTTCACTCCCACTTGCACACGTCGCGGCAAGTGTGAACGGCGACAATCAACAGCGCGGGCAGCAAGGTGCTGGCCAAGCGTGCTCACCCGGGCGCCCCAATCTGCAAGATGGAGAGTTCTGGACGAGGCTTCGACGCCGTGCGGAAACGGTCCGACTGACGGAGAGAGAACAAAATAAGCCTTTGAAAATAAACATATTATTCTAAATATTGCAAATCTGCGCTCTATACGCATATTTGCATAGATGATCCCCCGGGCCCTTTATCCCGAACTCGACATCAGGCTGCGCCAGTTTCCGGCGGTGGCGCTCCTCGGCCCGAGGCAGTCCGGTAAGACGACGCTTGCGCTCGAATTGGCGCGGCACAGAAAAAAAGAGGCCGTCTATCTGGATCTCGAGAACCCGGCGGATCGACGTCGGCTCGACGACCCGCTTGCTTATCTTTATGCGCAACGCGGTCGTCTCGTTATACTCGACGAAATCCATCGCATGCCGGAGATATTCGCGGTGCTGCGCAGCGAGATCGACGCGCGGCGCAGAGCGGGCGAAAAGGCGGGGCAGTTTCTCGTTCTCGGTTCTGCAGCGCTCGATCTCCTGCGGCAATCTTCAGAGAGCCTCGCCGGACGCGTCGACTTCCTGGAATTGACGCCGCTTCAGCCGCAAGAAGTCGCCGCGGCTGAAATCGACAGGCTTTGGCTGCGTGGCGGCTTTCCAGACAGCTTTCTCTCAGACACCGACGCCGAGAGCAGCCGCTGGCGGCAGGCGTTCATCCGCTCCTATCTGGAGCGCGACATTCCGCAGTTCGGAATCCGCGTGCCGGCCGAAACCATCGAGCGGTTTTGGACAATGCTCGCCCATACGCAGGCCGCCCTGTTCAACGCGCAGCGCTTCGCGCACAGCCTCGGCGTCGGCGGCCACGCCGTTGCCCATTATCTGGGGATTCTCGTCGACCTCCTGCTGGTGCGGCGGCTGCAGCCGTGGACGGCCAATCTCGGCAAGCGGCTCGTCAAATCGCCGAAGATCTATTTGCGCGACTCCGGCATGCTTCACGCGCTGCTGAATCTGCCGACATTGAACGACGTGCTCGGCCATCCGGTCGCGGGCGCGAGCTGGGAGGGCTTTGCGCTGGAGGCAGTGCTTGCCGCAGCGCCCGATGGCGCCAACCCATATTTCTACAGATCCGCCGCCGGCCAGGAGATCGACCTGGTGCTGGAACTGTCCGCCTCGCGCCGCTGGGCTTTCGAATTCAAGAAATCGTTGTCGCCGGCCGTCGAGAAAGGTTTCCACATCGCCTGTGACGACATCAAGGCAGAGCGGCGCATCCTGGTGTATCCGGGCCGGGACACGTATCCAGGTACGAACGGCGTCGAAGTGATGCCGCTGCTGAGTGCCGCGCGCAGCGCCGCCGACGGATAGTCCTACATCCCGCTCCACATCCTGAGCAGGTTCTGGCGCACCACGTCGAGGCGCACGCGGTTGGCCCAGTCCATCTTCATGCCTTCGAGGGCCGCGACCTCGTTGAGCTCGTAGATCTGGGTGCGTCTGTGCTCGTCGGCGACGAGGCTCTCGATGAAGGTGATGGCGACGAGCCGCTGGCCGGCGCGCACGGGGCGCACCTCGTGCAGCATCGTGCTGGGGTACACGATCGCCTCGCCGGGCTGGCTTTTGAACACGACCGGGCGGGTGCCGAGATGCGTGACCAGCTCGCCGCCCTCATAGGTGCCGGGCTCGGCGATGAACACGGTGCAGGACAGGTCCGAGCGGATCACCCCGCCCGCCACCTGCATCGTCGCGGCGTCGGCATGGGCGCCGTATTTCATCCCCGGCTCGTAGCGGCAGAGCAGCGGCGGCGCCATGCGCTTGGGCAGGGCGAAATCGCGGAACTCGCGCGAGCGCGCGAAGGCCTGCGCCAGGATCTGCGTCGATTCCTGGTAGCGCGGGTCGCCGTGATCGGCCTGGAGATTGTCCTTGGTCACGTTCGCCGGGTTCGACTGCCGCCCGTCGACGAAGCGCATCTCGCGGCTGAGCGCGGTGAGGCGCTGGACTTCCTGGGGCGACAGAAGCTTGGGCAGTTCGAGAAACATCCGGGATTTTCTTTCACTCGGCCTTCTTGGCTTCGGGGCAGTCGAGGCGCCCGCCCGCGAACACACATTCGCGCATGAGCCTGGCCTGGCTGTCGAACACGCCGACATGCCACGTCTTTCCTTCGCGCGTCATCAGCAGGAAGCCGAAGCCCGGCACCGACAGCCCGTCCTTGACCTTGATGCCCGACAGCACCGCGCCGTCGAGATCGGCCGGCGTGTCGTCGAGCAGGTCGCCGCCATGCCCCGCGAGCAGCATCGGCGGCGACCTGGACTTGTAGTTGATCGCCTCGAAGGAATGGATGTGGCCGGCGAGGATGAGAGCGACGGGCTTGGGCACCGGCCTGCCGTTCAGCGCCGCGATCATCGTCGTGTTGCCGCCGACGGGAATGCCGAGCGGTCCCTTTACCGCGCCCCAGATCGGGCGGTGCATGAGCAGCCAGCTGGGCGCGGGCTCCTTGTCCATCGCCGCGAACTCGTCCTGATAGACGGGCAGCGTGCCCGGCGTGATCGAGGTGTCCTGGGCGCTGGCATTGTCCATCACCACCAGGTTCTCAGCCTCGAGCGGGATGGAGTATGCCGCCTCATGCTCCGTACACGGAGCGGTCGCGTCATAGGCGCCGGAGCCGATCAGGCGCAGATAGCCCGGGCCGGAGCGCGCGCAATCCTCGTGGTTGCCGCGCACCAGCACGATGGGGGCCGCGCGCAGCAGCGCGTCGCCTGGCTTGAAGAAATCCGCGTCCCACGTCGCCCAGCCGTCGCCGTAGGGCGAACCCGCGCAGCCCGCATTGCCGTCGGGGCACGGCGTCTCGCGATAGAGATAGTCGCCGACATGGATGATCAGATCGGGCCACAGCTTCGCGGCGCCCTTGGAGAGCGCCTCGAACGGCCAGGCGCTCGGATCGTTGCAGGGCTGGACCAGCGAGCCCTTGAGCCGGCAGCCCGTGTCGCCGATCACCAGGATGCGCTCCGGGTCGCTGCGCATCAGCGGCACGGCCTGATCCATGTCGAGGATCGCGCGCGAGCGCTTGCGCGATTCATAGTTCATGACCATCTGGCGGCCGTCGCCCTCTGCCGTGGTCATCACCAACCAGGCGTGGTTGACGTCCTTGGGCACCGTGCCCTCGCAGACCAGCGGGAAGTCGGCGCTCTTCGCCGCGCGCGGCGTCATCGGCACGTCGACGCGGCCGTCGCCGTTGTAGTCCTTGAAGGTCGCCAGGATCGGACAGCCGTCGCCGCTCATCACGGCGCGCGCCTGCTGTGCGCCGCCGGCGCCCAATTGTACCCAGTAATGCAGGATCGTATTGTCGTCGGCCTGCGCGGCGGATGCGGCAAGCAGGGCAAGGGCGGCGAACCATCTCATGCGCCCACTATAGAGTGAGTTGGGGTGAAGACACCATGAGCGTTTCTGTGGGCGATCTGGCGGGACGCACCGTCCTGATCACCGGCGCGTCGTCGGGGCTCGGACGCCACTTCGCGACCATTTGCGCGGCGGCGGGCGCCAAGGTCGCGGCCTGCGCGCGGCGCATGGATCGTCTCGAGACGCTGGCGAAGGAGATCGGCGGCGCGACGCCCATCGCGATGGACGTGGAAGACGAGGCTTCGGTCATCGCGGGCTATGACGCGGCTGAGAAAGCGCTCGGCCCCGTCGACAGCGTCATCGCGAATGCGGGCATGAGCGCGGCGGGCATGGCGCTCGATCTGCCGGTCGAAGACTTCGATCGCATCATGCGCGTGAACCTGCGCGGGCCGTTCCTGACTGCGCGCGAAGGCGCCCGGCGCATGATCGCGCGCGGCGAGCGGAAGGGCCGCATCGTCATCGTCTCGTCGATGGGCGCGCGCAAGGTGCTGCCGGGGACGGCGGCCTATTGCGCATCGAAGGCCGGCGCGTTGCAACTGGGCAAGGCCTTGGCGCGCGAATGGGCCAACAAAGGCATCAACGTCAACATCATCTGCCCGGGCTTCATCGCGACCGAGCTCAACGACGAGTTCCTTCGGAGCGACGCGGGAAAACGCATGATCCAGGGTTTCCCGCGACGCCGCGAGATGCAGGCGTCCGACCTCGACGGCACGGTGCTGCATCTTCTGTCGGATGCGTCGCGCGGCATCACCGGCGCGGCCTTCGATCTCGACGATGGGCAAGGACTTTAAGACATGGAGGTCCTGCGCATCGTCTGGTGGCTGCTGACCGGCGCATGGCTGGCGGCGTTTGCGGTGCTGGCGCCGCGCAGCGCTCTTCCGCCGACGGGCACCGCCATGCCGGCCGCCACGCCCTTGTGGCTGGCGCTCGGCGGCGCGGCGATCGTGGCCGTGTGGCCGCCGCTGTTCGAGAATGCGGCCGGCGCCGTCGCGATCGTCATGGTGGCGTGGTCGCTGATGCTGCACAGGGTGGGATATGCCAGCGGCATCGTGCCGGCATTCGTCCTGGGCGTCATGGTCGGCGCTCTGTTCACCGGCTCGCTGCTCAGCCCGTTCGCGCTGCTGGTCGGGCTCACCAGCCTTGCGATGTTCGCGCTGATCGCCGCGGCGTGGTCGAACGCGAACCGCGCGCTGCCCATCGCGGCGGCGGCTTACGCAGTCCTGTTCGCGGGTTGCGGCTTCTGGCTGGTCGAGCTCGACGGCGCGCGCCTCACCGGCATCGCCGATCCGAACGCGCCGTCGAACCCACTGCTCAAGACGGTCGCGATCGTGCCGGGCGCCTGGCTCGCCAACGCGAACGCGCATCCGGCGCTCTACCTGCTGCCCGTGATCGCGATCTTCGCCGCCTGGCGTACCGCCGCCGACCGCGCGCGGCCCGGGCGCGCCTTGCTGTGGAGCACGCTGGTGCCGCCGTTCACGATCGCGAGCGCGGGCAGCGCGCTGTTCCCCTTCCTCACCCCGAGCCTGACGATCTGGGATGCCTCGTCCAGCAGGCTCGTGCTGGCGATCGCGCTGGGCGCGACGGTCGTGATCCTGCCCGCCGTCATTGTCCTGACGCGGAAAAAGGGGTGAAACTTTTCTTTCCCGCCTTAAGTATATCCAGCCGAGTGAAGGAGACTGGCGACATGAACGATATGTCATCGACACGGCGGGGATTTCTGGGCAGCGCGGCGCTCTTGGCGCTTCTGCCGGGCGCTGCCGTCGCGGCGCAGCAGACCGTGGCCATCGAGAACTTCTCGGCCGCGGGGAAAGATCTCGGCACCGTCAAGCTCGCCAAGGTCGTCAAGAGCGAGACGGAGTGGAAGAAGCAGCTTCAGCCGCTGCAGTTCGAGGTCACACGCCACGCCGACACCGAGCGCCCCTACACCGGCATCTATGCCGAGACCCATAACGACGGGCTCTATCGCTGCATCTGCTGCGGCACGGCGCTGTTCGACAGCAAGACCAAGTTCGAGTCCGGCACCGGCTGGCCGAGCTTCTGGCAGCCCATCGCCGAGCGGAACGTCGCCAAGTCGAACGACTCCAGCTTCATGATGGAGCGCACCGCGATCTCGTGCGCGCGCTGCGACGCGCATCTGGGCCATGTCTTCGACGACGGGCCGAAGCCGACGGGTCTGCGCTACTGCATGAACTCGGCCGCGCTGAACTTCGTGCCGCGCGCCAAAGCGTGAAGGAGACGGTGATGATGAAGGTTCTTCCCCTCGCTTTCGCGCTGCTCGTATCGTCCGCGGCGCTCGCCGACGAAGCCACCAAGCCGCTGCCGCCGCCCGCGCTCGACCGCACGGCGCCGGCGATGAAGAGCGAGACCGCGGTGCTCGCCGGCGGCTGCTTCTGGGGCATGCAGGGCGTGTTCCAGCACGTGAAGGGCGTCAGCGAGGTCGTGTCGGGCTATGCCGGCGGCAAGAAGGACACCGCGCAATACGAGACGGTGAGCGGCGGCGACACCGGCCACGCGGAATCCATCCGCATCACCTTCGATCCCCGGCAGGTGAGCTTCGGCCAGATCCTGCGCGTCTATTTCTCGGTGATGGACCCGACGGAGCTCGACTACCAGGGCCCCGACCACGGCACGCAATACCGCTCGGAGATCTTCGCCACTTCGCCGACGCAGGCGAAAATCGCCGCCGCCTATGTCGCGCAGCTCGACAAGGCGCACGCGTTCCAGGCGCCCATCGTGACGAAGCTGGGCAGCTTCACAGGCTTCTATCCGGCCGAGGATTATCACCAGGACTACCTGATCCATCATCCAAACCAGCCCTATATCGCCTATAACGACATCCCGAAGGTGGAGACCTTGAAGGCGCTCTATCCGTCGCTGTGGCGCGACAAGCCGGTGATGGTGTTCCCGCAGCGCAGCTAGTTCGTCGGGATCGCGACCGGGTTCCTGTAATAGTCGACGATCTTGGCCGCGAGCCAGCCGTGGTCGTCGGTATTGCTGAAGTTCTTGATGACGTTGGTGGTGTTGCCGCCGCCCCACAGGATGGCGAAGACATGCGCATGGGCGGCGGCCGAGGCGAGCGTCCTGTTGTTGCGGCCCCAGTCGAAGCCGTTCGATGTCAGGTACTGGCGATAGGTCGAGCCCGCGGCGCAGCGATAGGCGTTGCAGTCCATCGCATAGTTGCCGACGGCGGCGTTGGTCGTGCTTCCCGATCCGGCGACGATGTTGGAGAGGTCGGGTTTGAGCTTCCTGTCGCCGAAAAAATAGTCCGGCGCGGTACTGAACACGTAGAGGCCCGGCGTATCGTTGTAGTATTCCGGATCGGCCTCGCCCTTGTATGGGATATGCGACCCGGGGATTTGCCAGAGCATGATCGGCGCGCCGTCAAACCGCGCGCTGACCTGGCCGACAGCCGTCAGGTAATTGTCCCACGCGCGCGCGTTGTAGAGCGCCGCCTGGCCGGGTGCTGCGCTGTCGTCGGTTTCGTAGCGGTCGAACACGAAATAATCGGCGCCCTTGACCGCGCTCGGCGCGTTCTTCTTGAGCCAGTCCGACAGCGGCCTGGAATAGGTGCTCGCGATCTCGGCCCTGGTGAGGTCGGCATGCAGCCAGAAGCCGCTGCCCACCGCCCACATATTGTCCTGCCAGCCGAACGTAACCTGGCCCACCGGTGAGAAGGTGCGGATCAGCCAGTTGTTGGCCTGCACCCAGCCTTCGAAGCCTGCGGGGAAATCGGGCCGGCGGTAGAGCCTGCGATTGTATTTGGGATGCGCGACGCAGGCGTTGAACCACTGGCCGACCTGGGCATAGCTGCCGCCCGTGCCGCCGATCCTGTTGTCGGTGGCGGTATTCCAATAGGGGTCCTGCGCGCTGTTGATGCTCCACACCGGATAGGTGTCGGCGAGCAGCTGCTCCAGGATCGAGACCGGCGTGCCGGTGTAGTTCTTGTCGAGATAGGGCGCCGACTGCAGCCCATTGGGGTTGGAGGTGTTGAAGTACGACCGTGTCGCCGTCAGGAAGCAGAGCGCCTGGTCGACGGCCTGGTTCACGGCGCCCGTCGGCAGCGCGCCGTCGACGTTGCCGATGAAGCCGCCCTGCTGGATGGCGCCCATCAGATCGGGATTGAGAATTTGTGTCCCGTAATAGCTGCCGCCGTCATAGGCGACCGGCATGTCGTTCAGCGCGATGGTGTCGGCGGCGAGACTGATGAAATGCCGCGCCATCAGATAGGTGCCGCCGCTCGCCGGATCGGCGTCGGGCGAGTTCGAGAAATCGGCCAGCGCGAAGCCGCCGCTCATCTGCGCTGTGTATTCGACGATGGCGACGCGCATCGCATGGCCGTTGAGGCCGGACAGGATGTTGATGTCGCCCGTCATCCGCGTCGCGTTGGTCGGCGGGTCGATCATGCCCGGATCGCCGTTGCCGTTGGCGCCGGCATATTTGAAGACCACGTCGACCGGCCGTCCGCCGAAATCGTCGTCCTGGCCGCGCGAGTTGATGGTGGGCGGCGTGATGTTGGGCCCGCCGACGGCGCCCATCGCGAGATAGAGCGGCCAGCCCGGAACGGTCTTGGCGGCATACGCGGTGCCGCAGCTCAGTACCGCTGCGTAAAACAGCGCGGCCGTCTTGAATGCATTCGTCATCTCGACCGCCGTATGAAGGCCGACCGCAGTCTAATCCACCCAGCCGCGGCCGTCGCGGCCGATCAGCTTATGCGCATCGGGTGGACCGTCGGTTCCCGCTGGATAGGGTAAAGGAAACATGTCGCGCGCGCGCCAGCCGTTCTCGATGGCGTCGATCCAGGTCCAGGCGGCCTCGGTCTCGTCGCGGCGCACGAACAGCGTCTGGTTCTTCGCCAGCGCGTCGAGCAGCAGCCGCTCATAGGCGATGCGGCGGCGGTTCTTGAAAGCATCGATCAGGCTCAAATTGAGCGATAAAGGCTTGAGTTGCATGCCGCCCTGCTCGAGGCTTGGCGTCTTGTTCATCAGGCTGAGCGCGATGTCCTCTTCCGGCTGCAGGCGGATGGTGAGCCGGTTGGCGTCGAGCCCGCGGCGCGGGAAGATCGAATGCGGCACGGGCTTGAACTGCACCACGATCAGGGTCGAGCGCTCGGACATGCGTTTTCCCGTGCGCAGATAGAACGGCACGCCGGCCCAGCGCCAGTTGTCGATATGGGCGGCGATGGCGACGAAGGTCTCGCTGTCGCTCGCGCTGCCGCCCTGCTCCCCGGTGTAGCCGGGCACGGCCTTACCCTCGGCCGTGCCCTTGGTGTATTGGCCGCGCACGGTCTCGCGCTCCACGCCGTCGGCGCCGATGGGACGCAGCGAGCGCAGCACCTTGACTTTCTCGTTGCGCACCGAATCCGGCTCCAGGCTCGCGGGCACCTCCATCGCGATGAGGCAGAGCAGCTGCAGCAGATGGTTCTGCACGATGTCGCGCAGCGCGCCGTAGTGGTCGTAATAGGACCAGCGGCCGTCCACGCCCACGGTCTCGGCCACGGTGATCTGCACGTGCTCGATCGAATCCTTGTTCCACAACGGCTCGAACAGCGTGTTGGCGAAGCGCAAGGCGATGAGGTTCTGCACCGTCTCCTTGCCCAGATAGTGATCGACGCGAAAGATGCGATCCTCGGTGAAGGCCTCCTCCAGCGCCGTCTCGATCTCGCGCGACGAAGCGAGGTCGTGGCCCAGGGGCTTCTCGACCGCGATGCGCGCGCCGTCATGGGCGAGGCCGGCGGCCTTCAGGTGCCGCGCGATGGTTCCGAAGAAGTCCGGCGAGGTCGCGAGGTAATAGACCACGTCGTCGAACTTGGGCAGCGCCTTGTAAAGCGCCTCGTCGTTCGCGTCGCCCGCGACATAGGACAGGCGCGCGGCGAAGCGCTGCCACACATCGTCCTTGAAGAGATCGCCGGCACGCTCCTTGACCGCTTCGCGGACCTTGGCGGTGAAATCGGTGTCGGAGCGCGCGGTGCCCGCGATCTTGAGGCCGGGTTCCAAAAGCCCGTCCATGTCGAGGAAATAGAGCGAGGGAAAAAGCATCTTCTGCGCCAGGTCGCCCGTCGCGCCGAAGATCGTGATCGCCTTGCTCATCGCCCGTTCCTTCGTTTTCCGCCTTCACTCTACGCGGATCGGGCCGAAGCGTTGCCTCCGGCGTTTCCTTTGCATCCTGGAGCGATAAGGTCTATTGCAGGCCCGAAAACCCGGTTCTCCGGGCTAAGTGCTCGGAAAGATTGGGTTTTATCAATTGAAACTTTCGCCCTGACGGGGCGTAAAGGATCGGATGAGAGCCGACGTGAAATCCGAGCGCACAAATGAGATGATCGGCAAAGCCGGCCCAAGGCCGGTGTGAGGGGCTGATGGACTTGTGGCTTCACTGGGCAGGGTGGACCGTGAGCGGGCTTGCGCTGTTGGGCGCGGCCTATGCCCTCGCGGCCGTGTGCCTGGCGGGCCGGTTCCGCTCGGCGCAGGCGCTGGCCGGCGCCAAGTGTCCGCCGGTGACTTTGCTCAAGCCGCTGCATTTCGACGAGCCGCGCCTGCGCCAGAACCTTCTGAGCTTCTGCGCCCAGGACTATGACGGGCCGCTGCAGATCGTGTTCGGCGTGCAGGACCCGCTCGACCCCGCGATCCGCGTCGTCGAGGAGCTGAAACGCGACCACCCGTCGCTCGACATCGAGCTCGTCATCGACACGCGCATCTACGGCACCAACCGCAAGGTCTCCAACCTGATCAACCTGGTGGAGCGCGCGAAGTACGACGTGCTCGTGCTCAGCGACAGCGACATCGAGGCCGGGCCCGGCTATCTGCGCGCGGTCGCGGATGCGCTCGAGGACGGCGGCGCGGTGACCTGTCTCTATACCGGCACGGCGCTCGACAACATCTGGTCGCGGCTGGTGGCGATGGGGATCAACTACCAGTTCATCCCGAACGTGCTGGTCGGCACCGAGCTCGGGCTCGCCGCCCCCTGCTTCGGCTCGACCATCGGATTGCGCAAGGACCTGCTGCGCCGCATCGGCGGGATGGAGGCGTTCTCGAACCTGCTGGCCGACGACTACGAGATCGGCCGCGCGGTGCGCGACCACGGCCATTCGACGCGGCTGGCGCCGGTCGTGGTGGCCCATACCTGCACCGAGACCTCGGGCGCCGAGATGTTCGCGCACGAGCTGCGCTGGGCGCGCACCATCCGCCTGCTCAACCGGCGCGGCCATTGGGGCACGCTGGTGACCCATGCGCTGCCCCTGGCGCTCATCGGGCTGGCGCTGGCGCCGTCGGCGTTCACGGCCGCGACGCTGGCCGCGGCCCTGGCCTCGCGGCTTCTGGTCAAATGGCGCATGGACAGGGTCCTGGGCGTGAGTGCCGGGGCCTTCTGGCTTCTGCCATTGCGCGACCTGCTGTCATTTGCGATCTTCCTGGCATCCCTGTTCGGCGGAAAAGTCCGCTGGCGCGGCGCGCATTTCGCGGTCGCGCCCGACGGGGCCCTATCCCACTGGTGAAAGACGACACATGCGTACCCTCTTCCTTCAGGCACCTTCCTTCGACGGCTTCGACGGCGGCGCGGGCTCGCGCTACCAGGCCAAGCGCGAGATCAAGAGCTTCTGGTATCCGACCTGGCTGGCCCAGCCCGCCGCCCTGGTCGAGAACTCCAAGCTGATCGACGCGCCGCCGCACAAGACCACGCTGGCCGAGGTCGTGGGCCAGGCGAAGGACTTCGACCTCGTCGTCGCCCACACCTCGGTCCCCTCGTTCAAGTCGGACGTGAAGGTGATCGAGGCGCTTAAAGCGGCGAACCCGAACCTGAAGGCCGGCCTGATCGGCGCCAAGGTCGCGGTGAACGCCGACGGCTCGCTGAAGGACGCGCCCGCGATCGACTTCGTGGCGCGCAACGAGTTCGACTTCACGGTCAAGGAAGTCGCCGACGGCAACGACTGGTCTCAGATAAAGGGCCTGTCGTTCCGCAACGGCCAGGGCGTCATCGTGCACAACGAGGACCGCGCGATCCTGCACGACATGGACAGCCTTCCCTGGGTGACGCCGGTCTACAAGCGCGACCTGATGATGGAGAACTACTTCATCGGCTACCTGAAGCACCCTTACATCTCGATCTATACCGGGCGCGGCTGCAAATCGCGCTGCACCTTCTGCCTGTGGCCGCAGACCGTCGGCGGGCACAACTATCGCACGCGCTCGGTCGGGCACGTGGTGGAAGAGATCAAATGGGCGATGAAGGCCTTCCCGCAGACCAAGGAGTTCTTCTTCGACGACGACACCTTCACCGACAACCTGCCCCGCGCCGAAGCCATCGCCAAGGAGCTGGGCAAGCTGGGCGTCACCTGGTCGTGCAATGCCAAGGCCAACGTGCCGTACGAATCGCTCAAGAAGCTGAAGGACGGCGGGTTGCGCCTGCTGCTGGTCGGCTATGAATCCGGCAACCAGCAGATCCTGCACAACATCAAGAAGGGCATGCGTATCGAGGTTGCGGAGCGCTTCACGCGCGACTGCCACAAGCTGGGCGTCGCGATCCACGGCACCTTCATCTTAGGACTCCCGGGCGAGTCGAAGGAGACGATCCGCGAGACCGTCGAATTCGCCAAGCGCATCAATCCGCACACCATCCAGGTGTCGCTGGCCGCGCCCTATCCGGGCACCTTCCTGTTCGACCAGGCGGTGAAGAACGGCTGGCTCGACGCCGACAATGCCGAGCTGGTGGACGACAGCGGCATCCAGATCGCGCCGCTGCACTATCCCCACCTGTCGCACAAGGAGATCTTCACGTCGCTGGAGGGCTTCTACAAGGAGTTCTATTTCCGCCCGAGCAAGATCGCCTCGATCGTCGGCGAGATGCTCTCGTCCAGCCAGATGATGAAACGGCGCTTGCGCGAGGGCGTCGAGTTCTTCCAGTTCCTGCGCGAGCGCAAAGAACACGCGGCTTGATCCCTTCGCTGTCATGGCCCGCGAATGCGGGCCACCCAGTTGGGTTCTGCACCATGCTGCTCGTCACGAGAGATCTCCGCGAACCTGGAAAGGTCGTGCAAGCGTCAGCTGGGTGGCCCGCATTCGCGGGCCATGACAATTATTTATGAAACGCCTCATCATCACCGCCGACGACTTCGGCGCGGCGCCCGAGGTCAACGAGGCCGTCGAGCGCGCGCACAGGGACGGCGCGCTCACGGCGGCGAGCTTGATGGTCAGCGCGCCCGCCGCCGCCGATGCGGTGCGGCGCGCGAAAGAGATGCCGTCCCTGCGCGTCGGCCTGCACATCGTGCTGGTCGACGGACGCCCGGCGCTGCCCGCCGCGCAAATTCCAGACCTGGTGGACAAGGACGGCTTCTTCCGCACCGGCATGGCGATGGCGGGGGCGTCGATGTTCTTCCGCCCCAAGGTGCGCCGCCAGCTGGCGGAAGAGATCGAGGCGCAGTTCAAGGCCTTCGCGGCGACGGGCCTCGCGCTCGACCACGTCAACACGCACAAGCATTTCCAGCTGCATCCAACCATCGCTTCCACGATGATCCGCATCGGCAAGCGCTACGGGATGACCGCGGCGCGGACCTTGGCGTTCCGCGCAAGCTTCCGCCGCCGCGGATTGCTGGTGCCCGACCGGGTGTTCGGGCTCAAATGGTCGGGCCAGATGACGGCCGAACGCGTGCAGGCGATCGTCGACGCGCTGCCGGACGGCCTCAACGAGATCTACATGCATCCCGCCACCGGACCTTACCCCGGATCGGCCGAAGGCTACCGCTATGCGGACGAGCTGGCCGCGCTCCAAGCCGTTGTAATTCCACCGGAAATTCGTTGCGGCGGTTTCGCCGATTTCGCTTAAGATAGCGCCCCAGGAGAGTTTTACGTGACCGCCCTCGTCTTCCCCGATTTGACCCCCAGCGCACCGCTGCCCGCGCCCGGCCCGATCCGCACCGGCAGCGAGGCGCACAAGATTCTGTTCTGCCGCACGCTGCTGGACACCTTCGATCCCTACAAGCCCGCGGTCATCGACTGGCCGAAGCTGGACAGGCAAGCGCAGGACCGCATCACCTCGCTGCCGATCTGGGACATCGCCGTGCAGACCGAGAACCGCGCGGGCCTGAACGTCTGCACCTATGCGGAAGAGATCGCCGATCCGCTGCTGCGCAAGGCGGTCGCGCTCAACGGCTTCGAGGAGAAGCGCCACCGCCACGTGCTGTCGAACCTGGTCGAGGCCTACGGCATCAAGCTCGCGCCCGAGCCCGTGTACGACCGCCCGCGCGATCCCGAATGGGCCTTCATGGTCACGGGCTACAGCGAGTGCATCGACAGCTTCTTCGCCTTCGGCCTGTTCGAGACGGCGAAGCGCTCGGGCTTCTTCCCGGCCGAGCTTGTCGACACCTTCGAGCCCGTGGTGCACGAGGAAGGCCGCCACATCCTGTTCTTCGTGAACTGGGTCGCATGGTGGCGGCGCAACATGCCGTGGTGGCGCAGGCCGTGGTTCGAGCTGAAGGTGCTCGGCGTCTGGGCGTTCCTGGTGTGGGAGCGGATCGGCATCGCCAAGGACGTCGGTAACGGCCAGCAGGACAACAACTTCACCGTCAACGGCGCCGAGCAGCTGGGCAAGGACATCAACGTGCGCGGGCTGATGGACATCTGCCTGGCCGAGAACGACCGGCGGTTGGGCATCTACGACCGGCGCCTCAAGCGTCCGCGCTTCGTGCCGTTCATGATAAGGCTCATCCGCCACCTCTTACCGAAATGAAGATCGGGCCCAAATGAAGATCGGTGCCATCCTCGCGGGCTTGGCGGGATTGGCCGTCGCCGTCTGGTTCGTGGCGCATATCGGCTTCGCGCCGGTTGCGAACGCGGTCGCGCGCGTGGGCTTCGGCGGTTTCGCGATCCTGTGCCTCTATGCCTTGGCGACGTTCCTGGTGCTGGGAGCCGCGTGGTTCGCGCTCACCCCGACCGCGCCCTTCTTCACTTTCGTCTGGGGACGCATCGTGCGCGACGCCGCGGGCGAGGTGCTGCCCTTCTCGCAGATCGGCGGCATCGTGATCGGCGTGCGCGCGCTGATCCTGCGCGGCATCGGCGGCGCCCAGGCCTTCGCCTCGGCCATCGTCGACGTGACGACCGAGTTGATGGCGCAGATCGTCTTCATCCTGATCGGGGTGGCGCTGTTCCGCACGGGACTTCCCGGCGCGACCACCATCGGCATCGTCTTCGTGCTGATCGGCGGCATGGCGTTCATCGTGATGCAGCGCCGCGGACTGGTGCTGGTCAACAAGCTGGCCGAACGCTTCCTGCCCAATGTCGCGGACCGCGCGCATGCCTTCCACGACGCGGTCGAGGCGATCTATGCGCATCCGGTGCGGCTCGCGGCGTCGTCGGCGCTGCACCTGGTGGGATGGCTGGCGAGCGCCGTCGGCGTGTGGATCACCATCCGCCTGATCGGCGGGAAGATCGGCATCGCGGATGCCGTCGCCATCGAGGCCGTGCTCTGCGCGCTGCGCAGCGCCGCCGTCGTGGTGCCGGGCGCCCTGGGCGTGCAGGAGGCGGGCTATGCGTTGCTGCTGCCGGTGTTCGGCCTACCGGCCGAGATGGGGCTGGCCGTGTCGCTGCTCAAGCGCGCCCGCGAGATCGCCATCGGCGCGCCGGTGCTCCTGATGTGGCAGGGACTCGAGGGGCGGCGCGCGTTTTCGGCCAAAGACGCATGAGGGAGGACGCATGAGCGACACCGTCCTCGTCACCGGCGCATCCGGCTTCGTCGGCTCCGCCGTCGCGCGCAAGCTGAGCCGGCGCGGCCATCAGGTGCGCGTGCTGATGCGCAGCTCCAGCCCGCGCACCAACCTCGAGGGACTCGAGGCCGAACCCGTCGAAGGCGACATGCTGGACGGCAAGTCGGTGCGCCGCGCGCTGAAGGACGCGCGCTACCTGTTCCACGTCGCGGCAGATTACCGCCTGTGGGCGCGCGACCGCGAGGAGATCGTACGCAACAACCGCGACGGCACCCGCACGGTGATGGAGGCGGCGCTGGCCGAAGGCGTCGAGAAGGTCGTCTACACGTCGAGCGTCGCGACGCTCAAACCCATTGCCGGGCAGTCCGTCGACGAGACCTCGCGCCACGACGAACAGAGCGCCATCGGCGCCTATAAGCGCAGCAAGGTCGTCGCCGAGCGCGTCGTCGAGCACCTGATCGCGACGCAAAATCTTCCGGCCACGATCGTCAGCCCGTCGACGCCGATCGGCCCGCGGGACGTCAAGCCGACGCCGACGGGACGCATCCTGGTCGAAGCCGCGACGGGGCGGATGCCGGCCTATGTCGATACCGGCCTCAACCTCGTCCATGTCGACGACGTGGCCGAGGGCCACCTGCTGGCGCTCGACAAGGGCGCGATCGGCGAGCGCTACATACTGGGCGGCCAGGACGCGACCTTGGCGGAGATGCTGGCCCATATCGCCCGGCTTTCGAACCGCAAGCCGCCGCGCGTGAACCTGCCGCGCAAGCCGATCTATGCGCTCGCCTATGTCGCCGAAGGGATCGCGGCGCTGACCGGCAAGGAGCCCTTCGTCACCGTCGACGCGCTGAAGATGAGCGAGCATCACATGTTCTTCTCCTCGGCCAAGGCGGAGCGCGAGCTGGGTTACCGAGCGCGGCCTTATCAAGAGGCGCTGGCCGACGCGCTGGCCTGGTTCCGGGAAGCGGGCTATCTGAAATGATGTGGCTGCTCGGCTTCGCTCCGCTCGTCGCGTGGCTGTATCTTCTGTTCGGCCGCGGCATGTTCTGGATGACGCGCGAGCGCGATGCCGGCGACGTGGCGCCGCTTGAGGCCTGGCCGAGCGTCGTCGCCGTCGTTCCCGCGCGCGACGAAGCCGACGTGATCGAACGCACCGTCGGCAGCCTGATGCGCCAGGAATATCAGGGCGACTTCAAGGTCATCCTGATCGACGACCAAAGCGGCGACGGCACCGGCGACGCGGTGCGGACGCTCGCCGGTGCGGCAACGACGGCGGGCGGACGCGGCTGCACGGTGATCGACGGCGCGGCACGCCCCCCCGGCTGGACCGGCAAGCTGTGGGCGGTGAAACAAGGCGTCGCGGCGGCAGGGGCGCCCGACTATCTCTGGCTCACCGACGCCGACATCGCGCATACGCCGAACAATCTGTCGAAGCTGGTCGCGCGCGCGGAAAGCGGCGGCTTGGTGCTGACATCGCTGATGGCCAAGCTGCGCTGCGGCAACGCGGCGGAGCGGCTGTTGATCCCCGCCTTCGTGTTCTTCTTCGACATGCTCTATCCCTTCGCCTGGGTGAACGATCCGAGGAACAAGCTTGCGGCGGCGGCGGGCGGTTGCATGCTGGTCGGGCGCGCGGCCCTCGAAAAGGCCGGCGGCATCGACGCCATCAGAAGCGAGATCATCGACGATTGCGCACTTGCGCGGCTGATGAAGGCGCACGGGCCGATTTGGCTCGGCCTCACCGACCGCAGCGCCAGCCTCAGGCCTTACGGCTTCTCCGACATCCGGAAGATGGTCGCGCGCTCTGCCTATGCGCAGCTGTCCTATTCGCCGCTGCTGCTGCTCGGCACGGTGATCGGCATGGTGCTGGTCTATCTGGCCGCGCCCATCGCCGCGATCTTCGCGCGGAGCCTGCCGGAATATGCGGGCATCGCCGCCTGGGCGATGATGGTCGCGGCCTTCGCGCCGATGCTGCGCTTCTATCGCCTGTCGCCGGTGATCGGACTGGCGCTTCCCGTCATCGGATTGATCTATACTTGGTTCACGCTCGACTCCGCCGTGCAGCACTGGCGCGGCCGCGGCGGCATGTGGAAGGGCCGCGCCCAGGCGGCGGGGCAGGCATGAGCGCATACGACGGCAATCCCGGCACGAGCCACGGCGCGTCGAACCTCGCCTCCGGCAAGGGCCACAAGGACGAGAACTTCCCCGTCGCGTCCTGGCTGATCAAGCCGCGGCACCGTCCGCCGATCCTGGCGTTCTACCGCTTCGCGCGCGCCGCCGACGACGTGTCCGATCATCCCACCGCCGCTCCCGACGAAAAGCTGCGCCTACTGGACGAGATGGAGCGCACGCTTCTGGGCGAGCTCGACAGCGCGGTCGAGGCGCGCGCCTTGCGCAATGTGCTGAAGGAATACGGCCTCAGCGAACAGCATGCGATGCTGCTGCTCGAGGCCTTCCGCCGCGACGTCGTCAAGCTGCGCTATGCGGATTGGGACGAGCTGATGGACTATTGCCGCTATTCGGCGATGCCGGTCGGCCGCTTCGTGCTGGACGTGCATGGCGAGGACCGCGCGACCTGGCCGGCGTCCGACGCGCTCTGCGCCGCGCTGCAGGTGATCAACCATCTGCAGGATTGCGGCAAGGACTACCGCGCGCTGAACCGCGTCTATATCCCTCAAGACGTCTTCGTCGACACCGAGGCGCTGGGCCGCACCAAAGCGACGCCCGAGCTGCTGTCCGCCATCGCCACGCTGGCCAAACGCAACGGCGGCCTGCTTGCCCAATCCAGGCCCTTCGCCGGCCAGATCGTGGACCGGCGCCTGGCGCTCGAGGTCAGCCTGATCCAGACCTTCGCCGAAGACCTGAACGCGCGGCTCCAGAATCGCGACCCCTTGTCCGGGCGCGTGCATCATCGCAAATTGGAGCTGATGCCGCTCGCCTTCCGCGCCTGGCTCGGTTTCCTGAAACGCCGCCGCACATGACATCTCCCGAAATTGCCGCCGTCGAGGCGAAGGCGAAAGGAAGCTCGTTCTACGCCGCGATGAAGCTGATGCCGCGCGACGAGCGCGAAGCGATGTTCGCGATCTATGCTTTCTGCCGCATGGTCGACGACATCGCCGACGACGGCGAAGGTTCGCGCGAGGAGCGCTTCGCGCGACTGGCCGCGTGGCGCCGCGACCTCGACGCGCTCTATCGCGGCGAGCCCGCGACGCTGGGCGGATTCCTGAAGGATGCGGTGACGCGATACGGATTGCGCAAGGACGACTTCCTCGCCGTCGTCGACGGCATGGAGATGGACGTGCATGCCGACATCGTGGCGCCCGAGCTCTCGATCCTGGATCTCTATTGCGACAGGGTGGCGAGCGCGGTGGGCCGTCTGTCGATCAAGGTCTTCGGCATGGAGGAAGGCCCGGGCTTCGCGCTGGCGCACCACCTCGGCCGCGCGTTGCAGCTCACCAACATCCTTCGCGACATCGACGAGGACTGGAGGATCGGCCGCCTCTATCTGCCGCGCGACTATCTGGACGGCGCGGCCTCTGCGGACGATCCGCGCATCGACGGCGCGGCGCGGCGCGTGGCGACGCTGGCGCACGAGCACTACGAGAAAGCCGATGCGATCATGCGCGGCAAGCCCAAAGGCCGCACCCGCACGCCGAAGCTGATGGGCGCGGTCTATGCGCAGATCCTGCGCGCGATGGAGCGCGAGGGCTGGGCGCCGCCCCGCAAGCGCGTCAGCCTGCCGAAGTCGCAGCTCGCGATGATCGTGCTGCGCAGCGGGCTTCTCGGATGACGAAGGTGCATGTCATCGGCGGCGGCGTCGCGGGCCTGGCGGCTGCCACCGCGCTGGCCGAGAAGGGCGTCGACGTCGCGCTGAGCGAAGGCGCGCCGCAGGCCGGCGGACGCTGCCGCTCCTATTTCGATCCGGTGCTGGGCCAGGTCATCGACAACGGCAACCATCTGGTGCTGTCGGGCAATCACGCGGTGGTGACGTACCTCACGCGCATCGGCGCCGGCGACGCGCTCGCCGGTCCCGACAAGGCGCGCTTCGATTTCGTCGACGTGGCGACGGGCGAGCGTTGGACGATCCTGCCGAACGCGGGCCCTGTGCCATGGTGGGTGACGCGCGCGGATCGCCGCGTGCCGGACACGACGCTCGGCGACTATCTCGGCCTTGCCGGCATGGTCTTCCCGCCGGCGTCGAAACGCATCGACGAGGCGATGCGCTGCGAAGGTCCGTTATGGGAGCGGCTGATGCGGCCGTTCCTGCTGGCCGCGCTGAACACCGAGCCTGAGAATGCCTCGGCCGCGCTCGCTGCCAGCGTGATCCGCGAGACGCTTGCCAAGGGCGGGCGCGCCTATCGTCCGCGCATCGCCCATCCGACGCTCGCGGCGGCCTTCGTCGATCCGGCGCTCGCCTATCTGCAGAGCAAGGGTACGAGCGTCACGCTGGGCCGGCGCCTGCGCCGCATCGTCCTCGACGGCACGCGCGTCATCGCGCTGGAATTTCCCGACCGCGTCGTCGACGTCTCGCAAGACACGGTCATCCTCGCGGTGCCGCCTTGGGCGGCGCAGGAATTGCTGCCCGGCTTGAGCGCGCCGGACGAGTTCCGCTCGATCGTCAACGCGCATTTCAGAATAGCGCCGCCGCCGGAGACGCCGTCGATGCTGGGCGTCGTCGGCGGCACGGTGGAATGGATCTTCGCCTTCCCCGACCGCGTCGCGATCACCGTCTCGGGCGCCGACCGCCTGGTCGACATGGACCGCGACGCGCTGGCGGCGCTGTTGTGGCGCGACGTGGCGGCGGCTCTGCGCATCGACGCGCCCATGCCGGCATGGCAGATCGTCAAGGAGCGCCGCGCCACCTTTGCCGCCTTCCCCGAGCAGGACGCAAAACGCCCGGCCGCGCGCACCCGCTGGAGCAATCTTCTGCTGGCCGGCGACTGGACGGCGACGGGGTTGCCTGCGACCATCGAAGGCGCGGTCCGGTCGGGGCACAAGGCAGCGGCACTGATATGACTCGGGCGATATGAATCGGGCGATATGAATCGGGCGACATGAACCAGGCGACATGAACCAGGTCGACAACACCATTGCCGTCGAAGCGACGATCCGCGGCGCCACCAAGGCGCTGCTGGATCGCCAGAAGGATGACGGCCATTGGGTATTCGAGCTCGAGGCCGACGCCACCATCCCGTCGGAATACGTGCTGCTGGTGCATCACCTGGCCGAGACGCCGAACCTCGAGCTCGAGAGGAAGATCGGCGTCTATCTGCGCCGCATCCAATGCGACCACGGCGGCTGGGCGCTGTATCACGGCGGCGCCTTCGACATCAGCGCGACGGTGAAGGCGTACTTCGCGCTGAAGATGATCGGCGACGACGTCGACGCGCCGCACATGGCGCGCGCGCGCGAGGCGATCCTGGCCCGCGGCGGCGCGCTCAAGGCCAACGTCTTCACCCGCATCCTGCTCGCGCTCTACGGCGAGACCTCGTGGATGAACGTGCCGACGGTGCCGGTTGAGCTGATCCTTCTGCCGCGCTGGTTCCCGATCCACCTGTCGAAGATGTCGTATTGGGCGCGCACGGTGATCGTGCCGCTGCTGGTGCTGGCCGCGAAGAAGCCGGTGGCGCGCAACCCGCGCGACGTGCATGTGCCGGAACTCTTCGTGCCCGGCGGCACGGCGGCGGCGAAGCGCGCGCCGCATCAGAGCGCGTTCTGGTCCACGTTCTTCGGCGCGCTGGACTGGGTGCTGAAACGCGTCGAGCCGCTCTGGCCCAGGAAGTTGCGCCAGCGCGCCATCGACAGATGCGTCGCCTGGACGACCGAGCGCCTCAACGGCGAGGACGGGCTGGGCGCGATCTATCCCGCCATGGCCAACAGCGTGATGATGTTCGACACGATGGGGTACGCGCCCGACCATCCCGACCGCGCCGTCGCGCGGCGCTCGGTCGAGAAGCTGCTGGTGGTCAAGGACGACGAGGCCTATTGCCAGCCCTGCGTCTCGCCGATCTGGGACACGGCCTTGATGTGCCACGCGCTGATGGAAGCCAGGGACTGCGACGCGCAAGTCGCCAAGGCGCTCGAATGGCTCGAGGGCCGGCAGGTGCTGACGGTGAAAGGCGACTGGGCCGAGGAGCGGCCGAACGTGCGCCCCGGCGGCTGGGCCTTCCAGTACTGGAACGACTATTACCCCGATCTCGACGACACCGCGGTGGTGGCGATGGCGCTGCACCGCTTCGACGCGACGCGCCATGCGCAAGCGATCGCGCGCGGCCGCGAATGGGTCGAGGGCTTGCAGAGCAAGAACGGCGGCTGGGGCGCCTTCGATGCCGACAACGTCTATTATTACCTGAACAACATCCCCTTCGCCGATCACGGCGCCCTGCTCGATCCGCCGACCGACGACGTGACGGGACGCTGCATCGGCTTGTTGATGCAATTGGGCGCAGGCGCCGACGACAGCCACGTGAAAGCCGCCGTGGACTTCCTGCGCAATTCGCAACTCAGGGACGGAAGCTGGTTCGGCCGCTGGGGCGTGAACTACATCTACGGCACCTGGTCGGCGCTGGCGGGGCTGAACGCGGTCGGCCTCTCCTGCGACGAACGGATGATCCGCCGCGCCGCCGCCTGGCTGGTCGGGATCCAGAACGAGGACGGCGGCTGGGGCGAAAGCTGCGACAGCTACAAGCTCGACTACGGCGGCTATGAACGCGCGCCCTCGGCCGCGTCGCAGACCGCCTGGGCTTTGATGGGCTTGATGGCGGCCGGCGAGGTCGATCATCCCGCGGTCGCGCGCGGCATCCGTTACCTTAAGGACGCGCAGCAATCCGACGGCCTCTGGCCGGAGGAAACGTACACCGGCGGCGGGTTCCCGCGCGTGTTCTATCTGCGCTATCACGGCTATGCGAAGTTCTTCCCCGCCTGGGCCGTGGCGCGCTATCGCAACCTGAAGAGCGGCAATTCGCGCCAGGTGGCGCACGGGCTGTGAGGGTCCTCGCCGTCGTCGGCCTGAAGCGCGAGGCGAAGCTGGTTGTGCCCTATGCCGCGGCCGTGACGCCGCGGGACATCGGGGCAGCCATGGACGCCGGCGCTGCCGTCGCCGGCATCGTCTCCATCGGCATCGCGGGCGCGCTCGCACCCGGCCTCGCGGTCGGCGACGCCGTGATCGCCGAGCGCGTCGTCACCGCCAACGAGGCTTTCGAGACCGATGCGAAATGGACCGCGCGTCTTGCGGCCGCGCTGCGCGACGCGCGCATCGGCTCGATCCTGGGCCGCGACGCGATCGCCGACAGCGTCGAGGTCAAGGCCCTGCTGCACGACGCCTCGCGCGCCGACGCGGTCGACATGGAATCCCATCTGGCGGCGCGCGCGGCGCTGGCGCGCGGTGTGCCGTTCGCCGCACTGCGCGTGATCTCGGATGGCGCGGACCGCGCGCTGCCGCCGGCGGCGCTGACGGCGATGAAGCCCGACGGCGCCATCGCGCTCGGCCGTGTCCTGGGTTCGGTGCTGAGACGACCGTCGCAGATTCCGGCGCTCATCCGCACCGGGCGCGAGTCGGAAAGAGCGTTCGCTGCGCTACTCCGCTGCCTCGACCTGCTTGGGCCGGGCCTTCGCTGTCCGTATCTCGTCTAGCTTCCTTTCGACGTGCTTGGAGAAGACGAACTCCGCCGGACGCTGCTTGGAGGTGTCGATGTCCTTGGCGAGCGGGCCTTCGGTCTTCACTCCGCGCAATGCGAGCGGCACGAGCTTGTAGGGGTGGCGGATGGAATCGACGACCGCCGTGCCCTCGAAGCCGCAATGGACCATGCAGTCCTGGCACTTCTCGTACTTGCCGACGCCGTACTTCTCCCACTCGGTGTCTTCCATCAGCTCCTTGAAGGTCTTCACGTAACCTTCGCCGAGCAGGTAGCAGGGCTTCTGCCAGCCGAACACGCAGCGCAGCGGCATCGACCACGGCGTGCACTCGTAAGCCTGGTTGCCCGCGAGGAAGTCGAGGAACAGCGACGACTGGGTGAACTCCCAGTTCTTGCCGCCGTTGCCGCGCGAAAGGATGTCGCGGAACAGCCGCTTGGTGCGCTCGCGGTTGAGGAAGCTCTCCTGGTCGGGCGCGCGCTCATAGGCATAGCCCGGCGAGATGGTGATGCCGTCGAGCCCCATCTCCATCATCAGGTCGAAGAACTGCGCCACGCGCTCGGGGATCGCGTTGGAGAACAGCGTGCAGTTGATCTGGGTGCGGAAGCCCTTGCTCTTGGCGAGCTTGATCGCGTCGATCGCCTTCTCGTAGACGCCGTCCAGGCAGACCGAGTGGTCGTGCATCGCCTTGTCGCCGTCGAGATGGATCGACCAGGTGAAGTTCGGATGCGGCTTGTACTGGTCGATCTTCTTCGACAGCAGCAGCGCGTTGGTGCAGAGGATGACGAACTTGTCCCTGGCGAGGAACCCGTCGACGATCTTGGGCATGTCGCGATGCAGCAGCGGCTCGCCGCCGGCGATCGACACCGCCGGCGCGCCGCATTCGTCGATCGCCTGCATGCACTCGTCATAGGACAGGCGCTGGTTGAGGATGTCGTCGGGATAGTCGATCTTGCCGCAGCCCGCGCAGGCCAGGTTGCAGCGGAACAGCGGCTCCAGCATCAGCACCAGCGGATAGCGCTTCACGCCGGTCAGGTGCTGTTTCACCACATAGGAGCCGATCTTGGCGGCCTGCTTGAACGGAATACCCATCTGTCTAATCCCTGAGCTCGGCAGGAAGCCTGAACTCGATATGTTCCTTCTTGCCGTCCATGGTCGAGACCTCGACCGGGGCGATGCGCCCCAAGGCCGCGATGACGTCCTCGACGAGCTTTTCTGGCGCCGAGGCGCCGGCGGTCAGTCCCACCGCGCTCTTGCCCGCGACCCAGCTGGGATCGAGCTCGCTGCCGTCGGCGATCAGATAGGACGGGATGTCGAGCTCGCGGCCGATCTCGACCAGGCGGTTGGAGTTGGACGAGTTCTTCGCGCCCACGACCAGGATCACGTCGGCGACCTTGGCAAGCTCGCGCACCGCGGTCTGGCGGTTCTGCGTGGCATAGCAGATGTCGGTGGTCTCGGGCCCGACGATGTCGGTGAACTTGCGCTTCAAGGCCGCGATGATCGACTTGGTGTCGTCGATGGAAAGCGTCGTCTGGGTGATATAGGCGACCGGGGTGCCGGGCTCGATATGCAGCGCGTCGACGTCGGCCTCGGACGAGACCAGATAGACCGGCGCGCCGACCTGGCCCATCGTGCCCTCGACCTCGGGGTGGCCGGCATGGCCGATCAGGATCAGCTTGCGGCCATGCGCCACGTAGCGCTTGCCCTGGTTGTGGACCTTCGACACCAGCGGACAGGTCGCGTCCAACACCGGCAGGCCGCGCGACTGCGCGTCCTTGACCACGGCTTGCGGAACGCCATGCGCGCTGAACACGGTCACCGCGCCGTCTGGCACCTCGTCCAGCTCTTCGACGAAGCGCGCGCCCTTGTTCTTCAGCGCGTCGACGACGTGCTTGTTGTGCACGATCTCGTGGCGCACATAGACCGGCTCGCCATACTTTTCGAGCGCGCGCTCGACGATGTCGATCGCCCGCACGACGCCCGCGCAGAAACCGCGGGGCTGGGCTAGGACGACGCGCATGCGAGGGCTCCTGGACAAAGGGACGGCAATAATAGAACGCCCATTTTCCAGGAAGGCGCCTCGGGCCGCAATGGCTTTATTGCAACGCAACAAACAATAGTGGAGGGTCCTGTGATAAGCTCGGATCATATGGGGACCAGCGGTCGCGCATGACGAACATTTCACACGCCCGGACCGGGACGCCCGATTCGCATGCGGGCCTGAACGCCGCCATCACCGCCTCCGCCAAGGCGGTCGAGGCGGTACTGGACGAGCTCCTGCCCCGGCCGCACGGGCTGCATGGGCGGGTCCACGAGGCGATGCGCTATGCGACTTTCGCGGGCGGCAAGCGGTTGCGCCCGTTTCTCGTGCAGCATTGCGCGCGGCTGTTCGGCGTCGACGACGCGCAGGCTCTGCGGGCGGCGGCGGCGATCGAGGTGCTGCACACCTACTCGCTGGTGCATGACGACCTGCCCGCGATGGACGACGACGCGCTGCGTCGCGGGCGGCCGACGACGCATATCGCCTACGACGAGGCGACGGCGATCCTGGCCGGCGACGCGCTGCTCACCGTCGCCTTCGAGATCCTGTCCGACCCGAAGACGCATCCGTCGGCCGAGGTGCGCGTGCAGCTGATCGCGCGGCTGGCGGAAGCCGCCGGCTCCAACGGCATGATCGGCGGGCAGATGATCGACATGCAGGCGCCGGATCGCCGATTCGGCGCGGAAGAGGTCAAGCTGCTGCAGCGGCTGAAGACCGGACAGCTGTTCGAGTTCTCCTGCGAGGCCGGCGCCATCCTGGGCAAGCGCCCCGACGCCGACCGCGAGCGCCTGCGCCTCTATGCGCACGATTTCGGGCTGGTGTTCCAGATCACCGACGATCTTCTGGACGTCACCTCGACCGCGGAGAAGACCGGCAAGGCCGTCGGCAAGGACAAGGACCAGGGCAAGGCGACGTTGGTCTCGCTCATGGGCTTGGAGGGCGCCCGCGCCGAGGCCGAGAAGATCGCCCGGCGCGCGGTGGACGGGCTCGGCCCCTACGGCCCGGCCGCGGATGACCTGAGGGCCCTGCTCATGTTCCTGCTCGACCGGGACAGCTGAAATCCTTGTGGTCCCGCAATTTACGGGCAAAGCTGAAGGACGCTTTGCCCTGTTGCGCTCCTGCAACGAAATTCCGCCGCAAATGTTTTGTCTCTGACATTTGGAGAACCCGCGATGAAGACCCTGGCGATTGCCTTTGCCGCCGCGCTTTTGTTCGGCGCCCTGCCCGCGACCGCGGCCGACATGGACCCGGCCGCGCAGACGGTGCAGACCTTCTACGATGCCCTGGTCGGTACGATGAAAGACGGCAAGCAGCTGGGCTTCAAAGGCCGCTACGACAAGCTCAAGCCCGCGGTCGAGCAGGCCTACGACATCCCGACCATGACCAAGTTCGTGGCCGGCCCCGGCTGGACCGGTTTCTCGGCCTCCGACCAGCAGTCGCTGATCCAGGCCTTCGAGCGCATGACCATCGCCAACTATGCCGCCAATTTCGACAGCTACAGCGGCGAGAAGTTCACCGTCGAGCCCACCGCGACGGCGCGCGGCGCCGACAAGATCGTGATGAGCAAGCTCGTCGCCGGAAATCAGACCGTGCCGTTCAACTATCGCATGCGCCAGGCCGGAGGCGGCTGGAAGATCATCGACGTCTATCTCAACGGCTCGATCAGCGAGCTCGCGACGCGGCGCTCGGACTTCGGCGCCACGGTGTCGAGCGGCGGCGCGCCGGCGCTGATCAAGAAGATCGACGCGCTGTCTGACTCGCTCGAGAAGAAGTAGGCGGACCTAGAAGCGCCGGCAGGAAGAATAGCGTCGTCGCCAAAGTCCAGAAAAGCGAGATCATCAGAAGCTCGCCCATGCTGGCGGTGCCGGGATGGCTGGACAGCCACAAGGTGCCGAAGCCCGTGGCCGTGGTCAGCGCGCTGAAGACCACGGCGCGCGTCAGGCTCGACTGGAGCAGGTCGGGAATGCCCGCGCGCCACGCCGCGATGAAATAGATGTCGAAAGCGACGCCGATGCCGAGCAGCAGCGGCAGCGCGATGACGTTGGCGAAGTTGAGGTCCAGCCCCAGCGCGACGCAGGTCGCGAGCGTCAGCAGCCCGCTCAAGACCAGCGGCGCGATGGTCAGCGCGGTGTCGCGGATGCTCTGGAGCACGAAGAGCAGCAGCACGGCGATCACCGCGAAGGCGAGAATGCCCGCCTGCACGAAAGCGCTCATGATGGCGATGCCGGACTGGCGGATCGAGATCGGCGCGCCGGTGGCATCGGGTGCAACCTTCTGAACCGCGTCGCCGAAGGCCTTCATCGCCGCGTCGGAGCCCGAGGTGTCCTTCGGGAAGACTTGGACGCGCGCGGTGCCGTCGGCCGCCACCCATTCGCGCACCATGTCGGGCGGCATGGTCTTGAGCGTGACGGGCTCGGCCTGGAGCGCGAAGCTCAAGGATTCCAGCATGGTCTTGAGGTCGGGGACGATGGCGTCGGAGGCGCGCCGGCGCGTTTGCGGCGAAGCTGACGCCAGGCGGGCGAGCGTAGCGGCGAGCGCATGCGCGTGCTTGACCGCCTCCGCACCGCCGGGTGCGGCACGCAGGGCCTGCGCGGTGCTCTTGAGGCTGGCGACGACCTCGGCATCGGACGGCGCGGGCTTCACCTCGAAGGGCGCGATCGCGGCGTCGAGCAGCAGGGAGGCGTCAGAGATCAGCGCCAGCTTCTGCTGCTGGTCGTCGGGGATGAAGCTCTTGAGCGTCAGCGCCATGCCGACCTCGGGCACTTTCGACAGCTGCTGCGCTTTCGCATCGGCGGCATCGAGCGACGGCGCCAGGACGTCGATGGTGTTGGGCGAGGTTTGCGGATCGCGCATCAGGTCGAACAGGGTCGAGACCGACTCGACCTTGGGGCTGCGCAGGTCCAGCGGATTGAAATCGAACTTCAGGAACGGGATGCAGGCGAGCCCGACGAGCCCCGCCGCGACGCCCGCGAGCAATATCCCGCGACGGTGCATGGCGATGAAGTCGTCGACCGGCGCCAGCGTCTGGAAGCCGACCTCGACGTGCTCGCCCGGCGGGTTCGAGAGCAGCAGCAGCGCCGGCAGCATGGTGATCGACAGCACGAAGGCCACGACCATGCCGATGCCTGCGATCATGCCGAGCTCGGCGACGCCGATATAGTCGGTCGGCAGGAACGAGAAGAACCCGGCCGCCGTCGCCGCCGCCGCGAGCGCGAGCGGCGTGCCCACGCCGCGTCCGGCGCGCACCAGCGCCTGCTCGAGATCGCCCGTGCCGTGGCGCTCGGCGCGGTAGCGCACGCTGAACTGGATTCCGAAGTCCACGCCCAGGCCCACGAACAGCGCGACGAAGGCGATGGAGATGATGTTGAAGACGCCGACCGCGGCCAGGCCCAGCCCCATGGTCAGCGCCAGCCCCGTGAACAGCGTCACCAGGATGCAGAAGATGATGCGGAACGACTGCACCGCCAGCCACAAGGTGACCGTCACCGCGATCAGCATCACGATGCCCATCAGGTCGGCGCGCTCGGCCAGGGTCGCGAATTCCTCGTCCGAGAGCGGCACGGGGCCGGTAAGGCGCACGCGGACGCCGTGCGCCGCGTCGAGACCCAGCGCCTTGGCGTCGGCGCGGATCGTGTCGGACGCAGCCGCACCCGGCGACAGCGCGTCGTAGTTCAGCGCCGGCTGCACCTCGATGAACATGCGGTTGTGCCGCGCGGCGCCCTTGCCGCCGACCAGCGCCTGCCAGGCGAGATAGGCCGGCTTGCCGTCGGCGACCTGGCGAAGCGTGTCGTCGAACGCGGCCATGGGCGCGTCGATCTGCTCGAGCCTGGCCTGGCCGTTCTGCACGCCCATCAGCATGGTGGACAGCGACGCCATCACGCCGCGCAGGCTGGGGTCGGCGGCGAGCGACGCCAGGAATGGTTGGGCCTGGATGAGCTGCTCGGTCGTCTTCTTCACCTCCACCGTGGAGAGGAACAGCAATCCGTTCTTGCGGAAGAAGGTTCCGCCGCCCGGCTGGCGCACGATGGGGAACAGGTCCTTGCGCGCCGCGAGCTTGTCGGCCAGCAGCGCCTGGCCGCGGATCGCCTGCTCCTGCGTCACGCCGTCGACGACGACGAGGATCAGGTCGCCCTGCTGCGGGAACAGCTTGTCGAAGCGCGCCTCGTGCTTGCGGAAGGTCAGCTGGGGCGAGAGCAGCGTCTCGCTGTTGGTGTTGAGCGCGAAATGCGTCGCGGTGAACGTGCCCGCCGCGACCGCGGCCAGCACGAAAAGCGCCACCACGGCGCGCGCGTGACGGCAGCAGAATGCGACGGCCGAGCCTATGAACGCCATGGACCCGAGATAGACGAAACGGCGCCTGCGGGCAAATCAGCAAAAGTTCCAGGCGCCCACGATCAATTCGCGACGACGGGGTCCTGGCCCGGTTCCTTGTTGTCGATCTGGTCCTGGCGGCGCTTCAGATAGGCGTCGCGCATCGCGGCGTAGTAGTCGACCGAGTTGCGCTCGATGTCGTGCAGCTCGTCGATGGCGCGCGCGCGGCCGTCGACGGTCGAGAACAGCCGCTCGCCCAGCGAGACGTAATACTTGCCGTGGTAGTCGACATAGCCAAGCGGGCTGAAATAATGGTCGACGAAGATGCGCCCGACCGCGTCGCGCGGCAGCGTCGCGCCGAGCAGCGGCAGCACGATGTAAGGCCCGCCCGGCACGCCGTAGACGCCCAGCGTCTGGCCGAAATCCTCCTGCTGCGGCGGCAGGCCCATGTCGGTCGCCGGGTCCATCACGCCGAGCAGCCCGATGGTGGTGTTGACGCAGAACCGCCCCGCCGCCGTCCCCGCGCGGCTCACTTGGCCCTGCAGCACATCGTTGGCGACGGTGACCGGCGTTCCGATGTTGGAGAGCACGTTGTGCAGCCCGTCGCGCAGGTCGCCCGGCACTGTCGACCTGTAGAATACCGCGGCGGGAAGTGCCGCGTGATGGTCGAGGCTCTGGTTGATCGCGAACATCTTGCGATTGAAGGGCTCGAGCGGATCGCCGTCGACCCATTTCTGCGCGCTCGCGCAACCGGCCAGCCAAAGCCCTAGAAGCGAAACACAGGCAACGCGAAGGGTGTGCATCTGCGTCATTCCCCACTCGTGGGGAATTATTGTTGTGCTCCCCATCGGCGCGAAGAATAAAAAGAAAATCGCGGCCGCGTAAACGCCTATTGCGTAACGGGTCTGTCGATAAGTACCGCGAGGAACAAGGCCGGCCCGCCATGCGCGACCCAAGCGTGATTTGTCGCACGCTGGACCACCACCTGTCCCGGTGTGATGCGGGTTTCGCCCCCTTCCAGGATCAGGCTCGCCTCGCCCTTGAGCAAGCAAATTACGTCCAGCGTGTGCGTTTCATGCATGGCGGAGTGGCGCGATTGATCTTTGATATGATGATCGGCGCCGAAGTTGGCGAACGCGGCCTTCGCAGCCGCATTCAAAAGTTCCGCAGGCACGCCTTCCGGCAAAGGTTCGATGACGAACCAACGGATCTTCACACCTTGGTGAGGTGGCGACAGGACGACCTTGCCCTTGCCGCAATCCGTCGTCTCCCGGGGCGCGATGGCTTTCAAGAGCTCGTCGGTCCAGATCTCCATCAATCCGCCGCGGCCCGGCGTGATCGCGGCGTCCGCGGGCGGGCCGTCGATGATGACAACCGATCGCCCGTCCGCGTCGTCGCCCGTGACGACGCGGCGCAGGTGCGCTTCCAGACCTTCGTACATCAGTAGACCTCGAACAGGCCGGCCGCTCCCATGCCGCCGCCGATGCACATCGAGACCACGACCTTCTTGGCGCCGCGGCGCTTGCCTTCCATCAGCACGTGGCCGGTGAGACGCGTGCCCGTCATGCCGAAGGGATGGCCGATGGCGATGGAACCGCCGTTGACGTTGTAGATCGCCGGATCGATGCCCAGCTTGTCGCGGCTGTAGAGGCATTGCGAGGCGAAGGCCTCGTTCAGCTCCCACAGGTCGATGTCGCCGATCTTGAGGCCGTGGCGCTCGAGCAGGCGCGGCACCGCGAAGACGGGACCGATGCCCATCTCGTCCGGCTTGCAGCCCGCGACCGCCCAGCCCTTGAACGCGCCCATCGGTTGGAGCCCGCGCTTCTCGGCCTCCTTGGCTTCCATGATGACGACCGCCGCGGCGCCGTCGGAAAGCTGCGAGGCATTGCCCGCGGTGATGAACTTGTCGGGGCCCTTGACCGGCTGAAGCTTGGCCAGGCCTTCGAGCGTCGTGTCGGGACGGTTGCACTCGTCCTTGGCGACCGTGTAGTCGACGATGCTCTCCGCGCCCGTCGCCTTGTCGACGACCTTCATCTGCGTCGCCATCGGCACGATCTCGTCCTTGAACTTGCCGGCCTGCTGCGCCGCGGCCATGCGGCGCTGGGATTCGAGGCTGTACTGGTCCTGGTATTCGCGGCTGATGTTGTAGCGCGCCGCGACCACGTCGGCGGTGTCGATCATCGGCATCCAGTAGTCGGGATACATCTCGACGATCTTCGGCTCCTTGCCGCCGCCGCCGCCGCCCTGGAAGGTGATCGAGTCGACGCCGGCGCCGACGACGATCTGCGCCCCGTCGTCGACGACGTACCGCGCCGCGTTGGCGATGGCGTTCAGCCCCGACGAGCAGGCGCGGTGCACCGTCGAGCCCGAGGTCGTGATCGGCAGGCCCGCCAGCAGCGCCGCGCCGCGCGCGACGTTGCCCGAGGCCGCGACGCAGCCGGCGACGACGTCCTCGATCTCCTCCGGCGCAGCGCCCGAACGCTCGACGGCATGCTTCACCGCATGGCCCAGCATCGCCATGTTGGACGTATTGTTGAAACCGCCGCGCGCCGCCTTGGCCAGGCCCGTGCGCGCATACGAAACGATCACCGCCTCACGCATCCGTCATTTCCTTTCTCAATTCCAACGAGGTTCCGCCATATTCGGCGCGCAGCCTGTTTCCGTTAAGGGAGGAAACCATGGCCGCCACCGTTCAAACCAACAGCACCGAAATCTCTCCGGACATCAACACCACGCCCCTGATCGACGTGATGCTGGTCCTGCTCACGCTTCTGATCATGACTTTGCCGATGCAGACGCACGCCATCAAGATCGATACCGGCCCCAGCGATCCGGCACCGCCGCTTCCGACCGTCGTCGATCTGGCCGTCCAGTGGGACGGCACGACGTCCTGGAACGGCGTGGCTGTGGACCGCAAGACGCTCGACGCCTATCTCGCGGACGCCGCACGGAAAAGCCCGCAGCCCGCCATCGTCATCAAGGCCGACAGGCTGGTGAAATACGACGCCGTCGCGCGCGTGCTCAGCGATGCGAACCGGGCCGGAGAAACCCATATCGGCTTCGACCAGACCGACGTCGCGAACCAATAGCCTCACTTCACGTCCGCGAACTTCCTGCCGTCGGCCACCAGCTTCTCGAGCAGCGCCGACGGCTTGAAGGCGTCGCCCATGCGGCCCTGGAACTCGGTCATCTTGGCCAGGACCTTGTCCAGGCCGACGCGGTCGCCATAGAACATCGGGCCGCCGCGATAGACCGGCCAGCCATAGCCGTTCAGCCAGACCGTATCGATGTCCGAGCTGCGGATGGCCTTCTTCTCCTCCAGGATCTTCGCGCCCTCGTTGATCATCGGATAGAGGCAACGCTCCAGGATCTCCTCGTCCGAGATGGTCCGCGGGTTGATGCCCTGTTTCGCGCGGAAGTCCGCGATCACCTTCTCGGTCACCGGCGACGGCTTGGCGTTGCGGTTCTCGTCGTAGTCGTAGAAGCCCGCGCCGGTCTTCTGGCCGCGGCGGTCCATCTCGCACAGCACCTCGCGGATGGTCGAGCTCCTGGAGTTCTCCTTCACCCAGCCGATGTCGAGGCCGGCAAGGTCGCCCATCGCGAACGGCCCCATCGGGAAGCCGAAATCATAGAGCACGCGGTCGACGTCCCACGGCATCGCGCCTTCGAGCACCAGCGCGTTCGCCTCGCGCGTGCGCTGCGCCAGCATGCGGTTGCCGACGAAGCCGGGGCAGACGCCGACCAGCACCGCGACCTTGCCGATGGTCTTGGCGAGCTTCATCGAGGTCGCGATCACCTCTTTCGAGGTCTTCTCGCCGCGCACGATCTCGAGCAGGCGCATGACGTTGGCCGGCGAGAAGAAGTGCAGGCCGATCACGTATTCCGGCCGCTTGGTCGCCGACGCGATCTCATCCACGTTGAGGTAGGAGGTGTTGGTCGCCAGGATCGCGCCCTGCTTGACGACGCCGTCGAGGCGCGCGAACACGTCCTTCTTGATGTCCATGCGCTCGAACACCGCCTCGATCACCAGGTCGCAATCCTTGAGGTCCTCGAGATTCAGCGAGCCGGTGAGCAGGCCCATGCGCTTCTCGACGTCGTCCATGGTGAAGCGGCCGCCCTTGGCGCTGCGCTCGTAGTTGCCGCGCACGACCTTCAAGCCGCGGTCGAGCGCATCCTGCTTCATCTCGACGACGGTCACGGGAATGCCGGCATTGGCGAAGTTCATCGAGATGCCGCCGCCCATGGTGCCGGCGCCGATCACGCCGACCTTCCGAATCGGGATCGTCGGCGTGTCGTCGGGCACGTCGGGGATCTTGTTCGCCTGGCGCTCGGCGAAGAAGGCATAGCGCTGCGCCGCCGACTGGTCGCCCATCATGAGCTCCATGAACAGCTTGCGCTCGGCCTGCTGGCCTTCCTCGAAGCTCGCGGAGTTCACCGCCGCCTCGATGCACTGGATATTGGCTTCCGGCGCTTTGAAGCCGCGGAACTTGCGCGCATTGGCCTTGCGGAAGTTCGCGAAGATCTCTGGATGCCCCTTGGCCGCCTGGAGCTTGTCGTTGTTGTCGCGCACCTTGCGAAGCGGCTTGTTCTCGGCGATGCATTTGCGCGCGAAGGCGACCGCGGTCTCCTTCAGCTTGCCTTCGGGCGCGAGCTCGTCGACCAGGCCCATGTCGAGGCACTGCTTGGCGGGGACGTGCTGGCCGCTGGTCACCATCTCCAGCGCCTTCTCGACGCCCGCGATGCGCGGCAGGCGCTGCGTGCCGCCGGCGCCGGGGAGCAGGCCGATGTTCACCTCCGGCAATCCGCATTTGGCGCTCGGCACCGCGACGCGGTAGTGCGCGCAGAGCGCGACTTCCAGGCCGCCGCCCAGCGCCGTGCCGTGGATCGCGGCCACCACGGGCACCGGCGATTCCTCGATCTCCTTCTGCACGTCGAACAGGCTCGCGCCTTTCATCTGGCCGCCGAATTCCGAGATGTCGGCGCCGGCGATGAAGGTGCGTCCGTCGCAGATCAGCACGATGGCTTTCACCTCCGGATCGGCTTTCGCCTGCTGGAACGCGGTGGCGAGCCCGTCGCGGACGTTTGCCGACAGCGCGTTCACCGGCGGCGAGTTCAAGGTGACGATGGCGACGTTGCCGTCCCTGGAGAGATCGGTGACCGGATTGATTTCCGTCATGGAGGCGTTCCCCTGTTCTTCTGCCGACAAAAAATCAGGGGCCTTCGCCCAAGTCGAGTCCCGTTTGCGCCTGACGCAGCGGAAGGGGGTATCGTGCGCGGACGCCATCCCCGGAGTTCCGCCATGTACGAGCACATCGCCTATGAGGTCGACGGCCCCATCGCCACGATCACCTTGAACCGGCCCGACAAGCTCAATGCCTATACGGCGCTGATGGGCAGCGAGATCGAGGATGCCTTCCTGAAGGCCGATGCCGACGATTCGGTCCGCGTGGTGATCGTGACCGGCTCCGGGCGCGGCTTCTGCGCCGGTGCGGACATCTCGGGCGGCGCGAGCGCCTTCGACGTGAACCAGGGCGCGGCCATGTTCCAAGGCTCCCGCCCTCGCGCCTCGCGCGGCGGCTTTGTCGAGGCGATCTACAATTGCCGCAAGCCCTCGATCGCCGCGATCAACGGCGCCGCGGTCGGCGTCGGCATCACCTTGTGCCTGCCGATGGACATCCGCATCGCCTCGACGGACGCGAAGATCGGCTTCGTCTTCGCGCGGCGCGGGCTGGTGCCGGAGGCCGGCAGCGCCTGGTTCCTGCCCCGCCTCGTCGGCCTCGACCAGGCTTTGCGCTGGTGCCTGAGCGGGCGGCTGTTCGGCGCCGAAGAAGCGAAGGCCGGCGGGTTGGTGAGCGAGGTGCTGCCGCCCGACCGGGTGCTCGCCCGCGCGCGCGACATCGCGCTCGAGATCGCCGAGAACACCGCGCCCGTGTCGGTGGCGATGACGCGGCAGATGCTGTGGCAATATTCGGCGATGGACCACCCGTTCGAGCTGCTCCAGATGGACGGCCCCCTGTCGGTCGAGCTGGGCGCGGGCGCGGACGTGAAGGAAGGCGTCGCGGCGTTCCTGGAGAAGCGCAAGCCCAACTTCCCCGGCAAGGTGTCGAGCGATATGCCGAAGGGCTACCGTCAGGCGTGGCGGCGCTCGTAGCGGGATGAGAAGTCAGCCGCGCCCCAGCGCCAGATCGCTCACGTAGGGGTTGGTCTTGCGTTCCCAGCCGAAGGTCGACATCTGGCCGTGGCCGGGGACGAAATGCATGTCGTCGCCCAGGGGCCACAGCCGTTCCACGATCGCGTCTATGAGCTGCTGATAGTTGCCGCGCGGCAGGTCGCAGCGCCCGATCGAGCCGCGGAACAGCACGTCGCCGACGAAAGCCAGGCGCGTGCCCTCGTGGAAGAACACGACATGGCCCGGCGTGTGGCCCGGGCAATGGCGGACGCCGAGCACCGCCTCGCCGACCGTGACCGTATCGCCGTCGTTCAGCCAGCGCGTGGGCAGGCAGTTCTCGGCGTCGCCGAAGCCCGGCCGGCGCGCGTTGCGTCCCAGCTCCTCGAGCAGGAAGAGGTCATCCGTATGCGGACCTTCGATGCCGACGCCGTATTCGCGCGCCATCCTGGCCGCGCCGCTGGCATGGTCGAGATGGCCGTGGGTGAGCAGGACCTTCTCGACCGTGAGCCCTTGCGACTCGGCCACCTGTTTCAGCTTGGCGACCTCCCCGCCCGGATCGATGAAGGCGGCTCGCCTGGTGCGCGTACACCACACCAGCGAACAATTTTGCTGATAGGGCGTCACGGGCAGGATGGCGGCTTTCAAGGGCGGCTCGGTCATGCGTTGTGCATAAAGCCCAGACTTCGTGGCGTCCATGTGGGCAAAACACGAGGGCTAGGTGTGGTTAACGAATGACGCGAAAGATAATTGCGCTGAATCGCGCGGACTGCCCCCATCTTTCGCTAACCGGATGACGGAATTGACATGGGAAAAGGCCAGGGAATCGGCATGATTTCTTTGATGTGCGGGGCGCCGCTCTGGTAAAGTCGCGGCGTTATTGGGGAATGAAAGTGCGTTTCGGCGTCATCATAAGTCCGGCGTTCCGCGCCCTGTGCGCGGCGGGCCTGTTCGCTTGTGCAGCGAACGGCGCGCTGGCGGATTCGTCTGCCCCGAAAGCGCCGCCGCTCAATCTCTCCGAATATTCGACCGCGGCCGATTTCGACACCATCACGCCCCGCGCGCGCCTTGCCGGACAGTTCGACCTCGGCCCGTCCGACGCGCTGCTCGGAATGCCGGGCGGTGAATTCGCGGCGCCTGCGTCCGGCACGGCGGCGGGCAGCATTCCGGTGCTCGACGGCGTCAATCTGGATTTCGGCGTCGGCGCCGATCTGGCGGGCCGGTTCAATTCCTACGATGCGGCGGGCAGCAAGCTCTATGACGGGCTGTTCTTCTCGGCCGGCGCGGTCAATTCGCCCTATGCCTCCGTCGCCAATGGCGGTTCCTATCTGGCGTCGAGCGTCGCGCTGTCGGACGGCTTGCGCTTCACCTTCGGCGAGGCGTCGCTGGGCCAGGGCTTGAGCGCCTATACCACCTCGCCCGCGGCGACGGTGGCGCGGCTGGGCGGCGCGCCCGATCCGTTCGACACGCGCAGCGCCAATTCGCTTCTCGCCGGCGTCTCGCTCGACGTCGCGCCCTGGGCCGGCATCGGCGTCACCGCTTCGCAGACCAGCGAGCATGACGGGTTGCTCGGCGCCTACAATCCGGCGGTGCGCCAGGCCGATACCCAGGCGCTCGGCGTCTCGGCGCGGCTGCAGCTCGGCGGCGGCTGGATGACGACGGCGTCCTTCGCGCAGGCGATCACCAAGCTCGATCTCAAGCCCGGCTTGAACACGGCGCCCGACGAGCTGCCGTCGCGCTCCTACGGCATCGCGGTTGCCAAGCGCGGGCTGTTCGGCAACGACGCGATGGGCGTTGCGGTGACGCGTCCGGCGCCGGGCACCGCGGGCTCGGAATTCGATCTCGTCTCCGGCATCGGCTCGCGGCCGCAGATGGTGCCGCAGAACTTCCTCGTCGACCCGGGATCGCCCGAAACCGATTTCGAGCTCGGCTACGTCACGACCTTCCTCGACGGCTCGGTCGCGCTGCAGACCAACGCGGCGTATCAGATGAACTATGCCGGGCAGAGCGGCAACAACGCCGTCTCGTTCCTGTCGCGGGCGAAGATCAAGTTCTAGGCGGCGTCAGGCCGCTTCGCCGAAACCGTTCCAGTCCCCGCTCGAAAGCAGAAGGTCGCTGCGTGCAGATCTTTGTCGCCATGCCGCTCGGAGAGAAGGAAATCCCCAACCTTCGCCTGGCGATAACGAAAGCAGTCGCACAAGCGGGCTTCAAGTGCCACTTTCCCAACGAGAACGCGCGTCACGGCACGATCATCGAAGACATCATGGATCAGATATCGCGATCCGCCGCGGTGATCGCTGAAATCTCCCATAGGAATCCCAACGTCATCTGGGAGTACGGCTGGGCGTCTGCCTTGGGAAAGCCGGTCATTCCGATCACGACCACCACGGAAGCGTTCTTTTTCGACACCATTCACCGCCGCGCCATCGTTTACGATCCGAAGAGATTGATGGGCTCCCTGGTGCAGGAGCTCACGCGCTGGTGCGAGAATCTGCGTGTAGACGGTCCCGAATTCCCGCCGGTTCAGTTGGTGCACTCGAAGACCTATTCCGGCGCGTCGTCGGCTCTCTTCGGCTTGAACTCGTTGACCAACACGGAGTTCGGCTTCTTCGAGCTGATGAAAAGGACCAGAAGCCATTTCTTCGCTGCGGCGCAGAACCACCATTTCCTCGTGAACAATATGAAGCAGCTGAAATCGGCGCTTCGCTCGTTCTTCCGGCGCGGCGCATCCGACAAGCGTTTCGACCTGTTGATGTGCGACCCCAAGAGCGATTTTGGGGTCAAGACGTGGCAGGCTCTCTCGCTTCCCCAATACGCGAACCACTTGAAGCAGGCGGCGGAAGTGTTCGACGAACTTGCGGTCTGGGCGAGATCCCAATCCTCGATCGGAGACCGGTTCAGGCTTCGGAAGGTGCCGCTGGTTCCGGTCTCGATGAACTTCGTCGACCCGGATGCGCCGAACGGACTGCTCGTCATGACGCCGACCTTTCTCAAGTCGGAAAACAGGGCCCGGCACTCCATCATCGTCTCCAAGCTCAACAGCGCGCAGATTTTCATGCAGTATTGGTCTTGGGCCGACAGTCTGTTCACGCTGTACGAAGCCGGCTCCCCGCCTGCGAAAAAAGGCCCCAAAAAACGCCCCGGAGCACGACGCGCCTAGGCGCGCTCGCTTTTTTGTGGACTTGCGCGGGCAGGCGCGTATCTATGCGCCCTCGCTAAACCAAGGAATCCAACCCCATGGCCGGGCCGCAATACGTCTATGTGATGAAAGGTCTGTCGAAGACCTATCCCGGCGGCAAGCAGGTGCTCAAGGACATCTGGCTGTCGTTCTATCCCGGCGCCAAGATCGGCATCGTGGGCGTCAACGGCTCGGGCAAGTCGACGCTCATGCGCATCATGGCGGGCCAGGACAAGGAGTTCACCGGCGAAGCCTGGGCCGCCGACGGCATCCGCACCGGCTACCTGCCGCAGGAGCCCGCACTCGACCCGGCGAAGAACGTGCGCGACAACGTGATGGAAGGCGTCGCCGAGAAGAAGGCGCTGGTCGACCGCTACAACGAGATCGCCGCCAACTATACCGACGAGACCGCCGACGAGATGGCGCGGCTGCAGGACGAGATCGAGGCGCAGGGCCTTTGGGACCTCGACAGCCAGGTCGACCAGGCGATGGACGCGTTGCGCTGCCCCGACGGCGACGCCGACGTCGCGGTGCTCTCCGGCGGCGAGAAGCGCCGCGTCGCGCTGACCAAGCTGCTGCTCGACGCGCCGGACATCCTGCTGCTCGACGAGCCGACCAACCACCTCGACGCCGAGTCGGTGCAATGGCTCGAGCAGACGCTGCGCGAGTACAAGGGCTGCGTCATCCTCGTCACGCACGACCGTTACTTCCTCGACAACGTCACCGGCTGGATTCTCGAGCTCGACCGCGGCCGCGGCATTCCGCACGAAGGCAACTACTCCTCGTTCCTCGTCGTGCAGGAGAAGCGCCTGCACCAGGAAGGCTCGGAAGCCGCGGCGCGCGAGCGCGAGCTCGCCCGCGAGCGCGAATGGATCGCCTCATCCCCCAAGGCGCGCCAGGCCAAGTCGAAGGCGCGCATCAACGCCTATGAAGAGCTGCTGGCGAAAAGCCAGGAGCAGCGCTCGGGCCCGGCGCAGATCCTCATTCCCATCTCCGAGCGCCTGGGCTCGGTCGTGGTCGAGGCCGACGGCATGTCGAAGGCCTATGGCGACAAGCTCCTGTTCGAGAACCTGACCTTCAAGCTGCCGCCCGGCGGCATCGTCGGCGTCATCGGCCCCAACGGCGCGGGCAAGACGACGTTGTTCCGTATCCTGACGGGTCAGGAGAAGCCGGACAGCGGAACCTTGCGCATCGGCGACACGGTGCATATGGGCTATGTCGACCAGAGCCGCGACGACCTCGATCCGAACAAGAACGTGTGGCAGGAAATCTCGGGCGGCACCGACGTGCTGGAGTTCGGCAAGACCAAGATGAACTCCCGCGCCTATGTCGGCGCCTTCAACTTCAAGGGCGGCGACCAGCAGAAGAAGGTGGGCCTGCTCTCCGGCGGCGAGCGCAACCGCGTGCACCTCGCCAAGCTGCTGCGCGGCGGCGCCAACCTGCTGCTCCTCGACGAGCCGACCAACGACCTCGACGTCGAGACGCTGCGCGCGCTCGAGCTGGCGCTGGAAGAGTTCGCCGGCTGCGCCATGATCATCAGCCACGACCGCTGGTTCCTCGACCGCATGGCGACGCACATGCTGGCCTTCGAGGGCGACAGCCACGTCGAATGGTTCGAAGGCAACTTCCAGGACTACGAGGAAGACAAGAAGCGGCGCCTGGGCATCGACGCCGGCGAGCCGCATAGGATCAAGTACAAGAGATTCGCACGCACCTGATGGTGGGCTTGGGCGGTTTGCGCGGGCGTAATTACCTAAGGTAGATTACCTTCCTTACGGGGAGGGACCCATGCCTTGGACGATGACGGCGAATGTCGCGCAATATGGCGGCGCGGACTGGAACAACTATGTGAAGACGGTGCCGAACTGCTCGCCGGCCGCGGCGAAGCTCATCGCCTTCCAGGACCCCGCGATCACCTATTTCTTCTATTGCCGCGGGCCGCTCGTCCTGGGCAACGGCCGCTCGTTCGATCCGGGCGACGCGGTGTTCTTCAACGGCACTGAGAAGCCGTGGTGGGGCAGCGCGCCGCAATGCGACGGCTATGCCAGGCTGTGCCTGGCGGTGGGCTATGTCGCGACCGACGTGGCGTCGATGCAGGCCGCGCTGGCGCTGACCTATGACGGCGGACCGGCGCTGGACGCGGTGATCTTCACCGTCAACCTGAACGATGCCGCGACCATCCCGTCCGGCTATGCGCAGATCGTGCCCGGCGCGCAGGGCCCCACGGTGCTGACCGCCAATCAAAGCGTGCAGGCGCTGCTGCCCGCGATCGCACCCGTCGTGAGCCAGGCGCATGCGCAAGGCACCTCGGTCCTGATGTGCGGGCTGAACAACCACGACGCCGCCGGCTGGGCCGAGTTCCAGAGCGATGCCGACGCGACGCAGTTCGCCGGACAATGCGCGACCGTGCTGACGCAATACGGCTTCGACGGCGTCGACATCGACGACGAATATTCGGCCGGCACCGTCAACGACGATTCCCTGGCCATGGCGAGCTATCGCGTCGACGCGGCGATCGCGCCCAAGACGCTGTCCAAGGCGCTCTACGACGACACCCAATACGCGCGGTACGGCTACGACGGCACGACCTTGTTCTCGAACCTGACCTGGGGCTGGACGATGTCCTATTGGGCGCCGCCGCAGCAGCAGATGCAGCCCTATTCCGGACTGATGAGCAACGACCAGCTTTGCTGCGGCTTCTGGGACCAGCAGTCCAACCCCACGCAGGACGGCATCAGCTGGCTCGCCGACAACGGCTATGCCGGCGTGATGGTCTATGCGATGAGCGACGGCGGCAGCCCCGCACTGCTCGACACGCTGCTCGGCTATTGGTCGAACGCGCTGTCGGAGACGTAATTGTCATGGCCCGCGCATTGTTCAGCCTGGGGAGATGGTTGACACCTGTTCGGAGACATAGCTGACAGGTTTGTTGAGGTCTATCTCGGCGATTTTGTAGGCACCGAAGCAGACGTCGAAGAGGCCGTCTTTGGCTCTGGGCCGGATG
>JAFBAL010000057.1 GCA_019247845.1 Alphaproteobacteria bacterium | reverse complement strand
GCGTTTAGCTTCGAGCAGCAAGCTCTCAGCTTGCGTCCATCTCCACCTTCCCCCGCGGCGGCTCGCGATACGGTACGCCGGGGATGACGAACGTGTCGTCTATCGTCGGCATGTGGAGGCAATGCTCCATCATGTCCACATTCCATTCGTCGCCTAGAAAATCCAGCTCTTCCGAGCCGTGGTCGCCTTGTCCGCGTGGCGATTCATTGACATAGGGATAGCGTCCGTCGCGGCCGGGGTCGTCATACAGGCCCATGTCGCCCGTGCGGATCGTGCCGTTCTTGCTGCGGTATTTGAATTCGACGACGTATTCCGGCATCGAGGTCCCGTCGCCGACGGCATAGACCTCCGTCGACAGCACGCCCGGATGCGCGCGCACGCTGTCATAGACGCAGGTCACGACGGTGCGCATCTGCGGCGTGACCCGCGCCGGCGCCGCGCAGGAGGCGAGGGCCGGCAGGCTCAGCAAGCTCAACGAGAATACATGATGCCGATGCATGGCGACCCCCTCGTGCCTGCGCTAGAGTTTAGCCGACGCGGTCGCGAGGTTCGATGGGCAGGCTGATATTCCTGGGTGCTGTGTTAGGAGGCGTTGCGGCGACGGCCGCATCCGGTCCCGCCTCTGCCGCCGAACGCATCACCGACTTCAAGAGCGACATCGCCATCGCGCATGACGGCTCGCTCACCGTGACCGAGGTGATCGCGGCCGACGTCGAGGACACGCTGATCAAGCACGGCCTGTTCCGCGTGCTCGCGGTCACGCGCGGCGGACGCGACAAGCTGGCGATCCCCTTGCGCGTGCTGCGCGTCGCGCGCGACGGCCATCCGGAGCCTTATCGCGTCATCTCAGGCGCCAATACCCAGACCATCGCGACCGGCGACAAGGACACGCTTGTCGCGCCGGGACCGCATCTGTGGCTGATCGCGTACCAGCTTCGGCACCAGGTCAAATCGACCGGCGGCCAATACGACCGGCTGTTCATGGACGTGGTCGGCGCAGGCTGGCCCCTTCCCATCGCCAAGGTCAGCGCGACCGTGCGCCTGCCGCCCGCCGCGGTGCTCACTTATTCCAGCGTCGACGGCGGCACGAAGGGCGTGGAGAGCTTGGCCAGGCATCCGCCGCAGATGGCGGCTTTCCATTCGGCGCATCCGCTGAAGGCGCATGAAGGCATGACGCTTTCGGTCGACATCCCTCGAGGCGTGGTGCAAGCGGAGAAGCAATGAGCGACGAGACCGTTGTCGAGAAGACCGTCGGCGAAAAGAACGCGGGCGAGAATATCGTGAGCAAAAAGATCACCGGCGGCTGCCTCTGCGGCCAGCTGCGCTATGAGGCGAGCGCGGCGCCGCTGCGCCAGGGGCTCTGCTGCTGCGCCGATTGCCGCAAGGCGTCGGGCTCGGGCTTCATCCCGTTCATGGGCTTCGCCGCGGGCACGATCAAATTCAAGGGCCGCGTCGCGATGCACGAGATGCGCCATCTCGACGGCCGCGTCGCCGAGCGCAATTTCTGCCCGCAATGCGGCGGACTCGTCTTCGGCGGCAAGGTGGGCAATGCGCGCGGCCACACGATCTATGCCGGCTCGCTCGACGATCCGTCGCGGTTCAAGCCGCAGATGGCGATCTTCCTGCGCGACAAGCCGGATTGGGTGGTGATCCCGGCGGGTCTGTTCGTGTTCGACACGATGCCGCCGGGACCGAAGCCGGAATAATGATCAGAACGGCGACGTCTTCCTGCCGGTCGCAGCAGAGCCGTTCGGGTCCTTGTAGCGCAGCACATGCGCCAGGTTCTTGCCGCGGATGATGTCGACCGAGTGATAGGCCAGGCCCCAGGAGTCGATCGACGACATGTCGGGGAAGATGCAGGCCTCGAGCACGTCGTTCGGATCGCTGTCGAGCACCCAGCCGCCGCCGGCCGCGTTGACGCCGCCGAACAGGTCGCTGCCGCCGAGCTGCGAGCAATAGCACGAGCCCGGATTGCCGGTGCAGTTCCCGCCGAGCTCGACCTTGGCGTAATAGGCCAGCGCCGCCAGCGACGGCTGCGTGGTGGTCAGGGTGGGCAGCAGCACGTTGATCTGGCTGCCGTCCTTCTCGGACGTGAACTGGCAGAACTCTTTCTTGCCGGAAAGGATCAGCGGATTGCCGCCGTTGGTGCCGTATTCGGCGATGCGCGTCTGCACCACGCCGCCGTGCTTGGTGCAATAGGTGGCGCCGTCGACGTCGTTCGACGCCGCTTGCGCGGTGCCGACGGCGCTCAGGCAGAAGAAAGCGACGATCGCGAAGAGATGCTTCATGGACACTGCTCCCTGTTTCGTTGGAGCGGAGCCTATCGGCGATTCTCAGTGCGGCCTAGAGGCGTCGATGATGCGGCGCGCGCGGCGCTCCTCGCGGGCGTTGTTGATAGTGAGAACTGCGTGCAGCACGCAGACGATCCACAACAGGAAGCCCGCGTGAGCGAAGAGGATCGTCACCCACAATACGATCGAGATCACATAGAGGATCAGGTTGAACACGGCCGAGATCGGCTTGCCCGCGAGCAGCAGGGCAAGAGGCGAGCGGAAGAAGGCCAGAAGGTAGATCATGGGCACGATATAGGGGTGGCCGGGGCGGTTTAAAGGGGCGGCATGCGGGCAACGTTTCCGGTGCGCGTGCCGGTGTCCTGCTTATAGGGCCGCGCGGATCTTCGCCGCGACGGGCTCCAGCGTCTCCGGCTTCACCATGCCGCGGCCGTGCAGCTTGAGGTCGAGGCCCTCGGCCCGCGGCAGCACGTGGAAGTGGATATGCGGGATCGACTGGCCAGCCGCCGCGCCGTTCAGCTGCACCAGCATGATGCCGGGTGCCGACAGCGCCGCCTTCACCGCGCGCGCGACCTTTTGCGTGGTGCGGATCAGGGCCCCGGCGCCTTCCGGCGACAGGTCGAGGATGCCCTCGGCCGGTTCCTTGGTGATGACCAGCGTGTGGCCCTCGACCGACGGCATGATGTCCATGAGGGCGAGAGTCTTGTCGTCCTCATAGACGGCCACCTTGGGCAGCTCGCCGCGCAGGATGCGCGCGAAGATGTTGTTGGGATCGTAGGCCATGCAGCGGCTCAATGGTTGATGGGCGGTTTGGCCGGCGGCGCGTCCGGCGTCTTGGTCGAGGTCACCGGCATCTTGCCCGCGTCGCGCACGCTGACAAGCATTTTCTTGACCAGCGCGGTCGCGGGCTTTTCGCCGCTGTTGCCGACCATGTAGAAGAAGGTGCGGTCGTCCGGGCGCCAGCAGAAATACGAGAAGAAGGTGCCGTCCGAGCCCGAATGACTGACCTGCACGGTGTGGCCGTCGGGCGCCTTGCGCAGCGCCCAGCCATAGCCTTCGGCGATGTCCTTCTCCTCCTGGGCATGCTGCGCCGTCGCCATGTCGCGCATGTCCTTCGGAAGGCCGCCGTCGCGCGACAGCGCCCGGTACCAGCGATACATGTCGTCGGTCGAGGCCTGGATCCCGCCGTTGCCGATGAGGTTCCAGGCATCGCCGTGCAGCGGCTTCAAGGTTTCGCTGATGATGCCCTGGCTCTTGCCGTCGAGATAACCGACCGCGAAGCGATCGAGCGGCACGCCGGGGAACGCGTAGCCGGTGTCGTGCATGCCGAGCGGGCCGAAGAACCGCTTCTTCAGATAGGCGTCGATCGGCATTCCCGACACCTGCTCGACCACGGCGGCTATGATGCCGTAGCCGGGATTGGAATATTGAGACTGCGTGCCGGGCGCGAAGGCGAGCGGCGTCGCGGCGCATTTGGAGAGCAGCTCGGCCTTGGACAGCTCGGCGAAATCGTCGCCGCAATACTCCGGCATGCCCGAGCGATGCGTGAGGATCTGGTCCAGCGTCACCGACGCGACCGGCTCCGCGACGTTCGGCAGATAGGTCTTCACCGGCTTGGCGAAATCGACCTTGCCGTCGTGCCACAAGCCGATCAGCGCCATGGCCGTGAACTGCTTGGTGAGGGAGCCGATCTGGGCGATCGTGCGCGTGGTGAAGGGAACCTGCTTCGCGCGATCGGCCCAGCCATAGCCCGCTTTGAGGACGACCTTGCCGTCCTGCTCCAGGATGACGTCGCCGGTCACGCCCGTCGCCAGCGCGTCGCGGAACTCCCGGTCGACCGCGATGGCCAGCGCGCCGTCGCGCGTGTCGACGGTCGCGGGGCCGAAATCCTCGGCCGCCGCCGGGACCGCAAGCAGGAACAGAAGGGTGGCCGTTCTCATCATCGCCGTGTAGCCTTACGATGCTGTAATGATGGGGCAGGGGCAATGGCGGCCGCAAGTCAGGATTCCGCGAGCGGTGCTTCGGCACCCCGCGACCACGTGTATGTCGATCCGCAGCGGCTGGGGCAGCTCCTGCGCTGGGCGCTCATCGCGCTGATCGTGGCGGACGTCGTCCTGTTCGTCTCCACCGGCCTGGAATACCAGCTGCTCGCGCGCATCCGCGATCGGGGCGCCTTCCCCGGCATGACCGAAGCGGCACAGGCGAACGATGCGCGCCAGGGCGTGGTGGCGATCTTCCAGGTATTGACCTTCGTCGTCGCGGGCTTCCTGGTGCTGCGCTGGATCTGGCGCAGCAACAAGAACCTGTGGGCGTCGGGTGTCGCGATGGAGAACACGCCGGGCTGGGCGGTGGGCTGGTACTTCGTCCCGTTCGCGAACCTGTGGAAACCCTATCAAGCCATGCGCGAGATCTGGCAGCAGAGCCTGCGCGAAGAGGCGCATTCCAACGGGCCGCTGCCGTGGTGGTGGGCGTTCTGGCTGGCGACGAACATCGCGGGCAACTTGTCGTTCCGCCTGAGCCTGTCGCAGGACGTCAGCTTGCTGGTCCTGAGCAACATCGCCGGGTTGGTCTCGGCCGCGGCCGATATCGGCGCCTGCATCATGCTGCTGCGCATCGTCGCGCGCGTCACCGGCGCGCAGCGCAACCTGCCGGCCGTCACGGAGACGTTTTCCTGAACGGCCCGTGCTCGGCCAGCTCGTCGATGTGCTGCGCCATCGCCTCGCGCTCGCGCACCAGATAGTCGTCGACCGCGCGGCGCAGGCCCGCATGGGCGACGTAATGCGCGCTGTAGGTCGTCGTCGGCAGATAGCCGCGCAACAGCTTGTGCGCGCCCTGCGCGCCGGCCTCGACCTTGGAAAGCCCGCGCGCGATCGCGAACTCGATGGCCTGGTAATAGCAGGTCTCGAAATGCAGGAACGGCACGAACTCGACACAGCCCCAGTTGCGGCCGTAGAGCACGCCGCCGCCGAAGAAGTTGAGCGCGCCCGCGATGTACCGCCCGTTGCGCTTGGCCATCACCAGCAGGATCTGGTCGGACATGCTCAGCCCCACGCGGCTGAAGAACTCGCGCGTCAGGTAGGGGTGGCCCCACTTGCGCCCGCCGGTGTCCATGTAGAATTCGAAGAACCTATCCCAATGCGCCTCGGTGATGCCGCTGCCGGTCAGCCAGTCGAACTCCACGCCTTCGGCACGCACCGCCTCGCGCTCCTTGCGCAGGTTCTTGCGCTTGGCGGAGGCAAGCTCGGCCAGGAAGGCGTCGAACGAAGGGTAGCCGCGGTTCTCCCAATGGAACTGCTGGTCGGTGCGCAGCAGATAGCCCGCTTCGCCGGCGGCGCGCCATTCGGGCTCGGTCAGGAAGGTGATGTGCAGCGACGAGGCTTCGAGCTCCTTCACCGCCGCGCGCCCCGCGGCCAGCAGCGCCACCGCCGCATCGGGATCTCCGGTCAGGAGCCGCCGCCCGGTCGCGGGCGTGAACGGGACGCTCGCCTGGAGCTTGGGATAATAGTCGCCCCCCGCGCGCTCCAGCGCGTCGGCCCAGGCATGGTCGAAGACGTATTCGCCCTGGCTGTGGTTCTTGAGATAGAGCGGCAGGATGCCGTGGACCGCGCCTTCGCGCTCGACGACCAGGTGCAGCGGCCGCCAGCCGGTGCGCGCCGTGGCCGAGCCGGAAGCCTCGACCGCGTCAAAGAACTCGTAGCGGGTGAAGGGATGCTCCGTCCCCGCGCAGGCGTTCCAGGCCGTGCGTCCGATATCGAACGCACGGCCGGCCAGACGCGCGGTGAACTCGCCAGGGACCTTGGGCGCCGTCACGCGATCTCGAACACCGCTTCCACTTCGCAGGCGACGCCGCGCGGCAGGGAGCCCGCGCCGACGGCCGCGCGCGCATGCTTGCCCGCATCGCCGAACACCGCCACGAACAGATCGGAGGCGCCGTTGGCGACTTCGGGATGCTGGGTGTAGTCGGGGACCGCATTGACGAAGACGCCGACCCTCACGCAGCGCCGCACCCGGTCCAGATCGCCGCCGCACGCCGCCTTCACCTGGGCGATGACGTTGATCGCGCACAGCTTGGCCGCGGCCTTGCCGTCTTCCAGCGACACCTCGGCGCCGACCTTGCCGACATATTCCAGGCCCTTGGGCCCCATCGTCACCTGGCCCGAGATCGTGACGAGATTGCCGCTCACGACGTAAGGGACATAGCTCGCCACCGGCGCGGGCGGCGTGGGCAGCTCGATCCCCAACTCCTTCAGGCGTGCGTCGATCTTTCCGGACATAGGTGCTCCTGTTTGCTGTGGCGGCACGCTACCGCGCCCGCCCGCTACAGGCTATAGAGACGGCCATGACAGAACGTCTCGACGCCGACGGACCTTGCCCCGTGCGCGACGGCTTTTCCTGGCCGGCGGAATGGGCGCCGCATGCGCGCACCTGGATGTGCTGGCCGTGCCGCATCGAGGTGTGGGGCGGGCCGGACGGAATCCTGCGCGCCAGGCAGGCCTATGCGCGTGTCGCCCGCGCGATCTCGACCTTCGAGCCGGTGTCGATGGCGGTACGCCCGCACGACGCCGCCGAGGCCCGGCTCGCCACCGCGGCCAAGGTCGACCTGTTCGAGGTGCCGCTGGACGATTCCTGGGCGCGCGACCAGGGCCCGACCTTCCTGCGCGGACCGGCCGGCGGGCGCGCCGCGGTGCAGTGGCGCTTCAATGCCTGGGGGAACAAGTACCATCCCTATGCCGAGGACGCGCTGCTGGCGACGCGCATCGCCAAGTCCGTCGATGCGCGGGTCTATGACGCGCCGCTCGTGTGCGAAGGCGGCGCGATCCATACCGACGGCGAGGGAACGCTGATCACCACCGAGCAATGCCTGCTCAACGTCAACCGCAACCCCGATTTGACTCAACAGGACGTGGAAGAGCGGCTGGCGCTGTTCACCGGCGCGCGGCGCATCCTGTGGCTGGGCGAAGGCTTCAGCGACGACGAGACCGACGGCCATATCGACAACATCGCCTGCTTCGTGAGCCCCGGCCGCGTGCTCGTGGGCCTGCAGCCGTCCAAGGATCATCCCGACTACGAGCCCGCGCGCGAGGTCGTGCGGCGCCTGAAGGCCGCGCGCGACGCCGAGGGGCGCAGCATCGAGGTCGTCGAGATCGAGCAGCCGCGCGTCACGCGCCGCGACCGGGGCGGCCGTATCCTCCAAGCGTCCTACGTGAACTTCTATCTGCCGAACGGCGGCGTCGTCATGCCCGCCTTCGACGACGCCAACGACGAGAAGGCGCGCGAGGCCATCGCCGCCTGCTTCCCCGAGCGCGACATTTTGCAGATCGACGCGCTCGACATCGTCGAGGGCGGCGGCGGCATCCACTGCATCACCCAGCAGGAACCGGCGAGTCCGTGAGAAACATCGTCCAACAGGAACCGGCTTCTCCATGAGACACATCACGCTCGCCGCCACGCAGTTCGCCTGCTCCTGGGACGCGCGCGCCAATATCGACAAGGCGAAATCGCTGGTGCGCGACGCGGCGAAGGCCGGCGCCCATGCGGTCCTCATCCAGGAACTGTTCGAGACGCCCTACTTCTGCCAGGACCAGCTCGTCGATCACTTCAAGCTGGCCGCGCCGGCGGAAGGCAATCCGCTGATCGCCGAGATGTCCGACCTCGCGAAGGAACTGGGAGTCGTCCTGCCGGTCAGCTTCTTCGAGCGCGCGGGGCGGGCGCATTTCAACTCGCTGGCCATGGTGGATGCCGACGGCAAGGTGCTGGGCGTCTATCGCAAGTCGCACATCCCCGACGGGCCGGGCTATCAGGAGAAGTACTACTTCACGCCGGGCGACACCGGCTTCAAGGTCTGGCAGACGAAGTTCGGCGCGATGGGATCGGGCATCTGCTGGGACCAGTGGTTCCCCGAAAGCGCGCGGTCGATGGCGTTGATGGGCGCCGAGGTGCTGTTCTATCCGACCGCGATCGGCACCGAGCCGCCGCCCGCGCCGCCGGTCGACAGCCGCGATCACTGGCGCCGCACCATGCAGGGCCACGCCGCGGCGAACATGGTGCCGCTGGTGGCCAGCAACCGCATCGGCAAGGAGACCGGCAGCGCCGGCGAGATAACGTTCTACGGCTCGTCCTTCATCGCCGATCCGACCGGCGGCCTCGTCGCCGACATGAGCCGCGACGAAGAAGGCTTCGTCACCGCGAGTTTCGACCTCGACGAGATCCACCAGGCGCGCACGTCCTGGGGCCTGTTCCGCGACAGACGGCCGGAGCTCTATGGCGCGATCGGCCGCCATCATGGCTGACCGTCTTCACGTTTTTATTGAATTCTGAAATTAATCAACTGATGATGGTTTCCGTTCTGCCGAAGCCGGAGACCGTTCATGTTGCGCAAGATCTTTGCATTCTGCCTGACCGTCGCGTCGCTGTTCTTTGCAGCGGAAGCCGCTGCCGCGATCATCAAGCTCGCCCCGCCCGAGGGCCCGCCGGGAAGCGAAACTGCGGTCGCCGGCAAGAGCTTCCAGCCGGGCGAGATCATCGACGTCTATTTTGACACGGCCGATGCCTTCGTTGCGGTGGCCAATGCCAAGGGTCGCCTCGTCAGGCACGAGCTGCGGATTCCGGCCGGCGCTCAGCCGGGCACCCATTGGGTGACGGCAATGGGGCGCACGAGTGGCGCCGCGGTGCAGAGGCCGTTCGCCGTCCATGCAGATTGGCGCTCATTCGGGTTCACGGCACAGGGCGGACGCAACAACGGATTCGAGAGCATCGTCGGGCAGTCGAATGTCGCCAAGCTCGCCACCGCGTGGTCGGCCGACATCAGCTCGTCCTCATCGGCCGCGGTTGCCGACGGCTCGGTCTATGTCGGATCGAGCGACGCCAACCTCTATGCCTATGACGTAGCGACGGGAGCTAAGCGCTGGAGCTTTCCCACCAACGGCAGCGTCGCGTCGTCTCCCGCGGTCGACGGCGATCTCGTTTTCTTCGGCTCCGACGACGCCACGGTCTATGCGGTCACCACCGCCGGCAAGCTCGTGTGGCAATCCGAGGCCACGGGCGGCAAGGTCGAGGGCTCGCCGGTCGTTGCCGATGGCAAGGTGTTCATCGGTTCCGACGACAAAAACCTTTATGCATTTGACGAGAAAAGCGGCGAAAAGAAGTGGAACGCTCTCACCGGCGGCGCCATTCGCGGCACGCCCGCGGTCGCCGACGGCGTCGTCTATGTCGGGTCCTATGGCCGCTACGTCTACGCGCTGAACGAGTGGACCGGCGAAAGGATACGCAGATACAAGGTCAACGGTCAGGTGAACGGCTCGCCTGCCGTGGTCAATGGAATTCTTTACGTAGGATCGGGCGATGGCAACATCTACGCCTTCAACCTTGACGGCAGCGCGCTTTGGAGCTTCCCGACGACCGCCTATGTCGCAGCTTCCGTGACCGTCGCAAACGGCGTCGTCTACGCGGCTTCGACCAATGGTCAGCTGTTCGCCATCGACCCGCATAAGGGACAGCAGATCTGGTCCGTGTCGGACCCGTTCAACACGTCGACATATTCGTCGCCCGCTTACGCCAACGGCGTGCTCTATCTGGGTGGCATGAACGGCGGCGTCTATGCGTATGACGCGAGCAATGGGGCGCTGCTTTGGTTCGCCGCTAAGCCTGCCGCCGTCTATGCCTCGCCAACGGTGTCGGATGGCGTGGTATATGTCGGCTCGCACAATGCGAACGGCGCCGGCAGGTTCGATGCATATTCGTTGAACGGCCAGCTGAACGGCGACGCAAGACGGAGCGCGCCGCCGTCCTATGCGTTGCTGTGGCCGAACCGCGCGCTGGTGCCTTAGGAGATCAAGTCCCCCGCCTATTCGGCGACTGCTGGTCGTGCTTGGCGCGCCCGAGGCTCCGGCCCTTGCCGACCGCTTCGCCGCCGAACTTGGCGCGCAGCTTGTCCATGGCGTGCTCGGCCTTGGCGCGCTTGCCCGCGCCCTTGTCGACGAGATCGTCGGATCGCATTCGCTCGCCGCGCAGATGTTGGAGAGGCCCGCGCCCAGCAGGCGGAACGCGGTGCCGTCGGCCTCGCGCTTCAAGGCCTCGCGCGCGACGCGGAAGATGCGGTCGGCGAGCTGGGTGGGCGCGTCGAGCGAAGCGCTGCGCGTCCTGATCTTGAAGCCCGCCGTCTTGAGCTTCAGCACGACCGTGCGGCCGCCCAGCGCAAGCGCCTTGGCCCGTGCCGAGACGCGCTCGCATTGCCGCCAGAGGATTTTTTCGAGCTCGGAATACGCGGCGATGTTCTCGTTGAAGGTCGTCTCGGACGAGATCGATTTCATCTCGCCGGACGAATCGACGGGCCGGCTGTCCTGCGCGTGCGACGCCTGGTGCAGCCACAGTCCCGTGCTGCCGTAGCGCCCGGTCAGGTCGCGCGCGCTCATGTCCTGCAGCTGGCCGATCCTGGTGATGCCGTCCTTGGCGAGGCGGGCCTGCAGCGCCGCGCCCGCGCCGCGGATCATGCCGACGGGCTTGTCGCGCAGGAACGAGACCGCTTCGGCCTGGCCGATCACCGCGAAGCCGCGCGGCTTGTCGAGCTCGGAAGCGAGCTTGGCGAGGAACTTGTTGCAGGAAAGGCCGACCGACACGGTGATCCCGATCTCGTCCTCGATGCGCTTCGCCAGCGCCGCCATCGACTTCGCCGGCGTCCGTCCGTGCAGCCGTTCGGTGCCGGACAGGTCGAGATAGGCTTCGTCCAGCGACAGCGGCTCGACGAGAGGGGTCAGGTCGCGCATCAGCGCGCGCACGCGCCGGCCCTCGGCGACGTATTTCGCCATGTTGGGCTTGACGATCACCGCATGCGGGCACAGAGCGCGCGCCTTGAACATCGGCATGGCCGAGCGCACGCCGTCGATGCGCGCGATGTAGCAGCAGGTCGAGACCACGCCGCGTCTGCCGCCGCCGACGATCACCGCCTTGTCCGCGAGCGAGGGGTCGTCGCGCTTCTCGATCGCCGCATAGAACGCGTCGCAATCCAGATGCGCGATCGAGAGCGTCGAGAGCTCGGCATGCGCCACGATGCGGTGCCCGCGGCACTTCGCGCAGCGCGAGGCGCCGGCTTCGACATCGGTCAGGCAGTCGCGGCAGAAGGCGGTCATAGGCGCGAGCGCCAGTGTGCCGGGTCGCGATGGCTGTGGATGCATGCATAGATCACGATCGCGTCGCCCTCTACGCGGTAGATCACAATGTACGGAAATTTCCGCATGACGAACCTGCGCGCGCCGCGGCGGATGTGCGGATAAGCCAAGGGTTGCTCGGCGATGGACGCGAAAGCCGCCATCACGGCTTGGGTAAATGACGCCCCCAAGCCGGGCCGCTCACGTTCGTACCAGGCGGCGGCCGCATTGATTTCGCTGTCAGCCCGGGGCCGAACCTCGATGCGCATTAGCCGTATTTGGCCAAAAGCCTGGCACGTACGGTTTCCCACGGGATCGCTGTCGAAGGATCACGCTCATGCTCTTCGATGCGCCGCTCGATTTCCGCCAGTTCCTCTTCTGAGAATTCGTGCGAGACGTCGACGTCGCTGGCCACGCTGTCCCACAGCTCTTCGGCCGCGAGCCGGCGTTCTTCCGGATCGAGCTTCATGAGTTCGGCAACGAGTTCGCTTCGGGTCATGGCGCGAGCTTACCACGCCGTCACTTTTCCGGCCACAGCCAGGCGGCGCCGCGCACGCCGCTGCTGTCGCCGTGGATCGCCTGGACGATGCGCGTCGGGCCTTGCGGCGAGAAGGCGTAGGCTTCCACGCGCGCCGGAAGCTCTTCGTAGAGCCGCGCGATCTTCGACAGCCCGCCGCCGATCACCACCGCGTCGGGGTCGAGGACGTTGACCAGGCTCGCGACGGCGCGGGCGAAGCGGTCGAGCCAGGCGTCGAAGAGCGGCGCGGCATCGGGGCCGGGATCGTCCGCGATTTCGGTGGCTTTGAGCATGCGGCCGGTCTTGGCCTCGTATTGCGCTTCGAGCGCGGGGCCGCTGCACCAAGCCTCGATGCATCCAGCGCGGCCGCAATAGCAGCGCGGCGCGTCGCGTACTTCCTCGAGCGTCGGCCGGGGCAGGGGATTGTGGCCCCATTCGCCCGCGATGGCATGCGCGCCGATCAGCACGCGTCCGCCCACGCAGACGCCGCCGCCCACGCCGGTGCCGGCGATGATGCCGAAGACGATGTCGGCGCCGGCGGCGGCGCCGTCGGTCGCTTCCGACAGCGCGAAGCAATTGGCGTCGTTGGCGACGCGCACTTCGCGCGCCAGCGCATGGGCGAGGTCCTTGTCGAGCGGATGGCCGATGAGCCTGGTGGAGTTCGCGTTCTTCACCAGCCCCGTCGTCGGGCTGATGGTGCCGGGAATCGCGACGCCGACCGTGCCGCGCATCTCAAGCTCGGCTTCCGCGCCCAGCACCAGGTCGCGCATGGTGCGGATCACCGCGTCGTAGTCGTCCTTGGGCGTCGGCACGCGGCGGCGGATCAACTCCGTGCCGCCGGCGTCGAGCGCGACGACCTCCGTCTTGGTACCTCCGAGATCGATTCCGATGCGCATCACAATTGGCTTTCGATGAACTGGCCTGCCGCGCGCCAATCTTCGGCATGGAGATGGGCCTGTTCGCAAGGCGCGAGCAGCCCCTTCAGCCGCGCGTCGCCGATCAGGTGGATGCGCACCACCTCCGGCGCGTGCTCGGCCGCCGAGGCCAGGTGCTGCGGGATGTCGTCGACGAAGAAGGTTGCGGCGGCCGCCCGATTCGCGAGCTGGCGCACCGCGGGGCCCTTGAGGCCGCTATTGGCAACGACGGGAAAGTCGAGGCCCAGGGCTTTCAGGTTGCGCGCCCGGGCCCCGGCTTGGAGAGCGGTGATGTTGGTCAGGACCACGATGCTCGCCCGCGCAGCCAGCCGCCCCAGCACCTCCTGCGCGGCCTCGACGGGCTCGAGCCAGTCCAGCGCCTCGCGGAACTCGTCGAGCAGGGCGGTGACCTCGACATCGAGGAGGGGCGAAAGGTCGTCCAGCCGCTTCACGTTGCCGTGCAGGCGGTAGCTCACGAGGTCCAGGAACAGCCCGCGCTCGCGCAGGAACCGGTCCAGCCCGGCGACGAACCTGAGCAGCACCTCGTCGGCGTCGACCACGATCAGGGGCCGGCCCGGCACCACGCGGGCGAGCGCCGCGCCCAGGGTGAAATCGGCGCTCATGCGTCGGAAGGCTCGCCGGAAAGGATGTGACGCGCCATGTGGACGGCGCGCACATCGGTGGAGGTTTCGCTTGAGAAGTCGAGTAGAAGCCCCTCATTCGTCAGCAGAAAATCCAATACCGATGCCAGGAATTCCGGCTCGTCGGCGCGCTCCCGCAAGGATTCGCGGCCGGCGCCGGTCAGATCCATGAACCGCTGCATCGCGTCCTCCGATGCCGCCAGGAACGCGAGCGCGTTCAGCGCCAGCGTCGCGGCCAGGTCGGGGGTCATGCGGCGGTCTTTCATCGTTAACTTTCAAGCCTTCGAATTTGCCTGCATTCGCGCGCTCGCCGCCCGCAACGTCAAGGGAGCGTTAAGACATAGCATCTAATACTGCGATGGGCTGCGGGCGCGTGTGGAGACTGGCATGGATGCGAAGACGAAGACGGTACTGATCGTGGAGGACAACGAGCTCAACATGAAGCTCTTCCACGACCTGCTCGACGCCCATGGCTACCACATCCTGCAGACCAAGGACGGCATGGAGGCGCTCGACATCGCTCGCGAGCACCGCCCCGACCTGATCCTCATGGACATCCAGCTTCCCGAAGTCTCGGGGCTGGAGGTCACCAAATGGCTCAAGGAAGATGATTCGCTGAAGTCCATCCCCGTGGTCGCCGTCACCGCCTTCGCCATGAAGGGCGACGAGGAAGTGATCCGCCAGGGCGGCTGCGAGGCCTATATCTCCAAGCCGATCTCCGTCACCAGCTTCCTGGACACCGTGCGCCGCTTCATCGGCTAGCGCCAACACACACGGATAGGTCATGACCGCACGGGTCCTCGTCGTCGATGACATCCTCTCCAACGTCAAGCTGCTCGAGGCCAAGCTGACGGCCGAGTATTTCGAGGTCGTGAGCGCGTTCAACGGCATCGACGCGCTGGCCAGGATCGAAGAGCATACCCCCGACATCGTCCTGCTCGACGTGATGATGCCCGGGATGGACGGCTTCGAGGTCTGCAAGCGCATCAAGCAGAATCCCAAGACCGCGCATGTGCCGGTGGTGATGGTGACCGCGCTCGACCAGCCGTCGGACCGCGTCGCCGGCCTCGACGCCGGCGCCGACGATTTCCTGACCAAGCCGGTCGACGACGCGGCGCTGTTCGCCCGCGTGCGCAGCCTGGTGCGCCTCAAGATGATGACCGACGAGCTGCGCATGCGCGAGACGACGGGTCAGAGCATGGGCCTGCTCGATCCGACCGATCAGCTCCAGGACGCCAATCCGTCGGGCCGCGTGCTCATCATCGAGGACCGCCCCGAATCCGTCGCCTGGTTCTCGGGCGCGCTGCAGCCGACCCACGAGATCTCCTCCGTCGACACCTTCGAGGAAGCGCTGGTGCGCGTGAAGGGCGGCGACTTCGACCTGATCATCGTCAGCCTCGGCATGCGCGGCTTCGACGGTCTCAGGCTTTGCTCGCAGCTTCGTTCCATTCCCGAGGCGCGCAACGTGCCGATCCTGGTCGTGGTCAGCGACGGCGACCGCCGCAAGCTGACCCAGGCGCTGGAGATGGGCGTCAACGACTATCTGACGCGGCCCGTCGACCGCAACGAGCTGGTGGCGCGCGTGCGCACGCAGCTGCGCAAGAAGCGCTATGCCGACCGGCTGCGCCGCAACGTGCAGCTTTCGCTCGAGATGGCGATCACCGACCAGCTCACCGGCCTGCACAATCGCCGCTACATGACCAGCCATCTCGACAACCTGATGGCCCAGGCGGCGCGCGCCGGAAAGCCGCTGGCTTTCGTCATCATGGACATCGACTACTTCAAGTCGGTCAACGACACCCACGGCCACGACATCGGCGACGAGGTGCTGCGCGAGTTCGCCAAGCGCATCGGCGCCAATATCCGCGGCATCGACCTGGCCTGCCGTTACGGCGGCGAGGAGTTCGTCGTGGTCATGCCCGAGACCGATGCCGGCTTCGCCTATGCCGTGGCCGAGCGCCTGCGCAAATCCATCGAGACCACGCCGTTCCCGATCAGCCGCGCGCCGGCCAAGCTCAATCTCACCATCTCCATCGGCATCGCGTCGTCCGAGGGCCTGAGCGACACCGCCGACGCGCTGCTCCACCGCGCCGACCAGGCGCTGTATTCGGCCAAGCGTACCGGGCGGAACAAGGTGGTTGCCGACGCGGCTTGAGGGCTGTTGCAGAAAATACAGTATTGCTGTATTTTCCAGCAAACAGGACTCGAGCCATGGCGCGCTACACGACCAGCGATCTTTCGCGCAGATCCGGCGACATCATCGCCGAAGCGTTGCGCAAGCCCGTCACCATCACCCAGCGCAACAAGCCGCGTTTGGTGCTGCTGAGCATCGAAGACTACCGGCGGCTCATGTCGCGTTCCGATGCCCGAAAGGCCGAGACGCTCGCCGATATGTCCGACGAAGATTTCTCGGACTTCCGCCATGCCGTGGAAGCGTATGCCGAGGGCGATGAACGGTGAGGTTCGAGGCGCTGCTTACCGGCGCCGTCATTCGCTATCCGTATCTTTGGGCGCGTGAAGCCGCTCAGGGCGAGACCGAAGGACGCAAATTCCGTCCGGCGGCGGTGGGCGTACGTATCCCGAAGCCGAAGGGCGAGGACGTGCTGGTGCTGTTTCCCATCACCAGCCGGCGACCGGCAAAGGAATCGCTTCGCAGCCGAGATTCCCGACACCGAGAAGCATCGCGCGGGCTTGGACGGTACTCTCAGGCTCTGGATCGTGCTGGACGAATACAATCAGGACGTCGTGGGCCGGTCGTTCCATCTGGAGCCCGAGCCGCCGCTCGGCTATTTCAGCAAAGCGTTTCTTCTGCCGCTGCTGAATGAATTCATCCGGCGCAAGGCGCGCAGCCGAGCGGTGCAGCGCAGTCGGCGATCTGTGGAACAAGGTGCTGTTCCACATTGAAATTCGACTACGATCCTCGAGTTGAAAATCGCGTCCCTCATCGCCGGCGGATCGTGCTACGCTCCCCCCATGCAAATCGACGTCATATCCGACACCGTCTGCCCCTGGTGCTTCATCGGCAAGCGCCGCCTTTCGCGCGCGCTGGAGATGCGGCCCGAGATCGAGTTCGACGTGTACTGGCGCCCCTATCGGCTCGATCCGACGGTGCCGAAGGGCGGCGTCGACCGGCGCACCTATATGAAAAACAAGTTCGGCGAGGGGCCGAACGTCGCGGCGATGCGCGAGGCGCTCGCGGCCGAGGGCGCGAAGGAAGGCATCGACTTCGCCTTCGACAAGATCGAGCGCCGGCCGGACACGCTCGACTCCCATCGCCTGATCCGCTGGGCCGGTGCCGCGGGCTTGCAGGACGCCGCGGTCGAGCGGCTGTTCCAGGCCTATTTCCTCGAGGGGCGCGATATCGGCGACGCGGGCGTGCTCGAATATCTCGCCGCCGACATCGGCATGGATTCGATCCAGGTCGCGGACCTGCTCGGCGGCGAAACCGATCTGGCCGCCGTCGAGCGCGAGGCCAAGCTGGCGAGCGAGATGGGCATCACCGGCGTTCCCACCTTCATCTTCGCCAACCGCTTCGTGATCTCCGGCGCGCGCGAGGCCGACCTCATCGTGCGGGTGATCGACAAGGCGCTGGAGGCGGCGGAAGAAGAGCCCGCGGCCGAAAGCGACGCCGGCTAGCGCGCGACGTCGGGCGACGCCGGCTAACGCGTGACCGCCGGTTCCTGCTGCGTGATCTCGACGAGCACGCTGTTGGTCTCGCCGATGACCTGCACCTTGGTGGTGGCATAGCCGGGCAGCTTCGCGATCTTGCGCGCCGCGATCGGCAACAGCTGCTGCACCACGACCTCGTTCGCCGAGGGCGGCCTTGCGACAAATTCGACGCGCAAGGTTCTCGTTTCCGAGGCGGAAGGTTCGAGCACGAGCAGCCTGGGACGGTCCCAGCCGCCGCTCTTGACCGCGCCGTTCGCCGAAATCACCAGATGCCGCTTGACGATGACGGCGCTCGCGCTGTCGACGCGATAGACGAGCCTGGCCGGATCGGCGTTCGACGACGCGGCGGCAAGAACCGCGGCGGCCAGGACGGTGAGGAAAAGTCTTGCGCGCATCGCGGGGTCTAACGTCCAATGACCCTCGCGCCTTAGTCAAGGATTGCGGCGCAAATTGGATAGGAGACGGCATGGGTCCGTTGCAGGGAATTCGTATCGTGGAATTTGCCGGGATCGGGCCGGGCCCGTTCGCGGCCATGCTGTTCTCCGACATGGGGGCGGAGGTCATCCGCATCGACCGCAAGGGCGGCCGCCCGCCGGTCAAGACCGAGATCTACATGCGCGGGCGCAGGACCGTGCAGCTCGACATGAAGAAGCCCGAGGCCGTCGAGGCCGCGCTCAAGCTGATCGGCAAGGCCGATGCGCTGATCGAAGGCTTCCGTCCCGGCGTGATGGAGCGGCTGGGCGTCGGACCGGACGTGTGCCTGAAGCGCAACCCGAAGCTCGTCTATGGCCGCATGACGGGCTGGGGACAGACCGGGCCGCTGGCCGAGGCCGCGGGCCACGACATCAACTACATCTCGATCAGCGGCGCGCTGCACGCCATCGGACGCGCCGGGGGAAAGCCCACGCCGCCGCTCAACCTGGTCGGCGATTTCGGCGGCGGCGCGCTGTACCTGGCCTTCGGCGTGGTTTGCGCGCTTCTGGAGGCGCAGCGCTCCGGCAAGGGGCAGGTGGTCGATGCGGCGATGACCGACGGCGCGGCCTCGCTGATGTCGATGTTCTATGCCATGACCGCGATGGGCATCTGGAAGGACGAGCGTTCGTCGAACATGCTCGACGGCGGCGCGCATTTCTACGACACCTACGAGACCAAGGACGGAAAATTCGTCTCCATCGGCTCGATCGAGCCGCAGTTCTATAAAGAGCTGATGGAGAAGGCCGGCATCGTGGACGAGGCCTTTGCCGCGCAGATGGACCGCGCGCAGTGGCCGGCGCTGAAGGAGAAGCTCGCCGCGGTGCTCAAGACCAGGACGCGCGACGAATGGGACGGGGTCATGCAAGGCAGCGACGTGTGCTACGCCCCGGTGCTCTCCATCGCCGAAGCGCCCAAGCATCCCCACAACGTCGCGCGCAAGACCTTCGTCGAGATCGAAGGCGTGGTGCAGCCCGCGCCCGCGCCGCGCTTCAGCCGCACGGTCGCCGAAGTGCAGAGCGCGCCGCAGCCCGTCGACAGCAGGGCGGCGCTCTCCGGCTGGGGATTCTCGGGCGGCGAGATCGAGGCGCTGTCGGCTGCGGGCGCGATCTGAATGGCGCTGCCGGGCACCGAGCACCGCCGCCGCCTCTATCTGATGCGGCACGGCCATGTCGATTATTTCGGCGGCCATACCGACATCCACCAGGTCGTGCTCACGCGGCGCGGGCAGAGCGAGGCCGAAGCGGCGGCGAAGGCCTTCAGCGGTGTGCGCTTCGACCGCGCGATCTGTTCCGGCCTGCCGCGCACGCGCGAGACGGCTGAGGCGGTGCTCAGGGGCGTGGCGGATGCACCGGCGCTTGAGGTCGATGCCGATCTTGTCGAGCTGCGCGGCGGCGCGCGCCCCGACGTGAAGAGCCGCGCCGAGCTGATCCGGCTGATGAACTCGTATTTCGAGCGCGCGCACGAACCCGGCGCGACCAACCTCGAGGGCGGCGAGATCTTCGCCGATGCGCAGGCGCGCGCGGTGGGCGCGATCGAGCGATTGCTCGCGAGCACCGACTGGCAGACCGCGCTGGTCGTGGCGCATGAAGGCATCAACCGCCTGATCCTGAGCTGGGCCTGCGGCGCGGGGCTTCAGGCGATGAGCGCCTTCGAGCAGGACACGGGCTGCGTCAACATCGTCGACTTCGACCTTGGCGGCATCGGCCATGTGCGCCGCGCGCTCGTGAAAGCGGTGAACCTGACGCCATACAACTATCTCAAGCACGGCATGAACCTGACGAGCCTGGAAGCGATCATGCAGCGCGACGTGAAGGACGTTCCGGTTTAGCATCGCGGCGACTCGCCCTAAGGAGACCGCCGATGGCCGCGACCGGGACCAAGGACCGCAAGGCGCCGGGCGTCTATGCCACGGAGTTCGCGGCTTTTCCGACGTCCATCGTGGGCGTCGCGACGGCCGTGCCGATCTTCATCGGCTATACCGAAACGGCCGTCGATCCCGCGACCGGCAAGTCGCTGTCGATGACGCCGGTCATGATCCAGTCGATGGCCGACTACGGCGCATATTTCGGCGGCAACTATCGCGCGCAATTCGAGGTGGTCACGGCGACGACGGGCGCGCCCGATTTTCAGGCCGACGGTGCCGGTTACAGCGTGAGGGCAACCTCCAGCGCGCGCTTCAACATGTTCGTCGCGCTCGAGATGTTCTATGCGAACGGCGGCGGCAGCTGCACCGTCGTCTCGACCGGACCCTATGAGCAGGTCGCGCGCCAGGGCCTGCTCGACGGATTGGCGGCCGCAGCGAACCAGACGGGGCCGACGATGCTGGTCGTGCCCGATGCCTGCCTGCTGACGGGCGCGGGCGACTACGGCGCCGTGGCGACGGCCCAGTTGAACCAGGCCGGCACGTTGGGTGACCGCATGGCGATCCTCGACCTGCCGGGCGCGCTCGATCCGGCAGGCTGGACCGTCGATGGCCTCGCCGCGCAACGCGACGCGTTCTATGCCGCCACCGCGCCGGCGGATGCCTATCTCGGCTGCGGCGCAGCCTATGCGCCCGCGATCCAGACGTCGGTGCTGGGCCTGGACGACGTCGATTTCCGCAACCTGCAAAGCTCCGATCTGTTGACGAGCCTGCTGACCGCGCAGGCCAACGCCGTCTTCGGCACCGGCACGAGCAAGGCGCTGCAGGTGCTGGCGAAGATCGATCAGGTGTTCGGAGGCAGCGCGGTGCCCAGCCAGGACGTCGCCGCGCTCAACGCCTTCCTCGCCAATGCTCTGCCGCTTTATGCGCAGATCGAAACCATCGTGCTGCAGAAGATGAACGTGGCCGCGCCCAGCGCCGCCATGGCCGGTTTGTGGACGCTCAACGACGATACCCGCGGGGTATGGAACGCACCCGCGAACGTGACCGTCGCCGGGGCGGTCGCGCCGCAGGTAGCGCTGAGCGACGCCCAGCGGGCCGACTACAACATGCCGGAGAACGGCAAGGCCATCGACATCCTGCGCGATTTCCCGGGGCGCGGCACGGTGGTGTGGGGTGCGCGAACCTTGGACGGCAACAGCAACGACTACCGCTACATCCAGGTGCGGCGCACGCTCGTCTATATCGAGACCTCGATCAAGAACGCGCTGAATCCGTTCGCCTTCGCGGCCAATGACAGCCAGACCTGGACGACCGTCACCTCGATGATCTCGAATTTCCTCACGCAGGTCTGGAGCCAAGGCGGATTGATGGGCGACAAGGCCAGCGACGCCTTCAAGGTGCAATGCGGCGTCGGTTCGACCATGACGCCTCAAGACGTCCTGAACGGCTACATGATCGTGCAGGTCGTGCTGCAGATGATCCACCCGGCGGAGTTCATCGTGCTCACCATCAAGCAGACGATGCAGGGCGCCTAGCGCGTGCGCAGGAAAGCGTGGGTCGCTCCCGCCCGCGAGAAAAAGCCCGTGGTCACGCCGTTTGCGTTGACGTCCATCACCCTGGTGCCGGCGGAATCCGGCACGTCGAAGGAAACGACCTGACCGCCGGAGCGTCTCACGAAGCCGTGCAGGACATCGTCGGCGTCGATATAGTAGCCGTATAGCGAACCGCGGTCGTCCAATCCCACGCCATAGGTGGCACGGGAGCGGGAGACGACGAAACTCGTGGTCGTGCCGTCGGCGGCGCGGAAGAAGGCGCGCGCGGATCCCGAGGCAATATATGTTCCGACCACGACGCCATTGTCGTCGATCCTGACGGGAGCCGTCGCGGTAGAGTTCGGCGGATCGAAAGACGTGATGGTGCCGTCGGGATCGCGCACGAAGCCGTGCACGTTGATGTCGCGATCGGTGTAGCTTCCGGCGATGGCGCCGAAGACGTTGATGCTCACGGGCGCCGTCAGGCGCGCGCCGTGCGCGTCGAAGACGATGCCCGAGCCGTCGGGGCGGCGCAGGAAGCCGTGCGTGCGCTTGTGGATGCGCACGCTGCCGGTGATCGCGCCCGACATGTTGATGCCGGCCGGCAGCGTCTGTTTCGCTTCCGGAAACCGGAAGACGAACATCGTGCCGTCCGCATCGCGCAGAAAGCCCTTGCGGCCCGACTGTCCCGTGATCGCTCCGGCATCGTTGATGGCAGCCGGTAAGGTGGTGTGGGACGGGTTCGGATCGAAGGTCGCGATCGTGCCGTCGGCGTTGCGCACGAAGCCATGCGCCACGTTGACCGGGTTGTAGTAGTAGCCGGTCACCTGCCTGGCTGCGTTCAGCGCCGTCGGCGTCGTCTGGGCCGCGCCGTCCACGTCGAATGTGAAGTACTGCGGATCGCCCGGCGCCGCCGTGGCGGCGCCGGCCGCGAAAAGCATTCCAAGCAGATGAGACCGCATCGTCGTCTTCGCCTCAGCGCGTCCGGTAATAGCCGTGCAGCATGTCGGTCGCGAACCCGCCACGGTGAGGCCGCGGAAGGCGGCGGCGCTGACCGTCGTCTCGGCGGCGCCGGGCCCGTCGAACAGCGTCAGGTCGCCCCCGTGGTGCCGGACGAAGCCGTGGAAATGGCCCGACGCGTCGGCATACTCGCCATAAAGGTTGCCGCGGTCGTCCGTTCCGGTGCCATAGGTCTGGAAACCCTGCGGCACGTCGAAGCTGCTGCCCGTGCCGTCCGCCTGGCGCACGAAAGCGTGGATGTCCTCGTCGTTGCCCATGATGGACCCGGTCACCACGCCGTCGTTGTTGATCTGGACCGGCACGGTCAGAGCCGCGTCGGGAGCATCGAAGGTCGTGATCGTCCCGTCCTCCGCGCGAACAAAGCCATGATAAAAGGAACGTTTGTCCTGCCAATAACCCGCGACGGTGCCGGGGTCGTTGATGCCGGTCGCCCGGGTTCCGCCCAGCGCATGGGGCACCACGAACACGACGACCGAACCGTCGGGTTGGCGGATGAAGCCGCGCGAATGTCCGCGCAGCGTGACCGAGCCCGCGACCACGCCGGATGCGTTGATCGCCGCGGCGCTCGTATCCGTCCCGCGGCGGACGTCGAACGCCACGATGCCGCCCGCCGCGTCGCGCAGGAAGCCGTGCGTCTTGCCGTCCGCATCGACGAAATGGCCGGCCACCTCTCCGGCGTCGTTCACGGCGGACGGAATGGTTTCTCCCGAGCCCGCGGGATCGAACACCGTCGTGGTGTCGCGATTGGTGTCGCGCAGGAAGCCGTGCACCGTGCCCTCGGCGTCGGCGAAGTAGCCCGCGATGTGCTTGTTGTCGCTGATCGCGGTGGGGAAGGTGGCGATCGAGCCGTCGGGATCGAAGGGATGGACCGTCGGATGCGCCGAGGCCGCGCTCGTGATGCAGAGCAGGATGGCGAAAGCGGTGCGTCTCATCGGAGCCTCCCGTTCCGGCGACGATAGCAAGTTCAGCGGGCGCGCAGGAAGCCGTGATAGCGCCCGTCCTGGATGAAGGTCCCGACCGTCACGCCGCTCTTGTTGACCCCGTTGACCTGCGTATCCTGGGCGCCGGGCACGTCGAAGGGAATGTTTTCGCCGTCGGAGCCATGCACGAAGCCGTGGGCATGGTACTGGGCATCGTCGTAACCGCCATAGAGCGCGCCGAGGTCGTCCACGCCGATGCCTCTCGTGTTGCTGGCGCCGGGCATGGTGAAGATCGCGATCTTGCCGTCGGCGGCGCGAACGAATGCATGCATGACCCTGCCCAGGTCAAAGTAGGTGCCGGCCACGACGCCGTCGTCGTCGATCTTCACCTTCCAGGTGAACAGCGATCCCGGCGGGTGATAGAACGTGAAGGCGCCCGAGGGTGCGCGGATGAACGCCCGACTGCGCCTTGCGCGCGATCCCATATAGCCGGCGATCGTCCCGTCGGCGTTGATGCTCGTCGCATGGGTCTCCGGCGCCCGCCCACCCCTGATCAGTGAGATTGTGCCGTCAGGCCGGCGCAGGAAGCTGTAGAGTTCTTTTCTCAGCCACATCGTTCCGACGATCGTGCCGTCCGAGGCGATGTCGGCCGGCATCCCGCCGAGATAGCCGTGGACGTTGAACGCCGTGATGGTGCCGTCGGCGGTACGCAGGAAGGCTTCCCAGTGTTCGCGGGGCTTGTAGAAATACCCGGTCACGTCGCCGGCGTCGTTGATCGCGACGGGCCTGGTATCGACGGACTTCGGCGGATCGAACACCGTGAAGACGCCGTTGCCGGCGCGGATGAAGCCGTGGCCGCGCGATCCGTCGGAATAGTAGCCGGTGGCTTGCCCCGTCGCGTTGATCGCCACGGCCATGGTGTAGAGCGATCCGTCCGGGTCGAACGGGACGTATTGCGCATCCGCAAGCGCCGCGCTTGCGGCGCAGAGCGCAAGCGTCGTGCCGAGCACGCCCGCGCGCATCATCGTGTCCTCAGGAAGCCATGCGTGACGCCGGATTGCGTCGCAAGGCCCGTGGTGACGCCCCGCAGGTTCACGGCGTCGACCAGCGTGTCGCTCGCGCCCGGCACGTCGAACTTGATGACCGTGCCGTCGGAGCGATGCTGGAAGCCGTGGATGTGCATGTCGGGGGCGATCCAGCTTCCATAGAGCGCGCCGCGGTCGTCGATGCCCACCGGCATGGTCGAGGCGGCGCCCGGCACGTCGAAGGTCGAGATCGCGCCGTTCGGCGCGCGCACGAAGCCGTGCACCAATCCGTCCGCGTCGGCATAGGAGCCCGCGACCGCGCCGTCGTCGCCGATGAAGGCGGGATCGGTCGCGATGGCGCCCGCGACGTCGAAGCTTGTGAGGGTATCGGCGTCGACGCGGATGAAGCCGTGATGCTGGTCGGGATTGTCCTCGTCCGCGCTGTAGCCCACGATCGCGGCCGAGTTGTTCATATGCGTCGGGAAGGTGTCGTGCGCGCCCGGCGCGTCGAACTCGGCGAAGAGGCCGGTCGCGCCGCGCAGGAAGCCTTGCGAGCGGCCGGCCACGATCACCGTTCCCGCGACGTCGCCCGCATTGTCGATGGCCGTGGCCGCGGCGATCTTGCCGGGCGGCGGTTTCAGCATGAAAGTCCGCCCGCCCGCGAAGCGCATGAAGGCGAAGGTCTTGCCGTTGCGCTTGAACCAGCCGGCGACGTCGCCGTCGTCGTCGATCGCGACGGGATGCGTCTCGGTCGAGCCGTCGGGATCGAAGGTCCAGAACCGGCCCTTGTTGTTGCGCACGAAACCGTGGAGCCGGCCCGCACCGTCGCGATAGGCGCCGGTCACGCTCTTGGTGTTGTTGATGGCGGCGGGGAAGGTGGCCGTCGCCTGGGGCACGTCGAACACGGTGTAGACCGCGTGCGCGCAAGCCGGCGCCGCGAACAGGGCCGCTGCCGCGAACAGGCCCGTTGCCGCGAAAAAGGCCGCTGCCGCGACCGGGTGTTCCTTCATATGTCCACCTCGCACCACACGGGCACGTGATCCGACGGCTTGTCGCCGGCACGCATCTGCTTGTCGATGCCCGAGCCTTTCAGCCTGTCCGCCGCCTGCGGCGACAACAGGATGTGGTCGATGCGGATGCCGTGGTCCTTCTGCCAGGCGCCGGCCTGGTAGTCCCAGAAGCTGTACTGATGCGTCTCGGCGTGGCAGGCACGGAAGGCGTCGGTCAGGCCCAGGTTCTCGAGCTTGCGCAACGCCGCGCGCGACTCCGGCTGGAACAGGGCGTCGCCGAGCCAGGCCTTGGGGTTCCACACGTCGTCGGGCGTGGGGATCACGTTGTAGTCGCCCATCAGCGCGATGGGCTCTTCCAGCGCGAGCAGATCCCTGGCATGCACCGCCAGCCGCTCGAGCCAGGCGAGCTTGTAGGCGAACTTCTCGGTGCCGATGGGATTGCCGTTGGGCGCATAGATCGAGGCGACGCGGATCGCGCCCTTGGTCCCGGGCACCACGGCCTCGATATAGCGGGAATGGTCGTCGGCGTCGTTGCCCTTGAGCCGGGGCGTCACGTCCTCCAGCGGCCGCTTGGAGAGGATGGCGACGCCGTTATAGGTCTTCTGGCCGTGGACGGCGCAGTTGTAGCCGAGCTCCTCGAAGGGCGCGCGCGGGAAGCCGTCGTCCTGGCACTTGATTTCCTGCAGCACCACGACGTCGGGCGCGGCCTGTTTCAGCCAGGCGAGCGCCGCCTCCTGGCGGACCTTGATCGAGTTGACGTTCCAGGTGGCGAGCTTCATGGGAACCCTTGTATTTGGGTTTGCGGAGGCCGGGAAGGGCGCCTATAAGGCTCGCCTTCTTGGGACGGAGCGTGGCGCAGCCTGGTTAGCGCACCAGTCTGGGGGACTGGGGGTCGTGGGTTCAAATCCCGCCGCTCCGACCATGTTTTCAAAGGCTTACGCCGCTATGGCCGTCGAGTCTCAAACCCTCATCGCCGTGCGAAACGTCAGAGCCAGCAGCCGCTGGTATGGGGAGCTGCTCGGCGCCGATTCGCTTCCCGACCACAGCCATCGCGACGTCTACGACCGCATCTCGTGCGACGGCCGGCTCGTGCTTCAGCTGCATGCCTGGGACGCGGAGGAGCATCCCAACCTCGTCGATGCGCATAAGGCGCCGGTCGGGCACGGCGTGCTGCTGTGGTTCGTCGTCGGCGACTTCGACGCCGCGGTGGCGCGCGTCCGCGGTCTGGGCGCCGAGATCGTCGAGGAGCCTCACGTCAACCCGGCGCCGCAGCACCGCGAGATCTGGCTGCGCGATCCCGACGGCTATGTGGTGGTGATCGCGAGTCCGGACGGCGAGGCGGCGGAGCGCTGAACGCCTCAGTGGCAGGCCGCGCGCGTTGCCTTCATCCAGACCGTTCCCTCGTGAATGTTCACGTCGTCGACATATAGGCAAACGCCGGCGTCCTTGATCGATACACGCAGCGTGCTTGTGTTGCTCGGTGTCGCGCGTCCATTGACAGGATCACCATCCTTGTCGGGCAATGTGACGACGATATCCCCTATCAACGACCACAACGAGCCGGCCATCACCACCAGGTTCTCAGATCGGGAACGTAAACGCCCGCGAATCCGACGATGGCCAGAACGAGCGCGACGAGCTTTGCCCATTCACCGATATCCTTGGCCCGTTGCTCGCCGCTGTCCCGATATGCCTTGAACATGCCCGCCCCGAGAAGTTTCACGGCGTTCTACTGGACGCGGCGTGAGGCCGCCTGTCCATTCCGTTACGGCTGGGATAGGCTCCACACGAATATCCGAGTCGGGGGATCGCATGGCGAGCAGCACCGCAACCGTCGGCAGCTTCGAGATCGGGCGCGTGCTCAGCCGCGCTTTCGACGTCATCACGGGCAACGCCGCCACCTTCCTCACGCTCGCGGTGGTGGCGTCGCTGCCGACCATCGCGTTCCGCTATTGGAGCATGTCGCAGTCGACGCAGATGTTCACCGTCTTCCAGCCCGGCGGGTCGGGCTCGCTCACCGGCTTCTTCGGCATGGCGGTGCTCGGCGCCTTCATCTACTACATCTTCGCCAACCTGCTTGCGGCGGCGCTGACCCACGGCACGATCGTGTCGCTGAACGGCCGCAAGGCCACGCCCGGCGAATGCCTGGCGACGGGCCTGCGCCACGCGATCCCGCTGGCGATCATCACCTTCCTCGCCACCCTCGGCATGATGCTGGGATTCATCCTGCTGATCGTGCCGGGCTTCATCCTGCTCACCATGTGGACGGTGCTGACGCCGGTGCGCGTCGCCGAGCAGACCTCGATCATGGACACCTTCAGCCGCAGCGCGGAGCTCTCCAGCGGTTTCCGCTGGTCGATCTTCGGCCTGCTGGTGATCTACATCCTCATCGCCTGGGCGATCGGGCTGGCGGTGGGGCTGGTCGCGGGCGTCACGATGATCGGTGCGGGCGGGCTCGGCGCCGGCGGGTTCGGACAGGTCTCGATCCTCTACGTCCTCATCAGCGGCATCGGCACGATCTTCACCAGCCTGTTCGGCTCGACCATGATCGCCTCGACCTATTACGAGCTGCGCACGGCGAAAGAGGGCGTGGGACCGGAGCAGCTCGCCTCGGTGTTCGAATAGGACCGGGTTCGAACAGGCCCTACGGCGCGTCGTACTTGTCGCGGCGCCTGCGGCCGAACAGCAGGCGCGTCTCGAGGTGCCCGCGCAGCCCGGTGTAATAGGCCTGGAGGAATTCGAGGTCGCGGATGCCGGTGTCGCGCATCCCGATCTTGCCGCGGATGCGCTCGGCGACCGAGCGCATCACCGCCGGGTCCTTGCGGCGCAGCACGTCCTCCAGCACGTTCAGCTCCTTGACGCCATAGACGTCGAGCTGCTCGGACGTGAAGGCGACCACGGCGGTGTTCTCGACGCCCGAGAGATCGACGTCCAGCACGCGCTTGGGCGCGCGCACGACCCAGGTGCCGCCGACCAGGTCGCCGACGCGCAGGCGGTCCTTGTTGAACAGCGGGAACAGCACGAACACCGCGCACCAGACGAGACCCATCAGGTTGATCCAGCCGTCGACGCCCGCGCCCGCGGCGGCCAGCAGGCTCAAAGGCAGGAACAGCTCGATCTCGCGCATGGCGTTGCGCGAGAAGATCGCCTCGGCGGTGAGCGGCCCGCCGTTGCGCATCGCCACGCGCAGGCCGAGCACGCGCTTGCCCGGCGTGGCGGCGCGCGGGGTCAGCTCGAAGGCGATGAAATAGAAGTTGCGCAGGAAGAACGAGGCCATGATCCACACCACGACCAGAAGCTCGCCCGGCGCGAACGAGGTCGCGAAGGCGACCAGCAGCACCGCGATCGAGAGCGCGATCAAGGCGCCGATGATGATGGCGCAGTCGAGCAGGAATGCCGCCACGCGCTCGCCGCCCTCGGCCAGCGTCAGGCGCAGGTCGACGCCTTCGGGCGTGACCAGCTCGCGCACGCGGCCCTCGGGCGGCAGATAGGCGGCGGGGCGGACGGCGGGCTGCGCGCCCACGGGCCGGTTCAGGTGCGCGCTCATGGGTGCGTTATGGGGCGCGTTTGCGGGCCCCGGCCGCATCGGCGTGCTCATTCGTCCTTCACCGGAAAATAGAAGTAGGTCAACCAGCCGGCGAGCATGGAGAGACCGACGCCGTAGCGGATCCAGGTGTTCTCGATCAGCTGGCGCGCGAAGCCTTCGAGCAGGCCCGCCACCGCGAGCATCAGCACGACGCCGGCCATCACCAGCGCCGCGCGCCGTCCGGCCGAGACCAGCGCGTCCATGCGGCTCTGCGCGCCGGGGAAGGCCAGGTTCCAGCCGATGTGGAATCCGGCCGCGCCCGCGAGCGTCACGGCGAACAGCTCCGTCGTGCCGTGGATCGACACCCAGCCGCCGAACTCGACGCCCAGCCCATGGCTGGAGAACAACGCAATGAACGCGCCCAGCATCAGCCCCTGATAGATCATCAGGAACGCGCTCGGCAGGCAGCAGGCGAAGCCCAGCGCGAAGGCGAGCAGCGCGATCTGCGAATTGTGCGTGAACAGGAACGTCGCCAGCACCGACAGCCCGTCGACGTGATGGCCGTGCAAGGTCTCCTGCAGCGACGCCGTCGAGGCGCCGGGATTGCGCCCCGAGGCCAGGCCTTCCGGCACGAAGGCGCCGTACCAGGCCGGCGACCGGCGCACCAGGACATAGGCCACGACGGCGCCGAGCGCGGTGGTCACTGCCGAGACGACCGTCTCGATCCAAAGCGCCTGCACCGCGTCGCGCCAGTCGCGCGCGAAGAAGCGCGCCAGCCGTTCGGTCACGGTCGTGCGCGCGCCGTAGACGCAGAAATAGGCGCGCGTCGACAGCCCTTCGAGATAGGAGACCAGGCTGTGGTCGAGCGAGATCGCGCGCGCCATCGACAGCGAGGAAAGGGTGGCGCGATACAGCACCGGGATGGCGATCACCTCGTCGTCGCTGAGCCCGCTGCCGCGTCCCTTCTCGAAGCGGTTGAGCAGGTCCTCCAGGCGCTTCCAATCGGCCTCGCGTTCGAGGCGGAAGCGGCGGCTCTTCAGGATGTCGCTCATCTGAAGCCTCACACCCTGTCGAGCCGCTTGGCGGCGAGATAGGCCTCGAGCACGCCCATGCCCATCTGCTCCAGCGGCGCGTCGACGATGTGCACGCCCCTGCGGCGCAGCCGCTCGATAACGATGTCGCGCTCGCGCAGCAGCGCGTCGGCGATCACCGCGCGCGAGACGTCTTCGGGGCTCGAGGGGCGCGCGCGCGACATGTCCTCGAGCTCGGCGTCGCGGAACACGACGAACAGCACGAGATGGCGCTGCAGCAGGCGGCCGATGTTCTCCAGCATCAGCTCGGCGCTGGTCGTGTCGACGAAATCGGTGAAGATGACGACGATCGAGCGGTGGTCGAGGTCGGCCGAAAGCTGCGACAGGCCGAGCGTGAAGTTGGTCTCGGCGGTGGAATAGTCGAGGCCCGAGGCGAGATGCTGGAGGTGACCGAACGCAGCGGGGCCCGCGACCGTGCCGCTGCGCAGCCGCGGCTTCTCGTCGAAGGCGAAGAGGCCGACGCGGTCGCCGATCTTCAGGCCCACATAGGCGATCAGGAGGATCGTCTGCAGCGCGCGGTCGAGGCGCGGCTGGCCGGCGACGGGCTCGCTCATCAGGCGGCCGGTGTCGAGCACCATGACGATGTGCTGGTTCTGCTCGGCCTGGAACTCCTTGGCGAGGAGAAGGCCGTGGCGCGCCGACTGCTTCCAGTCGATGGTGCGGCGGTCCATGCCGGATTCGAACGTGTGCAGCGCGTGGAATTCCGAACCCTGAGCGGCGTTCTGCTGGATGTGCAAGCCGAGGGGCATGTCGCGGCGGAACAGGCGCGAGGCTTCGTCCTTCACCGCCTGCACGTTCGGCACGATCGGGATGGTGCGGTCGAGGCTTTGCGTCTTCTGCAGCCAGGCCAGCCCGATGGGACCGGGCCAGCGCACCCAGAGCCGCTCGAAGGTCCCCTGGCCGCGGCGGCGCACGGTGACCGCGAAATCCGCGGTGCCGGCACGACCGACGATGGCGACGTCCCGGCGGTCGGGGCTGAGCGCGAGGCGGTGGCCGATGTCGAGCGCGACCTGCGCGCTCCGGGGCGCCAGCGCGCCGCCGAACTGCAGCGCGAAGCTGGCGCGCGCCGTCTGGCCGACCGCCATGCCGTTGGGAAGGAACGGCACGATGCTGAGCTTGGAGCGCCCGCCCGCCGCGACGGCGTCGAGCAGCATCAGCCCCACCACGAAGACCACCCAGCTCGCTCCCACCAGCCACAGCCGGGGCGCCACGACGGCCAGAAGCAGCGCCAGCGGGATGCCGAGCGCGGCCAGGAAGATGGCGCGGCGGGTGGGATAGATCACGGGCGGCCCTTGGCAGGGTGCATCATTGGTCGTTCCTCAGCGCGGCGCTTCCACGCGCTCGACGACGGCGCGCACCACGTCGTCGACGCGGCGGCCGTCGATCTCGGCGGCGGGGGAGAGGATGACGCGGTGGCGCAGCGCCGGCAGCGCGAGCGTCTTGACGTCGTCCGGGATGACGTAGTCGCGTCCGTCCAGCGCGGCATGGGCGCGGGCCGCCGCCGCCAGCATCGCGGCCGCGCGCGGGCTGGCGCCGTTGGAGATGTCGGCCGAGATGCGCGTCGCGCGCACGATGCCGACGATATAGGCGACGATCGGATCGGTGAGGCGCGCGCTCGCCACGGCGGCGATCGCGGCGCTGACGGTCTCGCGGTCGGCGACCCTGGCGATGCCGAGCGAGGCGGGATCGGGCATCCGCACGCTGGGTCCCGTCGCGGCCACGATGGCGCGCTCCTGCGTCTCGTCGGGATAGGCGAGCACGTGCTTGAACAGGAAGCGGTCGAGCTGCGCCTCGGGCAGGGGGTAGGTGCCCTGCTGCTCGATCGGGTTCTCGGTCGCGATGACCATGAAGCGCTCGCTCAGCATGTTGGCCTTGCCGTCGAGCGTGACGCGGCGCTCCTGCATCGCCTCGAGCAGCGCCGCCTGGGTCTTGGGCGGCGTGCGGTTGATCTCGTCGGCCAGCAGCACCTCACAGAAGATCGGGCCGCGGTTCACCGTGAAGGTCGAGGTCTGGAAGTTGAACAGGTTGGTGCCGACGATGTCGCCCGGCATCAGGTCGGGCGTGAACTGGATGCGCCCGAAATCCAGGTTCAAGGCGGCCGCGAAGGATTGCGCCAGCAGAGTCTTGGCCGTGCCGGGCGGGCCTTCGAGAAGGATATGGCCGCCGCAGAACAGCGCCGCCAGCAAAAGGTCGACCGTGTCGGTCTGGCCGACGACGGCCTTCGCGATCTCGGCGCGCAGCCTGGCCGCGATGTCCTTGATGTCGCTAACGAGCATGGATGATCCTCTCTCTCCATTCATAAAGCCTGCGCGCGACGGCGATGAGGCCGCTTCGGCTGCTCACCCAATGCGCCTCGGTCATCAGCGCGTCGAAACCGGGTTCGTCCTCGCGCTCCAACCCCTTGAAGCCTTCCGCGTCCTGCCTGCGGATGCCCAGCGCCATGGCGGCGATGTTGCGCGTGGTCGTCGCATAGCGCGGTGCCATGTTCGGCTCGCGATGCAGCATGCGGATCATGTCGGCGGCGTTGGAGACCAGCGCCGTCTTGCCGCGCGCGAAGACGGGCCCCTGGCCTCGCGGCGTGCCGAAGCGCACCGCGGCGTGGAAGCCGATCAGCATCGCCGCGAAGATGGCGCAGAGCGTGGCGCCCAGGAACGGGGCTGCGAACATCTCGCGCAGCAGGCTCGGCGTCCTGCCCGCGCCGTTGAGCGCGAGAGCGAAGGCTATGGCGCCGTTGCCGCTGCGCAGGCGCTTGACGATGGCGACGGCCAGCGCCGCGGTCGGCAGGTCGCTCAGGCCGTGGTTGTTCATCAGGTCGGGATCGGCGAGCACGTAGACGCTTGCGCCGTTCAGCTTGGCCAGCACGATGCCGCCGTCGCCGCTCTTGATCATCGGCACCCAGTCGGCGCCCGAGATCGTCTGCAGCCGGTCGATCTTGCCGAGGCCGTCGGGCACCGAAAGCGAGGGTATCGTCGAGACCAGCCCGGGCGGCTTCTCGCCGCGCCGTTCGGCGATCGTCGTCTTGTCCGACAGCGACTTCAGCATGCCTTCGCGGATCTTGGCGTCGAGCGTGAAGCCTTTGACCACGCGGCCATAGCGTTCCGGATCGGCCAAGGCGAACCATTTGGGAAGGATGATCAGCGCCGGGCCCGCGTTCTCGTCGGGCATGGCGGCGGCGAGCACGCCCTTGGGATCGGCGCCCGGCGGCGGCGTGAGGACGACGAGGCTCGGCCCGCCGCGGCCGGGCGTGCTGCGCTCCACCGTGTTGTCGATGCCCGCTTCGTTCAGCAGCACGCGCAGGCCCGCATAGCCGATCGCGGTCTTGGAGAGCGCATGCGCGTCGGCGTCGGTGTCGGTGCGCAGGTCCGGCGCATAGGCCGAGAGCGCGAAGAACGCGATCAGCGAAAGCATGCTGACGATCACCAGCCCGATGGCGATGCGCGGCGAGATCAGGCGCGAGGTCTGGGTGCCGCCCTGCGTCCCGGGCACGGCCGGATTCGCGTTCTCGCTCATCGCGCCGCGCTCCACAGCTGCGGGAAGGCGAAGCGCTCGTATTCGGCGCGGCATTGCGAGAACTCGCCGCTGCCCACGTCGCGGCCGGCGAACAGCGCGCGCTCGACCACCCGCGCCATCGCACCGAAGGCGCCGCGCGCCGCACCCGGAAGCTGCTCGAGGCGGCCGATCTCGCGGCTGGTGAGCGCGGGCCTCACGAGGTCGGGCCTGTTCTCGTCGATATGCTCGATGCTGCGCAGCAGGAGCAGGTGCACGGCTTCCGCATAATGACCCTGGGCCGCGAGCGCGTCGGCGTCGCGCAGCAGGTTGCGCGCCAGCTCGGGCCCCGGGCGCCACTCGGGCATCGCGGTTTGCGCCGCGGGCGTCTCCTTCGGCGTCCACATGCCCCAGCGCCGTGCGATCTCGCGTCCGATCGCATAGACGATCCAGAACGCGCCCAGCACAACAAGCACGATCACCACCCAGCGGGCGTAGGGCCATATGGTGCGGATGAAGCCGGCGAGATCGATCAGCCATTGCGGCGTCACCGGCGGCTTGATGCTGGGGAAATCGAACTGCAGGTCGCCGTGGGCGAGCAGCCGCTCATGGGCATGGCGGAGGCCGTCGGGAATCTGCGCATGCGCGGCGTGCGGATGAGCGTTCATGCGCGGATTCGCATTGCGCTGCTGCTTGGCGTTCTTAAAAGGCCCCGCGCGACTATGCGCTTAAAGCGCGGCTTTTCACAAGCCGGCGCTGGACGCCTGGAGCGCCGCTGCTTCGTCTTGACCCATCTTGCGCGCGTCCCATTCGCCGTTGGGTAAACGTTCGATGAAGATGTAGTCGTCGTCGCCGAGCACGCCCAGCGCGACATGGCGGTCGGGCAGGATGACGAAGCCCTGGTTGCCGACATAGGCCACGACCCTTCCGCCGACGCCGAGCGACAGCGCCGCCCAGCGCTTGATCTGCGAATAATAAGGCTCCTGCAGCCAGGCGTCGGGATGGTCCTCGTCGGCATGGACGCTCATGCTGCGCCCTTCGTCGCGGTAGGTCAGGATGAGGTGCGCGGTCTCGGGCCGCCATTCCTCGCTCAGGCTGCCGTCGATCAGCCAGCCGCAGTGATATTCCCGGCACACCGGCTCGCGCGTCTCGTGGATGCCGCAGCCGGCGCCCCTTATGCAGTGCGTGCACCAGGTGTTGGCGGGTTTGCCGATCGGCGCCGCTTCCAGCACCTTGCAGCACAGCGTGCAGCCGTCGCAGCCGCGCGCCAGCGTGAAGGGGCCGTCGGGCGTCGTCACGGTCGGGCCGGCCATCGTCAGCCCGCCTTGGCGCGCGGCGCGCGGCGCAGCTCGACATAGCCCATGACGTCTTCCGTGGTCCGTTCGAACCCCAGGTTGGCGCAGAGCTTGAGCGAGTGGTCGTTGCCGCTGCGCACCTCGACCCGCGCGGCGCGGCCTCTTGCGCCCCACTCGTCGGCGATCATCTCGATCAGCGCGGTGCCGAGGCCTTTGGCCTGGCGCTCGGGCAGGAAGGCGAAGTCGGCGAAATAGACGCATTCGCCTTCATCCGCCTCGATCAGCCGGCCGATGGGGGCGCCCTCGCTCTCGATGATGGAATAGGCGGCGTCGGGATAGCTCGCGCGATGCTTGCCCGATTGCGCGCGGTATTGCAGCGTCAGCAGCGTTCGCATGGCGTCCGCGTCGAGGCCGGCCGCCTTCAGCGGACGTCCCGCATGGCCGGCGAACAGCTCGAACAGGAATGCGTCGTCGGCTTTTGTCTCCGGCCGCAGCACGACGCTGCCGGCGCGCGTGTCATAGCGGCGCATGGCTTCCATCGCAGGACGAGTTCGTGCAATCTCGCGCGCGCTCAAGACGCGAAGGGACCGGCGTATGTCCGACGAAAAGATCTTCCTCGAGTATCACCATTTCGAACCGCTGGTCGGCAAGGTCGTGGAGTTCAAGGGTACGCCCTTCTCGATGCCGTTGTCGAAGGTCATCAAGGGCGAGAAGTTCATCTCCACCGCCAAGCGCGATCCGTTCATCCTGATCTTCCGCTCGCCCAAGGGCACCCATTACATGGGCGAGGGGACGTACGAATGCGCCTTCGAGGACGGACCGACCTACAGCATCTACGTCATGCCCGCGCACACGCCCGAGCAGGAGTGGCAGGACTATCAGGCGATCTTCAGCTGACCGAAACGAAATGGCCGGGGGTGGCGGCGCCACGCCCGGCCATGACGAGGTGCGTGCGGTCGCCGTCAGGTCTGCGACGGGAAGATGCCCTGCAGCGCGATGCTGAAGTTGATGCACAGGTACGGCTGGATGTTGGTGTGCGCCTGGCTGCCGCCGGTGTTGGAGATGGTGCCCGCCCAGCCGACATTGTTGGGATTCTGGTTGCTGTAGAGGAACATGTTGAACGGGCCGCCCGGCGCCGCCGAGGCGACGGCCTTGGACAGCACGGCGTTGTTGGCGGGCGTCGTGGTCGTGCCGTCCCCGGTGTTCGCCTGGAGCTGGTGGCTGTGCTGCGGCAGCGTGCTGATGTTGATCGTCACGGCCTCTGCGCCGCCGCGCTCGCCCAGCGTGTGGCCGTTGCCCATGCTCATCGGCACGCGCGAGCGCAGGTCGGGCAGGGCGAAGTTCACGCGCCCGTCGCCGCCATAGGTCGTGCCGAGGAGCGAGAACAGCGCCTGGTTCTGGTTGATGGGGAGGAGCTGCCCGTTGCACAACGCCCAGCCTTTGGGGGCGAAGTTGAACGAAAACATCTCGATCTGGGCCAAAAATGGTGTCGACATGGTTTTGGTTCCTGCTCAGCCGCGCGGAGGGAAGACGCCTTGCAAGGCGATGCAAAAGTTCAAGGTCAGATAGGGCTGCATGTTCTGGTGCGGCAGGCCGCCGCCCGAGAACGAGGTCGACAACGGCGACATCGCGACGTTGACGTTGCTGTTGTTGAGGTAGTTGCCGGTGTAGCTCTGCAGCTTGCCCGGCGTCAGCGCCTTGGCGAGCTGGTTGCCGGTCGAGACGGTCGTCGTGCCCTGGTCCGAGCTCGCCACGAAGCCGTGGTTGTGCGACGGCATCTCGGAGGTGATCAGCGTCACGCTCTCGACGCCGGTCTGCTCGCCCAGGAAGTACTGGCTGGTGCCCGGGCTCTGGCCCTGGCCGAGCGGCACGCTGCCCTGGAAGTCCGGCAGGCCGAAGGTCGACTTGCCGTCGCCGCCATAGGTGGTGCCCAGGAGCGAGAACAGCGCGGTGTTCTGCGAGATCGGCAACAGCTGCCCGGCGCAGAACGCCCAGCCTTTCGGCGCGAAGTTGAAGGGATAGATCGTGACTTCGGCAACGAATGGTGAAGACATGGTTGGTATCCGTTCGCTTGATCCGCCTTAAGCGGAAGGGGAACCGAATCTTACGTCGGGCTCGGGTAGACGCCGAACAGCGAGATGATGAAGTTGATGCACAGGATGGGCATCATGTTCTCGTGCGGCTGGCTGCCGCCGGAATTGCCGACCGTGCTCGACGGCATCTGCACCTGCGTCCCGCCGGGCGCGATATAGGCGAAGGCGTTGCCGCCGCTGGCGGTCGAGGTCTCGTCGGCCAGAACCGAGCCGGACTGCGGGCCGGCGCTGGTGCCGCCCGCGGTGTTGACCATGGGCAGGTGGTTGTGGCCGGGGATCTGCTGCGTCGTCAGCGTGACGCTTTCGGTGCCCGCGCTCTCGCCGATGTTGTAGGTCGAAAGGCCGCCGCCCGTGCCCATGTGGACCGGGACGCGCCCGGCCAGGTTGGGCAGCTGGAAGGTCTCCTGACCGTCGCCGCCATAGGTGGTGCCGATGAGGTTGAACAGCGTCTCGTTCTCCGAGATCGGGATCGTCTGTCCTTCACAGGTCATCCAGCCCGCAGGCGCGAAGTTGCCCGCGAACATGAGAATTTGACCGACGTACGGCTGAGACATGCGGTGGCCCTCCCCTTGAGGTTCTGCTTAACATTGCCGCGCTGCATTTACAATCGCTTGGTGAATCAATGGTTCTTTGCCACCGGCGAAGACTAGGCGTGAGAAACGCCGGGCAAAGCATTCGCGCGGCGCCCCGCCGGAGGGCCGAACTCAATAGGAGAGCGGCATTTGGATTGTCGCCCGACTTCCATCGGGAATGGAAAAACTGCCCGGCCGGGCGGGCGGTCCCGTCTGATCTGATCGAGTTTGCCTTGACCATGCCGGCGGAACTGGCGATTTACTGCCGCGTCCGGTCCGGTGACGCGAGCGGGCTACGAAAATTTTTTTTGAAAAAATTTTGGATATGGGGGGCACGGCGGGGCCGGTCCGCGTAGAGCGTCTGGAAGCGAACGATATCTTCCAACGCTCCCAATGGCTTGTGCTCATCAACTTCAACTAGTATTGTTTTGGCGGATCGCTCTGACAAAGAGTCGGCTGCTGTCACGACACGTTAGCAGCCGCGCCGTATATGGGATACGAGTCACGAGCAGCGTTAGAGGGGGTCATTTCTATGAGTTCGACGCGCGACCGCATCGGTTCGATTCTGAATTTGGGTCTGCAGGATTTCGGCGCTCTGCCGAAAACCGGATTGAAGGACGGCGCGGCGATCAATCTCGTCCCGCTCGCGGCTTCGGGGCATGCGGCGAGCCAGGCCGCGCCCAACTCCGCGTCTTCCTCCCTGGCGCAGAATCCGGTGCATGGCGAGACGCAGCATTTCGATCACGCGCTGTCGATCGAAGCGGGTCACCACGGCACCGCGGGCGAGATCGTGCACGCGTCGGTACAGACCGCGGCGTCCGCCCACGACGGCGGCAGCATCTCCGCGATGCACGGCGCGCAGAACATCCTCGCGGTCCAGACGCACGACTCCTTCGCCTATACCGCGCAGGACGCGGGCGACTCGCAGAGCTTCGCGAACCTCAGCCAGGCCGTGAGCAGCAGCGACGCCCCGATCCATGCGGGCCAAGACGGCCATTCGTCGCCGCTGGGCGATCTCGGCGAGCACGTAGGCCATGCCGACCATGCCGCGGCGCCGAACGCGCCGCCGCCGACGGTTGCCGTCGCCGGCCAGCTCTGGGTGGCGTTCGGCGGTCCCGGCAACGGCGGCGGCGAATCCGACGGCCATTCCGACTTCCGCATCGAGCATGCCGATTCCGACGGCTTGGCCAACGACGCGATCATCTCGCAGGAACAGACCGTGGGCGGCCTCTACAACGCCATCGGTCTCGACACCTCGGCCGGCCTCTTCATCTCGCTCGACAACACCTTCCATCTGCGCGTCACCAACATCTCGACGGGCGTGGATCTGTCGAGCACGGTGGTCGCCAGCACCGCCGACCAGGACCAGTTCTCGGCCTTCGCGGTCAACGACGACACCAACACGATCTTCGGCGGGCTGTTCGGCTACGACTACCTCGCGGATGGCGGCGACATCGTCAAGATCACCTACAACCAGACGACCGGCGCGATCGTAAACCCCTATTCCTGGAACGACACCACCCACGCCTTCTCGATCAACCTGAACAACGTCCTGATCGATTCGACCTCGACCGGACACGTCTATGCCTATGCGCGGGCGATGGTGCTGAGCTCCGACAACAGCACGCTCTATTACGTCGACGACAACGACGGCGACCCGGGCAACTTCTGGGGCTTCAAGACCAACGGCGTGTTCAAGGTCAGCACGACCGGCTCGGTCGGCGGCGGCAACGCGCCGACGCCCACGCTGCTCTCCAGCCAGGCGCAGTTCCCGGTCAACGACAGCAACGGCTACATCACCGGCATCGCGGTCGACGAAGGCCGCGGCATCATCTACTTCACCACCAACAGCTCCGCGCCCGGCGTGAACGCGTCGCAGAACGCGATCTGGTGGATGCCGATCGCCGGCGGCACCGCGACCAAGATGACGATCCCGGGCGGCGTCTCCGTCACCTATCCCTATTTCATCGGCAACGCGCTCGAGCTCGATTCCAAGTCGCACCAGCTCTACTATTCCGACCAGTCGACCGGCATCATCTCGCGCTTCGACATCGCCTCCGACGGCCACAGCTTCACCGCCGGCGGCACCTTCCTGAACATCGACACCAACAACAACCTCGAAGGCGCGGGCGACCTGGCGTTCGACATCCTGCCGACGCTGTCGAGCCTGTCGGCCACGACGACCGAAGCGGTGCAGGGCGGCTCGGCGATCACGCTGCTCACCGCGACGCCCACGATCAGCGACGCGGACAACCTTCGCCTCAACCACTTCACCATCACCATCACCAACGCGCAGACCGGCGACAATCTGTACTGCAACGGCCAGCAGAGCGGCACGGTCTCCGGCGTGACGGTCAGCTGGAACAGCACGACCCACCAGCTGACGCTGTCGGGCGACGTCGCGTTCTCGACCTACCAGACGCTGCTGACCCAGATCAGCTATCAGGACGCGGGCGTCGACAATTCCGTCGGCTCGCATCCCACGCGCACGATCAACTGGACCGCCAGCGACGGCGTGACCATCGGCCATCCCTCGACCGCCGACAGCAACGAGCAGACGACCACGGTCGTCATCGACCGCGCGCCGACGCTCGCCTCCGACAGCTATAACGTCGTCGAGACCGCGACCGCCACCGGCACCAGCGGCACGGGCGGCACCGGCGTGCTCGGCAACGACAGCGACAAGGACGGCGACGCGATCGCGGTCTCCCAGGTGAACGGCTCGGCCGGCAACGTCGGCAACTCGGTCGCCGGCACCTATGGACACCTGACGCTGAACTCCAACGGCAGCTTCAGCTACATCGCCGACAACGCGGCGCAGATCGCGTCCGCGGCGACGGGCTCGCATCCCATCGACACCTTCACCTATCAGGTGACCGACGGATTGGGCGGCCTCTCGACCTCGACGGTCAGCTTCACCATCGACCGCATCCCGACCGTGGTCGCCGACAACCCGGCCGGCCAGGCGCTGGAGAGCGGCTCGGCCATCACCGGCAACGTCCTGACCAACGACAGCGACAAGGACGGCGACTCGCTCACCGTCTCCGCGGTCAACGGCTCGGGCGGCAATGTCGGCAACTCCATCGCCGGCACCTATGGCCACATCACCATCAACGCGAACGGCACCTATTCCTATTCGGCCGACAATTCCGTCGCGATCGACGCGGCGGCGACCGGCTCGCATCTGACCGACACCTTCACCTACACGGCCAACGACGGCCATGGCGGCACGGCGACACAGACCATCACCGTCACCGTCGACCGCGCGCCGACGGTCGTGGCCGACGCGCCGGCGACCCAGGCGGTCGAGAGCGGCTCGGCGGTCACGGGCAACGTGCTCACCAACGACAGCGACCGCGACGGCGACACGCTCAGCGTCTCGGCGGTGGCGGGCTCGGCCGGCAATGTCGGCAACTCGGTGGCGACGACCTACGGCCACATGACCATCGGTTCGAACGGCGGCTTCAGCTATCTGGCGAACAACACCGTGGCGATCGACGCCGCGGCGACCGGCTCGCACCTGACCGACAGCATCACCTACACGGCCAGCGACGGCAACGGCGGCACGACGACGACCACCGTCACGATCATGCTCGACCGCGGTCCGACGGTCGTGGCCGACGCGCCAGCGACCCAGGCGGTGGAGAGCGGCTCGGCGGTGACCGGCAACGTGCTCTCGAACGACAGCGACCGCGACGGCGACTCTCTCGCCGTTTCGGCCGTCGCGGGCTCGGGCGGCAATGTCGGCAGCTCGACGGCCACGACCTATGGTCACGTCACGATCAATTCGGACGGCAGCTACAGCTACGTCGCCGACAACACCACGACCATCGACGCGGCGGCGACGGGCTCGCACCTGACCGACAGCGTCACCTACACGGCCGATGACGGCCATGGCGGCACCACGACCACGACGCTCACCGTCACCCTCGACCGCGGCCCGACCGTGGTCGCGGATACCGGCGGAAGCCAGGCGCTGGAGAGCGGCTCGGCGGTGACCGGCAACGCGCTCTCGAACGACAGCGACCGCGACGGCGATGCGCTGACCGTGACGGCGGTCAACGGCAGCGGCGGCAATGTCGGCAACTCGCTCGCCGGCACCTATGGCCACATCACCATCAACGCGAACGGCACCTATTCCTATTCGGCCGACAACACCGTGGCGATCGACGCCGCGGCGACCGGCTCGCACCTGACCGACACCTTCACCTACACGGCCAGCGACGGCCATGGCGGCACCTCGACGACGACGGTCACGGTCACCATCGATCGCGGCCCGACGGTGGTCGCCGACACGGGCGCGAGCCAGGCGGTGGAAAGCGGCGCGGCGGTCACCGGCAACGTGCTGACCAACGACAGCGACCGCGACGGCGACACGCTGGTGGTCTCCGCGGTGGCAGGCTCCGGCGCCAATGTCGGCAATTCGACGGCCGGCACCTACGGTCACTTCACGATCAACTCGAACGGCAGCTACAGCTACTCGGCCGACAACACCGTGGCGATCGACGCGGCGGCGACCGGCTCGCACCTGACCGACTCGGTCACCTATACGGCCAGCGACGGCAACGGCGGCACCTCGACGACCACGCTTACCGTGACGCTCGACCGCGGCCCGACCGTGGTCAACGACACCAACAGCGTCGCGGAAAGCGGCAACGTCTCCAAGACCTCCGGCACCGGCGTGCTCGCCAACGACAGCGACCGCGACGGCGACACGCTCACCATCAGCGCGGTCGGCGGCTCGGCCGGCAACGTCGGCAACTCCTTCGCCACGACCTATGGCCACATCACGCTGAATGCGGACGGCAGCTACAGCTATACGGCCGACAACACCGTGGCGATCGACGCGGCGGCCAGCGGCTCGCATCCGACCGACGTCGTCACCTTCACCGTGGACGACGGCTTCGGCGGCACGGTGGCCGAGACGCTGACCATCACGCTCGACCGTCCGGCGACGGCGACGGCCGACAGCCTCTCGACGGACGAGGCGACCGATGCGATCAACGGCAGCGGCGGCAATCCCAACCTCCTCGCCAACGACACCGACAAGGACGGCGACAGCTTCTCCATCACCAAGGTCAACGGCTCGGGCGCCAATGTCGGCACGCAGATCGTGCTGGCTTCGGGCGCGCTGCTCACCGTCAACGCCGACGGCACCTATGTCTACGACCCGAACCACGCCTTCGACTATCTGCCGGGCGCGGGCTCGGGCGCGTCGAACCTGACGGCGACCGACACCTTCACCTACGAGATCACCGGCGGCTCGTCCGTCACGGTGACGGTGACGATCAACGGCGTCGACTCCAACGACCACCTGATCGGCACCACCGGCGACGACACGATGCATGGCGGCATCGGCGACGACATCATCACCGCGCTCAGCGGCAACGACACGCTGTTCGGCGACTCGGGCGACGACAACTTCGACATGGGCGCCAATCTCACCGGCAACGACAAGATCGACGGCGGCACCGGCACCGACCGCGTGTTCCTGAACGGCGACTATTCGGCCGGCGTGGCGTTCAACCCCACGACGATGGTCAATGTCGAGGTCATCAGCCTCGCTGCGGGCCACAGTTACAATCTCACCACTGCCGACGCGACGGTCGCGGCGGGCCAGACGCTCACCATCCAGGCCGGCTCGCTCGGCGCCAGCGACGCCGTCGTCATCGACGGCGGGAACGAGACCAACGGCAAGTTCATCTTCAACACCGGCGCCGGCAACGACACGCTGACCGGCGGCACCGGCGTCGACCGCTTCTTCAGCGGCGCCGGCAACGACACGATCAACGGCGGCGGCGGCGACGACTTCATCAACATGCTCGGCAACCTGACCGCGGCCGACAAGATCAACGGCGGCACGGGCACGGGCGATACGCTGGTGCTGCAGGGCGACTATTCGTCCGGCGTCACCTTCGGCGCCACGACGGTCACCAACGTCGAGGTGCTCTCGCTGGTGGCGGGCTTCAGCTACAACATCACCACGGCCAACGCGACGGTGGGCGCCGGTCAGACCCTCACCGTGCACGGCGAGACGATGATCGGGCCGAACTTCCTGACCTTCGACGGCTCGGCCGAGACCGACGGCAGCTTCGTCATCAATGCCGGCGGCGGCGACGACACGCTGACCGGCGGCGCGCTGGCCGACATCTTCCGCACCGGCGGCGGCACCGACACGGTCCATGGCGGCGGCGGCGACGACGTCATCAATGTCGGCGGCAGCCTGACCGCGGCCGACACCATCGACGGCGGCACGGGCAACGACACGCTGTTCCTGCAGGGCGACTATTCGGCCGGCGTGACCTTCGGCGCCACGACCGTCACCAATATCGAGACGCTCTATCTGAACGCCGGCAACAGCTACAAGCTGGCCATCGACAACGCGACGGTGACGAGCGGCCACAGCCTGACCGTCCAGGGCCAGGGTCTCGGCATCGCGGACAGCCTGTACTTCGACGGCTCGGCCGACACCACCGGCGGCATGCTGGCGATCAACGGCGGCGCCGGCAACGATACGCTGATCGGCGGCAGCGGCGGCGACGTCATCCGCGGCGGCGACGGCACCAACCTGCTGACCGGCGGAATGGGCGCCGACACGCTCAGCGGCGGCGTCGGCCACGACACGTTCATCTACAACGCGGTCGCGGAGTCGACGAGCACCGGCTACGACACGGTCAAGGGCTTCGACGCCAGCAACGACACGTTCCAGATCACCGGGGTGACGATCAACTCGGTCGACTCCATGATCACCAGCGGCCGGCTCTCGGGCGCGACCTTCGACGCCAACCTGGCGGCGGCGGTCGACGGCGCGCATCTGGGCGCGCACGACGCGGTCGTGTTCACGCCGGACACGGGCACCTTGCACGGCCACATGTTCCTGGTCATCGACGTGAACGGCGTCGCGGGCTACCAGGCCGGCCAGGACATCGTGATCGAGCTCAGCAGCGCCTCGAACATCGGCAGCCTCAACGCGAGCGACTTCACGCACTGATCTCGCGCATGGAAAAAAGCCCAGGGGCTCGCGCAAGCGGGCCCCTTTGCTTTCGGGTGTCGTTCCCGGCGAGCATCGGCGCACAGTGCCCGAGCATCGGCGCCAGATCGCTCGCGATGCGAGCGATCTTCGCCGGGAACGACACCGATGATTTAAAGCGCCACCCGCAATCCCGCATAGACCGAGAGCGGCGCCGCGGGGCTCAGGCTCCGCGGGTTGCTCGCCCCCGGCACCTCGACGATCGGCACCTCGGCGGTGGGCGAGAAGGCGCCGAAGGTCTCGTATTTCGCGTCGAGCAGGTTGTCGATCTCGCCGAACAGCGCGAGCGTGTCGCTCAAGCGGTATAGCGCCGCCGCGTCGAGCACGAAGTAGGCGCCGGTCTTCGGATCGAGGTTCGACTCGTCGCCGCGCAGATACTGCCCGGAGGCGGCCCGTCCGCTCAGCGACAGCGTCCAATCCGGCGTCCCGTGCCAATCGATGCCGAGCTTGAGCATGTCGGCCGGAATGCCGGGCAGGCGGTCGCCCGGCACGACATGGATCAAGCCGTGCGCATCCGCCTTCGGATTGTCCTCGCTGTCGAGGGCGAAGGCTTCGCGGAACGTCGCGTCGGTATGGGTGTAGTCGAAGGCGAGGCGCCAGGGACCGCGCGTCCATTCGCCCGACAGCTCCGCGCCGCGCCGCCGCGTGGTGCCGATGTTCTCGAAGAAGGCGCGGCCGGTGATGCTGCTGGCGGCGAACAGGATGTCGTCGTCGGCATCGACGGTATAGAGGCCCAGGCGCCATTGGAACGCGCCGCCCAGAAGATCGTCGCCGCGGCCGCGCAGGCCCGCCTCGACGGTGTGCGCCACGACCTGCTTAAGGTCGGGATCGGCGACGAAGAAATTGGTCAGGCTGCACGGCGCACCCGGATCGGCGCAGGAGAACTCGGCCGGCGTCGGCGCGCGGTTGGCTTGCGCATAGCCGGCGTAAGCCGTGACGCCGTCCGTCATCCTATAGGTCGCGCCGACGGCGGGGTTCAGGCGGCTGTAGCCGTGACGGCCGTTCAGCGCGTGGCCGTTCTCGTCGCGCAGCACGATGCGGCTGACGTTGTAGCGCGCCGATGCCGTGATGCTGAGCGGCGCGAAAGGCGTGAACACGTCGGCGAGATAATAGCCCTGATAGTCGTTTCGCCCGGTCACGTGCACCGGCGCGATCGAGCCGTCGTCCTGGTCGATGACGATGCCGGGGCCCGCGAAGCCGCGCTCGAGCGTCATGGCGCCGATCTCGGAGCTCGCGGTGAAATCGGTGCGGCCCGCGTCATAGGCGAAGCCGGCGAGCAGCTTGTTCCTTCCCGTCGCGAGCTGCGCCTGGACTGCGCCGCCGAAGCCGGTGGTGTCCGTGCCCGTGCGGTTGAGCTGCGCATAGGTTCCGCCGTTCAGGAAGTTGGGGATCGGATCGCCGTTCGTGCCGGTGAGAAAATCATTCTCGAGGCAGAGGAATTCCGGATCGTCGTCGCAGACCTGCGCGTCGCTGACGTCGCCGTTCAGGGTGCGCGCGCGGATGCGGCTGACATAGGCATTGGCCTGCACCGAAAGCGCGTCGTTCACCGCAACGGTGCCGCGCAGGTTCGCGAGCCCATAGGTGTCGCGCGTGTCGTCAGGCCAGGTGAACACCGCGGCGCGGTCCACGGCCAGCAGCTCGACCGGCGCGGTGCCGTTGCCGGTCAGGTCGGTGTCGGCGCCGATCAGGTCGAGATGCAGCTCGGCGCCGCCCTTGCGCCAGCCGGCATCGACGAAGATCTGGCCGATGCGCGACGGCGAGTGATCGCGCCAGCCGGTCTCGTGCAGCACGTTCCCCGCCGCATAGAGCGAGAACGCCCCGTTCTCGACGCCGGCCTGCGCGGTCAGGTCGTAGCGGTCGAACGAGCCGCCCGCCGCCTCGAGCTCCGTGCCGTGCCACGTGAAGCCGTCCTTCATCAGGATGGAGATCGAGCCGCCCAGCGCGTTCAGCCCGAAGACCGGGTTCGAGCCCTCGACCGTCAGCGTGTCGATGGCGACGGCCGGGATCAGGTCGAAACCGACGGCGTCGCCGAAGGGCTGGTTGAAGCGCACGCCGTCGACATAGACCGCCAGCCCCTGCGCGTCGCCGGCGAGCGGCGAGGCCTGGAAGCCGCGGAACGTGAGGTTCGGCTGGAACGGGTTGTCCTGCGCGTCCGAGAGCGACACCCCGCCGCCGGAGCGTCCCAGCGCGCCCAGCATGCCCGACGCCCCGAAGCGGGAGAGGTCGTCGGACGACAGCACCTCGGTCGAGACCGGAAGCCGGTCGGGATCGAGCGTGGTACCGGGCAGGGCGCTGGCGGTGACCACCACCGTCTCGACGCTTTCGTCGGCCGCGGCGGCGCTTAACCCGGCGAGCAGCATTGCGGTGCTAAGCTTGACGGATGTCCGCACGCAGTCTCGCCCTGATAATCGGTCTCAGTCTCGGTGTCCTCGGGGCGGCAAGTCAATCTCGGGCCGACAGCGCCGACGACCGCGCGGCCGCGATGCATCGCGGCTTGAACATCCTGGACGACGATCCGATCTGGCAGGGCGGCACGCGCTTCGGACCGAGGCATTTCAAGATCCTGCACGCGGCCGGCTTCGACACCGTGCGGATGAACCTGCATCTGATAACGCACCCGGACGCGTTGCCGGCCGTCGACCGGCTGGTGAAGGCGGCGCTGGATGAGGGGCTGACCGTCATCCTCGACATGCACGAGGACCAGTTCTGCGCCCGCGATGCCGATGCGTGCCGCACGAAGCTGCGCGCGATCTGGACCGTGCTTTCGCAGCGCTATCGCAGCGCCCCCGACGGCCTGCTGTTCGAGATCCTGAACGAGCCCCATGGCGCGATCACCACCGCGGTATGGAACACGATGCTGCGCGAGATACTGGGCACCATCCGCAGCACCAATCCGGCGCGCAACGTCGTCATCGGTCCGGCGAACATGAGCAGCATGGGCGAGCTGCACACGCTCGACCTGCCGCAGGCCGACCGCCACATCATCGCGACGGTGCACACCTATACGCCGGTGAGTTTCACGCTTCAGGGCGCGCGCTGGGTGCCCGATGCGCAGCAGACCGGCGTCGGCTGGGGCTCGGACGCGGACGTGGCGCTGATGGTGCGCATGTTCGACCAGGTCGCGGCGTGGTCGCAGCAACAGCGCCGGCCCGTCTTCCTGGGCGAGTTCGGCGTCTACGAGAAGGCGCCGATGGGCCCGCGCACGCGCTGGCTCGCCTCGGCCGCGCGCATCGCCGAGGCCCATTCCATGCCCTGGGCCACCTGGCAGATGGACACCGATTTCGCGGTTTACGATTTCGACCGCGGCGCCTGGATTGCGCCTATTCTCAAGGCGTTAGTCCCATAAGTTCCCGCTTATCGAACGCGCGCCAGACGGGCGTATAATGCGCGCATGACGACGGTAGCGATCATCCGCAGACGGACGGCAGGGCGGGAAAAAATCCCGAAACCGCAAAACAATTTTGTTGCCGGTGGCGGCTCGGGGGCGGGGATGGAGACCGCCGGTCCCGACCGCGGCAACCGCAAAGGCGCGGGCGCGCGAAAGGGCAATGCCAATGCGCGCACCCACGGCCGCACGACTGCGGAACGCAAAGCCTTGTTGCGGCGCGTGCGCGATCACATCCGCCTTGCCCGAGCGGTTGTCGCCGCCGTCGACCGGGCGTGGGCGGGCCATCCGGCACATCTTGAAACCCGCCGTCCAGCCTACAATATTTCGTCGGAACGCGGTTCGGTCTCGACCGTTATCGCTCTGAATCTAAAGGGGATTTCCGACGATGCTTTCGACTCTCCTCAAGCGGACCGGGCTGCTCGCGGCCTTTGCCGGCGTCCTGATCGGCCTTTCGGGCTGCGGCATCAACGACGTGCCGACCCAGGACGAGCAGGTCAAAGCCGCCTGGAGCCAGGTGCTCAACGAATACAAGCGCCGCGCCGATCTGATCCCCAACCTGGTCGAGACCGTGAAGGGCTATGCCAAGCAGGAGCAGAGCGTGCTGGTCGGCGTCACCGAGGCGCGCGCCAAGGCCACGCAGATGACCATCCCTTCCGACATCCTGGCCAACCCGCAGGCCTTCCACCAGTTCGAGCAGAACCAGGCCAGCCTGGGCAATGCGCTCGGGCGCCTCCTGGCCGTCAGCGAGAAATATCCCGACCTCAAATCCAACGAGAACTTCCTGGCGCTGCAGAGCCAGCTCGAAGGCACCGAGAACCGCATCACGGTGGCGCGCAAGGACTATATCGACGCCGTGCAGCGCTATAACACGACGTTGCGCACGATCCCCAGCCGCTGGACCGCCGCGATCTTCTATCCCGACGCCAAGCCGCGCGAGACCTTCTCGATCTCGGAGAAAGAGCAGCAGACGCCGCAGGTGAAGTTCTGATGCAGGCGCGTGCTTCCGGGGGCGTGCGATGACGCTGCAGAACGTCTTCCTCCGCATCGCCTATGTGATCGTGGGCCTGCTCACGCTGACCTGGCTTTCGGCGACGGCGCAGGCCGAAGCGGCCCCCGACTTTCCGCAGCTCACCGGCCGCGTTGTCGACGAGGCGGGGGTGCTGTCCGGCGACACCAGGCGCGAGCTCGACCGCATCCTTGCCGGCGACGAGGAGCATTTCGGCGGCCGACAGATCGCGGTGGTGACGCTGAAGTCGTTGCAGGGCCGTGACATCGCCGATTACGGCTATCAGCTCGGCCGCCATTGGGGCATCGGCGAGAAGGGCAAGAACAACGGCGCGCTGATCATCGTGGCGCCCAACGAGCACGCGGTGCGCATCGAGGTGGGCTACGGCCTGGAGGGCGATCTCACCGACGCCAAGAGCCGCGTCATCATCGAGCGGGTGATGAAGCCCGCGTTCAAGAAGGGCGACTTCGACGCCGGCGTGCTCGACGGCACCAAGGCGGTGCTGGGCACGCTGGGCAACACCAGCTTCGCAGCCCCCGACTACCAGCGCTACGAGCGCGACCAGGACGAGCCCTCGGGCTGGATGACGGGGCTGATCATCTTTGCGCTGATCTTCTTCTTTGCGGGCCGTTCGTGGTTCTGGCCGCTGCTGTTCCTTGGCGGCGGCGGCTGGGGCGGCGGCCGCGGCGGCTGGGGCGGTGGCGGCGGCTTTGGAGGCGGAGGCTTCGGCGGCGGCGGGTTCTCCGGCGGCGGCGGCTCGTTCGGCGGAGGAGGCGCGTCGGGGCGGTGGTAGACAGGGCCGCAGATCCGTTGGCGGCGTTCGAGTCCGCCGGGCGCGAGCGCATCGCGACGGCGGTCGCGCGCGCGCAAGGCTCGACCGCGGCCAAGTTCGCCTTCGTCGCCGTTCGCGCGAGCGATCACTATGCCTGGTTCCCGGTGGTGTGGGCGGCGATCGCCGCGCTGGTCGCGACCGGCGCGCTGGCGCTGGCGCGGCCCGATCTCGGCATCGGGCTGGGCTTCGCGGTCGATGCGGGATTGCTGGTGGTGCTGTCGCTGATCTTCGACTGGTGGCCGATCCGCGTGCGCCTGGTGCCGGAACGCTTCAAGCGCATCGCGCTCCACAGCGCCGCGCACCGCGCCTATGCCGCGCATCTGATGTCGAAGGACGACGAGGACAACGGCGTGATGCTGTTCGTCTCGCTCGCCGAGCGGCACCTCGAGATCGTGGCCGAACGCGAGGCGGACGCGGCCGCCGCGCCCGGCACCTGGGACGGCATCGTCGCGCGCGCCACCGCGGCGATGCGCGGGCGCGGCGTGGCGGACGGGCTGGTGGAGGCGATCGATGCCTGCGGCGCCGAGCTGGCGCGGGCGTTCCCGCGGTGCTAGCGATTCAACCACCATGCTAAGTTGCGCCGCGGCCGGTCTTCCGCCAGGATTGCACGGGGCAATGGTTTCGGGCGGGGCGATCATGCGCATCCATGCAATCGCGGTCTTGAACGCGTTCGCCGTTCTGGCGGCATTGGCCGCGTTTTTCGTATCGGCGGCAGCGGGCGACGCCGCGGCGCAGACCTGCGGACTGTCGCTGATGGCGTCGCTCGACATGACGATGCTGCCGGATGGGCGGTTCACGGTTCCGGTGACGCTCAATGGCGTGTCGCATCAATTCCTGGTCGATACCGCCGGCGTCTTCAGCGAGATATCCGACAGCGCGGCGCAGAAGCTCGGACTGAAGGAAACCGAAGCCGGCACCTTTCTCTATGGCGCAAGCGGAAAGCTCAAGCTCGGAGCGGCGACCGTGACGTCGTTCAAGGTCGGCAACAACGAAGCGAGAAATTTCCATATCGCCGTGCGTCACCTGCCGGCGGATGCGCCGGCGCCGCCGAAAGAGCAGACGAAGACGGAGGCTGAAACCGACGGATTGCTGGCACCGGATTTCCTGAGCCTGTTCGACGTCGAGATCGACACGGCCAAGAAGAAGGCGAACCTGTTCTCCCAGGATCACTGCCCGGGCAAGGTCGTCTATTGGACCCGGGGCGGCTATGCCGATCTGCCGTTCCGCTTCACGAGCGGCGCGATCATGTCGACGCCGCACATCCAGCTTCGGATGACGCTGGACGGCCACGATGTCTCGGCCGCGCTGGATACCGGTGCCGACGGTTCCTATCTGCGGAAGAGATCGGCCGTGCAGATCTTCGGTGTCGACGAGACGTCGCCCGGCGTTTCGAAAGTGGCCGACAGCCCCGATGCGTATCCGGTATATCGCAAGCAATTCGGATCGCTCACGCTCGGCGGTCTTACGGTACAGAACCCGGTCGTCTACATCTTCCCCGGCAAGGAAGAAGACGCCTTTCGCATGGAGCATTCCGAGAAGTCGCGGGACGATCCCATCTATGGGAGCAGCCTGGCCCCGGAAGACTTCACCCTCGGCATGAACGTGCTGAGCAAGCTGCACCTGTACATCGCTTACAAGGAGAAGAAGGTCTACATCACCGATGCCGATGCCAAGTGACTGCCGGGCTTGACACGGTGTAAAGTATTTCATACATAACGTCTCCATAGTTTGACATGGAGATGGCAAATGGCCTTTCGCGAGAAGATTTCCTGGATTTCGCTGGTCCTGACCCTGGCGGTCTATGGCGGGTATTTCGCCGTCGGCGGGTTCGCCTCGTTCCTCGGGCTCGTCGGCGCGACCGTGCTGTTCGTCGTGCTGATGGTCGCCTTCACCATCGTCGTGTCCGTGATTTCGCCCAAGGATGCGTCGGCGCCCAAGGACGAGCGCGAGCGGTTGATCGCGTACAAGTCGGTGTATATCGCCCACTTCGTCGTGGCCGGCGGCGCCTTCATGGCCATCGGCGCGCTGTTCTTCGACATCGACCGGTTGATCGTCGCCAACGGGCTGTTCTTCGCGATGATCCTGGGCGAGGTCGTCAGCGACACGGCGCAGATCGTCTATTTCCGCCGGGGGGTGTGATGCCGACCGCGATCCGCAACGAGATCCGCCGGTTGCGCTTCGAGGCCGGCGAGATGACGCAAGCCGAGCTGGCCGAGCGCATCGGCGTCACCCGCCAGACCGTCAATGCCATCGAGCAGGGCAAATACTCGCCGACCCTGGAAGCCGCGTTCCGCATCGCGCGGGTGTTTGCAAAGCCGCTCGAAGACGTCTTTCATTATGAGGTCGATTGAGGGCTGGGTGATGAGGTCGTGGTTGGGCGCGCTGCTTGCGGCGTTGGTTGTGACGTCTGCTTGCGCCGCGCCGGAGCGCACCGTCGTCGCGCAAGCCGCGAGGCCGGAGCGCACCGTCGTCGCGCAGGCCGCGAGGCCGGAGCGCACCGTCGTCGTCGTGCTGTTCGACGGCTTCGCGCCGGCGGAGCTCGACGCCGCCAGGCCCACGCCCAACTTCGACCGCATGAAGCGCGAGGGCGCGTGGTCGCGGCATCTGGTGCCGGCCTTCCCGACGATCTCGCTGATCAATCACACGACCTACGAGACCGGATGCTGGCCCGCGCATCACGGCATCATGTCGAACTATTTCTACGACCCCGTGCGCGGCGCCTTCGACGAGCACAATCCCACGGTCGGCGACGCCGACTGGCACACCGGCTGCGAGGCGATGTGGGAGGCGGCCGAGCGCCAGGGCGTCAAGACCGCGGTCCTCAACTGGGTCGGGCGCTGGTCGACGACGCGCGGCCAGCTCTCGACCTTCGCCAACGCCAACGTGCCGTGGGCGATGCGCGAGAGCGACGACGCCATCGTGAGCAAGGCGGTCAAGATGCTGCACGACACCTCGGCCAACCATCCACGCCTGATCGCGCTCTATTTCGACATCCCCGATCACGTCGCGCACGAGGACGGCGTCGCCGGCCCGCGGACGGGCGAGGCGGTGCGCCGCACCGATCGGATCGTGGGCAAGCTGATGGCGGCGATCAGATCGATGCCCAAGGGCCGCGAAGGCACGCTGGTCGTCGGCACCGATCACGGCATGATGGACATCGGGCCGCTGATCAATGTCGGGCGGCTGATGAACCTCTACGGCATCAAGGGCCGGGAAGCGTCCGATGGCGCCTCGACGATCTTCTATCTCGACAAAGGCGAGAGCGCCGACCGCGTGCAGAAGGCGCTGAGCGCTTACTCGCAATACTTCACCGTCTACAAGCGCGGGCACTATCCGAGCTTCGTGCATTGGGGCGACGGGCCGCGCGCCGGCGACCTGCTGCTGATCGCCAAGCCGCCGTACTGGGTCGTGGGCGGCGGACAGATGCCGGCCTGGGCGCACTGGCTGGGCGTCACGCATTTCTGGCCGGTGGTTTTCACGCCGCCCGTCGGCGGCATCAAGGCGACGCACGGCTACGATCCCGCCGTCGTGCAGATGCACGGCATCTTCTATGCCTGGGGCGCGGGCGTGGCGCCGGGGCGCGAGATCAAGCGCCTCGACATGGTCGACATCCATCCCACCGTGATGTCGCTGCTCGGGCTCCAGCCGGGGCGGCCGGTCGACGGCAAGCCGCTCAGCCTTTCGCCTTAGGCTTGGGCTTGGCTTGAGGCTCGCGATACATCCACGGGAACATCATCCCGACCGGCACGATCCACAGCGTGCCGGCCAGTGCGTAATAGAGGAACAGCACGTACCACGGCGCGTTCGGCATGGTATGCGCGAGGTGGCTGCCGACGGCGGCGGCGAGCAGCGCATAGATCGGCAGCCAGATCAGCGTGAGGATGGTGCCGACGAGCTTCTTGGCGCGGACCGACATCGCGCTCAGAACCGCGACGAAGCGAGCTTGATGTCGGCGGTCGACCACGCCTTGTCGAACTCGGCGCGCGCCTTGGCCGCTTCGTCGTGCTTGCCTTGCGCGTCCAGCGCCTGGGCCAGACCGAACAGCGCCCAGCCGTCGATACGGTAATAGGTCAGGCTCTCGCGATAGACGGCCTCGGCCTCCTTCGCCATGCCCGCCTGCAGCATCGCCGCGCCCAGGATGTGGCTGACGGGCTCGTGCCAATAGGGCGGCTCGGTATAGGGGATCGTCTTCTCCAAGGCACGGGCCGCGGTGAACGCCGTCACGGCCTCGGGCAGCTTGCCCTGGTTGCGCGCGATCTCGCCGTCGACCAGCGCGACGCCGATCTTGGCCATCATGGTCCCAGGCGTGCCGAACGCGTCGATCGCCGCGAAGTCGTGCCTGTCGATCATCGCCTGCAGCAGCGCGCGGTCCTTCATGGCGTTCGCGTAGTCGTGCTTGTTGGCGAAGGCGAAGCCGCGGGCATAGAGGGACATGGCGACGTCGATCTTGAGCGCGTCGCGCGGACGCGGCGCCTTCAGCACGCCGTCCCAGTCGCCGAAGCGCAGCTTGGTCACCGTCGGCACGAAGAGATAAAGCTGCACGGGAGGAAGGTTCGCCGCCATCGGCTCGCCGGCCGCGGCCGCTTTCACCAGCCGCTTCGCCGCGTCCTCGGCGTCCTTCTTCCGGCCCATCATCTCGGACGAAGTCCACAGGAAGTGGATGTTGTGGGAGTAGTAGGCGAGGGGATAGAAGCCCTGCGCCTTGCAGGCGGCGATGTATTCCTCGTCCTTCAGGGCGGCGAGGCGGTTGACCTTGGCAGCATCCTCGAAGCGGCCGACGCGGTAATAGATGTGCGACGGCATGTGCACGATGTGTCCGGCCGACGGCATCAAGGGCTCGAGCTTGTCGGCGGCGGCCTCTGCGCGCTCGGGCGTGTTCGAGGCCTCGACCGCGTGGATGTAGAGGTGCAGGGCGCCGGGATGATTGGGCTCGCGCTCCAGCACGTTCTCGAGCGTGCCGGTGATGATCGCGCCGTGGCCCTTGGGCGTCTGCGCATCCGCTTCCCAATAGTCCCAGGGCTGCGTGTCCATCATCGCCTCGGCATAGAACACCGACGCGTCGCTGTCGGTGGAATAGAGGGCCGCCACCTTTTCCATCGCGCTGGCGAAGGCCTCGTCGAGCGCGTGTCGGTTCTCGGCCGGGGCTTGCGCATAGCGCGCGCGCAGCGCCTCGATCCATGCGACCTCTTCGGCCGAGGCCTTGGGCTCGAGCGCGCGCGCCTTCTCAAGCGCCGCCCAGGCCGGCGCCACCGCGTCGCGCTGCATCGGCAGGTTGATGTTGGGGCCGAGCGCGAAGGCCGTGCCCCACCAGCACATCGCGCAATCGGGATCGAGACGCGCCGCCTCGCGGAACGAGCGGATCGCCTCGGCATGATTGAAGGCGAAGAGCAGGCGGATGCCCTGGTCGAAATAGGCCTGGGTCCTGGGATTCGCGGTCGTGATCTTGTGGCTATGGTCGCCGTAGCCGGTGAACATCGGCGCGCCCACCCGGTCGGGGACGCCGGCATAGATGCCCGGCATGGGCGGCATCGTCATCGCCGGCATCGCCATGGCGCCGGCGGTGGAGGTTGGCTTGGCGGCGCTCGTCATGCTTCCCATGCCGGCGGTAGACGCGTCCGTCGCGGTGCTCGCCATGCTCCCCACCTCGGCGGCGGACGCGGCGGAAAGCGCAAAAGCGGGTGCGGCAGCAAGTGCCAATAGCAGTGCGGCAATTCTCATGGCAGCCTCCAAATCGGCCGAAATCTATCAGGCCCGAACCTTATCAAGGATCTGATGCTCGCCCTATTCCAATCGCGCAAGGCCGTTTCCGTGTGGCTTTTCGCCGTGGCCGCCATCATTCTCGCGATGGTGGTGATCGGCGGGCTGACGCGGCTCACCGGCTCCGGGCTCTCCATCACCGAATGGGACCCGATCATGGGCGCGATCCCGCCGATGAGCGACGCCGCTTGGGCCGCGGCCTTCGCCAAGTACCAGCAGATCCCGCAATACCGCCTCGAGAACGCCCATATGGACCTCGAGGGGTTCAAGGCGATCTTCTGGTGGGAATGGACGCACCGCCTCCTCGGGCGGTTGATCGGCGTGGTGTTCTTCGTGCCCTTCGTCGTCTTTGCCTGGACCGGCGCGATCCGGCGCGAGGAATGGCCGCGCATGATCCTGCTCTTCGCGCTCGGCGGGCTTCAGGGCTTCATCGGCTGGTGGATGGTCGAGAGCGGGCTGGAGACGCGCGTCTCGGTCTCGCAATACCGGCTCGCGATCCATCTCGGCACGGCCATCATGTTGCTGGGCGCGATATTGTGGACCGCGCTCGAATATCTGCGCGGGCCCGCGACAGGCGCGAAGGGGACGCCGGCAGGCGCCGCACGTTGGAGCTTGGTGCTCGTCGCGCTCGTCTATGTGCAGATGCTGCTCGGCGCGCTGGTCGCGGGCCTGCATGGCGGGCTCGTCTACAACACCTGGCCGTCGATGGACGGACGGTTCTTCCCCGAGTTGAGCTTCACCTGGGCGAGCTTCTTCGAAGACCCTGGGCTGGCGCAGTTCGACCACCGCATCGGCGCCTATCTCGTGCTGGTCGTGGGCCTGTGGACGGCGTGGCGGGTGCGCATGCTCGCGGCCTCGCAGGCCGTCGCCGCCCTGATCCTGATGCAGGTCGCGCTCGGCATCGCCACCCTGCTGGCGCAGGCGCCGGTCGGCATGGCGGCCGCGCACCAGCTGGTCGCGGCGCTGCTGTTCTCGGCCAGCGTGTGGCTGGCCTACGAGATCGCCAGGCGTTCCGCCTAAAGTTTTTTGTCGGGCGATACCTGCAGCGTCGCGGTATGCAGCAACTGGCTGGCAATATCGGTGAGCCTGTGCACGTTCACGACCATCTCCATCGTGATGCGCACTTCGCTCGGGCTGATCGCCTCGTGCTTGATCACCTTCACGGTGCTCGGCGGTGGTTCCGTCATCTCAAGTCTCCTGCCCCTTCACGCGTTCAGCGCCTGGTCCAGATCCGCGACGATGTCCTCGACGTTCTCGATGCCGATGGAGAGGCGCACCACGTCGTCGCCCGCGCCGGCCGCGGCGCGCTGCTCGGGCTCGAGCTGGCGGTGCGTCGTCGATGCCGGATGGATGATCAGGCTGCGCGTGTCGCCGATATTGGCGAGATGGCTGAACAGCTTCACGTTGTTGACCATCGCCTTGCCGGCCTCGTAGCCGCCCTTGACGCCGAAGGTGAAGATCGAGCCCGCGCCCTTGGGGCAATAGGTGCGGTGCAGGCCGTAGCTCGCATCGCCCTCGAGGCCTGCATAGTTCACCCAGGCGACCTTGGGATGCTCCTTCAGCCACTTGGCGACGGCCAGCGCGTTGTCGCAATGGCGCTGCATGCGCAAGGGAAGCGTCTCGCAGCCGGTCAGGATCAGGAAGGCATTGGTAGGCGACAGCGCGGGGCCGAGATCGCGCAGCGACAGCACGCGGCAGGCGATGGCATAGGCCATGTCGCCGAAGGTCTCCCAGATCTTCATGCCGTGATAGGACGGACAGGGTTCGGACAGGGTCGGGAACTTGCCGTTGCCCCAGTCGAACCTGCCGCCGTCGACGACGACGCCGGCCATCGAGTTGCCGTGTCCGCCGAGGAACTTCGTCGCCGAATGCACGACGATGTCGGCGCCCCATTCGAAGGGACGGATCAGATAAGGCGAGGCCATGGTGTTGTCGACGATCAGCGGCACGCCGGCGGAATGGGCGATCGCGGCGATCGCCTCGATGTCGCTGATCACGCCGCCGGGATTGGCGATGCTCTCGATATAGACCGCCTTGGTCTTCTCGGTGATCTGCGCCTTGAAGCTGTCGGGGTTCTGGGTGTCGGCCCACTTCACGTGCCAGTCGAACTTGGCGAAGGAATGCTTGAACTGGGTGATCGAGCCGCCATAGAGGTGCCGCGCCGCGACGAACTCGTCGCCCGGGTTCATCAGCGGATGGAAGGCGATGAGCTGGGCGGCATGGCCCGAAGACACCGCCAGCGCCGCGCGGCCGCCTTCCAGCGCCGCCACGCGCTCCTCCAGCACCGCGTTGGTCGGGTTCATGATGCGCGAATAGATGTTGCCGAAGACCTGGAGATTGAACAGCGCCGCGGCGTGGTCCGCGTCCTCGAAGACATAGGCCGTCGTCTGATAGATCGGCGTCGCGCGCGCGCCCGTCGCGGGGTCGGGTTGCGCGCCGGCATGGACGCTCAAGGTGTTGAAGCCGAATTCGCTCATCGCAGGACCTCCATGGCAGGACGATACTCTACTATATTCGTAGAGTTTTATGTCAACGATTCGACGCGCGCGCCGCTATTTGTCCGCCCAGCCGCGCTTCAGGCTGCCGCCCTTGCCGAACAGCAGGGGCTTGCGGTTGTCGATGACGCCGCGCGCGACGCCCATCCAGCCGATCTCGCCCGACAGCCGTCCGTACCCGATCTTGGGGCAGCGATCCATCACCACGT
>JAFBAL010000023.1 GCA_019247845.1 Alphaproteobacteria bacterium | reverse complement strand
AATCCTCGCGCGCCACGCCATGCGCCTCGGCCAGGCGCAGCAGCCGGCCTTCGAGGCTCACCAGGCGGCGGTTGATGCCGTACATCTGGTCGACGAGGGATTCGATGCGGTTGTTGTTGAGCTTGAGGCCCTTGACGAGATCGACGGTCTCGCTGCGCAGCTTCTTGAAGCGGCGCTCCTGGCCCGTGGAGAGCTCGTCGGCGCCCAGCGCCGCCTCGACGCTGGCATCCTGCAGCTTGCCGAGCTTCTTGTAGAGATTGGCGATCTGGTCGAGCGTCTCGAGCACCTGCGGCTTGAGGGCCGCTTCCATCGCCGATAAAGGCAGGTTGCCCTCGTCGTCGAAATCGTTCTCCTCGCCGGCGGCATCCTGCGCGGCCGCGGCTTCGCCCGGATCGGCTTCCTCGTCGGCACCGGCAGACGGCGCGGTCTTGGCGGCCTGTTGCGCCTTCTTGGCTTCGAGCACCGGATTGGTGACGCCGGGGATCGCCATCGGCGGCGGCAAAGGCTTGCCGTCGGGGCCGACCGCGTTCGCGGCTGCCACGGCGGCCGCGGCGGCAGCGGCCTGGCCCTCTGGCCCGGCGCCATAGGTCGCTTCCAGATCGATGATGTCGCGCAGCAGGACCTTGCCTTCGTTCAGCTCGTCGCGCCAGACGGTGAGCGCCTCGAAGGTCAGCGGGCTCTCGCACAGCGCGCCGATCATCAGCTCGCGCCCCGCCTCGATGCGCTTGGCGATGGCGATCTCGCCCTCGCGCGAGAGCAGCTCGACAGAGCCCATCTCGCGCAGATACATCCGCACCGGATCGTCGGTCCGGTCGTATTGCTCGGTCGCAGTGCCGGGCTTGGCGACGACTTCCTTGCCTTCGGCGAGCGCGGGCACCTCGCCCTCGGCGCTTTCTTCCTGCTCTTCGCTCTCGATGACGTTGATGCCCATCTCGTTGAGCATCGACATCGTGTCCTCGATCTGCTCCGACGAGGTCTTGTCGGAGGGAAGGACCTTGTTCAGCTCGTCATAGGTGACATAGCCGCGCTGCTTGGCGCGCTGGATCATCTTGCGGACGCCGACGTCGGACATGTCGAGCAGCGGCGAATCCGCATCGCCCGGGGTCTCGTTCTCGCCGGGCTTGACCCCCTTGGCAGGGGGAACCTTCACGCCCGGCTTGGGCGCGACGGGGACGGCGGGCTTCTTGGCGAGCTCGGCCGCCTGCTTGGCCTTGAGCGCGGCCTGCTTGGGGTCGAGCTTCTCTGGCTTGGCGGGGGCGGTCTTCTGGACGGTCTTGGCGGCCACCGGCTTGGAGGCAGGCTTGGACGCGTGCTGGGCCTTCGCGGCCGGTTTGGCCACGGGCTTCACTTTGGCGGCCGGCTTCTTGGCCGAGGCCGCTGCCGCGGGCTTTTTCGCGGTTTGCTTGGGTTTTGCCGTCTTCTTCGTCGTTTTCGTCGCCACGCGTGTCGTTCCCAAAAGCGCGCCCAAGGGCACGCACCTGTTCCTACTAATAGGAGAGAGAGTCCCTAATCGTTAGAGGACGTCCGAAGCCGCAGGTACTCCTGCCAGCTCTCCTCGGTCGCCTCGAGAGGATAGCGCTGAGCGGCGCGCCGTTGTTCCGGGCCGGATTCCACCATTTGGCGCAGATCCTGCGCGGCACGGAGGAACTGGGCCTCGACATCGCCATCCCCTGATGATGTCTCGTCCGCGGCGGCCCCTCGTCCCAAACGGGCGACGAGGTCGGCCATCCCCTTGGCGACGAGATGGGTCTCAAGACCCGGATTTTCAAGCCTGAAACCGGAAGCGGCGAGGTTTAGAAGCTCGTGCCGCAACGTGTCAAGCGAACGGTCCGAAAAGGGGATTTCTGCCAGGATTTCGCCGTGCCGGACGGCGATTTCGGGGTCTTTCAGCAGAAGCCGGGCGATTTCCTGCTCGCGCAGATGCCGCGCCCCCTCGGGCCCGGAACGCACCAGGAGGCTGGCCTTGAGCAGGGCCGAGTTGGGTCCGGGCGGTGGCGGAGCGAACCGGCTACCGACCTTCCCTTGCGGCAGGTTACGGCGGCCGGGCGCAGCCGGCGACGCCGGTGCCCGGCGCTTGAAGGCCTCGAACACCCGCTCGTCGAAATCGCGCCGGTAATAGTCCGCGATCTTGGCGTCGCCGATCAGGCCGACGATCTCGGCCAGCGAGCGCTCCAGCCCGGCGCGGCGCTCCGGGGTGGAGAAGTCCTTGCCCTCGGTCTCGACCCGCCACAGCACCTTGGAGAGCGGCTCGGCCGCCTCCAGCAGCACGCCCATGGCGCCGGGCCCTTCATGGGCGATGAAGCTGTCGGGATCCTCGCCCTTGGGCAGGAAGGCGAAGCGCAGCGACATGCCGGGCCTGAGCATCGGCAGCGCCAGCCGCGCGGCGCGATGCGCGGCGCGCAGGCCCGCCTCGTCGCCGTCGAAGGCGAGCACCGGCTCGGGCGCGGTGCGCCACAGCAGTCCGAGCTGGTCTTCGGTCAGCGCCGTGCCGAGCGGGGCCACCGCATAGTCGAAGCCGGCGCGCACAAGCGCGATCACGTCCATATAGCCTTCGGCGACGACGATGGTCTGCGCCTTGATCGCGGCGGAACGCGCGGTCGCGAAGTTGTAGAGCAGCTGCCCCTTGGAGAAGAGCCCGGTCTCGCCGGTGTTGATGTATTTGGGCTTGGCGTCGGCTTCCAGCGCGCGCGCCCCGAACGCCACGACGCGCCCGCGCGCGTCCGTGATCGCAAAGGTCACGCGGTTGAAGAAGAAATCGCGTGGGCCCCGCTCGCCCTCGCCCGGCCGCGCCAGGCCGGCCGCGATCATGTCGTCGACCGTGACGTTCTTGGTCTTGAGATGCTCGATCAGCGCATTGTTGCCGGACGGCGCATAGCCCATGCGGAATCTCTTCGCCGCCTCGCCGTTCAGCCCGCGAGAGGAAAGATAGTCGCGCGCCGCGCGGCCGGCAGGCTCGCGCAGCTGCGCCTCGAAGAACGCGCAGGCCGCCTCGACGACGTCGTAGAGGGATTTCTTCTTCTCCTCGCGCGCTTCGTCCTCGACCGACCATTTGGGCAGCTCCACGCCCGCCTCGCCCGCCAGACGTTCGACGGCTTCCGGGAACGAGAGCCCCTCGGTCTCCATCAGCCACTTGAACGCGTCCCCGCCCTTGCCGCAGCCGAAGCATTTATAGGTGCGCCGCGCGTTCTCGACCTTGAAGCTCGGCGACTTCTCTTTGTGGAACGGGCAGCAGCCCCAGAATTGCTGGCCGCGGCGGGTGAGCTTCACGCGCTTGCCCACCAGCTGGACGATGTCCGTCCGCCGGAGAACCTCTTCGAGAAGGTTGGAGCCATAGCGCATGGCCCCAATGTAGTCGCTCAATCCCGTCCATGCGCGGGCGGATAGGCGGAATTTCTGTGAATCCCGCTCAAGCCGGCAAAAGCTTGGCGCCGACCGCGACGCAGTCGCTGAAATGCTGGAAGTTCCTGGGATTTTCCCGGAAGAACTTGGTGGCCTTGAGGTAGGCCTCCATCTGGGCGCCTTGGACCTCGGGCGGGGCGGGCGGGGCGGGATAGCCGCCGAGCGGGTTGCCGCCCAGCCATTTCTTCAAGCTGTTCGGCGCCCCCGTCATGTTGATCCAGGGCGCGATATAAAGCAGCGCCAGCGGCGCCATGGTCATGCTCCGCGCTTCCGCCACCGCCACGCAGCCGTCGACGTTGTCCAGCACGCCTTTGAGGATGAGCGCGTCCTGCGCATCGACCAGCGCCTTGCCGGCATCGGACGACAGCGCCGCGTTGACGAAGTCGGCGTCGGCTTTGGACAGCGGCGAGCCGTTGGGCAGCGCCGGCGTCAGCGCCGCGACCAGACGGTCGACGGTCGCCTGATCGGCGCCCGCCGCGGCCAGCACCTGTCGCATGGTGTCGCGCGCGTCGTCGCGCATATGCATGTCGGATTGCATGAAACCGAACGAAGCGCCGCTGCTGCCCTTCCTGGCATAGGACAGCACGTAAGGCTGCCCGCCCTCATTGGCGTAGACGGTTTTGCGGATCGCCGGAACGAGATTCTGCGCGACCATGATTTGCCCCCTCTATGCGTAGAAGCATAACGGTATTTTTTACCGTTGTTAAACTTGAAATTGTAGCGTTTGCCGGTCTTATAGAGGCCGCACGAAGGAACACGCATGGCACATAGTCTTTCGATCGACCGCACATTCGAGTCGCGCTGGAAGCTGCTCGACGCCGCGAGAGACCGTATCGCGGTGGTGGACAGCCTGGATTCGCTGATGGAGGTCATCCGCTCCACCGCGCGCGCGGTGTGCTCGTCCGACGGCGTGAGCTTCGTGCTGCGCGACGGCGAACTGTGCCACTATGCGGACGAGGATGCGATCGGCCCGCTGTGGAAGGGCCAGCGCTTTCCCATGACCAGCTGCATCTCGGGCTGGTGCATGCTGAACGGCAAGACCGCTGCGGTCGCGGACGTCTTCGAAGATCCGCGCATTCCCCACGACGCCTATCGCCGCACCTTCGTGAAGAGCCTGGTGATGGCGCCCACCGGAAGCGATACGCCGGTGGCCGCACTAGGAGTCTATTGGCGGGACAAGCGCCACTTCTCGCCCCGCGAGATCGAGACCGTGGAAGCCTTGGCCGCCGCGGTCGGCGACGCGATGAAAAAATGTCGCAAACCCTCTCAATCCTTGACGATGTGTTAAGTACGGTAGCAGACACTCGGGCCATGCCCAGAGATCTCGATCCGCGCTGGCGAATGCTGCAGACCGCACGGCGCAAGCTCGCTTTCGCGCACTCGCTGGAAGACATCGCCGCCATCGTGCGTTCGGACGCGCGCGCCATCGCCGGCGCCGACGGCGTGACCTTCGTGCTGGGCGAAGGCAACCGCTGCCACTATTTCGACGAGGACGCGATCGAACCCTTGTGGAAGGGTCAGCGTTTCCCGATGAACGTCTGCATCTCCGGTTGGGCGATGATGAACGGCAAATCCGCGGCGATCGAGGACATCTATTCCGATCCGCGGGTTCTGCACGAGGCCTATCGCAAGACCTTCATCAAGAGCCTGATCATGGTGCCGGTGCGCACCACCGCGCCGGTCGCCGCCCTCGGCGCCTATTGGCGCGAGCAGCGCAGCTTCGCCGAGGACGACGTCGCCGCCATCGAGGCGATAGCGGACGCGGTAGGCATTGCGATGAGCACGGCGCAGGTGGCTTGAATCGGCGCGCAACTTGCAGGCTGCGCGATGCTCCACCTGTTGCGCTTATCGGCGCGCAACTTGCGGGCTGCGCGATGCGCCGCCCTGTTGCGCTTATAGCCTCTTCTGGAAATGGAAGCTCGTGATCGCGAGCTTGAGGCGGTGATAGAAGCGGTGCGCGCCGAGCCGGTGCGTGCCCGAATCCAGATGGAACTCGGCGCACCCTTCGGCGCGCGCCGCCGCTTCCATCCAGCGCATCAACTCTTCCGCGAAGCCCTTGCCGCGATGCGTTTCCAGACAGATCAGGTCGTCGACATAGAGGGCCCTGCCCCAGGCGAGCCATTCGCAGACGCGGAAGCCTGCCGCGGCGACGGGCGCGCCCGCATCCTCGACATAGATCAGCCGCCAGCCCGATCCCGCCTGCTGCCGGCGCACGCGCGCCAGGAACTCGTCCGCGCTTTTCACATGCGGCCGCAGCTCGCGCATCACCGGATAGACGCGCGCGACGTCGGCGTCGGTCTCGGCGAGCTTGACGATCACTTCGGCGCGCTCAGCAGCCCCTTCACCAGGGCGCTGGCCTTGGCGAAGTCCATCTGGCCGGCATAGCGCTCTTTCATCGCCGCCATCACCCGGCCCATGTCCTTCATCTGAGCGGCACCGAGCTCGGCGATGATCGCGGTGGCGGCGGCTTTCACCTCGTCCTCGCCCATCTGCTTGGGCATGAAGGAACGGATGACCTCGATCTCCTCACGCTCGCCTTTCGCGAGCTCCGGGCGGTTGCCCGAATCGAAGGCCAGGGCGGATTCCTCGCGCTGCTTGATCATCTTGGCGAGCAGCAGAAGGATGTCGTCGTCGCCCAGCAGGTCGCGGCTGGTCTCGGTGCGCGCCGCGATGTCGCGGTCCTTGAGCGCGGCCAGCACCATGCGCAGGGTCGCGAGGCGCCGGGTATCCTTGGCCCGCATCGCGTCCTTCATCGATTCGTTCAGTTGCTCGCGCAGGCCCATGTTTTGCTCCGTTTTCCGCCGCCGAAACTAGCACGTTGACGGGCGCGGCTTGCACCCCTATTTGTGGGCAAATTCGAGGCTCCCATGACCGCTCAACTTCCCGCGACCCTGGCGCTCGCGGACGGCACGATCTTCAAGGGTCGCGGCTTCGGCGCGGACGTGAAAGCCGTGGGCGAGGTCTGCTTCAACACCGCGATGACCGGCTATCAGGAGATCCTGAGCGATCCGTCCTATGCCGGACAGATCGTCTGCTTCACCTTTCCCCATATCGGCATCGTCGGCACCAACGACGAGGACATCGAGACCATCAACCCCGCGGTGCGCGGGCTGATCGTGCGCGCCGATGCGGCGCATCCGTCGAACTGGCGCAGCCTGGCGGTGCTCGACAAATGGCTCAAGCGCCACAACATCCCCGCCATCGCCGGCATCGACACCCGCGCGCTCGCCTCGCGCATCCGCGAGAAGGGCATGCCGCATGGCGTGATCGCGCATGGCGAGGTGGACACGGCGGCGCTCGTCGCCGATGCGAAGGCCTTCGCCGGCCTCGAAGGCGCAGACCTCGCCAAGGACGTGACCGGCGCGCAGACCCGCAAATGGCGCCAGACGCCGTGGAAGCTCGGCGATGGCTATGGCGAGCAGACCAGACCCGGGTTCCGCGCCGTGGTCATCGACTACGGCGTCAAGCACAACATCCTGCGCGAGCTGGCGGGGCTGGGCGCCGACGTGACCGTGGTGCCGGCCTCGGCCACCTTCGACGAGGTGATGGCGCACAAGCCGCACGGCGTGGTGCTTTCCAACGGCCCCGGCGATCCGGCCGCGACGGGCGCGTATGCGATCCCGACGATCCAGGCGCTGGTCGAGGCCGACATGCCGGTATTCGGCATCTGCCTGGGGCATCAGATGCTGGGCCTGGCGCTGGGCGGCAAGACCAAGAAGATGGGCCAAGGACATCACGGCGCCAACCATCCCGTGAAGGACTTGGGGACCGGCAAGGTCGAGATCGTGTCGATGAACCATGGCTTCACCGTCGATGCCGAGACCCTGCCCAAGACCGTCAAGCAGACCCATGTCTCGCTGTTCGACGGCAGCAATTGCGGGCTGGCCGTCGAAGGCAAGGAAGTCTTCAGCGTGCAGTACCACCCAGAAGCCTCGCCCGGGCCGATGGACTCGCACTACCTGTTCGAGCGCTTTGCCAGCGCGGCGAAGAAGCGGGCGTAAAACTTTCCAGGCCCGGGAATAAACCGCGCGGCCGCCCGGTCTATACTGGCGCATGGACAACCGGCGCCGGCAATTCGAGGCGCAAGCCTTGCCGCACCTGGACGCGGCCTACAACCTTGCCCGATGGCTCTCGCGCTCGCCGGCCGACGCGGAGGACATCGTGCAGGAGGCGATGCTGCGCGCCTTCCGCGCCTTCGACGGCTTCCGCGGCGGCGACATCAAGCCTTGGCTGCTGGCGATCGTGCGCAACTGCTGGCGCAACGCGAGCGCCGATACGCGCCGCCGCGGGCATGCGCCTCTGCCCGAAGAGCGCGACGCGCCGCTGCTGTCGGACGAACCCAGTCCCGAGGCCGCCGCCGCCCAGGCAAGCGAAGGCCGCAGACTCAATGAGGTCATCGCCCTGCTGCCCAACGAGTTCCGCGAGGTGCTGGTCCTGCGCGAGATGGAGGATCTGAGCTATCGCGAGATCGCCGACGTGACCGGCGTGCCGATCGGTACGGTGATGTCGCGGCTGGCGCGCGCCCGCGCGCTGCTGAAGGAGAAATGGGACCGGACATGAGCTGCCCCGAGCATCTGCGCACGCAGGCCTATCTCGACGGCGAACTGGACGGCATCGCCGCGAGCGAAGCCGAGCGTCACATCGAATCCTGTGCCGACTGCCGGCGGGCCAGCGCCGACGCGGCCGAGCTGAGCGATGCGATCCGCCGCCAAACGGCGCGTTACCGGGCGCCGGACGCGTTGCGCGCGCGCACGGCCGCACTGCTCGACGGCGAAACCGCGCCACGCGCCGCATCCTTCCGGCCCCGCGGTTTCTGGGCCGGCGCGCTGTCCGGAGCCGGGACCATGGCCGCCGCGGCCGGTATCGCGCTCGCGCTGCTGCTGCCGCCATCCCCCGAGACGCTGGCGCAGTCCATCGCCGACGATCACACCGATGCGTTGATGGGCGCGCGCCTGATCCAGGTCGCGTCCAGCAGCCATCACGTCGTGAAGCCCTGGTTCGCCGGACGCGTCGCGGTGTCGCCGCCGACGCCGGATTTCCCGGACCAGGGGTTCGTCCTGGCCGGCGGCCGCATCGACCGGGTCGCCGGCACGAAGGCGGCGGTCGTCGTCTACCGGCACGGCCGCCACGCGATCGACCTTTTCGTATGGCCGGACGGGGGCTCGACGCTGCCCGGCAACGCCACGCGGCACGGCTATCACACGATCTTCTGGAAGAGCGGCGACCTGGATTTCGCGGCCGTATCGGACACCGAACGGCGCGAGCTCGAAAAATTCGTGACGCTGGTGCGCAGCGCGCCGGAATAAATCGCGCCTTCCGCCGGTATGGACCTTCGTAACAGGAAGGTCCCTAGCCCATGAACGACCAACCGTCGCGCCGCGGCGCCTTGAAATGCCTGGCCTTCGGCGGCGCAGGCACGCTGTTCGCCTTGAGCGGCGGTATCGTCACGCCCGTGAGCCTCGCCGCTGCGGCAGCCCGCCCCGGCGCCATCGCCGGCAAGCCGCTGTTCCTGCAGATCAGCGACACCCATATCGGCTTCAACAAGGAGGCCAATCCCGACGTCGCGGGCACGCTGAAGCAGACGATCGATCTCGTCAACGCGATGAAGGACAAGCCCGCGCTGACCTTGCATACCGGCGACATCACGCATCTCTCCAAGCCGGAGGAGTTCGATACCGCAGCCCAGCTTCTTTCCGGACTGAAAGTGACGGAGCTCCACACCACGCCCGGCGAGCACGACGTCACCGATGCGGGCGGCGTCTATATGCAGCGCTTCGGCAAGCCCTCCGCCAACCGCGGCTATTACAGCTTCGACTCCAGCGGCGTGCACTTCATCGCGCTGATCAACGTGTTGAACTTCAAGCCCGGCGGGCTGGGCGCTCTGGGCGACGAGCAGATCGCCTGGCTGGCGGACGACCTGAAGGGCCGTCCGGCGAGCCAGCCCATCGTCGTCTTCGCGCATATGCCGCTGTGGACCGTCTATGAGCCGTGGGGCTGGGGAACCGGCGACGCGGACCGGGCCTTCGCGCTGCTGCGCCGCTTCGGATCGGTCACCGTGCTGAACGGCCATATCCACCAGATCGTGCGCAAGGTCGAAGGCAACATCACCTTCCACACCGCGCGCTCCACCGCCTATCCGCAGCCCCTGGCGGGCGAAGGGCCCGGACCCGGACCGCTCAAGGTCGACGCCGCGCTGCTGCCCAAGATGCTGGGCATCACGACGGTCGGATTCGCGCCGCATCCCGCAGACCCGGCGCAGGCCGGCGCGACGCTGACCGACACCACCATCGCCTGAACCACCAAAGGATCCCCGATGCTCAAGCACGCACTTGCGGCGCTGATCGCGCTCGCGCCGCTTCCCGCCTTCGCCGATGCCACGATCGTGATGAAGAATTTCGATTTCTCGCCGATGGCGATCGCGATCGATCACGGCACGACCGTCGTCTGGAAAAACCTGGACGGCGAGCCGCATACCGTGGTCGGTCTCGACGGCGCGTTCCGCTCGCCCGCGCTCGACCAGAACGACACGTTCAAGTTCACCTTCGACAAGCCGGGGGTCTACAAATACCTCTGCACCATCCATCCGAAGATGACGGGCACGATCACGGTGAAATAGCGGCTAGATCGCTTCGGCATGCAGCGCCGCGCACCAATGCGCGCGGCGCTCCTTCAGCATGCGGTCGCGGCCGAAGACGAGCTGCTCGTCGGTCAGCGTTTCCAGGACATCGAAGCGCAAGCCGTCGGCGCCATGCGCGTTCCATGCGCCCTGCAGCGATTTGGGCGAGGCCACGCCCTGACGCAGGGCGAACGAGATGCGGTTCCAGATAGCGGCAAGGTCGGGGGCGCCGCCCACCCACTGCTCGCCCGTGGCGGCGCAGCGCACCGCATAGACGCCCGCATCGGCCTTGCGCTCCTTATAGGCGGCGACGGCGGCCTTCTTGTCCTCGCGGTTCATCGCAACTCTCTCCTGACCACCAGCTTGAGGCCCGACCATTTGTCGTCGACGGCGCAGACCTTCACGTCGACCAGGTCGGTCGCCAGGGCGCGTTCGCGGATGGCGTCTTCGGTCACGTCGGTCGGAATCTTCGCCGCTTTCTTGTACCACGACACCCACAGCATGCCGCCGGTCGTCATCGCCTTGCGCGCCTTGGGAAGCTGTCTGTCCAGCTCGGCGAGCGAGGTCACGAAGAGATGCACGACATCCGCCGGACCGTTGGCGACCGTCGCGAAGGCATAGCCCTTCGGCGCGCCCATCGCCAAAACCCGCAGGCCGTCCTTGATGCCGAGCTTGGTCTTGAGCGGCGTCTTGGACGTGCCGGACATCATCCTCTCCTTCAGCCGCCACGGCGGAAAACGCCGGTTCTCGCCCGCGAAATAGAGACAGAGCCTGTTGCCCGCCGGATCGCTGAACCAGGCCTCGCGCCACAGCCAGCTCTGGTCGACGGGCTCGCCGTCGAAGACCACGCCCTTCGCCTTCAGCTCCGCCACGCGTGCGTCGAGATCGTCGCATTCGAAATAGAGCTGCGGTCCGTTGCCCGCGGGCTCGCCCAGATGCAGCGAGAAGGTCGACGCGCCGTCGCCGATCTCGAAGCGCGCATAGTGGTCGTTCTTCACGATCATCTTGAAGCCCAGCGTCGTGTAGAACGCGATGGATCGGTCGAGATCCACGGCCGGCGCGGTCACCTGGTTGAGCTTCATCTGGGCCACTCGCTTTTCAGGATCGACATCTGCACGAAGGAGCCGCGCCTGCCTCTGGCGTCGTCGAAATAACCCTCGCGCACCATGCCTTCCTCGGTCCAGCCCGACGACGCATAGACGTGCCGCGCACGGGGATTGGTCTCCACCACTTCGAGCCAGAAACGATGCGCGTCGGTGTTGGCGAAGACCCAGTCCGTGAGCGCCGCCAGCACGCGCTTGCCGTGACCTTGCTGCGCGTCATGCACCACGATGCGTTTCAGATAGAGGTTCTGGGGCCGCATCCAGGTCTCGTGCAGGATGGCGAAGCCGAGATCGCGCACCCCATCCTCCGCCACGAGATAACGGAACTCGGGGTCCTCCATGCGCGCGCGATGCTTCTCTTCCGGCCAGCGCCCGACGAAGCGCTCGTAATCCGGCCGGCGCTCGCACGCCATGATGAAGGCAATGTCGGCCGCCCCGGCCCTTCGCAAATGGATCGTCATATCTCACCGATTGTCCGACTGGGCACGCACCGAGGCAAGGCCCAGCCGCGAGATGCGATAGGGCATTCCGCCCCGGCTTTCGATCAGCCCGCGCCGCTTCAATTTCTTGAAGAGGTCGAGCGTCAGGTCCGCGAGGCGGCAGCCGTCGCGGTTCCAGCAATCCACTTCGGCGATCCGGTTGTCGCGCCAGACATGTTGAATGCGGCCGCCCTGCGCCAGGCAGTGCAGCACGCGCTGCTCCAGTTTCGAGATGTTCACCTGTGTCGTCTTTCATCGCACTGAACTCCGCCGTGCGGCGCGCGCGAAAGCGCGACGCGTCAGGCGTGTCGTGTGCCGGCGAACCGGCGGTCAGTGGATGGAGACAATCTCTGGCATAAAACCCTCGGAAGACGGCGATGTAGGCGCCGCACCGGGGAAAGTCAACGCCGGAGCTCGATCACGTCGAAGGTGGATTCCTGCACCGGAAACGGCATCTCGATACGCGCGCCGGCCGCGGTCGCATGCAGCACGCCCACTTGGTCGTCGGGCGTGGCGCGCGCGCCGAGCGAGGCCTCGTTGCCGGAATAACGGTGCGGCGGCTCGCCTTTCACCCACGAGGCGCCGAGATAGACGTAGCCTTCGCCTTCGGGATAGAGCAGCCCCGCCATGCGCTGCGTGCCGCTCACTTTCTCGAAGGCGAGCACGCCGCCGCGATCGGTGATGCGGCAGCGGAACCAGCCATAGACGCGCGACGGCGTCATGCCGCCGAGCTTGATGGTGCGGCAGCGCCAGTCGCCCGCGACCGAGCCGCCGGTGACCGGCGCATTCAGCACGTCGCCCGCGACGCCGCCGGATTCGGCCAAGCCCTGTGCGCGCGCTTCGCCGAGCCGCGCCAATCGTCCCTGGTCGAAGGAGGTCGCGCGATCCTGCCAGCCGGCCTCGGCCGCCGCCGGCACGGCAAGCACAGCCGCGATCACGAATGCTTCAAGCGTCCGCCTGCTCATGGCCCGCGTCTCCCTCGGCAGCGCCGGTCTCGGGCGGGGTCCAGCCCTTGAGATCGGCGGTGGGCGGCATGCCCACGATGTTGTAGCCGGCGTCGACGAAGTGGACTTCACCCGTGACGCCGCCCGAGAGATCGCTAAGCAAATACAATGCCGCGCCGCCGACATGGTCGAGCTCGATGGTTTTCTTGAGCGGCGCGTTGGACTTGTTCCATTTGAAGACGGTGCGGGCGTCGCCCACCGCCGAGCCGGCCAAGGTGCGCATCGGCCCGGCCGAGATCGCATTGACGCGGATGCCGTCACGACCGAGGTCGGCGGCGAGATAGCGCACCGACGCCTCCAGCGCCGCCTTGGCCACGCCCATGACGTTGTAGTTCGGCATGACGCGGCTGGCGCCCAGATAGGTGAGCGTCACCAGCGATCCGCCGCTGCCGCCCTTCGACGGCGGCGTCATCAGATGCGAGGCACGGTTGGCGACCGCGGTGAACGAATAGCAGGAGATATCGAGCGATTTGGCGAAGTTGGCGCGGCTCGTGTCGACATAGCGGCCCGTCAGCTCGTTCTTGTCGGAATAGGCGATGGCATGGACCAGGAAGTCCATGCCGCCCCATTCCTTCTTGAGCGTGTCGAAGGCCCGGTCGAGGTCGTCGTCGCGCTCGACGTCGCCCGGCATCATCAGGGTCGAATTTCCGTTGATCAGACGGCGGAGCCGCTTGGCCTGAGCCTCGCCCTGATAGGTGAAGGCGAGCTCGGCGCCGTGGCGCTTGAGCATGCTCGCGATGCCCCAGGCGATGGAATGGTCGTTGGCGACCCCCATCACCAAGCCCCGCTTGCCCTTCATCAGCGCGCCATTTTCAGCCATGGTCTGTCTCGTTTCGGGACGGCGCCCGGCCGTCCTGATGTCTCTTATTCACGCATCGTACCGCTGGAAGACCAGCGAGGCGTTGGTGCCGCCGAAGCCGAAGCTGTTGGACATCGCCCGCTCGATCCTGGCGTTGTCGATGCGCTTGCGGACGATGTTGGCGTTCGCGACGGCGGGGTCGATCTCTTCGATATTGGCGCTTTCGGCGACGAAGCCGTGGCGCATCATCAAGAGCGTGTAGACCGCCTCGTGCACGCCGGCCGCGCCCTGGCTGTGGCCGGAGAGCGACTTGGTCGCGCTGATCGGCGGCATCTTGTCCAGCCCGAAGACTTCCTTGATCGCCTCGATCTCCGGAATGTCGCCCACCGGGGTCGAGGTCGCGTGCGGATTGATGTAGTCGATGGCGCCCAAGCCTTCGATGGCCATGCGCATGCAGCGCACCGCGCCTTCGCCCGACGGCGCCACCATGTCGGCGCCGTCGGCGGTCGCGCCATAGCCGACCATCTCGGCCCAGATTTTCGCGCCGCGGGCTTTGGCGTGCTCGAGCTCCTCAAGCACCAATATGCCGCCGCCGCCCGAGATCACGAAGCCGTCGCGGTTCTTGTCATAGGCGCGGCTGGCCTTCTCCGCCGTCGCATTGTACTTGGACGACATCGCGCCCATGGCGTCGAACAGCTCGGACAAGGTCCAGTCGAGCTCCTCGCCGCCGCCGGCGAACATCATGTCCTGCTTGCCCCACTGGATCATCTCATAGGCGTTGCCGATGCAGTTCGCCGAGGTCGAGCAGGCCGACGAGATCGAATAGTTCACGCCCTTGGTCTTGAACCAGGTCGAGAGATTCGCCGAGCAGGTCGACGACATCGCCTTGGGCACCGCAAAGGGACCGACGCGCTTGGGCGAGGTGTTTTGGCGCGTGATGTCGGCCGCGCCGACGATCGCTTTCGTCGAGGGACCGCCCGAGCCTACGATCAGGCCGGTGCGCGGGTTGGAGATGTCCTTCTCCTCGAGCCCCGCGTCCTGGATCGCCTGGTTCATCGCCACCCAGCAATAGCCGGCGCCGTCGCCCTGGAAGCGGCGCGCGCGCCGGTCGACGACCTGGTCGAGGTCGATCTTGAGACTTCCATGCACCTGGGAGCGGAAGCCGAGGCGCACGTAATCCTCGGCCGCGACGATGCCCGACTTCGCCTCGCGCAGGGAGGCCACGACCTCCTGGCTGTTGTTGCCGAGAGAGGAGACGATGCCCAGCCCGGTGACGACGACTCTTTTCATTGCCTCGCTATGCTTGTTCTGTTTTGCGGCAGCTTATTGCGCGCAGCGGCTTCTGTCTGCATCGAAGTTCCTGGGCTCTTCCGCCAGCTTGCCGCTCTCCAGCACCAGCTCGACGGTGAAACAATGCGATTTCCAGTCACCAACGCCCGTCGTGGCGTCTAGAAAGGGCATTTCGAGGATCAGCGTCCGGATATGGTCATCCGGGTTCCACGTATCGACCACGGCAACGGCGCGCCAAGGAAAAGCGACAGTCGCATCCTTCAGGTAAGGACCGACATCGGCACGCCAATCCTGGGTCGACACCAGCATCTGCGCATCCTACCCAGAGGCTCGGCCGAAAAATCCAGACGCACCGCGTCGGCACCCCTGTGCGGCTCCGTGAAGGAAATCGTCAGCGAGCCCTCGCTCCAGCCGTGGATGCGCGGTGGATCCTGAGACGACGCCACGATCTGCGTTTCGATTTCCTGAAGCGCGAGGACGACGAAGCCGGCCGCCAGCAGCATTACGCGGGCTGCACCACGCCGCCCTGCTCCGCCAGCGCGTTCGCGGCTTCCATGAACAGGCCGACGCGCAGGTCCTTGGCCTCGAAGATCGTCTTGCCGTCGACCTTGACGATGCCGTCGGCGATGCCGAGCACCAGCTTGCGCATGATCACGCGCTTCAGATCGATGTAATACTGAACCTTCTTGGCGGTGGGCAACACCATGCCGGTGAACTTCACCTCGCCGACGCCGAGCGCGCGGCCCTTGCCGAGCCCCCCGAGCCAGCCGAGGAAGAAGCCCAGCATCTGCCACATCGCGTCCAGGCCGAGACAGCCGGGCATGACGGGATCGCCGACGAAGTGGCACTTGAAGAACCACAGGTTCGGATTCACGTCGAGCTCGGCCTCGATCTCGCCCTTGCCGTGGCTGCCGCCGGTGTCGGAGATCTTGGTGATGCGGTCGAACATCAGCATCGGCGGCAGCGGGAGCTGCGGATTGCCGGGGCCGAAAAGCTCGCCGCGGGCGCAGGCGAGCAGGCCCTGCAGGTCGAAGCTGGATTTACGAGCCGGGTTGGGGGTGTCCAATTTACGCATCCTTCCGCCCGCCTCTTGACATGGGCGGGGCTTGAGCCAATCTGCGTTTGTTAGAAACGTTCTAACAAAGCGGTAAGCCATCCTAGCAAAGATGCGGCGCGAGTGTCAGCCATGCAAGGGGCTTTCGGGACCGGAGCGATGCGGCGTAAACCCCAAGTGAATGACGGCGAAAGGGCGGCGGAGCGGCTCCGTCTGGCTGGCTTGCGCCCCACGCGCCAGCGCCTGGAGCTCGCTGGCCTTCTGTTCCAGGACGGCGACCGGCACCTGACGGCCGAGAGCCTGCATGCCGAGGCGCAGCACGCCGGAATAAAAGTGTCGTTGGCCACGGTCTACAACACCTTGCATCAGTTCACGGAAGCGGGACTGCTGCGCCAGGTCATGGTCGACGCCTCGCGCTCCTATTTCGACACCAATATCGGCAACCATCAGCATTTCTATTGCGAGGACGAGGGCCGGCTGATCGACATCCCCGGCGAGACCATCGCGGTCGCAGGCGTCCCTGCCCCGCCGCGCGGCACCGAGATCGAGCGCGTCGACGTCGTCATCCGCGTGCGCCGCGCTTGAACGGGTCCCATCCGGGGCAAATTTTCCTCTTTAGAACCATTCCAAACTGTTGACTTGAGCGCCGCCCGGACGCATTCTCAGCTTGGAACAACGCCCCAGTCTGACGAAGGAAACACGAGATGGCCGACCTCAAGGACAGCAAGACCGCCCAGAACCTCCGCGACGCCTTCGCCGGCGAAAGCCAGGCCAACCGCCGCTACCTCTATTTCGCGCAGAAGGCCGACGTCGAAGGCTATAACGACGTCTCCGCCGTGTTCCGCTCGACCGCCGAGGGCGAGACCGGCCACGCACACGGCCATCTGGAATATCTCGAGGCCGTGGGCGATCCCGCGACCGGAGAGCCGATCGGCGACACCTCGCTGAACCTCAAGGCCTCCATCGCCGGCGAGACGCACGAATACACCGACATGTATCCGGGCATGGCCAAGACGGCGCGCGACGAAGGCTTCGACGAGATCGCCGAGTGGTTCGAGACCCTGGCCAAGGCCGAGAAGAGCCATGCCGGCCGGTTCCAGAAGGCGCTGGACACGCTCGGCAAATAAGAAAGGAAGTAGGCAATAGGCAGTAGGCAATAGGCCGCTGCCTATTGCCTGCTCACTACTCCCCATGAAGGAAGGCAGCCTCGACGCGCCGACGCGTCACCCGATCGCGTGGCAGGATCCGGACTTCACCGATCCTGAGAAGCTCGACGCCGAGATGCGCCGCGTCTTCGACATCTGCCACGGCTGCCGGCGCTGCTTCAATCTCTGCGACTCGTTTCCACGGCTCTTCGACATGGTCGATGCGAGCCCCGACGAAGTTCACGGCGTGAAGTCGGAAGACTTCATCAAGGTCAGCGAGGCCTGCACGCTCTGCGACATGTGCTTCATGACCAAGTGCCCTTACGTGCCGCCGCATCCTTTCCAGCTCGACTTTCCGCACCTGATGCTGCGCCATCGCGTCGCCGAGGCGAAGAAGGGCAACACCGATTTCGTCGCGCGCCAGCTGGCCGAGATGGACCGCAACGGCAAGATGGCCGTGCCGCTGTCGGGCCTCGTCAATTGGGGCGCCAAGAAGGACAACGCGCTGACGCGTCCGGCGATGGACAGCCTGGCCCATATCGACCGCGACGCGGAGCTTCCGAAGTTGGCGAGCCAGACCTTCATCCGCGCCGACAAGACGGCGCCGGGCACGATCAACGCGGCGGCGCCCGCCCACGGCAAGCGCAAGGCGGCGCTCTTCGCGACCTGCTTCGTCAACTACAACAAGCCGTCGACCGGCATGGCGGCGCGCGACGTGCTCAACCATCTGGGCGTGGAGACGCGCGCGGCCTATCCCGGCTGCTGCGGCATGCCGTTCCTGGAACAGGCCCAGATGGAGAAGGTGGCGGCCCAGGCGAAGAAGATCGCGGCCGAGCTCGTCAAGCTGATCGATCAGGGCTACGACATCGTCACCGCGACGGCATCCTGCGGGCTGATGCTGAAGTTCGAATGGGCGCTGATCGTGCCCGACGACGCCAACGTCAAGCGCGTCGCCGAGAACGTCTATGACATCGACGAATACGTCGTCGACATCGCGAAAAAGGAAGGCCTGCCCGACGGCCTCAAATCCCTGCCCGAAGGCGTGACCGTGCATCTGGCCTGCCACGCGCGCGCGCAGAACATGGGGCCCAAGGCGGCCGAGATGCTGCGCATGATCCCCGACACGCCCATCGACGTGATCGAGCGCTGCTCGGGCCATGGCGGCACCTTCGGCGTGGTGAAGCCCACGCATGCGGTGGCGGTGAAGGTGGGAAAGCCCGTCTTCCGCGCCGCGAACCAGAAGCCGCGCGGTCACATCGTCTCCGACTGCCCGCTGGCGGCGCAGCACATCGCGGGTCACATCGAGGGGCCGAAGAAAGAGCCCGAGCATCCCATCCAGATCCTGGCCCGGGCCTACGGATTGGATCCGAAATGAAGCGCAGAATCGTCGAAGCCGACATCCTCTCCGACGCCGACTATCAGGCCAGGCGCAAGCAGCTTCGCGCCGATGCCATCGCGATGAAGAAGAACCGCCGCGTCGAGGTCGGCCCTTTCGCGACCTTCTACTTCGAGAACTACTTCACGATGTGGCTGCAGGTCCACGAGATGCTGCGCATCGAGAAGGGCGGCAAGGACCAGGTCGCGGGCGAGCTCGAGGCTTACAATCCGCTGATCCCGCAGGGCTCCGAGCTGATCGCGACCCTGATGCTGGAGATCGAGGACGGCGCGCGCCGCGATCGCGTGTTGCGCACCTTGGGCAACATCGAGGAAAGCGCGTTCCTCGACTTCGACGGCGAGCGCATCAAGGCGACGCCGACGGAATACGAGGACCGCACCACGGCCGAGGGCAAGACCTCGTCCGTGCATTGGCTGCGCTTCACCTTCACGCCGGCGCAGATCGTCAAGTTCAAATCCGGCGGCGACGCGGTCTTGGGCTTCACGCATCCGAGCTACGGCCACATGGCGGTGATCCCGCCGGCGGTGCGCGAAGAGCTGGTGAAGGACTTCGCCGACTTCGCCTGAACTTGAGCTTGGAGAGTCGCGACCGGCTCAAGCCTGCGCGTAGAGCGCGGCGATGCGTTTGACCGCGTCCTCCGACTCCGCGCGGTCGACGACCTCATGGTCGTCGTCGTAGCCGCGCATGTCGCCGCCCTCCAGCATCTGCACCACGATGCCGTCGCGCCGCGAGAGCACGCTGACGCCGTCGTAATAGAGGCCGTAGTTCACCTCGGGCTGCGGGATCAGCCAACCGATCTGGCCGCGCACCGGAACGACGCTGTCGTCCTGGCACAGCGCGCGCGCCGCATAGCCGGTGCAGTTGATGACGACGCTTTCCTTCAGCCGCGCGACGTCGGAAAGCGAATGGAACTCGGCGCGCACGAACTTGCCGCCCGCGGCGAGGAAATCGCTCATCAAGGTGTGGCCGAGATCGGCGATGTTGAACTGCATCAGCGAGGCGCGGCGCACCGAGGAGGTCGCCGGGAAATTGGTCGCGCCGGCCGGCAGCTCTTCCGAATGCGGCGTGATGTCCAGGATGCGCTCGCCGAAGCTCGCGAAGTCCAGCGGCGACGGCGGATGATGGTTGGCATGCTCGCCGCCGCTCAGGTAATAGCGGTCGCTCCATTCCACCGGCGTGCCGGGAAGACCGAGATAGCGCCGATAGGTGTGGAACGAGGTCCGCGCCATCTGCTCCCATAGCGCGGGGAAATCGGGGGCGATCTTGTCGGCCAGCGCGATGCGCGAATCCGGCGTCCAGCTTCCGGTCGCGCGCGCCGAGCGCGTCTCGGGCAAGAGATCGCGCGCATAGATCGTGACCGAGGCGCCGGCCTGCTGCGCGGTGATCGCCGCGGTCAGCCCGAGCGCGCCGCAGCCGATGACCGCGATCTCCTTCGGGCTCGAGGCCATCGCCTTGCCCACGACGACATGCGCCGAGCCCCAGGAGAGCGACCAGCCGCTGCCGCCATGGCCGTAATTGTGCACGACGAGCTTGCGGCCGACCTCTTCCGTGTCGAGGCGCGGCCCTTGCGCACGGAACGGGCGCAGGCAGACGGTGATGTCGAACAGCCGGTCGATCTCGGCGCGGATCGCCGCAAGCACGATGGCGGGCGGCGGCGCTTTCGGCACCGCCACAGCACATCCGGCAAGACCCAGCACCGCCAGGCTCGTCGAGCCTTGCAGCAGACGCCGCCGGTCGAGCATTCCAGTCACGCCTGCCCCGTCATGCCCGCGCCGCACGACGGCCTACCGCGGCGGGCCCCCCATGAAATCCATCTTGCCGACCTCGACGCCGACATGGCGCAGGATCGAATAGGTGGTGGTGGCATGGAAGAAGAAGTTGGGCAGCGAGAAGCCGAGCAGATATTGCTGGCCCTTGAAGGTCATGTCGCCGCGCGGCGTCTTCATCACGATGTCGCGGGTTTCGCTGCCGTCGATCTGCTCCGGCTTGAAGCTCTTCACGTGCGCGACGGCGCGGTCGATGCGGGCCTTGAGCTCGGCGAAGCTCGTCTCGGTATCGGGGAAGGACGGCGGCTCGGCGCCGGCCAGCCGCGACGCGCCGCGCACCGCCTGGTCGGTGAAGATCTGCACCTGCTTCACCAGCGGATGCATGTCGGGATAGAGCCGCGTCTGCAGCAACGTCGCGGGATCGATCTTGCGCGCTTCCGCGAACGCCGCGCCTTTGTCGAGCACGGCGGAGATGGACGAAAGATATTGCAGATAGACGGGCACCGAGGCCTGGTACATCGAAATCGTCATGACGAAACTCCGATAGAGGGTTGCGTCAGCTTAAGCGCATTCCCGTCGCGGCTTCCAGGTCGGCGACGGCCTGGGCGCCGCTTTCGACCTTGATCGTCGTCATCCCCATCGCGCGTGCGGGTTTAAGATTGCCGCCCAGATCGTCGAGATAGACACATTCTTCCGGCCCGACCGACAGCGCCTCGCACATCATCCGGTAGATGCGCGGATCGGGCTTGCGGATGCCCGCCTTGGCCGACTCGATCACGTGATCGAACAGCTCCATGATCTCGCGCGCATACATCGTCCGCCCCGCCTCGGTGCCGCCCGCCGCATTGTGCGGCATGTTGTTGGTGATGCAGCCGGTCTTGAAGCGGGTCTTGATGCGGCGGAGCGCTTCGATCATCTCGGGCCGGAAATCGCCCGCCAGCAGCGGCAGGACGTCCCTGCCCGGCACGTGATGGCCGTGGGCCTCGGCTTCCGCGGCGAAAGCCTTGTCGAAGCCGTCGATGTCGATCTCGGCGCGCTCGAACAGCGCCCAGGCGTTGGTCTCGTGATTGGTCGAGTTGACCTTACGGATCAGGCCCACCGGCAGCCCGCGCGCGCGCTCGTAGCGCTCGAAGGCCTCGAAGGGCGACGAGGTGAACACCCCGCCGAAATCGAAGATGACAGCCCGGATCATGCTTTGCTCCTTGCGCCTCGGCACCGCCCACGCCCTAATCCACGACATGACCGACGAAAGCAATGGCAAAGCCCCCGGACGCGGACGCCTGACGGGGCGGCGCATCCTGGTCGTGGGCGGCGGGCAGATGGACATCGGCGAACCCGATACGCCGATCGGCAACGGGCGCGCGATGTGCGTGCTGTTCGCGCGCGAGGGAGCGACGGTCGCCGTCGCCGACCGCGATGCGGCATCGGCCGCCGCTACCGTCGCGCTGTGCGACGGCAAAGCTTTCGCTATCCAAGCCGACGTGACCAAAGACGCCGACGTCGCGCGGATGGTCGAGGAAGCGGGCGCGATCGACGGGCTGGTGCTGAACGTCGGCGTCGGCGCGGGCGGCCCGTGGCTTGAAGGCACGACGCGCGAGAGCTGGGACAAGGTCATCGCGATCAACCTGACGAGCCACATGCTCACGGTGAAAGCCGCGCTGCCGAAGATGGCCGATGGATCGAGCGTCGTGTTCGTCTCGTCCATCGCGGGCCTGACCGCGGGCAGCCGCTTGCCGGCATACGACGCGTCGAAGTCCGCGTTGTTCGGACTGTGCCGCCACGTGGCCTTAGAAGGCGCGCGGCGCGGCATCCGCGCCAATGTCGTGGCTCCCGGATTGATGGATACGTCCATCGGGCGTCTGGCGACGCGCGGCCGCCCCAATCGCGCGACCACCAACATCCCGCTCGGCCGCCAGGGCACGGGCTGGGAGACGGCCTATGCCGCGCTGTTCCTGATCTCGAATGAAAGCGCCTACGTCACCGCGCAAACCATCGCGGTCGATGGGGGCCTGAGCGGCCTATAGCCAAGCGGATTGTAACCGGAGAAACCCATGACCCTCATCGTCTACGAACATCCGCTGTCGCCTTATGCGCAGAAGGTCAAGATCGCGCTCGACGAGAAGGGCGTCGCTTACGAGGCGCGCATGCCGGTCGCGATCGGCTCCGGCCAGCCGGACCGCGAGTTCCTGCGCTCCAACCCGCGCGGCGAGGTGCCGTCGCTGATTGACGGCGACGACGCGATCTTCGATTCGACCATCATCCTGGAATATATCGAGGACAAGTGGCCGACGCCGGCGCTGCTGCCGAAAGAGCCGCTCGCCCGCGCTTCGGCCCGCACCATCGAAGAGGTGATGGATACCTCGTTCGAGCCGATCAATTGGGGCCTGGGCGAGATCAGGTGGTTCAGGCGCGCCGAAGGCGAGCGCGCCCGCACCATCGAGGCGCGCGCCTCGGCGCAGGCGCGCGGGCTGTATGATTGGCTGACGCGCCGGCTGGGCGATCGCGAATGGTTCGGCGGCGAGACCTTCGGCTGGGGCGACCTGTCGGTCGTGCCGTACCTGAACGGCGCGCGCGGCAACGGCATCGGGCCCGACGAGACCTCGGCGCTCGGCCGCTGGCTCGCCCGCGCCAATGCGCGTCCGTCGGTCGCGAAAGCGGCCGGCGCCGCGGCTGCGGTCGTCACGTCGATGACCCAGGTTCACAAGGCCATCGAGAGCGGCCTGTTCAAGCGCGAATACCGCGACCACCGGCTGGAATGGATGATCCGCTGCGGCGGCATCGACGTCGTGCTCGAGGGCCTCGAGAAGGATAACATCCGCTTCTCCAACGAGCTGCGCTGACCATGGCCGAGATCATTTTCCATCACTATCCCGCCTCGCCCTTTTCGGAGAAGGTGCGTGTCGCCTTCGGCATCAAGGGCCTTGCCTGGCGGTCGGTCGAGATCCCCAACATGATGCCCAAGCCCGACCTGATGCCGCTGACCGGCGGCTATCGCAAGACTCCGGTGATGCAGATCGGCGCCGACGTCTTCTGCGATACGCAGGTCATCCTGCGCGAGATCGAGCGGCTGCATCCCAAGCCCGCGCTCGGCCCCGACTACGCGCTCGCCTTCTGGAGCGACAAGCCGTTCTTCATGTCCTCCGTCGCCGTCGTCTTCGCCGAGGTCGGCGATATGGTGCCCGAGGCGTTCCGCCAGGATCGTGCAAAGATGTCAGGCGGCACCTTCTCGGTCGACGCGCTGAAAGCCGCGGCACCTTTCGCGCGCGACCAATGGCGGGCGCATGCCGATTTCGTCGAGGAATCGTTGAGCGCGGCGTTCCTGTCCGGCGAGGCGCCGCGTGCCGCCGACATCCACGCCTATATGAACTTCTGGTGGATCAAGGCCGCGATTCCGCACATCGCGCCGCAGCTGCTGGAGCCGCTGCCCAAGGTCCGCGCCTGGATGGAGCGAATGGCCGCATTCGGCCACGGCAAGCCGCAGGCGATGGAGGCGAAGGACGCGCTCGACGCGGCCAAAGCCGCGACCTCGACCGCCGTGCCGGGCGCCGAAGCCGGCACGAAGGTCACCGTCGCCGCCGACGACTATGGCCGCGATCCGGTCGCGGGCGAGATCGTCTTCGCCAATGCGCATGAGATCGCGATCCGCCGTCGCGACGACCAGGTCGGCGAGGTCGTGGTGCACTTCCCGCGCGCGGGCTTCACGGTGCTCAAGGCATAGCTTCCTTCAGCGCGACATAGGCGGCGACCATCACCATCGGGTGACCGCCGGCATCGGGCGCGAGCGGAGCGGCGAACATCTCGCCGTTCAGGATGGGGCTGAGCTTGTGGTTGAACACGCGCACCGGCCCGCCATGCGCCAGGATCATCTCATAGACCGCCGTCCAGTTCGCGAGCAGCGTGGGCGAGGTCATCTCGTCGAGATATTGCCCCGTGCGCTCGCCGAAGAGATGGACCAGCGCCGAGCCGAACAGACGGAAGCGGTAACGGCCGCCGATCTTTTCCAGGAACGCCACGTTGCGCAGGAAAGGCTTGAGCGCGCGAATGTCGAAATCGGCCCGGGCGGGAAGGCCGCCCGTGGCGTCCGCCTTCTCGCGCCACAACGCTGCGATCGCATGCAGCTCCGACCGGGCGAAGACCAGCGCCGGATCGGAGCGGTAGTACCAGCCTTTGGCTTCGGCCTCGGCATTGAACGCCGCGGGGGCATCGGATGGGATGGGCGTGTTCGCCATAGCTGCGGATGATGCTTTGGTCCTGGTCGGCAAATCGTTAAGCTCCAGGCCCATGGATTTGCAAACGTCCGAGACGGTCGAAACGCGCTTTGGAAGGCTGAAGGGCTTCTCGAAGGACGGCGTGCTGCGCTTCAACGGCATTCCTTATGCGAAATCGCCTGTAGGAAGTTTGCGCTGGCAGCCGGCGCAGGCGCCCGATGCCTGGGCGGGCGTGCGCGATGCGGCGCGCTTCGGTCCCATCGCGCCGCAGGTGAAAAGCGCGGCGGAAGCGCTGATCGGAGGCACGCCCGGCGAGCAGGCGGAAGACTGTCTATATCTGAACGTGTGGACGCCGTCGCTCGAGGGCAAGCGTCCGGTGATGGTGTGGATCCACGGCGGCGCCTTCGTCACCGGCGCGGGATCGCTGGGAACGTATAACGGCAAGGGCCTCGCGGCGCGCGGCGACGTGGTCGTGGTCACGATCAACTATCGCTTGGGCGCCCTGGGCTTCCTCAATCTGCACGATGCCAGCGGCGGCAAATTGCCCGGCCGCGGCAGCGAAGGCCTGAGCGATCAGGTGCTGGCGCTGACATGGGTGCGCGACAACATCGCGGGCTTCGGCGGCGATCCGGGCAATGTCACCGTGTTCGGCGAATCCGCAGGCGCGATGAGCATCGGCGCGCTGCTGGCGATGCCGTCGGCGCACGGGCTTTTCCACCGCGCCATATTGCAATCGGGCGGCGCCCATATCGGACGCGCGCGCGCCGAGTCGGCGCAGATCGCCGAACGGCTGCTCAAAACCGTGCCCGATCCGCTGAACGCCTCCATCGCCGAGCTTCTCAAGGCGCAGAGCGAGATCATCGACAGCAATATCCGCCTGCCCTTCGGTCCCACTGCGGACGGCGCGCTCTTGCCGACGCGCGCGATCGAGCAGGTGCGCGCGGGGTCGGCGGCGGGCGTCGCCGTCCTCTCCGGCACGACGATGGAGGAATGGAAACTGTTCACCGCGGCGCGGCCGAAGCTGCGCCTGATGGATAGCGCCAAGCTGCGCCGTTATACCGTCGGGCTCGTCGGCGAAGAGCGCGCGGACGCTTTGCTCGCGGTCCATGGCGAAGGCTCGCCCTTCGAGCGCTGGAACGCGGTGATGACCGATCAGGCCTTTGCGGTGCCGTCGGCGCGGCTGCTGGAAGCGCAGGGCGCGCATGCGCCGGCCTATGCCTATCGCTTCGATTGGCGCTCGCCGCTGCTGGGCGGCATCCTGGGCTCGTGCCACGCGCTCGAGCTTGGATTCGTCTTCGGCACCTACAACCAGAAGCTCGCCGGCGCCTTCTTCGGCAGCGGCGCCAAGGCCGATGCGCTCTCAATCGCGATGATGGATGCCTGGACGGGTTTCGCGCACGGCAAGGAGCCCTGGGCGCGCTATCACGGCGCGACACGCGCGACCATGATCTTCGGCGACGGCGAGCCGCATCTTGCCGACGCGCCGGACGATGCGCGGCGCGCGGCGTGGGATGCCATTCCCGAAGCGATGATCGGGCTCTGACGCTAATAGCGTTCAAGACGCGGGCGGCGCCCGTCCCGTAGCGTCACGCCATGAACCGCAGACAAATCCTGGCCGCGGGCGCCGCGGCAGTCGCTTTCCCACCCTTCGCGGCACGAGCGGGCCTGCGCACGCGCTGGTCGGTGCGGCTGTCGGAAGGCTTCGACGCGATCTGCTTCCTGAACCCGCTGTCGGGCGATCCGTTCTACGCGGACTACTATTCCGCCGAGCTCGCCGCCTTCAAGCCGAAGCTGAAGCCCGCGACGATCGCGACCATCGGCAAGTGGTTCGCGCTGGCGAGGTCCAAAGGCATGCTTTTGGGGCCGAACCTCTGCACGCTGATGTCGGGCGCGCCGGATGCCATCATTGCCGATCTTCTGACGGCGCTCGCCGAGCCCGAAACGCGCCTGCGCCCGAACTTCGAGAAAAGCCCTTATTGGGACGTCGAGGAATGGACCGTGTTCCTCACCATGTGCGCGGACCTGATCGCGATCTTCGCCGATATGCGCGATGCGGGCTTCGGCGCATTCCGTGAGGGCTATCTCAGCAACCGCACGAGCAAGCCGTCCGCATTGCGCGCCAAGCTCGCGGGCATCGACACCATTGCGGAACAGGAGCGCCTGCTGGGCCGCAAGTTCGCCGATCCGTCGCTGGAGATCGTGCTGCTCTGCTTCTCGCAGCCGCACGGCATCAAGATCCAGGGCCAGCGCTTCCTAACCCATATCGACTATCCGGACCGCATCGTGCTGCGCAACGCGGACCACGAGATGCTGCATCCGCCCTTCCCCATGGACGGCGCGCTGTCGCTCGCGTTGCAGGCCACGCTCAAAGCCGATCCGCTGATCGCGCGCATCGTGGCAGAGCACGACCCGAGCTTCGGCTACAATTCTTTCGACGGCGTGCTGGACGAGGATACCGTCCAGGCGCTGGAGCAGATCGTCAACGAGCGCTTGGGCGTCGCCGAGCCGCCCGCGCAACGCTGGACGGAGTCCGACGGCGGCATGCATGTGCTCGCGGCCGGACTCTACGGCCTGCTCAAAGCCGACGGCTACGACAGGACGGGCGGCAACATCGAGCGCTGGATGAACGATGCCTTGAACAGCGGACGCCTGGCGCCGGCGTCGCTGCATGCGGCGGCGGCGCGGGTGCTGGAGCGGCCGGTCGACAAGCTATGGCCTGTGCCTAAAGCACAAGCGCAATAGGGCAAAGCACCTAGCTTCGCCCGTAGTTTGCGCGCCAACGATCAATTCTCCAGCATCACCTTGCATTGATGCGAGGGCTTGCGCAGCGCCTCGAAGGCGGGCGGCAGGTCGTCGAGGCCGACGACGTCGGTGATCATCGGCGCCACGTCGATGCGGTCGGACGCGATCATCGCGATGACGTAGTCGAAATCGGCCGGACGGTAGCCGAGCACGAATTGCAGGTTGATCTCCTTCATGATGCCGATCAGGGGCATGATGGTGTCGGGCTGCTGGCAGACGCCGGCGACGACGATCCTGGCGCCGCGCGGCGCCTCCATCATCGCGCTGCCGATCATGCCGGGCGCGCCGACGCATTCGAAGATGATGTCGGGACCTTTGCCGGCGATCTTCTCGACCTGCATCGCCAGCGGCTGGCTGGCATCGATCGCATCGGTGGCGCCGAACCTGGCCGCCATCTGCCGGCGCACCTCGGCGCGCTCGCTGACGATGACGTGGCGGGCACCCAGGAACTTCGCCCACAGCATCACCGCGAGGCCGACGGGGCCTGCGCCGATCACCAGCACGGTCGCGCCGCGCTCCATCTTCGCCATGTCGACGGCATGCAGGCCCACCGCCAGCGGCTCGACCAGCGCGCCTTCGCGGAACGAGACGCTGTCGGGCAAAGCGAACGCGCCGCTGGCGCCGACGCGCACCATCTCGGCATAGGCGCCGTGGCTCTGGCCCAAGCCGATCGACACGCCCTTGCCGCACATCGCGGAGCCGAAGCCGAAATTCGCGCACGGCGTGGCATCGCCGCAGCAGATATAAGGAAAGCCCGCAACGCGGTCGCCTTCCTTCCAGCGCGACTTGGCAAGGCTGCCCACCGCCATCACCTCGCCCGAGAATTCGTGGCCCATCACGCTGCCCAGCACCAGCGGCATCACCGAGGTCGGCTCGGTCATGTGCAGGTCCGAGCCGCAGATGCCGCAATTCTTCACGCGCAGGATCAGGTCGTGCGGACCGGGCACCGGATCGGCAACGGCTTCGACCACCAGCGGCTTGGACATTTCCTTGAAGACGGCGGCGCGCATGGACATTCCCTTCGGTTCGCGTGCAAGCTTATGCCACAGGCAGAACATCGGGGAAGCGCGCATGAGCGATCTTTACGCGACGGCACGGCAGATGCTGAACGATCTTGCTGCCAAGCGGGTCTCCGCGCGCGAGCTGCTCGATGCGCATGCCGCGCGCAACGCGGCGCTTGCCGAAAAGATCAACGCGGTCACCGTCACCGACCTCGACCGCGCGGCCAAGGATGCGCAAGCCGTCGACGACGCGCGCGCGAAGGGCGCGAGCCTGGGCCCGCTTGCCGGCCTGCCGATGACGATCAAGGACGGCTTCGACGTCGAGCACATGCCGGCGACGGCAGGCTTTCCGCCTTTCGCGCAGCGTCCGAAGGATTGCGCCGATGCCGAGCTGGTCGCGCGCACGCGCGCGGCGGGCGCCATCCCTTGGGCCAAGACCAACGTGCCCCTGTGGCTCAGCGACTGGCAGAGCACCAACCAGATCTACGGCACGACGAACAACCCGTACGACGTGACGCGCGTGCCGGGCGGATCGTCGGGCGGCGCCGCGGCGGCGCTGGCGAGCGGCATCACGCCCTTGGAGATCGGCTCGGACATCGGCGGCTCGCTGCGCGTGCCGGCGAATTTCTGCGGTGTCTGCGCGCTCAAGCCCACCTGGGGACGTTTGCCGATGCGCGGCCACGTGCCGCCGCCGCCCGGCTTCCAGGGCGAAACCGATCTGGGCGTCGGCGGGCCGATGGCGCGCAATGTCGGAGACCTGAAGCTGCTCTGGAGCGTGCTGAACAAGAGCGCGCAAGCCGCACCCCGCTCGATCAAGGGCGCGCGCGTCGCCGTGTGGGACGAGGACCCGCTTCTGCCGCTGTCGCGCGGCGTGAAGGACGCAGTCGCGCGCGCGGCGGATGGCTTGGCCGAGCACGGCGCCCATGTCGAGACCATCAAGGCGCCGGTCGACACGCGCGAGCTGCTGGTCAACTATATGTGGCTGCTGATCTCGATCATCTCGGCCGGCCTGCCCGAAGCGACGCTGAACGAGATCGGCAAGACGCGCGATGCCGACCTGAAGGCCTTTGCCGCGTCGCGCGATCCGTGGAGCGTGGAGCTCAACCGCCTGGCTTCCACCGCGCGCGCAAATGAAGTCATCGAGGCGCAGCGCGCGCGCCAGACGCTGAAGGACCGGATGACGGCCTTCTTCGAAAGCCACGACGCCGTCCTCATGCCGATCACGCCCACCGCCGCGTTCAAGCACGACCACAGCGAGCCGTTCCGTGCGCGCGTGCTCGAGGTCGACGGCGCGCCCACGCAGTACAGCCGCATGCTGGGCTGGATTTCGCTCGCCACCGCGTTGCATCTGCCGTCGCTGGCCGTGCCGGCCGGACAAGTCTTGGGGATGCCGGTCGGCGTGCAGATCGTGGGTCCGTTGAACGGCGAGGACCGGCTGTTCGATTTCGCCGCTGCCGTAGAGGAAAGCCTTGGCGGATTCGCGCCGCCTGCGTCTCTTATGTCATAAAGCGCACACGCTATTTTCGAAGGGAACGACCATGACCATCAAGCTGCGCAACGGCATCTTCCTGGCGCCGTTCCACCCCGTCGACGAAGACCCGACCTTGTGCATCCAGCGCGACCTGGAGCTGATCGAGCATCTCGACCGGCTGGGCTATGACGAGGCCTGGGTCGGCGAGCATCACTCCGCCGGCTATGAGATCATCGCAAGCCCGGAAGTCTTCATCGCCGCCGCGGCCGAGCGCACCAGGCGCATCAAGCTCGGCACCGGCGTCGTGTCGCTGCCCTATCATTCGCCCTTGATGACCGCGAACCGGATGATCCAGCTCGATCACCAGACCAAGGGCCGCGTGATGTTCGGCGTGGGGCCGGGACTGCTTCCGTCGGACGCGTTCTCGATGGGCATCGATCCCGCGACCCAGCGCGACCGCATGGTCGAAGGCATCGAGGTGATCCTGAAGCTGTTCGCCGGCGAGCGCGTCACGCAGAAATCCGACTGGTTCAACCTGGTGGACGCGACCTGCCAGCTGCGCCCCTTCACCTGGCCGCATCCGGAGATCGCGGTCGCCTCGTCGGTGACGCCGTCGGGCGGCAAGCTCGCGGGCCGCCACGGCTTCGGCATGCTGTGCGTGGCGGCGACGCAGATGGGCGGTTACGACGCGCTCGCGATCAACTGGAAGGTGGCCAATGACACGGCGAAGGAGAACGGCCGCGCCATGGACCCCGAGCGGCTTCGGCTGGTCGGCCCGGTGCACATCGCCGAGACGCGCGAGAAGGCGTTCGAGAACATCAGGTTCGGCTTCTCCAAGTGGCAGGACTATTTCGCCGGCATCAGCGCGGTGGCGGGACGCCAGGCGATGGAATCGCAAGGCATCGACGACCTGATCGCCCAGGGCGTCATCGTCGTCGGTACGCCCGACGACGCCATCGCGCAGGTCAAGCGCCTTCAGGCCAAGCAGGGCGAGTTCGGCTGCTTCCTGCAGCTGGCGCACAACTGGGCCGACTTCGAGGCGACCAAGAAGTCTTACGAGATGTGGATGCGCTATGTGCAGCCGGCGATCACCGGCGCCAACGTGGCGCGCGACGAAGCCTTCCGCTGGGCGCGTGACAATAAAGAGCGCTTCATTGGGGCTGCGATGAGCGCGGCGATGCAGACCATCGCCAAGCATCACGAGGATGAGGCAAAGAAGTCGCCAAAGGCGGCCGAGTAGCCGCCGGACATTGAAGGCGGCGGAACAGGCGCCGCGCGGATAGGCGCCATGCATCGCCGGGCGGTCTCAAGCAGAACCGCTCGCGCTATGTTCGGCCATGGTGATCTTCGAAGGCGGTTGCCATTGCGGCAACCTTTCTTACGTGTTCGAGGCGAGCGCAGGCCTGGACGTACTCGGCCTGCGCGCCGACATGTGCGGCTTCTGCCGGGCGCATGGAGCGCGCAACACCTCGGACCCGAACGGGCGGATGCGCATCCGCGTGCGCGAGCCCGGACTGCTGGAGCGCTACCGCTTCGCGCTGAAGACCGCCGACTTCCTGGTCTGCAGGCGCTGCGGCGTCTATATCGGCGCGCTGCTCGAGGACGGCTGGTTCACGGTCAACGCCAACACCTTCAAGCCGCCGCCGCCGCTCGACCATCCCGCGGTGCCGCACGATTTCGGCGCGGAGTCGCCGGACGAGCGCATCGCGCGGCGCAAGCGCAGCTGGACGCCCGTCGTGGAGATCGCATGAGCAAGGCGCTGGTCGTCATCGACGTGCAGAAGGCGATGTTCGACCTCGCGCCTCATGAAGGCGAGGCCGTGGTCGACCGCATCGCGGGCCTGATCGCCCGCGCGCGGGCGGGGGGCGCACCCATCTTCTTCGTCCAACACGACGGCGGACCCGACGATCCGTTCCACGCCGGCAAGCCGGGCTTTCCTTTTCACGACAGGCTGACGCCACTGCCGGGCGACGACGTCACGGTCAAGAACCATGGCAGCGCCTTCAACCGGACCGACCTCGACGCCAAGCTGAAGCGCGCGGGCGTGGACAGGCTCGTGATCTGCGGCATGCAGAGCGAATATTGCGTCGACGCGGCGGTGCGCGGCGCGGTCGAGCGCGGCTACCGCGTCATCCTCGTCGCCGACGGCCATTCGACCGTCGATTCCAGGGTGCTGAAAGCCGGCGACATCATCGCGCACCAGAACGAGACCCTGGGGGGAAGCTATGCGGAACTGGTTGAGGCGGCCGATATCGCCTTCTGAGCGCCGTTAGAGAACCGTCGCAGAACCCGCTATGATGGCCGCCTCTTTTGGGGGGCAGCACATGGCAAACAAGATTCCGGTCGGCGGCTCGCTGGCGCGCGCCTATGGCTTTGCGTTCGGCAATATCGTCAACAATTTCGGCGTCACCTGGATGGTCGTCGCGATCGGGTGGGTGCTGGGATACTTCTTCCAGCAGCGCTACATGGGCGCGGTGACGAGCCTGCAGTCGCGCGACCCGCAGGCCATCATGCAGGCGATGCCGTTCTTCTGGGCGTGCTTCGCGGGGATCTTCGTGCTGATGACCGCCGAGATCGCGGCGCTGACCAAGGAAGCGTTGGGGCTTCGCACCGGCAGCGCCTTTCTGCAATTCCCCTTCGGCGCGGCCATGTGGCGGCTGATCGGTGCCTACCTCCTCTATTTCCTGGTGATGATCGTCATCTACGTCATCTTCGCGGTCGTGAGCCTCGTCCTCGGCGGCGTCGGCGGCGCGGTGGTGGAGAGCGCGCGCGTCGGCGCCACGACACCCTTGTTCGCGCTGCTTTTCCTCCTCGCGGCGCTGGTGGCCGTCGGCGCGATCATCTACATCGCCACACGGCTGTCGTTCCTGTTGACGCCGGTCGCCGTCGCCGAGCGCATCTCGCTGACGCGCGCCTGGCAGCTCACCAAGGGCAATTTCTGGCGCATCTTCGTGATTGTGCTGGCGCTCGTCATCCCCCTCGTCGTGCTGGAGCTGGTGTTCCTGGTCTATGTGGTGAGGATGCCGCTCGTGCCGCCGCTGCATTCCGGCGTGACGCCGCAGGAGCTCCAGGCCTTCGCCGAGCAGCAGCAGGCGATGAACCGCCAGATGATGACGGACATGCAGCGCTACTGGTACATCGCCTATCCGTTGAGCCTCGTGGTGTCGCTGATCTTCTACGGCATGTTCGCCGGCGCGAGCGCGCATGCCTATCGCGCCGTGACGCATGAGGATCGCGCGCCCGAGCAGTTCTAGAGCTTGACCTTGCCCGCGGCGATCTCGGCATAGCCCGCGCCGTCGAGCCGCTCATAGGCGCCGCTTACGGGGTTGCGCCAATAGAGCGGCTCGGCGATACGCGCGGGGTCGAAGCCCTCGCGCACCAGCTCCACCTTGCGCTGCTTGAAGGTGCCCGTAGTCTCGAGCGCGGGCATGAGCCTGAGGAAAACCGGCCGCGCATAGGCCGGCAGGTTGCGCTCCAGCGCTTTGCCGACCGCGGCCGGATCGAAGTCCGCATTCGCCACCAGCGCCGCCATGCCGGCGCGCCCGTCCTGGCCGGGGACCGCCACGCCATAGACGTTCGCCTCGGCGATGCCGGGCACGACGCTCAAGGCTTCCGCGACCTCGCTGGTGGCGACGTTCTCGCCTTTCCAGCGGAAAGTATCGCCGATGCGGTCGACGAAATAGAAGTAGCCCTGGGCATCGCGCCGCATCAGGTCGCCGGTGCGGAACCAGACGTCGCCTTTCTCGAACACGTCGCGCAGCAGCTTTTTCTCGGTGTCGGCGCGGCCGGTATAGCCTTCGAAGGTCGCGCCGGCCTCGTTGCGCACGCGCCCGACCGCCTCGCCCGCTTCGTCGTCCGCGCATTCGATGCAGAAACCGTCCGCGCTCCGCACCGGCATCTCCTTCTCGACGTCGAAACGCACGATGCGGGTCGGGATGAGCGCGCGCATGTAGGACGGCACGCGGCCGACGGCGCCCTTCCTGCCGTCGTAGTTGAGCATCGAGACGTTGCCTTCGGTGGCGCCGTAGAACTCGATGATCTTCGGGATCGCGAAGCGCTGTTGGAACGCGTCCCAGATCTCCGGACGCAAGCCGTTGCCGGTGATGGCGCGGATGGCGTGATCGCGTTCGTGCGGGCCCGGCGGCGCATTGAGCAGATAGCGGCAGAGCTCTCCGATATACTGGAAGAACGTCGGGCGGTAACGGAAACAGTCGCTCCAGAACTCGTGCACCGAGAACTTGCGGCGGATGACGAGCGAGCCGCCGGTCGTCAACGCCACGCCGACCGCGCATACCCCGCCCGTCGAGTGATACAGCGGCAGCGCGTCGTACATGCGGTCGCTCTCCTTGGCGTCGAGCGCGCCGGCAAAGCCGTACATCATATAGAGCATGCGCATATGGCTGAAGTTCGCGGCCTTGGGCAGGCCGGTCGTGCCGGACGTATAGATGTAGAAGGCGTTGTCCTTGGCGGTGAGCCCCTCGCGCACCGCTTTGTCGAGCGCGAGCGGCGAGGCTTCGTGGAGCGCGGCGTCGAGGTCTTCGCTGCCGGGCGCAGCGCCGCCCGTCACCCACACCACCGGCCGCGCCTCGGCGCTCGCCATCGCGTCCTGGTAGGCCCGTATCAGTTCGACGCCCACGATGGCGTGGCGCGCATTGGCGATGGCGATGGAATGGGCGAGCGCCGCGCCGCGCAGGTTGGTGTTGATGAGCGCCGCGACCGCGCCGAGCTTGACCAGGCCCAGCCACGCCATCAGGTATTCGGGGCAGCCCTCCATGAACAGCACCGCGACGTCGCCGCGCCCGATGCCCTGCCTCAGCGCCCAGTGCGCATAGCGGTTGGCGCCGGCCGCCAGCTCGGCATAGGTGAGCACGCGGTCCTGATAGAGCACCGCGACGTTGCCGGGCTTGTCCGCCGCAAGCCCTTCGAAGATGTCGCTGATCGTGTGGGGCGCGTCGGGCTTGACGTGGCGCAGCTTCCAGAGCGTGCGCGCGATGGAGCTGATATAGATGGCTTCGCGCGTCAGCACGTTCATGGGAAGACAATAGGAAGCGGCGAAGCAGCGTCAATGGCGACCGAGACCCTCGACTTGCGCGGATTGAAGTGTCCGCTGCCCGCGCTCCTCGCCAGGCGCGCGCTGGGCCGCGGCTCTTCGGGCATGGAGATCGAGGTGCTGACCGACGATCCCATGGCGCCGATCGACGTACCGCATATGTGCCGCCAGGAGGGCTTCGAGGTCGTGAGCGTCGAGCGCGACGGCGACCGGGCGCGGATGGTCCTGCGCAAGGCTTGATCCACGCGCGCGCCCTTGCTCCACCTCTTCAAATTTGCTAACTGAACGGTCAGTTATTTATTTCAGAGATCGAATTGGCGGATTCACTGGAAAAATTGGCAACCCCGTCCAGCCGCTGGAACCGGCGCAAGCAGGCCCGGCCGCCGGAGATTCTCGAAGCCGCGCTCAAGGTCTTCGCCGAGAAGGGCTATGCCGGCGCGCGAATGGAGGACATCGCCCAACGCGCCGGCGTGACCAAGGGCACGATCTACCTTTATTTCGAGAGCAAGGAGGCGGTTTTCAAGACCCTGGTGCGCGATACGATCGGCGCGACCTTGGCCACCGTCAGCGACGGCGCGCGGGGCTTCCAGGGCTCGGCCAGGGAGCTGATCCGCTTCGCGCTGACCGCGATGGGCAACCTGCTGGCGACCAGCGACCGGGTGGTGCTGCCCAAGATCATCATCGCCGAGAGCGGCAATTTCCCCGAGCTCGCGCGCTTCTACCGCGACGAGATCATCGAGCGGGGCTTGGGCCTGATGTCCGGCTTCATCGAGCGCGGCATCGCCCAAGGCGAGTTCCGCCGCGTGCCCGTCGAGCATGCCGTGAGACTGTGCATCGCGCCGGTCCTGCTGGGCGCGATCTGGCGGGTCACCTTCGCGCGCTTCGACGAGACGCCATACGACTATCAGGGACTCATCGACACGCATCTCGACGTGCTGTTCCGGGGGCTTTCGCCATGAAGAAGATTGGCGCCATGACGCGGCTGATCCTCATCGCACTGCTGTTGGCCGGTTGCTCCAAGCAGGACGACCACGCCTGGCTCGGCTATGCCGAGGGCGACACGGCCTTCGTCGCGGCGCCGCAGGCGGGCTGGGTCGCCAACCTGAAAGTCGAGCGCGGCGCCGCCGTGAAGGCGGGCGACCTGCTCTTCACCCTCGATGACACCGCGCAAGCCGCGGCCCGCGACCAGGCCCGCGCGCAGATCGCGCAAGCCCAAGGCCAGATGGGCCAGGCGAAAGCGAGCCTCGCGCTGGCCGAGAAGGAGCTCACCCGCCAGCAACAGCTGCTCCGCGCCGGCGCGACCTCGAGGCAGGCACTCGATCAGGCGCGATCGGCGCACGACACCGCGGCCGCGCTGGTCGCCCAGATCGAGGGCGCGCAAGCCCAGGCACGCGCGACCTTGGCCAACGCCGCCTACCAGCTTTCCGAGCGCGACGTCGTCTCGCGCACGCAGGGCACGGTGCAGGACGTCTTCTTCCGGCCCGGCGAATACGCACCCGCGATGACTCCGGTGATCTCGATCCTGCCGCCCGGCAACGTCTATGTGCGCTTCTTCGTGCCCGAGACCGAGTTCGCGAAGGTGAAGCTCGGCCGGAAGGTCCGCGTTTCCTGCGACGGCTGCGCGGCCGACATCACCGCGACCGTCAGCTTCATCGCCGCGCGCGAGGAGTTCACCCCGCCCGTCATCTTCTCCGTCGGCAACCGCGAAAAGCTGGTCTTCAAGATCGAGGCGCGCGCGCCCGGCGGGCTGGCGCTGCATCCGGGACAGCCGGTCGATGTCTACCCATTCTGAACCTGGCCGCTCCCAAGGCCTCGCCATCGACGTGCGTGGCCTGACCAAGCGGTTCGGCCGGAAGACCGCCGTGAACGGCATCGACATCCAGGTGCCCGACGGCGAGGTATGGGGCTTCTTAGGACCCAACGGCTCCGGCAAGACGACGACGATCCGCATGCTTTGCGGGTTGCTGAAGGCGGACGAAGGCACCGGCACGTGCCTCGGCTTCGACCTGCGTACGGAAGCGGAGAAGATCAAGCGCGCCGTCGGCTACATGACCCAGAAGTTCAGCTTCTGGGAGGACCTTTCGATCCGCGAGAACCTGGAATTCGTCGCGCGCATGTACGAGATCGCGGACGCCCGCGCACGGGTCGGCGACACGATCCGCAGGCTCGGCCTCGAGCGGCGCCAGAGCCAGCTTGCCGGCGAATTGTCCGGCGGCTGGAAGCAGCGCCTCGCGCTCGCCGCCTGCATGCTGCATTCGCCCAGGCTGCTGCTGCTCGACGAGCCGACCGCCGGCGTCGATCCCAAGACGCGGCGCGATTTCTGGGACGAGATCCACCGTCTCAGCGGCGAAGGCCTGACCGTTCTGGTCAGCACGCATTACATGGACGAGGCCGAGCGCTGCGACCGCATCGTCTATATCAGCCTGGGCAACATCGTCGCGCGCGGCACGGTGGCCGAGGTCATCGAGCAGTCCAAGCTCTTCACCTTCATCGTCGAGGGCGACGGCGCGCGGCACCTGGCCGAGACGCTGCGCCAATCGCATGGCGTCGAGTTCGTCTCGTTCTTCGGCGCGGCGCTGCATGTCAGCGGGCGCGACCGCGACGCGCTGGAGCGCGCGCTGGCGCCCTATCGCGGCCAGCAAGGCCTCGCCATCGCCGAAGCGGTGCCGAGCCTGGAGGACGTCTTCATCCAGCTGCAAGAGGAGAGCGCGCCCCAAGAGCGGCCTGCCCCCAAGGAGCGCGCGCCCCAATGAGCGACGGCTTCTCGTTCGCGCGCATCGGCGCGGTGCTGCGCAAGGAGCTGGTGCAGATGCGCCGCGACCGGCTGACGCTCGCCATGATCGTGGGCGTGCCGATGATGCAGATCTTCCTGTTCGGCTTTGCCATCAACGTGAATCCGAAGCACCTGCCGACCGCGGTGTCGATCTCCGATCCGGGAATTTACGCGGACTCGGTCGTCGCCGCGCTGCAGAACTCGTCCTACTTCGAGATCGAGAAGGCGACGAACTCGCCGCAGGAGGCGCGCGCGATGCTCGACGAAGGCGACGTCTCCTTCGTGGTCGAGATCCCGGCCAATTTCTCGCGCGACCTGGTGCGCGGCGCGCATCCGCAATTGCTGATCGAATCCGACGCGACCGATCCGGCGGCCGCCTCGAACGCGACCGCCGCGCTGGCGCAACTCTTCGGCGACGCGCTGCGCGACGACCTGAAAGGACCGCTCGCCGCCCGCGCGCAAACCGCGCCCGCCTTCGACGTCGTCATCCATCCGCTCTACAATCCCGAAGCCATCACCCAGTACAACGTGGTGCCGGGATTGCTCGCCGTGATCCTGACCATGAGCATGGTGCTGATGACCTGCCTGGCGCTGACCCGCGAGCGCGAGCGCGGCACGTACGAGAACCTGCTCGCCATGCCGGTGAAGCCGCTGGAGCTGATGATCGGCAAGATCGCGCCCAACATCTTCGTCGGCGCGATCCAGAGCGTGCTGGTGCTGCTGGTCGCCAAGTTCGTCTTCGGCGTGCCGATGATCGGCTCGCTGCTTCTGCTCAGCGGCTGCCTGCTGCTCTTCATCACCGCCAATCTTGCGGTCGGCTACACCTTCTCGACGGTCGCGCAGAACCAGCTGCAGGCGATGCAGATGACGATGTTCTTCCTTTTGCCCGCGATCCTGCTGTCGGGCTTCGCCTTCCCGTTCCGCGGCATGCCGGTCTGGGCGCAGTGGCTGGGCGAGGTGCTGCCCGCCACGCATTTCCTGCGCGTGGTGCGCGGCATCCTGCTGAAAGGCAACGGCTGGACCCAGATCTGGCCCGACGTCTGGCCGCTGATTCTGTTTTTGTTCATAGCGGGAACTCTCGCTCTCATGCGGTTCCGCCGGACCTTGGATTAACCCCACTGCAGGGCTTGCCATTCCGGACGCGCCGTAACAAATTCAGCCAAACTTTAAGGGTCCGGCGATGCCGGACCTCCCAACGAAGCTCGCGCTACCGCCGGGGTACATGGCGGGGCCAACGTCGGACATGTGGGGGTCGGCACCCGTGATTGGCATCTCCTTGATTCTGCAGTGCCTTCTGGCGCTGATCCTGGTCGGCCTGGCGCTGCTTTCGGCCCAGCTGGTGGCCTTGGGCGTGGTGCGGTTCTTCCGCGACCAGCCGCGCCTGCGCCTGCCCGCGCTGCCCGACGAGGCCCTGCCCGAGGTGCTGGTCCAGCTTCCCGTCCGCGACGAAGGCCCCCTGGCGGTGCGCGTCGCGGCCGCCGCCGCCCGCATGGATTGGCCGGCCGACAAGCTCTTCATCCAGGTGCTCGACGACGGCCGCACCAGCGACCACGAGTCGCTGAAGCGCGCCATCGCCAGCGTCATGCCCGAGGGCGCACGCTTCGAGGTGCTGCATCGCGGCGACCGCACCGGCTTCAAGGCCGGCAACCTTGCCTTCGGCCTGGCTCATTCCGATGCGCCCTATGTCGCGATCTTCGACGCCGATTTCGTTCCGCCCACGGACTTCCTGAAGCGCACCGTGCCGGCGCTGGTCGCCGACAGCGGCCTTGCCTTCGTCCAGGCGCGCTGGGGCCACAACAACCGCAACAAGAACTGGCTGACGCGCGTGCAGGGCCTGCTGCTCGACGCGCATTTCGCGGTCGAGCAAGAAGGGCGCATCCGCGCCGGACAGACGATCTCGTTCAACGGCACCGCGGGCGCGTGGCGCCGCGAGGCGATCGAGCACGGCGGCGGCTGGACCGGCGATACGTTGACCGAGGACCTCGACCTTTCGATCCGTTGCGCGCTGAAGGGCTGGCGCACCGCGCTGGTGCCCGACCTGGAAGTGCCGGGCGAACTGCCCGAGACCGCGGCCGGCTGGCGCGCGCAGCAGGCGCGCTGGACCAAGGGCCATGCGCAATGCGCCAGGAAGCTTCTGCCCGCGATCTGGGCGAGCGATCTTCCGGCGCAGCGCAAGCTGATCCTGAGCTTCCAGATCTGCCAGTTCGCCTTCTATACGCTGGCGCTGTCGAGCGCCCTGATCAGCCTGACCCTGATGGCGATGGGCGTCGTCTATGTGCAGAGCGTCGCGATCCTGGGCCTCGCCGTCACCGCGTTCGGTTTGACGGCAAGCCTGAGCTATCTCTATCTCGGCCAGGTGATCCTGGGCCGCGAGGACGCGCCCTATCTCGCGCGCGCCTTGCTTCTCGGTATCGTCTTCCCCAGCGGATTGATCCTGGCCAATTCGCGCGCCACCTTCGAGGCCTTCTTCGGCGGCGAGATGGTGTTCACCCGCACCTTGCGCGCGGGCGAGCGCTATGTCGGCGGCTGGCGCGGCGGGCCCGAGCTGGTGTCGGGCGTGCTGCTGCCGATCTTCGCCTTCACCGAGCAGGCCTGGAGCGCGCCGTTCTTCGTCTTCGCCGTGGCCGGGCTGGTGTCGATCGGCATGATGGGCCTGACCGGGTCGGCCGCAGCGAGAAAGTAGCTCGGCAGGGTTGCCGGGGTCGTAGCGGCAGCGTCGCGACGCCCGGCCATCGACGTTAGCGATTCATTAAGAATTTGCTTCAAACCTGGATAGATCGAATTCGAAGAACCATTCTAACGCTGCCTTGAAGGATGGCAGGTTAGCGTTCGCTCCACGGCTGCTGCTTAGCTCGGAGCGTTGAGGGGCTTTAAGATGGTGGGGTCTTTTGTTCGGCTCGCGGCGGCAGCCGCTTTTTGCGCCCTGCTTGCGGGGTGCTCCAGCGCTCCCGACAATTCCTTTGCCGACGTCTCGCGTCCCGACACCTCGCGCGACGACGCGACCATGACCATGCCCGACAAGCCGCTGTCCTGCGTGCCCTTCGCGCGCGCGCATTCCGGCGTGAACATCCGCGGCGACGCCTACACCTGGTGGGAGCAGGCCGAAGGCCGCTACCGCAAAGCCGCGACGCCCTCGACCGGCGCGGTGATGGTGCTGGCCGGCTATTCCGGACCCAAGCGCGCCCATGTCGCGGTGGTGCGCCGTATCGTGTCGGCGCGCGAGATCCGCGTCGACCATGCCAACTGGCTGAACAACGGCGCCATCTATCTCGACGATCCGGTCGCCGATATCAGCCCCGGCAACGACTGGAGCCAGGTGCTCGTCTGGAACGTGCAGACCCATGCCTGGGGCGTGCATGTCTACGACGTCCAGGGCTTCATCCTGCCCGGAAGCGCGCCCCATACCGACCGCGTCGCGTCGGCCGATTGACGAGCCGGATCAACCGGTTAATGGGGTTCTGCGCTATTCCGCCTCGCCCCTCTTTGAACGCAGCCGCGACAGGCCTATGGTCCGCGCCTTCTTCGAGGGACCGCAGCCCATGGCTCGCGCGTTTTGCTTACCGAGTCTCGACCGCTTCTCCCCGTGAACACGCTCGATCCCAATCCGTTTCCGGCCTCCGATGCCGATCCGCTCGCGGCCGCGCACGACGCGATGCCGCTCACCAGCCATGTCCACGCGCCGCATGAACACTCCAAGTCGTTCCGGCACCAGGCCGGGCTGACACTGGGCGCGCTGGGCGTGGTGTTCGGCGACATCGGCACGAGCCCGCTCTACGCGATGCGCGAGACGGCGCTGGCCACCGGCGGCGCGCATCCGAGCACCGCCGCGGTGATGGGCGGGCTGTCGCTGATATTCTGGGCGCTGATGATCGTGGTGACGCTCAAATACGTCATCCTCATCATGCGCGCCGACAACAACGGCGAGGGCGGCGTGCTCGCGCTTGCCACCCTGGCGCATCGCTCGCCGGGCATCGGACGGCGGATCAAGATGGCGATCGGCATCGGCGCCATCATCGGGCTGGCGCTGTTCTACGGCGACGGCATGCTGACGCCGGCCATCACGGTGCTGAGCGCGGTCGAAGGCATCTCGGCCCAAGGCCATGCCGTGCAGCACCTCGTCGTGCCGCTGACCCTGATCATCCTGATCGCCGTCTTCGCGATGCAGAGCCGCGGCACCGCGCATATCGGCCGGCTGTTCGGTCCGGTGATGCTCTTGTGGTTCATCGTGCTCGGGGCGTTCGGATTCGTCTCGCTCGTCAAGGCGCCGCAGATCCTGGCCGCGGCCAATCCGATGTATGCGATCAATCTCGTCATGTACGAGCCGCTGACGGCTTTCATCTCGCTCGGCGCCGTCGTGCTGGCGGTGACGGGCTGCGAGGCGCTCTACGCCGACATGGGCCATTTCGGGCGCAAGCCGATCCAATATGCCTGGTTCTTCGTCGTGCTGCCGTCGCTGCTGCTGACCTACTTCGGGCAAGGGGCCGCGCTGCTGATCTCGCCCGACAAGGCCGATCTCGCCTTCTATTCGATCATTCCGGGCTGGGCGCATTTCCCAATGGTGCTGCTGGCCACCATCGCCGGCGTCATCGCGAGCCAGGCGGTGATCTCGGGCGTGTTCTCGATGACCCAGCAGGCTGTGCAGCTGGGCCAGCTGCCGCGCATGGAGATCCGCCATACCTCGGCCACCGAATACGGCCAGATCTACGTGCCGCGCATGAACGCGATCCTGGCGACCGGCGTCGTCCTGATCGTGCTGATCTTCAAGAGCTCGGCCTCTCTCGCCGCCGCCTATGGCATCGCTGTCGCCGGCGTGATGGTGATCGACACCTTCCACGCCGGCATCGTCGCCACGCGCCAATGGAACTGGAACATCAAGGCGGTGATCGTGCTGTTCGGCCTTCTGGCCACGGTCGACTGGCTGTTCCTGGCGTCGAACTCGCTCAAGATCGTCGAAGGCGGCTGGCTGCCGCTCGCCATCGCCGCGGCCGTCTTCGTGGTGATGGAGACCTGGCGCAAGGGCCGCCGCCACCACCAGGAGATCGTGCGCAACGAGTCGCTGCCGCTCGACCTCTTCATGCAGCGCGCCGAGAAGACCCCGATGCGCGTCGCCGGCACCGCGGTGTTCCTGCACGCGCGCACCGACACCGTGCCCGGCTCGCTGCTGCACAACCTCAAGCACAACCGCGTGCTGCACGAGCGCGTGGTGCTGGCGCATGTCATCGTCGAGGACAAGCCTTTCGTCGGCGAGGACAAGCGCGTCGAGGTGATCAAGCTGGGCAAGGGCTTCTACAGCGTGAAGATCCATCACGGCTTCTTCGAGACGCCCGACGTGCCCGAGGCGCTGCGCAGCGCGCGGCCCTTCGGCCTGGTGATCGACGTCGACCACACGACCTTCTTCGTCGGCCGCGAGACTTTGGTGCCGGCGCAGACGCCGCTGCTCGGCCGCTGGCGCACCTGGCTCTATATCCAGCTTGCCGCCAACGCGCTGTCGCCGGCGCGGTTCTATTGCCTGCCGCCCAACCGCGTCGTCGAGCTGGGCGCGCAGATCACGATCTAACGGGAGAAACGACCGGGAAGACCATCCGCAAAGGAGGCTTCCTTGAACGGAACCGAAGGCTACGATCTCATGTCGGCAGACGAACCGTCTCCGCCGAAAGCCGCACCCGAAGTCCGAAACCGAAAGCTCCGCCGCAAGGCGGTGCTGACGCTCGGCGCGCTGGGCGTCGTCTTCGGCGACATCGGCACGAGCCCGCTCTATGCCATGCGCGAAAGCGCCTTGGCCGCGGGCGGCGCCGTGCCGTCGCCCGCCGCGGTGATGGGCGCGCTGTCCCTGATCCTGTGGTCGCTGATCGTGGTGGTGACGCTGAAATACGTCGCCCTCATCATGCGCGCGGACAACGACGGCGAGGGCGGCGTGCTGGCGCTGGCGGCGCTGGCGCATCGCTCGGGCGGGTTGGGACGCTGGTCGAAGACCGCGATCGGCATCGCGGCGATCCTCGGCCTCGCGCTGTTCTACGGCGACGGCATGCTGACGCCCGCGATCTCGGTCCTGAGCGCCGTCGAAGGCCTGGGCGCCAACGACGCGCTGCAGCCGCTGATCATGCCGCTGGCGCTGGCGGTGCTGATCGGCCTGTTCCTGCTGCAGTCCACCGGCACCGATCGGATCGGCAAGCTGTTCGGGCCGGTGATGCTGGTGTGGTTCTTCGTGCTGGCGGGATTGGGTCTGGTGGCGGTCTTCCAGGCGCCGCAGGTTCTCGCCGCCATCAATCCGCTGGAAGGCCTGGCGCTGTTCGTGCGCGAGCCCTGGACGGCGTTCGTCTCGCTGGGTTCCGTCGTGCTCGCGGTCACGGGCTGCGAAGCGCTCTATGCCGATATGGGCCATTTCGGACGCGGACCCATCCGCGTGGCCTGGCTCGCGATCAGCCTGCCCGCGCTGCTGCTCAACTATTTCGGGCAGGGCGCGGAGCTCCTGATGCATCCCGACCGCGCGCCGCTCGCCTTCTTCTCCATCGTGCCCGGCTGGGCACACTATCCGCTGGTGGGGCTCGCTACCGTCGCGACCGTCATCGCGAGCCAGGCCGTCATCTCCGGCGTGTTCTCGATCACCCGCCAGGCGGTGCAGCTGGGCCAGCTGCCGCGCATGGAGATCCGTCACACCTCCGTCACCGAGCGCGGACAGATCTATGTGCCGCGCATCAACGCGATGCTGTGCATCGGCGTGGTGCTCATCGTGCTGATCTTCAAGACCTCGAGCGCGCTGGCCGCGGCTTACGGCATCGCGGTCACCGGCGTGATGGCGATCAGCACCTTGCTCGTCGCCATCGTGGCTTACAAGCGATGGCGCTGGAAGCTGCCCGTTGTGGTGCTTCTGTTCGGCACGCTCGGCATCATCGATCTGGCCTTCCTGGCCTCCAACGCGCTGAAAGTCATCGAGGGCGGCTGGCTGCCGTTGCTGGTCGCTGCCGGCGTCTTCGTGGTGATGGACACCTGGCGGCTGGGACGGCGGGTCCATCTGGAGAAGATCCGCGACTCCTCGCTGCCGCTGCCCTTGTTCCTCGCCCGCGCCGACAAGACGCCGCATCGCGTCACCGGCACCGCGGTGTTCCTGTCGCCCAGGCTGGACATTGCGCCCAGCGCGCTGCTGCACAGCATGAAGCACTACAAGGTGCTGCACGAGCGCATCGTGCTCGCCAATGTCGTGGTCGAGAACGCGCCCTTCGTGCCCCAAAGCCGCCGCATCGAGATCGAGAAGCCGGGCAAGGGCTTCTATGAGGTGCGCATCCATTACGGCTTCTTCGAGGACCTCGACGTGCCGAAGGCGCTCGCCGCCGCGCGGACCCAGGGCCTCTCCATCGACGTCGACAACACTAGCTTCTTCGTCGGCCGCGAGACGCTGGTCGCGGGCACGCGTCCCGGCCTGAAGGGCTGGCGGGTCGCGCTCTATACCTGGCTGGCCTCGAACGCTTTGGCGCCGGCACGCTTCTATTGCCTGCCGCCCAATCGGGTGGTGGAATTGGGCGCACAGATCACCATCTGATTTGAAGGCTTCCTGCTCGGAGGGGTTTCATGCGCCTTGGGTTCCTGGCCATCGCGTTCGCGCTTGCCTGCAGTGCGGTCTCCGCCGCCGACCTGAAAATCCCTCAAGGCGCACTGCATGGCGACACGACCGAGGGCGTCGCCTCGTTCAAGAACATCCCCTATGCCGCGCCGCCGGTCGGTGCCTTGCGCTGGCGCGCGCCGCAGCCGGCACCGGGCTGGGAGGGCACGCGCCAGGCGGTGAACTTCGGGCCGATCTGCCCGCAGAACCGCCGGCCCTCGATCTTCATGCCCAAGCTGCCGCAGAGCGAGGACTGCCTCACCCTCAATGTCTGGACGCCCAAGGCCGAGCCCGGCGCCAAGCTGCCGGTGATGGTGTGGATCTATGGCGGCGGCTTCCTGGAAGGCGGCGCGGCGGTGCCGATCTATGACGGCATCGATCTCGCCAAGCACGGCGTCGTGGTGGTGTCGCTGAACTATCGCCTGGGCCTGCTCGGCTTCTTCAACCATCCGGCGCTGAAGACCGAAGGCCGCGACGAGAGCGGCAACTTCGGCCTTCTCGACCAGATCGCGGCGCTCCAATGGGTGCAGCAGAACATCGCGCATTTCGGCGGCGATCCGCATCTGGTCACGATCTTCGGCGAGTCCGCCGGCGGCGTCAGCGTCAACGACCTCGTGGCATCTCCGCTCGCGCGCGGGCTCTTCCTCCGCGCCATCTCGGAATCGGGGCTCGGGCTTCTGCCCACGCAGACGGCCGACGAAGCGCAGAAGAACAGCGTCGCCTCCGCGACCAAGCTCGGCGTCGCCGGCGCCGATACCGCCGCGCTCGCCAAGTTGCGCAAGCTCAGCGTCGCCCAGATCCTGAAGCCGCAGGGCGACCTCAGCACCGAAGGCCATGTGCAACCCTATATCGACGGCAAGGTGATCCCCGAAGACGTGTCGGTGCGCTTCGCCAAGGGCGAGATCGCCAAGGTCGACTACCTCGCGGGCTCCAACAGCAACGAGGCGTCGCTGGCGCCGGCCCTGGGACTCGATCCGGTGCAGGGACTTTCCAAGTTCGGCGACCAGCTGCCGAACGTGCGCGCGATCTATGAGGCGAACGGCGCGCTCAGCGATGCGGAGTTCGGCCGCCAGGCCTTCGGCGACTCGCTCTTCACCTCGGGCGCACAGGACTTCGCGGCCTTCGTCGCGAAGGCCGGCGGCAGGAGCCACGTCTATCACTTCGCCTATGTCGCCGACACCTATAAGGGCAAGGTCCTGGGCGTCAGTCACGGCGGCGAGATCGTCTATGTCTTCGGGCTTCGCGGCTTGGGCTTCCTCGCCGGCCGCGCCAGCGACAAGGACAAACAGGTCATCGCGCTGACGCAGGACTACTGGACCAACTTCGCCAAGACCGGCGATCCGAACGGCGCGGGTCTGCCCGCGTGGCCCGCTTTCACGCCGGCCGACCGCGAGACCCTGGTCTTCGACGACGAGACCAAGGCCAAGGCGAATTTCCGCCGCGGCCAGGTCGGCGTGATGGAGATCGGCTGGAGCAGGCGCACGGGGCTTTCCGCTCCATGATCGCGATGCATACGCATCGCGGGGCCGCTCTATGATCGCGATGGCGTTCGGCGAGACCTTCGGCGAGATCCTCGCCGTCGAAAGCGCGACCGCGCTGGTCTCCTTGAGCGTCCATCGCGGCGGCGCAACGCCCGACCATTGCCACGCCAGCGACCACCTTTGCGTCGTGCTGTCGGGCGCGGTGCTCGAGCGTTCGTCTGGCTGCACCGTCGAGCTCAAGCCCGGCGACGTTCTGATGCACCGCCGCGACGAGATGCACACCAACGAGTTCGGCACGCAGCCCGCGACCTGCCTCAACATGCATCTGGGGCGCGACGCCAGGCTCGATACGCGCGTGCGCCGCTGCACGCCGGAGCTGCGCTCGTTGGCCGACGCGCTGGCGCGCCAGGTGGTGCTGGGCAACGACGCGCTGTCGCTCGAAGCCGACACGGCGGAGTTCATCGGCCGCATCCTCGGTGGCGACACCTTCGAGGGCGACGGCGCGTGGCTGTCGCGTCTCATCGAGATGCTCGACGACGACCCCAAGCGCGCTTGGGCTTTGGACGAACTGGCGCAGCTCTGCGGCCGCCATCCGACCCATGTCGCCCGCGCTTTCCGCGCGCGCACCGGCTTGAGCCTCGGCGCCTATCGCCGCCGCAGGCGCGCGACGGAACTGGGCCTCAGGCTGAAGTTCGGCGGCGAGCGCCTGGCCGACCTGGCGGCCGAGCTCGGCTATGCCGACCAGGCGCATATGTGCCGCGAGTTCCACGCCTTCGCGGGCATCACGCCTGCCGCCTATCGCCGCGCAACCCGATCCCCAACACGAATCCCAATGCCAATCCCCAGCGCTAATCCAGCGCGTAGACCAGCGTCTTGAGATAGGCGCTTTCCGGCAGCATCGGATGCACCGGATGATCGGCACCCGCGCCCGACTGGCGGATCAGCCGCGCGCGGCGCTCGGCGCGCTGCAGCCCCAGCGCGCATTCCGACGCGAAGCGCTCGGTCGGGATGTTGTGCGAGCACGAGGCGAGAAGCAGGAAACCGCCCGGCGCCACCAGCCGCGCCGCCAGCCGCGCGAGCTTGCGATAGGCCTTCGCGCCGGTCTCCAGATCTTTCCGCGATTTCACGAAGGGCGGCGGATCGGCGATGACGACGTCGAAGGTCTCCTTCGCATGGCCCAGCCGCTCGAACTCGTCGAACACGTCGGTCTTGACGAACTTGCACGCCAACCCGTTCGCTGCCGCGGACTCTTCCGCCAGCGTGAGCGCGGGCTGCGACGAATCGATCGCGATCACCTCGCGCGCGCCGGCCTTGGCGGCGGCAAGCGCGAAGCCGCCGGTGTAGCAATAGGCGTCGAGCACGCTGCGGTCCTTCGAAAGCGCCGCCATGAAGGCGTGGTTGTCGCGCTGGTCGTAATACCAGCCCGTCTTCTGGCCGCCGGTCAGGTCGGCGAAGTAGCGCACGCCGCTCTCTTCCACCGCGATGCGCCCGACATCGCCTTCGACATAGGACGGCAAACCTTCGAGCGCGCGCGACGGTGCGTCGGCACGCAGCACCACGCGCGCCGCGCCCAGCGCTTCCAGCAGGGGGCCGCGCAACGCCTCCATGCCGGCGGTCGTGATCTGCACCGAATAGACGTCGTCGAAGCGGTCGATGGTGAGGCCGGGCAGGAAATCGCCCTCGGCATGCACCAGCCGGTAGAAAGGCTTTCCGTAAACCGCGTCGCGCAAGCTGCGCGCCCGCGCCAGGCGCTCCGCAAAGAACGCCGCGTCGGGCACGGTGCCGGGCCGCGGATCGAGCAGGCGCAGCGCGATCAGGCTGTTCGGGTTGAAATAGCCCGTACCGAAGACGCGGCCGTCGTCGCCTTGGATATCGACCACCGCGCCGGGCTTGAGCGCCTTGGTCGCGGCGCTCATCTCGACTTCGTTCGAGAAGGCCCAGGGCGCGCCCGCGCGCAGGCGGCGGCCTTCGCGCGGCTTCAGGCGGATCGTGGGAATTGCGCTCGTCATGCGCTCCGTTAGCATGGGCCCAAGCAATTCAGTAGGGGCAATTCAGCAGGGGCACATCATGGCGGACAATCCGGCGGCGAAATTCGCGTTGATGCGGGGCAAGACGCCCGACGAGGCCAAGCTGTTCTGGACCGGCGGCCCGGTCGAGGCCGCGCCGCGCACCTGGTTCGCCTCGCAGTTCTCCGGCTGCACCGCCTTCGAGACCGACGAGGGGCTGGTCCTGGTCGACACCGGCACCAGGCAGTTCGCCCCCGCGCTGGCCGGGATGCTGCGCCAGAAGACGCAAGAACCCGTGCACACCGCGATCTATACCCACGGCCATATCGATCACGCCTATGGGCTGGAGGCGTTCCTGATGCCGGGCCAGAAGCGGCCGCGCGTCATCGCCCACAGCGCCATGCCGGCGCGCTTCGCACGCTATGCCGCGACCGCCCGCCACAACGCGGCGCTCAACGCGCGCCAGTTCGGCGGCACGGTCGAGGCCGCCTCGAGCGACGCCTATCAGGCGTTCGGCCGGCCGCCGGTGCCGCCCGACACGCTGTACGACGAGCGCATGAGCATCACCGTCGGCGGCGTGGCGTTCGAGCTTCGCCACTGCCGCGGCGAGAGCGACGATCACACCTGGGTGTTCTGTCGCGAGCGCGGCGTCTTGTGCCCCGGCGATCTTTTCATCTGGGCGGTTCCCAACGACGGCAATCCGCAGAAGGTGCAGCGTTATCCTTTCGACCGCGCGTGCGGGCTTCGCGACATGGCGGCCTGTGCGCCGACGACGCTCTGTCCCGGCCATGGCGGACCGGTGGTCGGCGACGCGCCCAAGATCGCGCGCATGCTGACCGAGACCGCGCAGTTCCTGGAGACCGTCGTCGCGCGCACCCTTGTGGCGATGGAGAACGGCTCGCCGCCGCATGTCGACATCGTGACCGGCATCGAGCTTCCCGTCTCCGACTCGCCATGGCTGCAGCCCGTCTATGACGACACCGAGTTCCTGGTGCGCAACGTCATCCGCTACTATGGCGGCTGGTGGAGCGGACGCCCCAGCGAGCTGAAACCCGCGCCGCGTCTCGATCTGGCACGCGAGATCGCGCAGCTATGCGGCGGCGCATTGTCGCTGGCCGAGCGCGCCGAGAAACTAACAAATGATGGCCAGCTCCGGCTCGCCTGCCACCTCGCCGACTTCGCGCTGGAGGCCGCGCCCAGCGATTCCGCGGTCCAGGCCAAGGTCGCCGCGGTCTATGAGACGCGCGCGGCCGCGGAGACGAGCCTGATGGCCACCAACATCTTCAACGCGGCCACGGCTTACGCAAAGGCAGGACGTCCATTTGCATAAGCTCATGCCCTATTCTTGCCATACTGATCCTTTGAAAGCCCCGCCAGTTCCGTTCGACACCATACGAAGCGCTGTGCGTTGCGTCTCTTGAGCGCGCCGGCACTGTCGGCAGTCGGCTTTCCGGAAAAACCTTGGAGAGGGGTCGTGCGCGCCTTTGCGCGTCTTTGCAATTTCTGAGAGAGCGATGAACATTGTGTTGAGTCCCATCGACCGGCTTCACAGCGAAAAGCTGATCGGCGTGTATGAAGCCTGGAAGCGCACCGCCGCCGGCCGCCTGGCGCCCAAGCGCGAGGAGATCACGCCCGCGCTGCTCAAGAGCGCGCTGCCCTCGATCTGGATGATCGACGTGATCGACGGCGGCCGCGACTATCGCTTCCGCATCGCCGGCGACCGCATCATCCAGTTCATGGGCCGGCGCTATGCGGGCCACCTGCTGTCGGAGTTCCAGGGCCAAGCCTTCTTCGATCAGATGCGCGGCATCCTCAAGGCCTGCACCGAGCAGAAGCGGCCGCTGATGGCCGGGCCCGGGCGCTCCAAGATGCCGGGCCGCGAATTCTCCGAGCTCGAGGTCGTGGTCCTGCCGCTGTCCGAGGACGGGCAGAATGTGACAACCGTCTTCGGCGCCATGGAAATCCGTTCCGTTCCGCCCGCGCCGAAGCTGCCCAAAGGTCAATAGCGGCTCAAAGCCCGGGGGGCGAGGCTTGCCTGACGGCGCCGTCACCTCTTAGATGCGCCCTTTCAAGGGAGACCATCATGTCCATCGCCGGCAAATACGATATCACCGTTCAGTCCCCCATGGGCCCGCAGCCCTCCGTGCTCGAGATCAACGAAGACGGCACCGGCACGCAGTCGGCCCAGGGCCGCTCGCAGCCGATCGCCAACGGCAAGATCGACGGCAACAACGTTTCCTGGTCGAACTCCATCACCACGCCGTTCCCGATGACGCTCGAGTTCGCGGGCACCGTCGACGGCGACAAGATCTCGGGCAACGTCAAGGCGGGCTCGTTCGGCTCGTTCCCGTTCTCGGGCAAGCGCGCGTAATTGCGCATCCATCCCGACGGCTGGCCCTTCATCGCGGTCGCGGTCGCGCTCAACGCGATCCTGTTCGCGCTCGCGGGTTGGTACGGATTGGTGCTTGTACCGCCGACCGTGTGGTGCATCGCCTTCTTCCGCGACCCCGAGCGCGTAACGCCGCAAGGCGAAGGGCTGATCGTCTCGCCCGCCGACGGCGTGATGCTTCCGGTCGTGGAAGCCGCACCCCCGGCGGAGCTCGGCATGGGAGCGCAGTTGCGCCCGCGCCTTTCCATCTTCATGAACGTCTTCAATGTGCATGTGAACCGCGTGCCGGAAGACGGCACGGTGATCGCGCTCGCCTATCGGCCGGGCAAGTTCATCAACGCCTCCTTCGACAAGGCGAGCGAACATAACGAACGCATGGCGATGCGCCTCGCGCTGAGGAACGGCCAGGAGATCGCGGTCGCGCAGATCGCGGGCCTCGTGGCGCGGCGCATCCGCTGCGACCTGGTCCAGGGCCAGGAGGTGCGCCGCGGCGCGCGGTTCGGCATCATCCGTTTCGGCAGCCGCTTGGACGTTTATTTACCCATCGGCGCCACGATCAAGGTCGGCAAGGGCGACCGCGTCAGCGCGGGCGAGACGGTGCTTGCGGAGGTCACGGGATGACGACCGAGAAGCTGACGGCGCGCCAGCGCATGGCCGAGCGGCTGGAGGACATGGCCGCGGCGCGCCGCCGCGTGGTCGAGCGGCTGGAGGACCTCTCCGTCGCCAAGCTCGTGCCGTCGACCTTGACCTTGCTCGGCTTGTTCTGCGGCGCGACCGCGATCCGCTTCGCCCTGGAGCAGGACTGGCGCCATGCGGTCGTGGCGATCATCGCCGCGATGGTGTTCGACATGCTCGACGGCCGCGCGGCGCGCGCCTTCGGCGCCGACACCCGCTTCGGCGCGCAGCTCGACAGCCTTGTCGACCTGGTCAGCTTCGGCGTCGCGCCCGGCATCGTGGTCTTCATGTGGAGCCTGAACGGCATGGGCGAGGCGGGCTGGGCCGCGGTGCTGATCTTCTGCGCCTGCAGCGCCATCCGCCTGGCCCGCTTCAACATCCAGAGCGCGATCGCCCGCGACGAGGGCGCGACCCAGGCGAACCCGTACTTCACCGGCCTGCCGATGCCGGCCGCCGCCTTCTTCGCCGTCATGCCCATGCTGGTGTCGTTCCTCATCGGCGACGACATCGTGCGCGCGCCGGGCTTCTCGTCCGTGATCATGGTGCTCGCCGCGGCACTGATGGTGAGCCGCGTGCCGACGCCGTCGATCAAGTACATGCACCTGCCGCGGCGCCTGCGTGTCGCCGCCTTCATCGTCTTCGCCGCCTTCGTGATCCTGCTCATCAACTGGCCCTGGGCGACCCTGGCCGCGGGCTTTGCGCTCTATGCGCTCGCCGTGCCCGTGACCCTGATCCGCCACCATCAGGACCGCGAAGCCGAAGAGGACGACGAAGAGACGCCCGAGCTTCCGACATCCGATTAGGGTCTGTACTCGATTGCGAACTGCTATGTCATGGCCCGCGAATGCGGGCCACCCAGGTGAAATCCTGCGGCAGCTCGCAAGTTCTTGCTTCCACCTCGCGCGATGATAGACATGGTGCAGAACCCAGCTGGGTGGCCCGCATTCGCGGGCCATGACAAAAGATTGATCGGACTGGCGCCAATTGAGTCCGGACCCTAGCGCATCGGACGTTCGACGGAGCCATCAGCAACGCTGTCATTCCCTTCCTTCGCATCGGCGCCGTCGCGCCGACGCTCGCCGGGAATGACAGCGTTGCCGGATCCTCCGGAACGAAATTCATCCTAGAACGCCGCGCAGACCTCGCGCGTGACGATGCCGACCGCGTCCTGGTGGAACCGCTTGCGATAGGCCTCGGCGACGCGCTCGAGCCTGGCGCCGAACATAGCGCTGCCGTCGCCGTCGACGAGCACGATCTTCGAAGCCTCGCGCACCGCCGCGCCGGTCTTCACATCGCGCCAGCCGCCTTGCGCATCGTCGATGGTGAAGCCGTCCGGAAACGTCACGGCAAGCGCGGTATCCACGAAGCTCGTCCAATCCGCGTCGCTCACCGTGCCGCCGCCGGGGATGTCGCGGCCGAAGAGAAGCTCGGCCTCCGTCATCGGCTTCTGCGTCGCGAGCAGACACGCGGCCCCGGCCGGCACGGCAGAAAAAGTCAGGATCGCCGGCGCGGCAATCAAGAGCGCTGCAGCAGCCGCAAAAGGCCCCGACACGGCGCCCGTGAGCAGTCTCACCGCACGATCCTCACCGGCAGGCTCGCGTAACCCTTCACGAAGTTCGAATAGATGCGCTCGGGCTCGCCCATCACCTCGATCTTCCGGAAGCGCTTCAGGATCTCTTCCCACACGATGCGCAGCTGCATCTCGGCCAGCCGGTTGCCGACGCAGCGATGGATGCCGAAGCCGAAGGACAGATGCCGGCGCGGCTGGGCGCGGTCGATGATGAAGGCGTTGGGGTTCTCGATCGCCTCCTCGTCGCGGTTGCCCGAGACGTACCACATGACCACCTTGTCGCCCTTCCTGATCTGCTTGCCCTTGAGCTCGACGTCGCAGAGCGCGGTGCGGCGCATATGGGCGAGCGGCGTCTGCCAGCGGATGATCTCCGGCACCATGTTGGGGATCAGCGAAGGATTGTCGCACAGCTTGCGGTATTGGTCCGGATTCTCGTTCAGCGCCACGACGCCGCCGGTGATCGAGTTGCGCGTCGTGTCGTTGCCGCCGACGATCAAGAGGATGACGTTGCCCAGGTATTCGCGCGGCTCCATGTTCCTGGTCACGTCGCTATGCGCCATCATCGAGATGAGGTCGCCCTTGGGCTCGGAATTGACGCGCTCGTTCCACAGCTGCGTGAAATAGGCGCCGCATTCGAGCAGCTCGCTGCGGCGCTGCTCCTCGCTGTCGACGATGCCGAAGCCGGGGATCGCGGTCGCCACGTCCGACCATCGCGTCAGCTTGCGCCGCTCCTCGAAGGGAAAGTCGAACAGAGTCGCCAGCATCTGCGTGGTGAGCTCGATCGAGACGCGGTCGACCCAGTCGAAGGTCTCGCCGACCGGCAGCTCGTCGAGCATCTTGGCGGCGCGCGAACGGATCGTGCCCTCCAGCCGTTCGAGATTCTCCGGCGCCACGATCGGGCTCACCACCTTGCGCTGCTTGTCGTGCTTGGGCGGGTCCATCGCGATGAACATCGGCAGCAGGAAATCCTGCTGCTGGTTGCGGATGGTGATGCCGCCGAGCGAGGCTTCGGACGAGAAAGTCTGGTGGTTGGTGTCCACCGCCATGATGTCGGCGTACTTGGTGACCGACCAATAGGGGCCATAGTCGCTCTCGGCGCAGAAATGCACCGGATCGTCGCGCCTGAGTCGCTCGAAATAGGGCCAGAAGCTGTTGGTGCGGAAGAGCTCCGGCTGGCTGACATTGATCCTGTCGAGCGGCAGGTCGTGGGCGGGCGAGCGGGGCTCGGCGGGCTTCAAATGCGCGGACATGATCACCTCCGGATATGGCGCCGACGGTACCGACATTCTGTCAGCCACGCGAGACCCACCAGATATTGTGGCCGGACGCGGCCGGCGCATTTGAACCTCACGTTTCGAGAGGTCCCCTCCTCTCCGGTGGCGGCGCCGTCTGTACATCTGTATCGACTTTTGCGTCTTTCGGGGTCGTTTCGGACACAATTCGGGCGCGCCTCGAAGCGCACTTTTGAATTTGTGCAGCGCATCAAAGCGCGAAAATATTCTCGCGCAGGCGATCGGGCGCGCGCTGCCGCTCACGCGGACGCGCGGAATCTCTGGGCGGTTCGGAGCCGCCCGGGCATTCCTCGCAATTGTGGGGATTTGGTCGATTTGGGGTTTCGAGCGTCACGGTTCAAGGGGGCCGGCGAAAGATTTCGCCGGGCGCTTCTATTTCTCCGGGGCCTTCTGTCGCGGCCCGCATTCGCGGGGCATGACATCCGAGAACACTCACTCCATATCCGGATAGGGCCCCTTGCCGTCTTCCTTGATGAAGCGGTCGATGCGCGCCTCGAGCACCGGCATCGGCACCGAGCCCAGCTGCAGCACGGTGTCGTGGAAGGCGCGGATGTTGAACTTCGGCCCCAGCGCGGCTTCGGCCTTGGCGCGCTCGCGCTTGATGGTCATCTCGCCCAGGTAATAGGACAGCGCCTGGCCCGGCCAGGCGATGTAGCGGTCGACCTCGGTCTCGATCTCGTGATCGGGCAGCGCGGTATAGTCGTGCATGTATTGGATCGCCTGCTCGCGCGTCCAGCCCTTGGCATGAATGCCGGTGTCGACGACGAGGCGCACCGCGCGCCAGATCTGATAGCCCAGCATCCCGAAGCGGTCGTACGGCGTCTCGTACATGCCCATCTCGTCGCCCAGATATTCGCAATACAGCGCCCAGCCCTCGCCATAGGCGGAGATATACGAGTAGCGGCGGAAGTCCGGCAGCGACTTGTCTTCCGCGGCGAGCGGTATCTGGAACGCATGTCCCGGCGCGCTTTCATGCAGCGTCAGCGCCGTCAGGTTGTAGAGCGGGCGGTGCGGCAGGTCGTAGGTGTTGAGCAGATAGGTGCCCGGTCCGCCGCGGCCCGAGGTGTAGAACGGCGCCAGGTCGTCCGGCACCGGTTTGATGGCGAAGCGCGCCCGCGGCAGCATGCCGAACCAGGTCGAGGCCTTGCCGTCGAACTGCTTGGCGATATAGGCGGCCTTCTCGAGCAGCTCGCGCGGCGTCTTGGCGGCGAATTGCGGATCGGTGCGCAGGAACTGGAGGAAGGCCGGGAAGTCGCCCTTGAAGCCCGTCTCCTTCATCGCATCGACCATCTGCTGATGCAGGTTGGCGACCTCGGCCTCGCCTATCCTGTGGATCTCGTCCGGCGACATGTCGAGCGTGGTGTATTCGAGGATCTGCTGGCGGTAGTACGCCTTGCCGTCGGGCAGCGACTCCGCGGCCAGCGCCTTGCGGGCGCCCGGCACGTATTCCTCGTTCCAGAACGTGAGCAGCTCGGCATAGGCAGGCTGCACGACATGCGCGATGACGTCGAGCGCTTCCGCGCGCAGCTTTCCTTGCGCGTCTGCATCGACGCCGTTCATCTTCTTGAACGGCTCGTAGAACAGCGAGTCTTGCGGCGCGGCCTTGGTGACGTTGGTGATCGAGCCGTCGCGGCCCTGAAGCGTCACCTGCGGCGGCGTGAAGCCGCGCTTCAGGCCGGCCCGCATCACCGCGATCTGCTCGTGGAAATAGCGCGGCACGTCGCGCATCTGCTTGATCCAGGACTGATAGTCCTTGAGCTTCTTGAAATCCTGGCGCGCGGTATAGCCGAGATCGGTCCAGAAGGTGGTGTCGGAATTGGCCGGCATCTCGTATTCGCGGAACTGCTGGTCGGCGATCAGGACCTGGAGCTGCGGCTTGTAGACGTCGTAGTTCACCTGGTTGGCGGCCGAAAGCTTGTCGCGCGGGATCGCGTCCAGCGCCTTCATGACCTCCTGCCAATAGTCGAGGCGCATCTGCTGCGTCGCGGCATCGACCTTGGGCAGGTGATCGACGATCTCCTTGACGTTGTCCTCGCCGCTGGCGAACTGGTCCTCGCGCCACTTCCACTCGCGGGTATAGAGCGCCTTGAACCTGGCATCGGCCGAGCCGCCGCCCGGCTTCGGCGCGGCAAGCGCCGGCACCGCCGCCGCCATCAGGATCACGGCCGCACCCACCAGCACATTCATGTGACACCCCTTCGAAAAGCCTGGGCCGGACCGTAGCGCGAGGGCGCGGCAATCCGCTAGCCTTCCCTTGAGCAGGGGAGAATCACATGAGCGCCTTAACGCGCCGGAAGACCATCGAGGCCAGCGTCGCGCTCGAAGGCGCGCATCGGCTCAAGCAGACGTTGAGCTGGCCGCATCTGATCGCCATCGGCGTCGGCGCCATCGTGGGCACCGGCATCTATACGCTGACGGGCGTCGGCGCGGGCTTGGCGGGACCGGCGGTGGTGATCTCGTTCCTGATCTGCGGCGCGATCTGCGCCTGCGCCGCCTTCTGCTATGCCGAGATGGCGACGCTGATCCCGGTCGCGGGCAGCGCCTATACCTACAGCTATGCGGTGCTGGGCGAGGGTCTGGCCTGGATCGTGGGCTGGAGCCTGGTCTTGGAATACACCGTCGCCGCCGCCGCGGTGGCGGTAGGCTGGGGTGGCCATGTGGAGTCGCTGATCACGGCCGCGGGCTGGGGCGTGCCGCCGGAGCTGATGCACGGCGTGTTCTCGGGCGGGCTCATCAACATCCCGGCCATCCTGATCGCGGGCGTCGTGACCCTGCTGCTGATCTTAGGGACCCGCGAGAGCGCGACGCTGAACATCTTCCTGGTGCTGATCAAGCTGGCGGCGCTGGTCCTGTTCGTGGTGCTGGCGATGCAGTCCTTCGACGCCGCCAACTTCACGCCGTTTGCGCCCTTCGGCTATGGCGCGACGCAGGGCGCGGACGGAAAGAACTATGGCGTGCTGGGCGCGGCCGCGATCGTGTTCTTCGCCTTCTACGGCTTCGACACGGTGTCGACGGCGGCGGAGGAGACCAAGAACCCCGAGCGCAACCTCACCATCGGCATCGTCGGCTCGATGGCCTTGTGCACCGCGATCTATGTGGTGGTGGCGACGGTCGCGGTGGGCGCCATGTCCTACACCCAGTTCTCGAAGACCCACGACGCCGCGCCGCTCGTCTTCATCCTGCAGTCGCTGAGCCACGGCACGGCGGCCGAGATCGTGGCGGCCTGCGTCGTCATCGCGATCCCGAGCGTGATCCTGGTCCTGATGTACGGCCAGAGCCGCATCTTCTTCGTCATGGCGCGCGACGGCCTGCTGCCCGAGCGCCTCGCCGCGGTCAGCAAATCGCGCGGCACGCCGGTGCTCATGACCATGCTCACCGGCCTGGTCGTCATCGCCATGGCGGCGACGATGGACCTGAGCCAGATCGTCGAGCTCGCCAATGTCGGCACGCTCACTGCCTTCATCGCGGTCGCGGCGTCGATGCTGGTGCTGAGGATGCGCGATCCGAGCCGGCCGCGGCTGTTCCGCACGCCGCTGCCCTGGGTGGTGGGGCCGGTCTGCATCCTGGGCTGCCTGTATCTGGCCTGGAGCCTGCCGACGCGCACGCAGATCTGGTTCTTCGAATGGAACGGCGCCGGGCTGGTGCTTTATTTCCTATACGGAATGCGCGCCAGCCACCTTGCGAGGGCCAAGCCTTAAGGCCTAGCCTTTCCCTCCTTTTCTGGGGAGGAACGGCCATGGCCAAAGCAGTCACCGACTTCGCATCGCTCTATGTCGACGCGCTCAAGGACAGCACCTGGACGGTGCCGCAGAACTACGACGCCTGCTTCAACTGGATGTACGACACCGGCCGCGCCGGGATGATGGGCCTCTATCAGAAGGGCAAGGAGTTCCAGTGGGACGCGACGACGCGCATCGACTGGACCCAGGAGCTGGATGAGGAGAACCCGCAGCAGCTTCCCGAAGAGATGCTGCCGATCGCCGGCATGGAGCTGTACGGCAAGATGTCGGCGATGGAGAAGGCGCATGTGCGGCGCCATTTCCAGGCCTGGCAGCTCAGCCAGTTCATGCAGGGCGAGCAGGGCGCGCTGATCTGCGCGGCGAAGATCGTCACGCAGGTGCCGGACATCGATTCCAAGTTCTATGCCTCGACCCAGGTGATCGACGAGGCGCGGCACGTCGAGAGCTATCGCATGCTGCTGGCCAAGTTCGGCGTGGCCTACGAGATGACGCCGCCGCTGAAGGAGCTGATCGACCAGACGCTGCGCGACAGCCGCTGGGACATGACCTATCTGGGCATGCAGGTGGTGATCGAGGGGTTGGCGCTGGCCGCGTTCCAGACCAATCGCGATTACGCACAGAACCCGCTGGCGCAGCAGGTCAACGCCTATGTGATGCAGGACGAGAGCCGCCACGTCGCCTTCGGGCGGCTGGCGCTGCGCGATTACTATCCGCAGCTGACCCAGAAGGAGCGCGACGAGCGCGAGGAGTTCCTGATCGAGGCCTGCTACCTGATGCGCGACCGGTTCGAGGCGCGCGAGGTGTGGGCGGCGCTGGGACTGCCGGTGCAGGAATGCGTCGACCACCAGTACAGCTCGCCCCTGATGCAGACCTTCCGCAACGGGCTCTTCATGCGCATCGTGCCGATCGTCAAGGACATCGGGCTGTGGGGCGACAAGGTGCGCAAGGGCTATGCCGAGATGGGCGTGCTCGACTATGCCGACACCGACGTCGAAGCGCTGCAGAAGAACGACGACAGCATCGCCCGGGAGCTCGACGCGCGCCGCGCGCATGTGCATTCGACGATCCAGGCGGGTGTTCAAGCGGGGCTGGCGGCGAGCTGACGTCGCCCGCCGCCTGGCGGCGAGCTACGTCGCCCGCCGCCGCCGCCGCCACCTAGGGAGTGAGCTCGTACACCGCGCCGCAGCAGGTCTTGTCGCCCGCATTGCGTGACGAGCCGTAGAACCCGTGCGGCTGCGGTCCCGGGGTCAGGCCGGAGACCGGATTGGACGAGTCGAACGGCGTGCCGGTGAAGTTGTGCAGCAGGATCATCGCGCCGCCCGGCTTCAGCTTGAACGCGGTCCCGCAGCCCAACGAGATGCAGCTGAACTTGGAGCTCGGCCCGCCGAAATAGGTCACGCCGTAGAGATTGCCGCGGTGGTCGCGATACAGCGGCCCCATCGGGTTGTATCCCTGGTAGAAGCTCTTGAAGACGTAGATCAGTGTTTCGGTCCCGTCGGGCGCGATCTTGTAGATCGTCCCGCAGCCCACGCCGCCGTTGCAGTTGCCGCCGCCCTGCGCGGTAAGCCCATAGACGTTGCCGGCCTCGTCCAGCGTCACCGGGCCGCTGGGCCCGTTGCCGTCGGACGGGTCGAGGAAGCTGTGCAGCGTCGTCGTCGCGCCCGTCGCGGGATCGGTCTTGTAGACGGTGCCGAGATTGATGTGACCGCAGCCGTTGGTCGTGCCGTAGAGAAAGCCCTGCGCGTCCTGGACCACGCCGCTATAGGGGTGGCATCCGTCGGCGTCCTCGCCGCCGAAGGCGTGCAGCAGCGTGAACTCCCCCGAAGGCGTGACCTTGAAGACCGTGCCGCAGCCGCCTTCGCCGCAATGATTGTTGATGCCGCCATAGGACGCGGTGCCGTAGAGGTTCCCGTCATGGCCGACGATCACGCCGCCGTCCGGCTTCCATCCGTCCGGAACCTCGAGCTGGTGATGCGCCATTTTCCCCGGGAACCAGAACACGGTGCTGAACTGGCCGTCGGGCGCGATCTTGAAGATCGATCCGAAACCGCCCGAGCCGGCTTCGGTGGTGCCGTAGAGCGTACCGTCGTCGGCGATCGTCATCCCGCTGGGGGCCGCGCCGTCGGCGGAGTCGAACGTATGCAGCACCGTCTTGGTGCCGTCCGGCGTGAGCTTGAAGACCGTGCCGCAGCCGTAGCCGCAGACGGTCGAAGACCCTCCGAGATTGGTATAGCCGACAAGATCGCCGTTCTTGTCCTTGCCGACGATGACGGGATTCCAACCGTCCGTCAGATCGTTGAAGACATAGACGGAGCGGTAGTGGAGTGCGTCCGCGGTCGCGGACATGTTGAGAAATGCGACCGCGATGGCGATCGCTAACACGCGTAGCATCGAAAACTCTCCCCGACGTAAAGCGTGTGGACGATATGCGGCTGCAATCTTAAGTCACTGAACTATGGATATAGCCGACAGCCGTTTCGCATTGGGTTGAGCATCGCAACAGTCGAATTCGCGACGATCTCGCGTGTCTTTCGGCGCAAGCAGCGGCGCAGACCGCGGCTTCGGGAAAAGTCCGCGACGCATCGGGACGCGCGATAAAAAAATCCCGCGGCTTTGGCGCGGCCATGTCCGGCCCATCGTATCAGGAACATTTTCCTTGATTTGGTCCCAACGATAGGTCTATATTCCTTCACGAGGGCCGGATGTCCGAAGGGCTGCCGGCCGGGAACCCACTGTTTCAATCCCTTTGGAGGAACAAATGAAGAACATACGTCTTGCCCTGCTCGGCACGGCCTGTGCCCTTGCCCTGTGCGGCCCCGCCCATGCCGTCCAGCAGAACGTCGTGGAGGTCGATGCCGTCGATGGCGTGTCGAGCCTCAACCTCAATCTGTATTCGGCGTTCCACGCCGCGTCCTATCACTGCGCCGCGGCGCCGTGCCCGGCCGATGGCGGCGAAGGCCTGTTCACCAAGAACGGCACGAGCTGCACGCCCGACGGCGGCAGCATCGTGAAGGACATGAACAACAACTGCTTCTATCGCCAGAACCTGAACGGCGATCTGAGGCAGTTCGGCGTCGTCAAGAGCTCGCTCTTCAATTGCGAGCCGAGCCCGGCCGGACACGGGACGTCCTGCACCCCCATCACCTCGACCACGAGCACGCCCGTCAACCCGATCGCGGCCCTGCTCGCCGCCGCGGGCACCGCCGGCCTGCACAGGATCACGACCGCCGGCGTCCAGGTCAGGATCGACTCGACGCTCACCATCCCCAGCGGCATGGAGCTGGACTTGGGCGGCGCCTCGCCTTTCGGCAACCGCAGCGACCTGCTCAGCGTGCCGGGCACGATCTTCCTGGATCGCGGCACGCAGGTGGTCATGAGCGACCACACCTTCGTGCACAACGGCATCCTTTTGCCCAGCTGGTACGCGGCGCCTCACAGCATCAACGACCTCTACACCATCGTGCAGAACATGAAGAGCTACGGCGACACGGGCCTCAACTGCGGCAGCTCGGGCTGCGTCATCCGCGACATGGAGGTCGACGGCTTCGACACCGCCGTCCAGATCGCCAACGCGCCGTACAACTTCATGAGCAACACCGTCGCCGACGGCAATGTCTGCTATTGGATCAGCTCGACCGGCGGCAGCCCCAAATGGCTCAACACCGAATGCCAGCCGAAGATGACCCGGCAGAGCTACAACCAGCGCTACTATCAGGTGACAAACGTCGCCGCCGCCTCCGGCGTGTGCCGCCTGACCGTCACCCCGATGTCGGGCATGGGCACGCCCGATCCGGTCGAGCTCACCAACGGCTACATGGCCTGGGTCTCGGGCATGAACAAGAACGGCATCGCGACCGGCGGCGCGACCGCCAACGGGCGCTGGACGCTGACCAACGTCTCCTACAATGCCGGCACCCACACCGCGACCGTCGACCTCGACACGTCGGAATGCAACGGCGCGAACCTGTCGCTGACCACGCGCACCGCGCAGTACACGATAGGATCCAAGAAGCTCACCAATGTGAGCAACATGGCCAATATCCGCGTCGGCGAGACCTTCACCAGCGCCGACTTCACCGGCACGGTGACCGTCACCGCGGTGTGGCCGAACAAGAGCATCGTCTTCGTCGACAAAGCGGCGAACGTCACGCGCTCGTCGGCGACGAACGTGACCTTCGACGGCGGCGCCTTCACGACGGCGCCGGCATGCGACACCATGGGCGCCGGCACCTGCATCGTGCTCGACGCGGCGGCGCGCATCGACGCGGGCGACAGCGACGGCGGCAAGGCATCGGGCAACGGCATGGCGGGCAGCGGCATCGGCCACGCCACCGCCTATATGATCGGCGGCTGGGGCACAAACGACGCGGTGGCCGGCCTGTCGATGCTGCAGCCCCAGGCCTATGCCCACTCGATCGACTATCACATCCACGCCTCGAACAACACGCGCATCACCGGGCCGAAAGGCGATTCGGACGGAAACTACGACGATCCGTTCACGATCTTCGTCAAGATGGACGGCGACTCCAACAACGCCTCGCTGATGGGCGGCGGCGGCTCGAAGAGCGGCGTCGGACTCATGGTCGACAACCACGACGACACGCAGTGCCTGAGCTATGTCGCGGCGAGCGCGGAGACCGGATATTCGGGCTATCCGATATTCGAGGTCGACAACGGCTGCCTGATGGCGACCGGCATCCGGCCCGGCGGCGGCCCCGGCTTCATCGCCAACTCCGCCGGCGTGGTCAACATCTCCGGCAGCGAGCTCGCAAACACGAGCATCTATTACGAAGGCAACGGCGCGCAGGGCATCACCACGACGCTCGGCTCGCGGCTCGACAGCGGCCAGAACAACCTGATGAACAGCAACCTGGACAACGCCCATTCGCCGCCCGACGGCACCGACCTGCAGATCGTGCAGGGCGATGCGCTGGCCGGCCGCGTCGTGCAGGACACGTTCGGCGGGCTCGCCGAGTTCGACGGCCGGCGCGCCAACGGCGGGTCGAAGACGCAATCCGCTCTGCTGAACGGCGACACGATCGCGGCGCTGGGCGCCTTCGGCTATGACGGGTCCAGCTATTCGGGAGACAGCGTCGGCGGCGTGTCGGTGACCGCGTGCGAGAACTGGTCCAACAGCGCCAATTGCGCCGCGACCGCGCTCTCGGCGACGGAGGCCGGCACCAAGAACAAGACCGAGGTCGCGCGCGCCGAATCGGCCGGCTTCGGCATCAACTCGGGCACCGGCGTCGCCGCCCAGCTCGAAGTGGTGAGCACCTCCGCCTCGACCACGCTCAACGGCACGATGAACAACAGCTCGACGGCCGCGATCACGGTCGGCTCGACGACGGGCTTCCCGTCGCCCGGCACGATGCTGATCGACGGCGAGGCGATCTCCTACAAGGTCACGGGTCCGACCACGATCACCCCGATCGCCCGCGGCGTGTGGGGCACCACGGCGGCGGGCCACGCCAACAACGCCGTGATCTCGTACTTCAGCGAGCTCAAGGGCAATCCCGCCTCGCCGCGGCTGGACTTCGCGACCGACACGCTGGGCGACATGTGGTGGCGCGGGCATCTGCTGTCGGGCGGCAGCGCGCCGGCCTTGAGCGGCGGCGGATTGGGCGGCTCGCCGTCGGTCGCGGGCAACGACAATGCCGGCCGCATCACGGTGGGCTCGGCGCCGTCGGCGACCGCGTTCACGATAACCTTCGCCCAGCCCTGGCCGAACGCGCCGGTCTGCTTCGCCCAGGACGAGAGCAACACGGCGAAGAACCCGATCATCGCCACCTTCGTGAGCACGACATCGGTCACCTTCAGCGCCGCCGCGAACCCGGCCGCAGGCAACAAGATCTCCTACAGCTGCGTCGGCTTCAGATAGGCAGGCATCCGATGCTCTGCGCCCGTTCCTCCCCCGCGGGCGCAGAGGCCAACAGACGCTCGATCGCAGCCTTGCGGTCGGGCGTCTGCGCTTGCGGCAGGCGGTCGAAGCAGTGCTTCAGCACCGCCGGATCGTCCCACGGCACGTTGTGGTGGCCGCTGCTCAGCCAGGGACTGGCCGCATCGCGCTGCCACTCGGCCGGAAAGAACGCGACGACGTCGCTCGGGAAGGCGTCGCGCCGCTTGGCCGGCATGCGGGTCACGCAGGCGGCCAGCGCCTGGGGCATGTCGCGGCCGTCGCCGAAGGCGAGCGTCCCGCCTTGCGTCGTGCGCGGGTTGATCTCGATCAGATGCGCGTTGCCTTGCGCATCGCGGATGAAGTCGAGGCCGTAGATCCCCGAGAGCCCGAAACGCTTCGCCACCAGCCGCGAGGCCTCTTCCATCTCCTCGCAATCGACGCGGCGCACGACGTTGGGCGGCCCGATCGCGCCGTCGGCGACCAGCACGTCGTAATGCAGATGCGCCACCATCTCGCCCTTCCAGCAGGCGAAGGCGCTTGCGGCCGAGCGGCCCGCGACGAACTTCTGCACGCTGACGCGCTGCTTGGCCGGGCGCAGCGCTTCGATGAGGAAATGCGCGTCCTTGCGGCGCGCGGCGCGCGCGAGATTGCGCAGGCGCGACGCCGGCCGCATCAGCCTGGCGAAGGCAGCATGCGCCTCGTCGCGGGTGCGCGCCACGATCACGCCGTCGCCGCCCCAGCTGCCGTCGGCCTTGAGCACCGCGGGCAGGCCCAGCCGCTCCAGACAGGCATCGAGCTGCGCCGCATCGCCGACCGGCACCGTCTGCGGCGCGCGGATGCCGATCTCGCCGGCGATCCGCATCGACTCGCTGCGCGAGATCATGGCGGGGAAATTCTCAGGACAGCCCAACGAGCGGCGGATAAGCCCCGCGATCTCGCCGTCGGCCGCGACCTTGCCCAGAAGGCGCAGCAGCAGCGCCACCGCGCGGTCGTCGCAGGCCACGATCAGGTCGGGGCGCGCGCGCTCCATCGTCTTCCTGAGCGAACCGAGCGGCAGCAACGCGCGATAGCGATGCTGCGCGTCGACGTAGCGGCTGAAGGTGACCGGCGCGCCCTTGGGCGAAAGCGCATCGACCGTCCATGACGCGGCCGCGAAGCCTTGCGCATAGCGGGCGGTCGACAGCCAGTCGACGGTGGTGAACAGCAGGACTTTCCGTGCCATTTGGAGACTCTCTGGGGCATTCGCCTCGACTCTTTGCATGCCTCGTTCCGGCGACGGCAACGGCCCCTCCACGGGATGAAGCATGTCCCGTTCCTGGCACGAATCTCGAAACACACGGGACGCGGGGTGCGGAATCCCCGCGAACGCGGAACAGTTCGGGACAGGCGTCCCGATCGAAGACAATTCGGAGACCAGAAATGACACAGTCTTGCGACGTCGCCATCATCGGAGCCGGGCCCCACGGTCTCTCGCTGGCGGCGCATCTCGCCGCCAGGGGCGTAGATTTTCGCATCTTCGGCCGGCCGATGACGACCTGGTCCGAACGCATGCCCAAGACCATGATGCTGAAGTCGGACGGCTTCGCCTCCAACCTGTCCGCGCCGGCGCGCGAGTCGACCTTGAAGGCCTGGTCGGCGCGCAACAACCTTCCTTACGCCGATCAGGGCATGCCGGTGCCGCTCGACACCTTCCTGAGCTACGCGGCCTGGTTCCAGAAGCGCTATGTGCCCAACGTCGAGAAGCTCGACGTCACCGCGGTCGAGGCCCATGGCGACGGCTATGCGGTCACGCTCGAGAACGGCGAGACCCTGCGCGCGCGCAGCGTCGTGCTGGCGGTCGGCATCACCTGGTTCGAGCACACGCCCGAGGTGCTGCGCGGCATGCCCGCGAGCCTCGTCTCGCACGCGGCCGCGCATCGCGACGTCGCCCGCTTCAACGGCCGCGAGGTCGCCGTGATCGGCTCCGGCTCGTCGGCCGTCGACATCGCCCATCTGCTGCACCAGGAAGGCGCCAAGGTGCGCATCGTCGCGCGCAAGCCCCACATCGAGTACAACCGCGTGCCCGACGCCGCCGACGAGACCCTGGTCGGCCGCACCCTGCGCCCCGCATCGGGCATCGGCCGCGGCTGGAAGTCGCTGTTCTGCGCCGAGGCGCCGCTGCTGTTCTATCACCTGCCGCCGTCGCTCAAGCGCCGCGCCGTCGACAGCCACATGCATCCGGCCGCCGGCTGGTTCATGCGCGAGAAGGTCGAGGGCGTGATCCCGATGTCGCTGGGCCGGGCGCTTCACGGCGCCGAGGCCAGGGACGGCAAGATCGCGCTGACGCTCGAGGGCGGCGAGAGCTTCGCCTTCGATCACGTGATCGCGGCGACCGGCTATCGGATGGACCTGCGCCGCATCCCGTTCGTCGAGCAGAGCCTGCTCGCCAGGGCCTCGCAAGCCGACGGCGCGCCGATCCTGTCCGACAGCTTCGAGACGCCGGTCGCGGGCCTCTATGCGGTCGGCCCCGCGGCACTGGAGACCTTCGGCCCGCTGATGCGCTTCATGGTGGGCGCGGAGTTCGCCGCCCCGCGCGTGGCACAGCGCCTGGAGCGGGTCTTCGGCGCCTCGCGTCCGGCGAAGGCGGCTTGAGAGCAAAGCGACGCGGCGCCCGCCGATATCAACCGGCCAGCGCGAGCGCGTCGTCGCGCACCAGCGGCAGGGTCACCCTCACCGTCGTGCCCTTGCCGTGCACGCTTTCGATGGCGAGCTTGCCGTCGTGGATCTCGCTGAGCGCCCTGACCAGCGCCAGGCCCAGCCCCGTGCCTTCGTGGCTGGCGCCGGCATGGCCGCGGATCTGCACGAAAGGATTGCCGAGGCGGCCGATCTGGTCCGCCGGGATGCCGATGCCGGTATCGGCCACGCTTAAGGCGAGCAGCCCTTCGGCGGCGTGCGCGCGCACCGTCACCCTGCCGCCTTCGGGCGTGAACTTGACCGCGTTGGACAGGAGGTTGAGCAGGATCTGCTTCATCGCGCGGCGGTCGGCATCGACCAGCAGGCGGCCCTGCGCGATGTCGCAGGCAAGCGCCACGCCGCTCTGCGCCGCGCGCTCGCGCATGAGGCCCAGGCAGTCGCTCACGACCTCGCGGATGTCGAAGACCTGGCGGTGCAGCTCGAGCTTGCCGGCTTCGATCTTGGACATGTCGAGCACGTCGTTGATCAGGCTGAGCAGGTGGTGGCCGGCGCCGCGGATCAGCCCGCAATACTCGCGGTAGCGCGGATCGCCCAGCGTGCCGTAGAGCTCGTCGTTCATCAGCTCCGAGAAGCCGATGATGGCGTTCAGGGGCGTGCGCAGCTCGTGGCTCATCGTCGCCAGGAACATCGACTTCAGGCGGTTGGCGCGCACCGCCTCGTCGCGCGCCACCAAGGCCTCCTCGCGCGCGCTTTCGGCGCGGACCTTGGCCGCGGCGAGGCCCTGCTCGAGCCGGCGGCGCTCCTCGAGCGCGGCGCCCACCAGCACGACCGAAAAGCCGATGACCGCGATGAAGACCTGCACCAGGACGATCTGCTCGCGCAGCCCGTGCTCGGCCAGCGCCCCGCGCGGATGGCCGGTCAGCACGGGGACCATCAGATAGGCTGCCGCCATCAGAAGGCCGATCGCGCCGCCGGCGAAGCCGCGCTGGAAGGTGACGAGGATCACCGCGGGAAAGAACAGGAACGCCAGCGGATAGGCCCGGGCGAAATAGTTGAGCAGCAAGGTTCCGGCGACGACGCCCAGCAGCGCCAGCGTGACGGCGATCTGGTCGCGCGCGAACATGCGCTTGAGCGCGTCGAGCTTCACCGTCATCAGGATGGGCACGACGATGGAATAGCCGAGCGCATCGGTCGCGTACCAGTCGAGCGCCTGGGTCTCGAAGGCCCGACCGAACAGAAGATAGAAGAACACCGCCGACAGGAGCCCCGACGCCGCGGGGGCGGGGCCGAGCGCCAGCGCATAGAAGACGCAGAGCGGCTTGGGCCGCGACAGGTCGTCGTGCAGGCCGAGCGAGCGCAAGGGCGCCGCGATGATGAGGATGCCGACCGCGTTGCACAGCGTGAGCGCGGCGCCCGTCAGCACCGTGTCGCCCATGACGAGATCGGCCGCGAAGTTCGCGCCCAGACCCACGCCCAGGACCAGCGGCCAGTCGCGCGAGGGATTGGTGAGCAGGAAATAGACCAGGATCGCGTTGGCGACCCACAGCGCGCTGACCCGGCCGATCAGGTCGGACAGCGCGAGCCCGCCGCAGGCCCCGGCGAAGACCAGGGCCGCGATCCACAGGAGCACAGAGGCGGACGGCGCGCTCGCGCGGGGCGAGGCGGCGCCGGCGGTCATCCCGACCATGGCAGCACTTCCAAAACGTCCTTGCGGGCCGGCGCATACTGGGCCGGGCAACACATCGATCTATCTAGCAACGCGGGAATAATGCGCGGTTAATGCGCTGCATTGCGGGGCAAACAAGATTGACGTTCCGTTACCGCGCCCCAGCCGCTCCAAACGGCGAACGCGACCGGCGAATCCCACTCAAAACTCGCAATAATTTTTCCGATTGCTCGGCTCATTAGTGTATAGAATCGAACTCGATCTCAAACTTGATTTCGGCCGCCCCCGTCATGCGGTTCAGGCTGTCGTAGCAGTAGTTGACGGCGTAGTTGTTCACATCCTGGGTCGGCCAGGTCAGCTTGATGCGGTTGCCGCTCTTGTCGAGCGTGTAGCTGACGGTGCGGTTGCCGCCGAAGCCGGCGATGTGGTTGACGACCGACGTCATCCGGCCCGCCGTGTCGTAGCCGTAGTCCAGCAAGGCGCTAGTCGTGTCCGACAGCGTGTCGAGGCGGCCGTCGAGCAGATAGGTCCAGGTCGTGACCAAATCGGCCGACGGCGGTTGCGGCATCGTCTTGGTCCGCATCTCGTCTAAATCATCGAGCGTATAGCTCAGCGTCGCCCCGGCCCGGTTGGTGCGCGCGGTGACGTTGCCGTTCTCGTCGAGCACCAGATGCTCGTGTGTGGCGTCGGGGAACTGGGTGTCGTTCAGCCGGTCGAACCCGTCGTAGCCGTAGGTGGTCGTATTGCCGTTCGCATCCTTGAGCCTCGGTCGCGACCTCGGATGCGACGCCGCATGCCCCATGCGCAAGGCATCGAAGCGGAAACCGCGCGGGCAAGTGCGTCGTAGATAGACGGGCTGGATGGTGCCGCCTGCGTGACTCGAACACGCGACCCCCGCATTACGAATGCGGTGCTCTACCGGCTGAGCTAAGGCGGCCCCTCTTGGGAGGGCGGAAAATAGGCAGAACGGGGCCGCACTGCAACAACGGATTTACCCAAGGGAAAGGCGGGTTTTGCGTTGCCCGGCGCCGGCGCGGCGGTCATTCTGGCGGCCATGCTGACCAAGGCCGACGACTATCCCATCCACCAGCTGCCCGAGCCCATCGCGACCTCCGGCACCGACCGCAACTTCTACGACCGCTATTTCTTCAACGGCTATTCGCCGGACGGCCGCGTGTTCTTCGCCGCGGCGTTGGGCGTCTATCCGCACCTGAACGTGATGGACGCGTCGTTCTCGATCGTCTCGGACGGCGTGCAGCACAACCTTCGCGCCTCGCGGCTGATGAACATGGAGCGCATGGACACGCGCGTCGGCCCGATCTCGGTCGAGGTGATCGAGCCCTTGAAGACGCTTCGGCTTCGCGTCGCCGACAATGCGCACGGCATCCGCGCCGAAGCGACCTTCCGCGCGCGGGCGCCTGCGGTCGAGGAGCCGCGCTTCACCCATCGCATCGGGCCGCGCACGCTCCTCGACTATACGCGGCTGACGCAGAACGGCGCCTATGAGGGCTTCGTCGAGATCGCGGGAGAGCGCGTCGGCCTGAACGGGACCGTCGGCACCCGTGACCGCTCCTGGGGCGTGCGTCCCATCGGCTTGCCCGACCAGCAGCCGGCGCTGCCCCTGCGCATGCCGCAGTTCTACTGGCTGTGGGCGCCGCTCAATTTCGACGACCGTTTCATGCTCTATCACAAGAACGCCGACGAGCTGGGACGGTCGTGGAACGAAGCCTCGGTCATCGGCGCGCTGGGAGAGGCGAAGCCGCAGCACATGGCGCGCGCGTCGTCGAAGATCGCCTACAAGCAGGGCACGCGCCACGCGCAGTCCGCGACGCTCGACGTCGCCGACGCGGACGGCGCGCCGTGGCGGGTGGAGCTGACCCCGCGCTTCCAGTTCTACATGTCGGGCATCGGCTACATGCATCCCGAATGGGGCCACGGCATGTATCGCGGCGACGACGCGCTCGGCTACGACACCTATGACCTCGCCACGGTCAACGAGAACGACCCGCGCTTCCAGCACATCCAGGCCTTCGTCGAGGCGACGCTGACCGGCCCCGGCGGCGTGACGCGCACCGGTTCGGGCGTGCTGGAGCAGCTGGTCATCGGACAATACGCGCCGGACAGGCTGACCGGCATCTTCGATCCCGCGCCATGAAAGACGCACTCGAACGCTATCTGGCGGAGAAGCTGGGCGCGCCGGGCCTCACGGTTCACGACCTCGCGCGCATCCCGGGCGGCGCCTCGCGCGAGACCTATCGCTTCCGCGCGCGCATGGGCCAAGTCGAGCGCAAGCTGATCCTGCGCCGCGATCCGCCCGCGAGCCTGATCGAGACCGAGCGCTCCACCGAATACCGCGCCTATGCCGCGTTCCATAAGCTCGGCCTGCCGGTGCCCGAGCCCATCGCGCTCGAGCTCGACGGCGCGGCGCTGGAGCGGCCGTTCTTCATCATGGAGGAGATCGAGAACTGCCAGGTCGGCTCGATCCTGGCGCCCGATCCTTACGGCGGCCATCGCGACAGGATCGGTCGACAGTTCTGGAGCATCCTCGGCCGCATTGCCGGCGCCGATCCGAAAGCCTTGGGCTTGGACGATTTCGACGGCGCCAGGACGCCCGACGCCTGCTGGCGCCACGAGGTCGCGCGCTGGGAAAAGGTCATCGACGAGGACGAAGCCGAGCCGCAGCCGATCGCGCGCGGCGCGCTCGCCTGGCTCAAGCGCAACCCGCCGCCGCCGGCTCGGAAGATCGCGGTGGTGCATGGCGATTATCGCAGCGGCAATTTCCTCTACGACGGCAACGGCGACATCAAGGCGATCCTGGATTGGGAGATGGCGCATCTGGGCGATCCGCTGGAGGACCTGGCCTGGGCGCTCGATCCGCTCTGGGCGCATCACGATCCGAGCCGGCCGGCCGGCACGCTCGCGCGCGACGACGCCATCGCGACCTGGGAACAGGCGAGCGGACTCGAGGCCGACCGGCAAGCGCTCGCCTGGTGGGAGATTTTCGCGAGCGTGAAAGGCTGCGCCATCTGGATCTCGGCGGCGCACGAATATGCGACGCGGCGCAACGATGATCCGGTGAACGCGTTCTCGGGCTGGTATTGCCTCAGCTTTCACAACCAGGTTCTCGCCGACCGGCTGGAGGCGCTGGCATGAAGCCCGAGGCCGACGACATCCTGAGCATCAGCGCCGACCAGATCATGGGCCTGATCCCGAGCCTGCCCGGGACCTATCAGCAGGGCGCCACCGCGGTGCATGCGCTGCTGATCAGGTTCGCCGCGCGCGAATACGAGCGCGGGGCGGAGATCCGCGCCGCCGAGAATGCCGACATCCGCGCGCTGCTGCGCGAGATCGCGCCGACGCTGGCGTTGCCGGAAGATCCTTCGCTCGCCATCTCGGCGCTCGATGCCGTGAACGCGCAGCTGCGGCGTCAACTGATCGCGGTGCACGACAAGGCCGATGCTCCCACGAACAAGCGAATCTGGGGACTGCTGAAAGCGATGGCCGCACGCCGCGCCGTGTCTTTGTTCTGACGTGGAGAAAGTGGCCTTCCGCCTCGCCTGCGCGCAGGCCGCCGCGGGTCTGGTCGGCGGCATCTACACCCCGTTCTTCGGCGCCTGGCTGCATTGGCGCGGGTTGAACCCGTCCGAGATCGGCGTGCTGCTCGCGCTCGGCATGCTGCTGCGCGTGGCGGTCGCGCCGGTGAGCGGGCTGGTCGCGGACGCGCGAAACGACCGCCGCGGCGCGATGCTGGCGCTCTGTTCGGTAACGTTCTTAGGGTACAGCGCGCTGATCTTCGTGCATGCGCCGCTGTGGATCTTCGTCGCGGCCATCGCGGCCAATATCGCCTCGGGCGCGGTGACGCCGCTTCTGGAAAGCGTCAGCGTGCGCCTGTCCGAAGTGTTCAAGTTCGACTACGGCCATGTGCGGCTATGGGCGTCGGCGACCTTCGTGCTGGGCAATATCGGTTCGGGCCTGGCGGTGTCGCGCTGGGGCCTCGTCATCGTGGCGCCCTGGCTCGCCGCCGTGCTGGCGCTGAACCTGGGCGCGATATGGCTCTTGCCCGCGCCGCCCGCGGGCCGGCCGCGCAGCGATCTCATGCCGCGCCTGCGCGCCACCCTGGCCGAGGCGAGAGAGCTGCTGCGCTCGCGTGTCTTCATCGTGTTCCTGGCCGCGGCGGGCCTCGACCAGGGCAGCCATGCCGTCTACTACGCGCTGGGCGGTCTGCATTGGCGCGCGCTCGGCTACAGCGGCAACCTGATCGGCGTCTTGTGGCCCCTGGGCGTGCTGGCCGAGATCGCGCTGATGGCGATGTCGCTGCACGTGTTCCGCATCGTGGGCGCGACGCGGCTGTTGATGCTGGGCGCCGGCGCCTGCGCGCTGCGCTGGACGATCATGGCCTTCGACCCGCCGCTGTCCACCGTGATCCTCGCCCAGTTCCTGCATGGCGAAACCTTCGCGATGGCGCATCTGGGCGCGATGTACTTCATCCTGAAAGCGGTGCCGCCCCGGCTCGCCGCGACCGCGCAGAGCCTTTACGCGGTCTGCGCCAACGGCATCGCGATGGGCTTGGCGACCTTGGCGTCGGGCCCGCTCTATGCCGCGGTGGGCGGACGCGCCTATCTGTTGATGGCGGCGATGGGCGTGGCGTCGCTCGCGCTCGCTAGCCTGCTGTCGCGGCAGTGGCACGGCGGGCGCCTCACCGAAAGCGGCGAAGAGGACGCGCTGCACACGATCTGACCTTGGCTAGCCGCCGCGCGGATGCGCCTTGGCATAGACCTCCATCAGCCTTCCGGTGTCGATCTCGGTATAGACCTGCGTCGTCGAGAGCGAGGCGTGGCCCAACAGCTCCTGCACGCTGCGCAGGTCGCCGCCGCCCGCCAGCACATGCGTCGCGAAGGAGTGGCGCAGCGCGTGCGGCGTGGCGCGCTCGGACAGGCCCAGCCGCGACCTGAGCCGTTGCATCAACGCCTGCGCCTCGCGCGCGCTCATCGGCTTGCCGCGGCGCGACAGGAACAGCGGCTCGGCCACGAAGGGAAGCTTGGCCGCATAGTCGCCGACCGCCTCGCGCACCACCGGCAGCAACGGCACCACGCGCGTCTTCTTGCCCTTGCCCACGACCGACAGCGATGCGCCGAGCGGCAGGTCCTTGCGTTTCAAAGCCAGGGCTTCCGAGATGCGCAGGCCCGCGCCGTACAACAAGGTCAGCAGCGCCGTGTCGCGCGCCGCGAGCCATTCGACGTCGTGCGTGCCGGCCTCTTCGATCACGCGCGCCGCATCTACCTCGGCCAGCGGCCGCGGCAGCGAGCGCGCGATGCGCGGACTCTTCACCGCGCGCGGCGCCGCGTTGTCCGCGATCCCCTCGCGCGCCAGATAGCGGAAGAAGCCGCGCACCGCGGCCAGAGCGCGCTGCACGCCGCGCGGGCCCAGGCCCTCGTTGCGCCGCCGGGTGATGAAGGCACGGATGTCGGCCGCGCTCAGCCTGGCGAGCGCGCGCGCATCGACCCCGGCGCCCAGATGCTCGTCCAGGAACGCGAGGAACCGCGCAAGGTCGTCGCCATAGGCGCGCAAGGTATGCGCGCTGACCCGCCGCTCGTGCTTGAGCGAACCGAGCCAGGCGTCCTTCAGGGAGTCGGCGGATTGCCCCATGCCTTGACCGCACGCTCGACCGCGTCGAGCTTGGAACGCAGCGCCGTGTTCTCGGCGCGCAGACGCTCGATGACATGGCGCTGAAGATCGTGCACCTCGCCGCCGAAACGCTCCGGCACGAGCATGGCGAGGAACGAGCCGTCCTGAGCCAGCCTTGAGCGATTCATGCGGATATAGGCCCGAACCGCCTCGTCGGCCTCGGGCGCCAGGTTCTCTGCGCGTTCGTTCATGTGCCCCTGATTTCCACGCCGGCTTTCTTGGCATCGGCCAGGAAGGCGGCGAGCCCCTTGTCAGTCAATGGATGATTGAGAAGCGATTTGAAGATCGAGACGGGAAGCGTCGCCACGTCGGCGCCGGCCAGCGCGGATTCGCGCACATGGCTGACGCTGCGGATCGAGGCGGCCAGTATCTGCGTGGTGAAGCCGTAATTGTCGTAGATCGCGCGGATGTCGCGCACCAGGCCCATGCCGTCCTCGCCGATGTCGTCGACGCGGCCGATGAAGGGCGAGATGAAGGTCGCGCCCGCCTTCGCCGCCATCATCGCCTGGACGGCCGAGAAGCACAGCGTGACGTTGACGTCGAGGCCCTCGTCGCGCAGCTTGCGGCAGGCCTTGAGCCCGTCCATCGTCAGCGGCACCTTGACCGCGATGTTCTTGCCGATCTTCCCGAAGCGGCGGCCCTGGGTCATCATGCCGTCGAAGTCGGTGGCCAGCACCTCGGCGCTGACCGAGCCCGCGGGCAGGAAGCCTGCGATCTCTTCCAGCAACTCGACGTAGTCGCGCCCCGTTTTCGCGGCGAGCGATGGATTCGTCGTCACGCCGTCGACAAGGCCGCAATCCGCGTATTCGCGGATTTCCTTTGCGTCGGCGCTGTCCAAAAATAACTTCATGTTGACCGCACAGAATCGCCGTTCACAGTGTAGCCCATGAAAGACGCCGCCTTGAAGCCCGCTTCGAGGCCCGAGTTGACCTTTGGGCCCAATCCGCGCGCGGGTGTGCTTTTGCCGTACCCGTTGCCGGGGCCCTACGATTACAAACTCCCCAAGGACGTGGAGGTTGCGCGCGGGCTTCTGGTCGTGGCGCCCTTGGGGCCGCGCGAGACCTTGGGCGCGGTGTGGGGCGCGGCCGAAGGCACCGTCGGCGACAACCGTCTCAAGCACGCGATCCCGCTCGAGGGTCATCCGCGGCTGCCGGGCGACCTGTGCGACTTCATCGACTGGGTCGCCGATTACACGCTCACTCCGCCGGGGCTGGTGCTGGCGATGGCGCTGCGCTCGCGCCAGGCTTTCGAGCCGCCCCAGCTGCGCACCGCTTACGTGCTGGGCGAGGCGCGGCCGAAGAAGATCACGCCGGCGCGCGCGCGCGTGCTGGAGATAGCAAATGATGGTCTGGCGCGCAGCGTCTCTGCCCTTGCCGAGGACGCCAACGTCACGCCCGCGGTGGTGCGCGGATTGATCGAGGTCGGCGCGCTCGTCCCGACCGCGCTCCCCGAATTCGCGCCCTTCATCGCGCCCGATCCCGATCACGCGCGCACCGCGCTCAGCCTGGAGCAGGAAGCGGCCAGCCGTTCGCTCAAAGCGGCCGTCGCCGCGAGGCGCTTCTCGGTCGCGCTTCTCGACGGCGTGACGGGCTCGGGCAAGACCGAGACCTATTTCGAAGCCGTCGCCGAGACGCTGAAGCAGGACAAGCAGGTCCTGATCCTGCTGCCCGAGATCGCGCTGACGGTGCAGTTCCTGGAGCGCTTCGCGCAACGCTTCGGCACGCGCCCCGCCGAGTGGCATTCCGACCTGTCGCAGCGCGAGCGCCGCCGCACCTATCGCGCCGCGATGAACGGCGAGGCGCGCGTCATCGTCGGCGCGCGCTCGGCGCTGTTCCTGCCCTTCCAGGAGCTCGGCCTCATCGTCGTCGACGAGGAGCACGAGCAGGCCTACAAGCAGGAGGACGGCGCGATATATCACGCCCGCGACATGGCGGTGGTGCGCGCGCGCATCGCCAAGTGTCCCGTGGTGCTGGCCAGCGCGACGCCGTCGCTGGAGACCTTCGTCAACGCAGGCGCCGGACGTTATGCGCATCTGAAGCTGCCGCGCCGCCACGGCAGCGCGACCTTGCCCGAGGTCCGCCTGGTCAATCTGCTCGAGGATCGCGGCGAGACCGGCACCTTCCTGTCTCCGCCGCTGCGCCAGGCGCTTACCGCGAGTCTCGCCGCCGGCGAGCAGGCGATGCTGTTCCTGAACCGGCGCGGCTATGCTCCGCTCACCTTGTGCGAGACCTGCGGGCACAAGATGACGTGTCCCAACTGCGCGGCCTGGCTGGTCGAGCACCGCTATCGCCGCCGTCTCGTCTGCCACCATTGCGGCCACGGCACCGAGACGCCGCCCGCCTGCCCGCAATGCGACACGCCGTCGAGCTTCATCGCCTGCGGCCCCGGCGTCGAGCGCGTGGCGGAAGAGTTCGCGCGCGTCTTTCCCGAGGCGCGCATGGCGATCGCCTCCAGCGACATGCTGCAGGGGCCGGGCGAAACCCAGGCCGCGATCCGCTCCATGATCAAGCGCGAGATCGACGTGCTCGTCGGCACGCAGATCGTGGCCAAGGGCCATCACTTCCCGCAGCTCACCCTGGTCGGCGTGATCGACGCCGATCTCGGCGGCTCGGACGGCGACCTGCGCGCGCGCGAGCGCACCTTCCAGCTTCTGCACCAGGTCGCCGGCCGCGCCGGCCGCGCCGACAAGCCCGGCCTGGTGCTGATCCAGACGCGCAACCCGAACGACGCGGTGATGCAGGCCTTGGCGCGCGGCGACCGCGACGCGTTCTATGCGCAGGAACGGCAGTATCGCGAGCGCAGCCAGTCGCCGCCGTTCGGACGGCTGGCCGCGATCATCGTCTCGAGCCATGACGGCGAGGCGGCGCGCGAAGCCGGCCGCCTGCTCGCCAAGGCCGCGCCGCAAGCGCGCGGCGTCAAGGTCTGGGGCCCGACGCCCGCCTTCTATTCGCTGCTGCGCGGCCAGACGCGCGAGCGCCTGCTGGTCCAGGCCGAGCGCGGCGTCGACATCCAGGCCTACCTGCGCGCGTGGCTGAGGCAGGTGAAGGTGGCGAATGCCGTGCGCCTCACCGTCGACGTCGATCCGATGAGCTTTGCTTAAGCAGAGCGTATATCGGTCTGCGGGAAGTCCTTGCCCACGAACAGCAACGGCGCATCGAGCACTTTCGCCGTCGCGTAGGAAAAGCAATCGCACAGGTTCAAGCGGGCCGGATGGCGACCCTTGCCGAATCTGCGGAACGCCTCCTGAGCCGCAGCGACGATGGCGCCGTCGATGGGCGTAACCGAAAGCCCCATCTTGGCGATGTATCCGTCAAGCGCAGCCTTCGGATCGTCATGCGTGCGGGACAGAACCATCGTCGCCTCGAGGACGGCCGCGGCGGGAATAAGCCGGGTGTCGTCGTGCGCGTGCAATCGGGCTATGAGCGATGCGGCTTCCGGCTCCTGCAGGTCGATCGCCATGATCGCCGAGGTGTCCACGACGATCACTTGGGGGCGCCGGCTTCATCGTAGAACTCGTCGTCGAAGTCCTTCATGAATTGCTCGAAGCTGCGGTTGTCGCCGCGCGCCTTGCGATATGCCGCCGATTCCTCCTGAAGCGGCTTGATCGCGGCCAGCAGTTCTTCGACCGTCTTGGCCGGCGCTTTGCGCCGAGCCTCTTCTTCCATGCGCGCGAGCTTCTCGCCGACGGCGTTTTCCACCGCGTCCGTGAGGCTTTCGCCGGTATGCGCCGCGAGCTTGCGGATGGCGGCCTCGGTCGAGGCTTTCTTGATGTTCAGGCCCATGTCTACCTTCCTGGGCAGAAATCTACCATGATTGGTAGAATTGGCCTAATCCGTTGATAATTCACGCACATCCACAATCCGCCCCGCCACCGCCGCGGCCGCGGCCATGGCCGGCGACAGCAGATGGGTGCGGCCGCCGCGGCCCTGGCGGCCTTCGAAGTTGCGGTTGGAGGTGGCGGCGCAGCGTTCGCCCGGCGCCAGGCGGTCGGCGTTCAGCCCCAAGCACATCGAGCAGCCGGCCTCGCGCCATTCGAAACCGGCGGCGAGGAAGACCTCGTCCAGGCCTTCGTCCTCGGCCTGCGCCCGCACCAGGCCGGACCCGGGCACCACCAGCGCACCGACACCCGGCGCCACCTTGCGTCCCTTCACGATTTCCGCCGCGGCGCGCAGATCCTCGATGCGGCCGTTGGTGCAGGAACCGATGAAGACGCGGTCGATGCGGATATCGCTCAGCGCCATGCCGGGTTGCAGCTCCATATAGGCCAGCGCGCGCGCATCGGCCTCGCTTTGCGGCTCGGGCACGCGGTCCGTGACCGGCAGCGCCTGTTCGGGCGAGGTGCCCCAGCTCACCATCGGCGCGACCTGGCCCGCGTCGAGCGCGAGCTCGCGGTCGAACGCCGCATCGTCGTCGGACTTGAGCGTGCGCCAATAGAGCAGCGCGTTCTCGAACAGCGCGCCCTTGGGCGCACGCGGGCGGCCGGCAATATAAGCGAAGGCCGCCTCGTCCGGGGCGACCAGCGCCGTGCGCGCGCCGGCCTCGATCGCCATGTTGCACAAGCTCATGCGCCCCTCCATCGAGAGCGCGGCGATCGCCTCGCCGGCATATTCGACCGCATGGCCGGTCGCGCCCGCGGTTCCGATCCTTGCGATGACCCAAAGCGCCAGATCCTTTGCCGACACCAGGCGCGCCAGCCGTCCATCGACACGGATGCGCATGTTCTTCGCGCGCACGCGGCGCAAGGTCTGCGTCGCCAGCACGTGCTCGACCTCGCTGGTGCCGATGCCGAAGGCGAGAGTGCCGAACGCGCCATGGGTGGAGGTATGGCTGTCGCCGCAGACGACGACGGCGCCCGGCAGGGTCCAGCCCTGCTCCGGCCCCACGACGTGGACGATGCCCTGGCGGATGTCGTCCATGGGCAGGTATTCGATGCCGAAGTCGCGCGCATTGCGTTCGAGCGCGGCAACCTGCTCGCGCGACAGCGCGTCGGCGATGCCGGAGCCACGATCCGAAGTCGGCACGTTGTGATCGGCGACGGCCAGCGCGAGATCGGGGCGGCGCACTTTGCGGCCCGCCTCGCGCAGACCCGCAAAGGCCTGCGGGCTCGTCACTTCGTGCACGAGATGGCGATCGACATAGACGAGATCGGGCTCGCCGGGGCTGCGCCGAACCAGATGCGCGTCCCAGATCTTGTCGTGAAGCGTGCGCCCCATCAATGCCGGCTGGAGGCGTAGAGCACGATCATCAGGATGGCGACCGCCACGGCCTGCGCCAGGATGCGGTAGCGCATCAGCACGTTCGACCACTTCTTTCCGGTCTCGCCGCCGATGGCCATCACCGCGATGCCGGCGACGAGCACGCCCGCGACGACGAGAAGCGACACGACGAGAAGAATGCTACCTATCATGATGCGCTGGGCTCCGGCAGTTTCGGTCCTGAAAGCTTGGGATCGGGCAATTTCGGGCCCGGCACCCAGCCGGCGGCCTTGGCGCCCAGATCGCGGAACTTCTCGGACGCGGAGGTCAGCCGCGCGTCCCATTCGGCATTGGGCGTCTGGCCCTCGATGGTCCTGAAATAGACCTGCATCAGCGAGGCGATGGCGATGGGCTCCAGCACCGCCGCCTTCAGCGCGAGCGCGAAGACGAAGGCCACGCCCAGGGCCCAAGCGAAGCTGCCGTTCATCGCCGCGACCGCTCCGGCGACGGGGATCATCAATACCGCGAAAATCGAGAGCGCCGACAGCCACAGGAACACCGACAGCCACGCCGCGTTCTTGAGGAACCGCTTGTAGTTCTGCGCATAGAGGACGAGGCCGTCCTTCGCCGTCTCCCACGGGTTGGCCGTGCGCGTGCGGATGAGCTGCGCCAGGATGATCTCGTCCACATAGGTGAGCGACATGCGCACGAAGGCTTCGGCGATGCGGATGAGCTGCTGCAGCGCGGGCACCGGCAGGAAGGCGGTGAAGAAATTGATGGTGCGGAAGAACGCCGCCAGCACGCCCTTGATGAGCTGGTCGACGCCGAACAGGATCGAGGACTGGGCGAAATGCGTCTTCACGAACGCCGCGCCGAACGAGACCTGGCTCATGCCGGCCGGAACGTCGCGGCCGTCGTAGATCTCGACCAGCACCGCGATATGCGCGGCCTTGACGAGATAGAGGATGTATTCGCGGGCGAAATAGAGCGCGGCGCTGGTCAGCCCCAAACCGGCTGCCCCGCCCCAGAACGCGCCCATGCCGGACGAGTCCGGGTCCGAGCCCAGATGGCCGAAGCCGTAGCCGAGGAGCGCGCCCATCCCGACCGTCGCGATCGTGGCCAGCCCGATGCCGAAATAGACGAGAAGGCGCAGCACCACGAAAGGCGCGGTGCGCGCCACCATGGCGACGGCTTTCGAAAAGCTGAAATCCCACATGGCGCCCTTATAGGCGCCGGGCGCCGGGCAAAAAAGCGCCGCGCGAGGAATCCCGCGCGGCGCCAGGGGAGGTGGGGTTAGTCCGGGATGCGTGATCCCTCTTAAGTAGTATGCCGGCGCGGCACAGGGGAAAAGGGAAAAGGCGCGGCACCGTCCCGTTATGCACAGCTCCCGGCGCCCACGTCATGGCCTGCTTCAAGCGAGCGCGTCGATCTCCTCTTCGCTCAAGCCGCCGGGGACGATGGTCACCGGGATGGCCGGCGCGCCGGGGGCCGTAAAGAGCGAAACCAGCGGGCCCGGGCCTTCCTTGGCCGTGCTGGCCGCCAGCACCAGGATCGAGACGTCGCGGTCGCTCTTGAGCAGCGCCAGAAGGCAATCGGACGGCCGCCCATGGCTGATGACCAGCTCCGGGACCAGGCCCGCGAGCTCGTTGATGTCCTTGGCGGCGTTGTGCAGCAGGTTCTCGGCCGCCTTGTGCGCCTCCTCGCGCATGATGTCCTCGACGCCTTTCCATTGCTGGAAGTCCTCGGGCTCGGCGATGCAGAGCAGGCTGACGCGGCCCTGGGTGTGCTGGGCGCGGCGCGCGGCAAAGCGCAGCGCCACCGCGCATTCGGGCGTCTTGTCGACGACGACAAGGAACTTGCGCGGGCGTTCGGCGGCCATGGCCGCGAGCATAGCAGGCGCCGCGGCTTTCGGATATTCTCCGGGTTCATTCGGGAGGGACGGATGCACAAGCTGTTCGGCGTCGCGTTCGGAATCTGTCTGGCATTGTCGCCGCGCATGGCTGCGGCCATGGACCACAGCGGCGATCCGAACTGGAACAAGGACGATTCCACCGGTTGCTGGATCTACAACCCCTATCCGCAGAGCGACGAAGCGGTGGCCTGGGAAGGACAAAGCTGTTGGGGCGACGGCGAGGCCAACGGCGTCGGCACCGTCACCTGGTTCCTGCACGGCGCCTGGGTGATCGCCGAGAAGGGCGAGATGCGCGGCGGCAAGATGTACGGGACGTGGATCCGCCGCTTCGCCAGCGGCGAGTCCTACGACAGCTATTTCGTCGACAGCATCGAGCAGCAGCAGCCGAGCTATGCCGACGACGGCGGCGACTCCGGCAGCCAGGAGGGCGGCTCCAGCTACACGCCGGTCTATGACGGCGACGCATACATGGAGACGCTCAAGCGCCAGAACCGCGAGAACTGCGAGCGCGCGGCGCAGGGCGCCAATATCATTTGCAATCCGGAATAGCGGCGAGGAACGCCGCCACCGCCCGGTCGCCGCGAAGCGTGCGCAGCGCCGTCGCGGGCGCCCACTGCGCCATCGCCTCGTCGATCATGGGACGGTATTCGCGGTCGAACTTGAGCACGTCGGTGACGAGTTCCCAATTCACGTGATCGCGGCAGCCCGGCGCCAGATCGGGCCGCGCGCGATACTCCGCGAGCCCGCGCCGCAGGGCGCGCCACAGCCGCACGCCCCTGGGCTGGTCGATGAGCAGGACGGTGTCGGCGCGCGGCAGGCGGATGTCCGCGGTCAAGGCCAGGAAATTGCCCTCGCTGATCCAACGCTCGCCCGCCACCGCCCCGGCGACGCGTGCGCGGAACGCGTCGGCCGCAGGCGCTTTCCAGCCGGGCTCGTAATACAGAGCGTCGAGATGGCTGACCGCGACGCCGAGCTTCGCGGCCAGCGCGCGCGCCACCGTCGACTTGCCCGCGCCCGTGCCGCCGAAGATGACGATGCGGTTCATCCGGGCAGCTTGGCCCTCAACACATAAAGCAGATCCAGCGCCTGCCTGGGCGTGAGCGTGTCCGGCGAGACCTCGCGCAGCGCTTCTTCCACCGCGCTGGTCTTGGGAACCGGCGCGGCCGGGGCTTGGGCCGCGAAGAGCGGCAGGTCGTCGATGCGTGCGAGCGGCTTGTGCCCTTCGCGGCCCTCTTCCAGCGCGGCCAGCACCTCCTGCGCGCGGGCGACGACGGCCGCAGGCAGGCCCGCGAGCTTGGCGACATGGATGCCGTAGGAGCGGTCGGCGGTGCCGGCCGCCACCTCGTGCAGGAAGACGACGGTGTCGTTCCATTCGCGCACGCGCATGGTCACGCAGGCGAGCGACGCGAGCCGCTCCGAAAGCGCGGTCATCTCGTGATAATGGGTGGCGAACAGCGCGCGGCTTCGGTTGCGTTCGTGCAGGTGCTCGACGGCGGCCCAGGCGATGGCGAGACCGTCGAAGGTGGCGGTGCCGCGGCCGATCTCGTCCAGGATGACGAGGCTGTTGGCCGTCGCCTGGTTCAGGATCGCCGCGGTCTCGACCATCTCGACCATGAAGGTGGAGCGTCCCGCCGCAAGGTCGTCGCCCGCGCCGACACGGCTGAACAGCCGGTCGACGATGCCGATATGCGCCGCGTCCGCCGGCACGAAGCTGCCCGCCTGGGCGAGGATCGCGATCAGCGCGTTCTGGCGCAGGAACGTGGACTTGCCCGCCATGTTCGGACCGGTGACGAGCCAGAGCCTGTCCCTGGACAGATCGCAATCGTTGGGCACGAAGCTCGCCGATTGCGCCTGCTGCAGCGCCTGCTCGACCACCGGATGGCGGCCGCGCACGATCTCGAAAGCGAGGCTCTCGTCGATGCGCGGACGGTTGAGCCGCCGCGCGACGCTGAGCTCGCCCAGCGCGCTCGCCACGTCGAGCACCGAAAGCGCGTCGGCGACCCCGGCCAATTGCGCCGCGCTCTCGACTGCGGCAGCGGCCATCTCGTCGAACAGCATCAGCTCCAGCGCGATGGCGCGCGAGCCGGCCTCTGCGATGCGGCTGTCGAGGGTGGCAAGCTCGTCGGTCGAGAAGCGCACCGCGCCCGCCATGGTCTGGCGGTGACGGAAGACGCCGCGCGCGCCGCCGGCCATCAGCTTGTCGGCATGCTGCGGCGTCACCTCGATGAAGTAGCCGAGCACGCCGTTGTGCTTGATCTTGAGCGGCGTGCCGCTGTCGCTGCGATAGCGCGCCTCGAGGCTGGCGACGACGCGGCGGCTTTCGTCGCGCAGCTGGCGCGCCTCGTCGAGCGCCGGATGCGCGCCTGCGACGATGAAGCCGCCGTCGCGCGCGAAGAAACCGGGCTCGGGCACCAAGAGCGCGTCGAGCCTGGTCGAAAGCCGCGACAGCGCCGCGATGGCTTCGGTCAGCGCCGCATGCGCGCCGCGCGCTTCGCCCGGCGGCGGATCCAGATCGTCGCCGAGCTTGAGCTTCTCGCGGATCAGCCGCCCCGAACGAATGCCGTCGCGCAGCGCCGCCAGATCGCGCGGGCCGCCGCGGCCGACCGAGAGCCGGGCCAAGGCCCGCGCGATGTCGGGGGCATGGCGCAGGTCCTCGCGCACCGTGCGGCGGCGCTCGGAATCGCTTGCGAAGAACGCGACCGCGTCGTGGCGCAGCGCGATGGCCGCCACCTCCGTCAACGGCGCCGCCAGCCGGTTCGCCAGCAGGCGCGCGCCGGGCGCCGTCACCGTCCAGTCGATGCAGGCCAGCAGCGAGCCGCGCCGCTCGCCGCTCAAGGTCTCGGTGAGCTCGAGGTTTCGCCGCGTCGCCGCGTCGATGCTCATATGCGCTTTCGCGGTCGCGCGCTTCGGCGGGGCGAGCGCCGGAAACCTGCCCTTCTGCGTCAGCTCGAGATAGGCGATCAGCGCGCCGGCCGCCGACAGTTCGGGGCGCGTGAACTGGCCGAAGCCGTCGAGCGATGCCACGCCGAAGCGGGCCTTGAGCGCGCGCTCGCCGGCGTTGGAATCGAACTTGACCGAGGGCAGCGGCGTCAGCGCGGGGCCCAGCGTCTTCAGCGCGCCCGAGACCGCCGCGTCGGCCAGCAGCGCGTCGGGCACCAGCACTTCCTTCGCGTCGATGCGCGCGAGCTCGGCACCCAGGTCCGACGCCTCGATGCTCGACACCGCGAAGGTGCCGCCGCTCATCTCCACGCAGGCGACGGCGAGATCGCCGCCGGCGCGCCCGATCGCCGCGAGCGTGTTCGACGCCCTGGGCTCGAGCAGCGAATCCTCGGTCAACGTGCCCGGCGTCACCAGGCGCACGACCTCGCGCTTGACGACCGATTTCGCGCCGCGCTTCTTGGCCAAAGCCGGATCTTCCACCTGCTCGCAGACCGCGACGCGAAAGCCCTTGCGGATCAGCTTCTCGAGATAGGCGTCGGCGGCATGCACCGGCACCCCGCACATCGGGATGTCCTCGCCCGCATGCTTGCCGCGCTTGGTCAGCGCGATGTCGAGCGCCTCGGCCGCCTTCGCCGCGTCGTCGAAGAACAGCTCGTAGAAATCGCCCATGCGATAGAAAAGAAGATATTCCGGATGACCCGCTTTGATCGCCAGATATTGCGCCATCAGGGGCGTGGCGTCGGCGTCCGCCAAGGGACCGGGTGTCGGCACGTGCTCGTTCATGGGCGCCGACCCTAGCAGAAGCGCGTTGTCTCTACCGTCGCAAAGACCGATATTCTGTGGATCAACGAGGTCCCGATGCCGATCAAGCGCCCGACTTTCACCGACGAAGAGGCCCTGGCGTTCCATGCCGGAGCCAAGCCCGGCAAGCTCGAAATCGCGCCCACCAAGCCCATGGCGACGCAGCGCGACCTTTCCCTCGTCTATTCGCCGGGCGTGGCCGTGCCGGTGCTGGCCATCGCCGAAAAGCCGGATGCCGCCTATGAGTACACCGCCAAGGGCAACCTGGTCGCGGTCGTCTCCAACGGCACGGCGATTCTGGGGCTCGGCGATCTCGGCGCGCTCGCCTCCAAGCCCGTGATGGAGGGCAAGGCCGTCCTGTTCAAGCGCTTCGCCGACGTCGATTCGATCGATCTCGAGGTCGACACCTCGGACGTCGACGCCTTCGTCGGCGCGGTGCGCTATCTCTCGCCCTCGTTCGGCGGCATCAACCTGGAAGACATCAAGGCGCCGGACTGCTTCGTGATCGAAGAGCGCTTGCGCGAGCTGATGGACATCCCCGTCTTCCACGACGACCAGCACGGCACCGCGATCATCTCGGCCGCCGGCGTGATCAATGCCTGCCACCTCACCGGCCGCAGGATGAGCGACATCAAGGTCGTGGTGAACGGCGCGGGCGCGGCCGGCATCGCCTGCCTGGAGCTGCTCAAGTCGATGGGCCTGCCGTCGGGCAACGCGGTCCTGTGCGACACCAAGGGCGTGATCTATCGCGGCCGCACCAACGGCATGAACCAGTGGAAATCCGCCCATGCCGTCGAGACCGATGCCCGCACCCTGGCCGATGCGCTGGTGGATTGCGACGTGTTCCTGGGCCTGTCGGTCAAAGGCGCGGTGACCCAGCAGATGGTCAAGACCATGGCCAAGGCGCCGATCATCTTCGCCATGGCCAACCCCGATCCCGAGATCACGCCGGAAGAGGTCAAGGCCGTGCGTCCGGACGCCATCGTCGCCACGGGACGCAGCGACTATCCCAACCAGGTCAACAACGTGCTGGGCTTCCCTTACATCTTCCGCGGCGCGCTGGACGTCCGTGCACGGACGATCAACGAGGCGATGAAGATCGCGGCGGCCGAGGCGCTGGCGGCGCTGGCCCGCGAGGACGTGCCCGACGAGGTCGCCTCGGCCTATCTGGGCAGCCGGCCCGCCTATGGCCCCGACTACATCATTCCCGTGCCGTTCGATCCGCGCCTGATCAGCCGCGTCTCGGCCGCGGTCGCGCAAGCGGCGATGAAGACCGGCGTGGCCCGGCGCATGCTCGATCTGGACGCCTACCGCCACGCGCTGTCGGCGCGGCTCGACCCGTCGGCTTCCGTGCTCCAAACCATCACCGCGCAGGTGCGCGCCAATCCCAAGCGCGTGGTCTTCGCGGAGGGCGAGGAGGAATCGGTCATCCGCGCCGCGGCCGCGTTCCAGGCCTCGGGCCTGGGCAAGGCCTATCTCGTGGGTCGCGAGGACGTCATCCGGCAGGGCATCAGAAGCGCCGGCCTGGACGAAGGCTTGCTCGAGGTGCGCGTGCCGGCCTCGGCGCGCCAGGCCTCGCCCTATATCGACGCGCTCTATGCCCGCACGCAGCGCCAGGGGATGCTCTATCGCGACTGCGTCCGCCTGGTCGCCAACGACCGCAACGTCTATGCCGCCTCGATGCTGGCGGCGGGCGACGCCGACGCGATGGTCACCGGCGTCACGCGCTCCTACCAGGTCGCGCTCAACGACGTGCGCCTGGTGCTCGACAGTCCCGAAGGCCAGCGGCCGATCGGCGTGATGATGGTGTTCACCCGCGGCGGGCTGGTGCTCGTCGCCGACACCAGCGTGCACGAGATGCCGAGCTCGGAAGAGCTAGCGGACATCGCCATGCAGGCGGCGCGCGTCGCCCGGCACTTCGCGATGACGCCGCGCGTGGCGCTTCTCGCCTCGTCGACCTTCGGCTTCCCGCGCAGCGAACGCTCGGAGCGCATCGTCGAGGCGGTGCACATCCTCGACGACCGCGGCGTCGATTTCGAATATGACGGCGAGATCGCGGCCGACGTCGCCCTCGACCGCGCCAAGATGGCGCTCTATCCCTTCTGCCGGCTGACCGACACCGCCAACGTGCTGATCATGCCGGCGATCCATTCCGCCTCGATCTCGACCAAGCTCCTGTCGCAGATCGGCGCCACGACCATGATGGGGCCGCTGCTCGTGGGGCTGGAGAAATCGGTGCAGATCGCGCCGCTCGGCGCCAAGATGAGCGAGATCTACAATGCCGCGGTCGTCGCCGCGCTATAGCGCCGCCGTCACGGCCGCCACGACGCGGGCACCGTACCGCGCGTTCATATGCGACGAATCCTGCGAAGGTTTACCGTCGGCGAAGCGGACGGCGTCTCGGGCGTATTCGGCTCTGGTCGCGAGGCCGTCCGCGTCCAGCGTCTCGGGCGGCTGCGGGACGAAGCGGGCATCCAGGCTCGCGCAGACCGCCTCGCATTCCTCGGCGAACAGACGCGCGAGGGCCGCAGCCGCACCGCGCTCGACGAGGCTTGCGCGAAGTGCCGCGAATTGCGTGTCGGCGAGCGGCGTGGGCGACACGACCGCCGGAGCCCGGGCGATCGCGCGCAGCTTGCGCAAGGTCGTCACCGCGATCGAGCTTTCGATTCCGTCGCGCAAGGCGGCGCGGAAGTCCGCCCTGCCGACGAGCGCCGCGGGCGCGCCGACCTCGCGCATGTCGCGCAGCAGGGTGAGCGCCACGGCCGTGCCCAGATGCATCGCATGCAGCACATAGGCGTCGTAGGCCGCATCGATCCGCTCGAGACCGCCGGACACCAGCTTCAACGTGCGCACGACATCCGGGTTGCCGGACGAGAGGGTTCCGTCGCGCACCTCGATCCGCGCCATGCCTCGCCCCGGCAGGGCGAAGAAGGTGGCGTCGGCCGACGTCTCGTCCCACGCCTTGCGGATGCAGGCGAGATGGGAGTCGCCGATGAAGCAGAGACGCTTCGTCACAGATACGACGCCGCTGCCCAGCCGACATAGGAGAGCAGCGCCGCGGCCACGATGAGGTCGCCGGCCATCGCCGCCGTGCGCAGCGCGTTGCGCCCGCCGTGGCGGACATGGCCGATGCCGGCGAGCAGGGAATAGAGCCCGCTCGCGATCGCCGCGGGCAGCACGAAGTCGGGCAGCAGCACGGCGAGGATGCCGATCGTGCCCATCGCGACAACGGCCATGCCGAGCTCGCGCACGATGGGCAGCGGCGCCTCGCCCGCGATGCCGAAGATGGCCTCGGCCGTGAAGCGCGGCTCGACGCTCTGGCGCAGCCCCGCGACGAAGAGCCTGACCCCGCCCGCCCAGAACGCGAACCACTTGCCCACCAGGAGCATGACCGGCAGCGCATTGCCCAGAACCTCGCGGTCGACAGCGACCGAGCCGAGCGGCAGAATGAGCGTGAGCAGCAGGACGCTTGCGATATACATCTCGCCCCTTTCGGAGACCTCTATGGACGCCTTTCTAGAGCAGCTTTGGGACAAAGACATCATCCCGACGCTGACCGACTACATCCGCATCCCCAACAAGTCGCCCGCCTTCGATCCCCAATGGGTCGAGCACGGCCATATGGACAAGGTCGTGGCGATGTTCGAGGGCTGGGCGCGCGAGAAGATCGCCAAGCTCCCCGGCGCGTCGCTGGAGGTGGTGCGCCTGGAAGGCCGCACGCCGCTGATCTTCATCGAGGTGCCAGGCAATGGAAAGGATACCGTCCTGCTCTACGGCCATATGGACAAGCAGCCCGAGATGGTCGGCTGGGCCGAGGGCATGGGTCCGTGGCAGCCGGTGATCAAGGACGACCGCCTCTATGGCCGCGGCGGCGCCGACGACGGCTATGCGATGTTCGCGGCGATCGGGGCCTTGCTGGCGCTCAAGGGACAGGGCCGCGCGCATGCCCGCGCGGTGATCGTGATCGAGGCGTGCGAGGAATCGGGCAGCTACGACCTGCCCTATTATATCGATCACTTGAGCGAGCGCATCGGCACACCGTCGCTGGTCGTCTGTCTCGACTCCGGCTGCGGCAACTATGACCAGCTGTGGCTGACGACCTCGCTGCGCGGCATCGCGATGGGCAATCTCACCGTGCGCGTGCTGACCGAGGGCGTGCATTCCGGCGACGCCAGCGGCATCGTGCCGTCGTCGTTCCGCATCGCGCGCTCGCTGATCTCGCGCATCGAGGACGCCGACACCGGCCAGATCACCTTGGACGAGTTCTTCGTGCAAATCCCGCCCGAGCGCGCCGAGCAGGCGCGCCAGGCGGCGGCGATCCTGGGCGACGAGGTCTATACCAAGCTGCCGTTCGCGGGCGCGACCAAGCCGATGGTCGGCGACGTGACCGAGATGATCCTGAACCGCACCTGGCGGCCGCAGCTCGCCGTCACCGGCATGGAGGGCTATCCGCTTCCCGAGAACGCCGGCAACGTGCTGATCCCCTATTCGACGATCAAGCTGTCGATGCGAACGCCGCCGACCTGCGACGCCGTCGCGGCGACGAAGAAGGCGAAGGAGGTGCTGGAGAAGGACCCGCCTTACGGCGCCATCGTCGAGTTCCACGCCGAGGACGGTCAGAGCGGGTGGAACGCGCCCGCGCTCGCGCCGTGGCTCGCGGATTCCTTGAAGCGCGCCTCGAGCGCCCATTTCGGCAAGCCTGTCGCCTTCATGGGCGAAGGCGGCTCGATCCCGTTCATGGCGATGCTGGGCAAGCGCTACCCCAAGACCCAGTTCGTGGTGACGGGCGTCTTGGGCCCGCATTCCAACGCGCATGGTCCGAACGAATTTCTCGACATCCCCACGGCGAAGAAGGTCAGCGCCTGCATCGCCGACGTGCTGGCGGATCATGCGGCGCAGGCGGGGTGAGCGGCGGTGACCGAACGGCGCGCGCTCTATGCCTTCGTGATCGCCACGCTGATCGTGGGCTTGAGCGCGAGCCTGTTCACCGAGCCCGAGATCGCGGGCTGGTATGCGGGGCTGGCCAAGCCCGGCTTCAATCCGCCGAACTGGATCTTCGCGCCGGTCTGGACGACGCTCTATGTCCTGATGGCCTTCGCCGCGTGGCGGGTGTGGCGCGTGGCGGGCCTAAGGTCGGCGCCGCTGGTGCTCTACCTCGTGCAACTCGTCCTCAACTTCGCCTGGTCGCTGATCTTCTTCCGCGCGCACCGGATCGAGCTGGCCCTGATCGACATCGTGCTGTTGTGGGTCGCGATCCTGGCCACCACGATCGCGTTCTTCCGCCGCGACGCGCTTGCGGGCGCCCTGATGCTGCCCTATCTCGCCTGGGTCGGCTTCGCCGCGGTCCTGAACTATGAGATCGCCCGATTGAACTGAGCCATAGGCTTTGCCGATCACCATTTTATCAGGTGTCTCGGCTGCTCGACCCCGTTCATGGCGATGCTGGGCAAGCGCTACCCCAAGATCCAGTTCGCGGTGACATGCGTGCTGGGCCCGCATTCCAACGCGCACGGTTCGCATAGGAAGCAACCTAAGGAAGAATATAATTGTGTTACTCGCGACAGTTTGCCATGGTTGCATGTGAACTTGACCGATACTTCGGAGGCTTCGCCATGCGGGATAACCAAAGGCTATTCATCGCAATTGCTTCAAGTATCGTCTGCGCAGTGTTTGGCTCGGCTTGGGCAACGGCAATCCCCACCGCTTTCACCATCGGTCCGGGCCAGGATTATGGCAGCGGCGTTCTTCATTTCAACGTTACTTGGGAGTCTTCAACAGGACACCTTTCGGATTTAGCCCAATGTCAGGTTGGCGAGCACGTGACATACCCCGGCTCGGGCAGCACATTCACCTTCCCCGATCCGGCTTGGCTTGATTATGCAGTCTCAAACCCATCTGTAGCATCCGTCAACGGACGAGCCGGTGCCTTAGGCGATGATCATTTGACGGGGACCTTCGACGACTACATCGTCGAAGAGGTTCAGTTCAGCGCGAACCAATACTATTGGTACAATTGCGGTGCGGGCGAAGTTAAATTCCTCGGCACCTCGGCAATTGTGATCGATCGAGACGTCAAGCAAACTGGCCCCAATTACCAACCCTGCGCGACATATACGGTCACAAAGCTGGGATACCATGCGTCGTTTGCGCCAAGTGAAATAGTAACATGCACGCCGCAAGCTCCGCAGAACGCAAATCCGACGCTTGTGAACGCAGAAGCGCAAGTTTCCTCCGAACCAGCTGCGCGACATAAGTTTCCCACTCCTCCGAGCCGGACTCTTTGGACTATCGCCGCGCAACCGGTTTCTTCCAGCAATGGTTTGGGCGAGCCCGTTTTCGTCGATCTTCAAGTTACGAACTTGAGAAACGAGGCGTCCGCCATCGATCTAGGCGGTAACGGCAAGACCAATTTGAGTGTGACGATTACAGGCCCCGATGGCACGGCGAAGTCGGTACGGCTATCGTCTGGCGGAGTGAAGGCACTGGGCGAGCACGTACTTGGCAGCCATGCGACCTACTCCGAACGGTTGATCTTGAACGAATGGAATGGCTTTCACGAAGTTGGAGATTATTCTGTACATGTCGCTCTGGATCCGGAATTCGGGCCAAAAGCAGACGACCCGCCGGTTGCCGATTTACATGTGAGCATCGGGCCGCGCAACAGATCGAAACTCCGCGCCATGGCTAACATGTTCGCCGCACGATCGATCGATGGAGTTGACTTTGCAAATCGAGATGCCGCGGCACGCGCTTTGAGCTATATGTCCGATGCGACCGCCGTCCCCGCGATGAAGCGAGTGCTGATGAGCGGAAGCGATGCGGGTTTGCCGCTAATTGGGGCACTTGCTCGCTTGGGTGGACCTTCGGCGCTCGATGCGCTCCAGTCGGCGCGTAGCAGCCGCGATGCAGAGGTTCGCGATGCAGCAGTTCGCGCCCTTCGTGCGTTGCGCGATGGAAGGCCGGTGTCATCCCAGGTTTCGGATTGACGTTGTTTTTCGCCTCCGAGGCTGGCCCGAGTGCTTTGATCTCGGCTCCGCTATTTGGCCCGCGCCGGGACGACGCTCTATGTCCTGATGGCCTTCGCCGCGTGGCGGGCGTGGCGCGTGGCGGGCTTGAGATCGGCGCCGCTGGCGCTCTACATCGTGCAACTCGTCCTCAACTTCGCCTGGTCGCTGATCTTCTTCCGCGCGCACCGGATCGAGCTGGCCCTGATCGACATCGTGCTGTTGTGGGTCGCGATCCTGGCCCCCACGATCGCGTTCTTCCGCCGCGACGCGCTTGCGGGCGCCCTGATGCTGCCCTATCTCGCCTGGGTCGGCTTCGCCGCGGTCCTGAACTATGAGATCGCGCGATTGAACTGATTCGCCCCTCGCGGCTTGCAGCCTTAAGGTACCGTCCCTATATACCCCTTGGGACCGGCGGGAATTGAACCTCTCAGCCGGTTTTGCCAATTGAATCAATGGGATGGGCCGGAGGGCGCCTCTTGCAGGGCCAGGACGCCATCGCTTGAAGGAAGGACTTGAGAACATGGCAAAAGTGATCGGCATCGATCTGGGCACGACCAATTCGTGCGTCGCGGTCATGGAGGGCTCGGCCCCCAAGGTCATCGAGAATGCGGAAGGCGCGCGCACCACGCCCTCCATCGTCGCCTTCTCCCAGGACGGAGAGCGGCTCATCGGACAGCCCGCCAAGCGCCAGGGCGTCACCAATCCCGAATTCACCTTCTTCGCGATCAAGCGGCTGATCGGCCGCCGCTACGACGACCCGATGACCAAGAAGGACATCGACATGGTCCCGTACAAGATCGTGAAGGCGGACAACGGCGACGCCTGGGTCGCGGGCCGCGATGCCAAGAAGTTCGCGCCGTCGGAAGTCAGCGCCTTCATCCTTCAGAAGATGAAGGAGACCGCCGAGGCGCATCTGGGCGAGAAGGTCACCCAGGCGGTGATCACCGTGCCGGCCTACTTCAACGACGCCCAGCGCCAGGCGACCAAGGACGCCGGCAAGATCGCGGGCCTCGAGGTGCTGCGCATCATCAACGAGCCGACCGCGGCCGCGCTTGCCTATGGCATGGACAAGAAGGGCAACGGCCAGACCATCGCGGTCTACGACCTGGGCGGCGGCACCTTCGACATCTCGGTGCTCGAGATCGGCGACGGCGTCTTCGAGGTGAAGTCGACCAACGGCGACACCTTCCTGGGCGGCGAGGACTTCGACCTGCGCCTGGTCAACTACCTGGCCGACGAGTTCAAGAAAGAGAACGGCATCGACCTGCGCAGCGACCGTCTGGCGCTCCAGCGCCTGAAGGACGCGGCCGAGAAGGCCAAGATCGAGCTGTCGTCCGCGATGCAGACGGAAGTGAACCTGCCCTTCATCACCGCCGACGCGTCGGGCCCGAAGCACCTGACCATCAAGATCACGCGCGCCAAGCTGGAAGCCCTGGTCGACGATCTGATCCAGCGCACCGTGGCCCCGGTGAAGCAGGCGCTGAAGGACGCGGGCGTCACCGCCAACCAGATCGACGAGGTCATCCTGGTCGGCGGCATGACCCGCATGCCCAAGGTGCAGGAAGCGGTGAAGCAGCTGTTCGGCAAGGAGCCGCACAAGGGCGTGAACCCGGACGAGGTCGTCGCCATCGGCGCCGCGATCCAGGCCGGCGTGCTCAAGGGCGAGGTGAAGGACGTCCTGCTGCTCGACGTGACCCCGCTGTCGCTGGGCATCGAGACCCTGGGCGGCGTGTTCACGCGCCTCATCGACCGCAACACCACGATCCCGACCAAGAAGAGCCAGGTCTTCTCCACCGCGGACGACAACCAGAACGCGGTGACGATCCGGGTCTTCCAGGGCGAGCGCGAGATGGCGGCCGACAACAAGATGCTTGGCCAGTTCGACCTGGTCGGCATTCCGCCGGCGCCGCGCGGCGTGCCGCAGATCGAGGTGACGTTCGACATCGACGCCAACGGCATCGTCAACGTCTCGGCCAAGGACCGCGGCACCGGCAAGGAAAGCAAGGTCACGATCCAGAACAGCGGTGGCCTCTCCAAGGAAGAGATCGAGCG